>CAWHGS010000001.1:0-18746 GCA_963828805.1 uncultured delta proteobacterium
TCGAGCTGGATGTACCCGTCATTCAGGAAGAGCGTGTCTCCCGGCTTCACGGATTGTGGAAGACGGACGAAGGAGACGGAGACTCGGGTCTTGTCGCCGACAATGTCGTCTGTCGTGAGGGTGAAGGGATCGCCCACCCTCAGCTCGATCGGCTCCGCAGCAAGTTTCCCGATGCGTATCTTCGGTCCGGAGAGGTCAGCCATGATCGCGATACGGCGTCCGAGCGACGCCGATGCAGCCCGGAGGTTCTCGATGACCCTCTTATGGGCGGCGAAGTCCCCGTGAGAGAAATTGAGCCGCGCTACGTTCATACCCGCCTGTATCATCTCTTTCAGCACTTCGGGAGATTCGGATGCAGGCCCGATGGTACAGACGATCTTGGTTTTGTGTGAAGGAAGTCTCATCTTGTTCCTCCTTTGTTTAAAAACGTAACCACGCACGGTGAGTCGCCTGACAACCGCGACACATCTAACCGATCAGCTTCTTGGGTGGATAGGTCCATGGTTCATTTCAGACGTTTGAGCCCGCCAGCGTTTTGCTGACCACCCCCTGGGCCTCCTTGACGATCACCTCCAGGTGGGCCTGGTCTCTCAAACTCTCAGCGTAGATCTTGTAGATGTTCTCCGTTCCCGACGGCCGAACCGCAAACCAGCCGCTCGCCGTCACCACCTTCAGGCCACCGATCGGTTCTCCGTTTCCCGGAGCAGCAGACAGCTTGGCCAGAATCGGCTCCCCTGCCAGCTCTTTCACCGTAACCGCCTCCGGGGATAGGTGCTCCATCGCCGCCTTCTCGCCTGGCGTGGCGGGAACGTCGATCCGCGTGTAGCACGGCGTTCCAAACCGGGTCGTCAGTTCCCGGTAGAGTTCGCCCGGGATCCTTGCCGGTGCGGGCGGTCATCTCCGCTGCCAGCAGGTCCATGATGGGGCCGTCCTTGTCGGTCGTCCAGACGGTGCCGTCCCTCCTCAGGAAGCTCGCTCCGGCGCTCTCCTCTCCGCCGAAACAGTAAGCGCCGGTGAGCAGACCCTCCACAAACCATTTAAATCCGACCGGCACTTCGGACAGTTTGCGGCCAAGGGCCTCTACGACCCGGTCGATCAGGACACTGCTGACGAGGGTCTTGCCGACGGCTGCTGTCTTCGGCCATCCGGGCCGGTGGGTAAGAAGGTAATGGATGGCCACGGCCAGGTAATGGTTGGGATTCATCAGTCCCATCGAACGGGTCACGATGCCATGCCGGTCCGCATCGGTGTCGTTTCCAAAGGCGATTTCGAACCGGTCTTTCAGTCCTACCAGGCTCGGCCATTGCATAGGGGCTTGAGCAATCCATTCGGATCTTCCCGTCATGATCGACCGTCATGAAGCTGAACCTTGGGTCCACCTTGGCGTTTACCAACGTGATATCGAGACCGTAGAGATCCTTGATCGGCTCCCAGTAATGCACGCTGGCTCCGCCCAGCGGATCGACGCCCATCCGAATGCCTGCGGACCGGATGCAGTCGATGTCGATGACGTTGGCCAGATCCTTGACATAGGGCATCATGAAATCGTGGGAGTGAGTCGTCGCAGCCTTACGTGCAGACTCGTAAGGCATCCGTTTGACCTCCCGGTTGCCGGTGCGTAGCAGGGAGTTGGCTCTCTCCTCGATCCAATGCGTGACGTGGGTGTCCGCAGGGCCGCCGTGGGGCGGGTTGTATTTGAATCCGCCGTCACGGGGCGGGTTGTGGGATGGCGTAATCACAATACCGTCGGCCAGTCCCTCTTTGCGGCCGCGATTGTAGCAGAGGATGGCGTGGGAGACGACCGGGGTGGGAGTGAAGCCGTCGTCAGACTGGATCATCGTCTCAACGCCGTTGGCAGCCAGGACCTCGATCGCGGCACGCTGGGCCGGGCCTGACACGGCATGGGTGTCTTTGCCCATGAAAAGGGGACCGCTGATCCGCTTGCCGGCCCGGTAGTCGCAAATCGCCTGGGAGATAGCCAGGATGTGGGCTTCCGTGAACGTGCCTTCCTCCGGAGTGCCACGATGGCCGCTGGTGCCGAAATGGACCAGTTGCTGCGGGTTGCTCGTGTCCGGTAACCGTGTGTAATATTCATTGACGAGCCTGTCTACATCGATCAGCAGCTCAGCCGGGGCCGGTTGACCGGCGAACGGGGACAGTGTCATAGGGATTCTCCTTTCTCTTTCACCCGTGGACCTCTTTGTATCAATCGCATAAATTCTTCACGCTACGGACATGGCAAGCCACTCGGAAAGGCTTCGCGGCAAACCTTTCAACCATTTGTAAGTTACCCGTTTTTCAAAAAAAATTCCAGTGACGTAAAAGGATAGGGTATTGTATGCTTTCCTTGCCACCCGCACTTTTCAATTTGCAGGAAGCCCAAGATGCAGGAGGCCTGGTCGGGCCTCTGAGTATCCTTCAAATCCCATGGAAGGAAAAACTGGGGGTGGGCAAGGTATGCTTTTCTGTTGCCTTATGAAATCAAAATTGTTAGGATAATAGGCAAACGGACCCGATCAAGGAGGTGGGGAAAATGTACAAGAAGATTCTTGTCCCATTGGATGGGTCGCCATTGGCAGAAAAGGCCCTGGAACAGGCAGAACCATTGGCCAAGGCCTTCGATTCAGAAATCCTTCTATTCCAGGTGGTCCACTTTATGCCCATCTACGGATCGCCTGAACTCGTGGCCCCTCTGATTGTCGACGAAAGACACAAAGAATTCGCCGAAAAGTATCTGGCCAGGCTTCTCAAGGCGATGGAGGGAAAGGGCCTGAAGGTCAAGGCCATTGTGAAGACGGGGCAACAGGTGGCCGTTGAAATCATCGACTTCGCGAAAGAAAATCGGGTCGATCTCATTGTCATGTGCACCCGGGGCCGGTCTGGAATCTCCCGGTGGGTCTTAGGAAGCACTGCCCATAAGGTGATAACGAGGGCTGAAACGCCGATCCTCCTCCTCCGCTAGGAAGGGCGCCGAACTCATCACTCCGAACTTGTAACTTACAGATTGGGGGCTTCGATGATTTCAACCTTAAACTCTTTGGCCTGGTTCAAAGGGTCTCGGAAGATGACCATGAAAGGAGCGATCTTGCCTGAAGAGACAACCCTCTCTTTTTCGTTCTGAGGTTTGATGACCATCTCTCCTTTGAAGAAGGCAGGGGGTTGGCTCTTTCAATTCCTGACGGGAAAGGATCCGACCACAGACCGCCTCTTTTTCTGCCATTTTGACTCTTGTCTTGATCAAAGATGATGACTTTCACCTTGATCTGTTTTTTTGTGAAACGGGATTGATTGCTCACCTTCCCTTCGATGACGAAGAGGGACATGTCTCCCACCTTCTCCTCGTACCCGGTCAGATCGCCGACTGTCGAGCCCCTCCTTCTCTGTTCCCCAGACTTTATTCCAGAGCCTCTTGATCTTTTGGATGGGCGCTTTCAAGATAGGGAGAAAGCTTTCCACCTGACCCCATCTCCGTCCAGAGATAGAAGAGGCCGAAGATCAGGAGAAGAAGAATGATGAGAATGGCCAGGAAAGGAGAAGGTCCCCTTCTCTCCCTCCTCAGAGCCTTTTCCTTTGGTCTGGAGGGTTTCACTCAGACCTTCTTCCCCTCTCAGGAAAACTCTCTTCCTTTTTTCTGTCTCTTTCGGCGTCTTTTCTCCGAAGAGGAAGGCTTCCTCTTCTTTCTTCGGGGCTGGGGTTTCAGGAGCCTTCGGCTTTTCTGGGGGTCTTTCCGGGAGTGTCTCTTCTTCTTTTCGAGGAGGTGGAGGACTCCCCTTCCTCCTTCTCTGACTCGGTTCTCTCTTGGCCGTCGCTCTCACCGGGCACCATCAAATCTTCATGATATTTCGCAAAGGATTCGAAATTCTCCATCACCTCTTCCTTGGTCTCGGGAGGAGGAACGACATAAAAGACGTGGTTGCATCGTGAACAACGAACCTTGACTCCCTTTGGGAGGGATGCGAGAATCGTCCAAATTAAACTTGGTGAGACAGGAAGCACAGGTAATAATCATAAGAAACCCCTTTTTTCACCGATTTTTAGCTATTATGGAGAAAGGAAAAGAAAAAATCAAGAATAAAAGTGACCACCCAATGGAAAGGAGAAAAAAAGCGGGGGGCATTCCGTCTGAACGCCCCCGCACTTCTGACACGGAAGCAAGATAAAAAGGGTAAGAGAACGTTATCTTCCCAACCGTTTTTTGAACTCTTCCGTCAACAGGGGGAGGACGGTAAAGAGATCTCCAACGATGCCAAAGGTGGCGATCTTAAAGATGGGGGCTTCAGGGTCTTTATTGATCGCAACGATGATGTCCGAGGTCTTCATTCCCGCCTGATGCTGAATGGCTCCAGAAATCCCTGCCGCAATATAGATCTTGGGTCGGACCGTGCGACCGGTCTGTCCGACCTGATGCTCATAGGAGATCCAGCCCGAGTCAACCGCAGCGCGAGAGGCGCCAACAGCGGCACCCAAGGCCTCGGCCAACTGTCCGGATCACCTTGAAGTTTTCGCGTTGCCCATCCCTCTTCCTCCTGAAACAATGATCTCCGCATCCACCAGATTGATCGCCTCTGCCCCCCGGATGAACTCCAGGACCTTTGTCCTCACCTGATCCTCTGTCATCGGCAAGAGACTCTCGTATGATCTCTCCCTTTCTCGATTCATCCTTTGCAGGCATGGGAAAGACCTTGGGGCGCACCGTTGCCATTTGAGGCCGAAACTGGGGATAGTCAAGAATGACGGCCATGATGTTTCCGCCAAAGGCGGGACGGGTCTGACGCAGAAATTTCGTCTCCGGGTCAATATCGAGTCCCGTGCAGTCTGCGGTCAGACCGGCTCTCGATGGTCGTTGCCACGTTTCCGGCAAAATCCCGGCCCTGAGTCGTTGCGCCAAAGAGGACAATCTCGGGCTTATACTTCTGAATGAGGGCGACTGCGCCGCGCGCAAAGGGTTCGGTTCGATAGGTCTTCAGGAGGGGACTCTCCATCACATAGACCTTTTCGGCCCCGTAGGCGATCGCATCCTTGGATAAATTTCTCTGCCTGTTCGCTGTCGCATAAGAGCATGCCGCAGAGCTGACAGCCCAGGTCATCGGCCAGGTTTCTTCCCTGGCCCAAGAGCTCGAAGGAAACGCTTGAAACCTTCTCCTGCTCATGTTCAATAAAGACCCAGACATTTTTGTAGGCGCCGGCATCAACGCCTCCCACCTTCTCGTCTTTCTCCAAGAGTAATGGCGCTCACGGGACAGACATCGACGCAGGCGCCGCAGAACGTGCATTTCTCGTCAACGGACAGCCTTTCCATCCACCATGGACAAGGCTCCAAAGGGGCAACTGGGAATGCAGGCCTCACATCCCGTGCAGGTCTCTTGATCAATCAATAATTTTGCCATTCGCTCCTCCTCTATTCTGTCCGTGGTTCGTGTATCGCGATTCGCTCTCTTCCCTTTATTTCATGGAAAGGCAGATCCTCTGAATCAAGACACGAGCCACGTCTATTTGATAAGTTTTGACTCCATCAGCTTCTCCACCAGGAGGGGAACGACTTCGGTCAGTTCGCCTTTCAACACTTCTCCGCCTCCCCTTGCCTCTGGAGAAAAGATCTTGGAGACCCAGGTCGGTGATCCTTTCAATCCAGCCTTATTCTCATCTACTCCAATCTCTCTTGGCCGTCAGCGTGGGAATCTGGGCCTTTGCAGCCTTTTTAATTCCTAACAGGGATGGAAGTCTGGGTTCATTGATATCTTTGACGACCGTGATCAAAACGGGGAGAGAAGACTCCACCACTTCCCGCCCGTTCTCTAACATCCGCTCCACCACGATCTTCTTCTTGGCGAGGTCGATTTCCCTCACTTTGGCGACGTAAGTCAGCTGGGGAATCCCGAGGCGGGTTGCGATTCCCGGCCCTACCTGAGCCGTATCGCCGTCGATCGCCTGTTTTCCACAGATCACGAGATCGACGCCGCCAATCTTCTCGATCGTCTTGGCCAAGGTATACGCGGTCGCCAGGGTATCGGCCCCGGCAAAGGCTCTGTCCGACACGAGATAGACTTTATCCGCACCCACGGCAAGGGCATTTCTCAGGATTTCAACTGCCTGAGGCGGACCCATGGTAATCACATGGATCTCTCCTCCGTATTTCTCCTTCGTCAGAAGGGCCTCTTCGACAGCAAACTCATCGAAGGGATTGGTAATGCTTGCCACACCCTCTCGAACCAGGGTGTTGGTCTCCGGATTGATCTTCACCTCTGTGGAATCTGGAACCTGTTTGATGCAGACTGCGATTTTCACCGTCTCCTCCTTATCTCCCTTTAAAATTCGGTTTTCGCTTCTCAAGGAAAGCCGTCATTCCCTCCTTCTGCTCCTCGGTCGTAAACCCGAGGCTGAAGGCATAGGATTCCAGGGAACAGGCCTCTGCCAAATCCATATTAAAACCCGCATTGATCGCCATCTTGGCCAGCCTCAGAGCAATACCCCCATTGGCTGCAATCTGAACAGCCACCTTTTTCGCCTCCTCCATTAATGAAGCCTGAGGAAGAACCCTGTTGACGATCCCCAGTTGAAAGGCTTCCTGGGCGCCGATGATCTTCCCGGTCATGATCAGCTCCTTCGCCTTTGCTTTCCCGATGAGCCGGGAAAGTCTCTGGGTTCCCCCAAAGCCCGGTAAGACTCCGAGGGTCACTTCGGGTTGTCCAAATCTTGCATTCTCTGAAGCGTAGATAAAATCGCAGGCAAGGGCCAACTCCGTCCCCCCACCCAGGGCAAACCCATTGACCGCTGCAATGACAGGCCGATCCAGGTCTTCAATCATCTTGAGGGTCAGATGGCCCAGTTTCGAAAAGTTGAGGGCTTCAATCGAATTCATCCCCCTCATCTCTGAGATGTCGGCCCCTGCGACAAAAGCCTTTTCTCCCGAGCCTGTGATGATGAGGACCTTTGTTTCAGGATGGTTCTTGACCTCCTGGATTCCCGTCTGGATATCCTGTAGAGTCTCCATATTCAAGGCATTCAGGGCCTTGATCCGGTTGATCATGAGGATTCCGATGTCACCTTCATACGACAACAGTATATTTTTGTATTCCATCTCCGCTCCTTGTGCCTGTGTCAGTGATGAGGGTCAGGTGGCCACCCTCAACCTTAACCTCAGCCTTGACCTATCTTTTTTTCTAACTACTTTTCGACGATCATGGCCATGCCCTGGCCGCCGCCGATACAGAGAGTGGCCAATCCGAGATTGACCTTTCTCCTTTTCATTTCATGAAGAAGCGTCACAACCAACCTCGCCCCCGTACATCCAATGGGGTGGCCCAGGGAAACCCCGCTTCCATTGACATTGGTCTTTTCGAGGTCAAACTTGAGTTCCCGGATACAGGCAACGGCCTGGGCTGCAAACGCCTCATTCAGTTCAATGAGACCGATATCCTTCAGAGCGAGTCCAGTCTTCTTCAGCACCTTTCTTACCGCAGGAATCGGACCGAGTCCCATATAGGCCGGGTCAACCCCTGCAGAAGCATAGGCCACAACCTTACCCATCGGTTCTAATCTCAGATCCTTCGCCTTTTCTCGGGACATCAAAAGCACGGCGGCTGCCGCGTCGTTAATCCCGGAAGCATTTCCGGCAGTGACCGTCCCCTCCTCCTTGAAGGCAGGCGCCAGTTTCCCCATCTTTTCAAGGGAAGTATCCATGGGTCTTTCATCAACCTCGAAGAGAATGGGGTCTCCCTTCTTCTGAGGTATCTTTACGGGAACGATCTCTTCCTTAAAAATTCCCTTCTGGATCGCTGCCCGGGCCCTCTGATGGCTGAGGAGTCCGATCTCATCCTGCTCTTTTCTCGAAATCCCGTATCGCTCGGCGATATTCTCTGCCGTCAGGCCCATATGGTATCCATAAAAGGTCTCCAGGAGGCCATCGAAGATCATGAGATCGACCATGGCTTGATTGTTCATCCTTGCACCCCAGCGGCCAAGCGGGAATGCATAGGGGGCCTGACTCATGTTTTCCATGCCCCCGGCAATGACGACATCAGCGTCCCCTGCCTGGATGGCTTGTGCTCCCAACGCAATGGCCTTTAGTCCTGAGGCGCAAAGCTTGTTAAGGGTAAACGACGTCGTCTCCTTCGGGATTCCGCCATAGATCATCGCCTGTCGGGCCGGGTTCTGTCCCTGGCCTGCCTGGAGCACATTTCCCATGATCACTTCGTCAATCTGAATCTCCTGTTTTGCCCCCTCCCATTGGGCATAGGACTTCTCAAGATCAGTCAGCCCTTCCCCTTTAAACACATCAGGAGCCATTTCCAGGACGTCTTTCCCAAGGGTTGGTTTCAGGCCGGCCTTTTTCAAAACCTCCCGGATGGCAAGGGCCCCTATCTTCACCAGGGGGATATCCTTCAGGGAACCTCCAAAATTTCCGACCGCTGTCCTCGCACCGCTCACAATGACCGTTTCTCTCATTAGTTTCTCCTTGTTTGTCTAATCTGTCCAAATATTTAATTCATTAGGCCCTTCAGTTAAGAGATAATTTTCACAATCTTTTTATCCCAAAACATCTCTTTTGTCAACTCTTTTATTGAAAACTCGTTTTTATGAATCTTTCTTTAATTTTGATAAGTTAGAAGCCACAACCATGGCTTTGATGAGGTTGCTCTCGTCAGCCATTCCCGATCCGGCGATATTGTAAGCTGTCCCGTGGGCAACGGATGTTCGAATAAAAGGCAACCCCAAAGTAAAATTGACGGCCTCCATAAATCCGAATATCTTGATGGGAATGAGGCCCTGATCATGGTACATTGCGATGACGGCATCGTAATCGGCGACCTGGACGCATCAAAGAAAGAGTCGGCCGGAAAAGGTCCTTCCACCTCTACGGCTAGAGCTCTCGCACGTTTAATGGCCGGAACAATTTCAGCTTCTTCTTCTTTACCGAGGAGTCCCTCTTCTCCGCCATGGGGATTCAGTCCAAGAACAGCGATCCGAGGAAGGGAGATGCCGAAATGTCTCTTCATCCCCCGATCTGTCATCTGAATCGTGTTAAGAACACGCTCTTCGGTGATCCACTTCGGCACTTCTCCGAGAGGGAGGTGGGTTGTCACAAGAACAACCTTCCACTTTGTTCCGACAAACATCATCGCCACAGATTCGGTCCGGGTGAGATGAGCCAACAGCTCCGTATGGCCTGAAAAAGAATATCCTGCCCTATTGATGGCCTGTTTATTAATCGGACAGGTGGTCACGGCATCGATCCGGCCAAGCATGACCCACTGGACTGCCAGGCGAATCGAATTCACCATAGCCTCCCCGCACTCCCTGTCTGGTTTTCCGATCTGGAGCGACTCGGCATGGAGATGACTTGAGGGGAAAAGACAGATATTTCCGGGTCTGTAGCCTTCTTCCGGAACTCGATCAAAAACCTCAACGGTGACGTCCACTCCCAGGTCCTTGATCGCTTTTAAGAGAACCCCCTGATCACCGAAAACGAGAGGGCGACAGGCTTGAAACGGTTCTTCCTTGGCCAGGGCCTTCACAATGATTTCAGGTCCAACGCCCGTAGGATCGCCCATGGTGACCCCGATGAGGGGAAGAGACATAAAGATCACCCCTGATGTCAGATCTTAGATTTCGGATTACGGATTCGTATGCCGACCTCTGTTGAGAAAAACCCCACTCCAAGACACTCAATCCAAAACAGATGAGAGGCGCCAGAATTTGAGAACCTGACCGAGGCGATGTGGGTCCTTTGAACTGGAACCTGGGTGCCTATCTGAAATTGGCCATTTGAGATTTTGAGTTTGCGTTTTCAGAGCTTGATATCGATGATTGCTTTCTCTCTCAGGGTGGCGATGAATTGTTTAACGGCCTTATCCATCTCCTCTTCATAATAATCGAGCCCGATCTTCTCTTTGACTTCTTCAAGGGGAGGCGGGTCTCCACCTTTCCGGTCGAGAAGCTTGATGATGTGGAAGCCGAATTCGGACCGGACACATACCGCTCGATCTCTCCCACTTTTAGACGAAGCGCCTCTTTTTCAAAGGCGGGGAGGAGATCTCCTCTCTTAAAATAGCCCAGATCCCCCCGGTCCTTGGCTGAAGCATCTTCCGAATAGAGGATCGCCATTTCACCAAAGTCCTCTCCCTTCTTAATCTTTTCCAACACCTTCTGGCATTTGCTTCGAATCTCCTGGACCTGCTCCGGCAGTCGCATCCTTGGGGACATAGAACAAAATCTGACCGGGCCGATAGGTCTCCACGCCCCGATACCGGTCTCTATTCTTCTGGTAAAACTCTCTCAGTTCTTTCTCACCTAGCTTTTGGCTCCACCTTCACAGCCATATTGATCAGCCTCGATCCGCAGGATCTGCTTTTCGAACTGCTTTCTTAAAACCCTCCAAAGTTAAACCCTCCATGACCAGGGCCTTTTCGAAATTCTCCTGGGTCAGATTATTTCTTCGCTTCATCTCTTCGATCGCTGCCCTCCATCTCCTTTGCCGACACCTTGAGTCCCAGTCGTCTTCACTTCCTGATCGATCAGTTTCTCCTCCACGAGCCGATCCAATATCTTTCGGAGGACCTCCTGGGTTTGTTCCCGCTTCTCCAAACGATCCTCCGCTTGGATCTCTGCCACAAGGGGTCCCTTCCATTTTTCAAGCTCTGAAAGGGTGATGATCTCCTGATTGACGACGGCAACCACCCGATCCACCACCGCCTCACTCGACGGCCCATGACCCGAAGAGAAGGAAAAAAAGGGTAATCACTGAACCGGACGCCTCTTTAGGATCGGAACCACTTTGTAGTTGATCTTTACCTTTGCCTTTTTTCTGACATCCTTGAACCACCGCTGATATTCCTCCTCTTCTTTCTTCCTCCTCAATTCCTGAAGAATCCCCGGTTTGGCCTCCTCAAAGGGAATCTCTCTGGCTTCCACCTTCTCCTCTAATTTAAAGATGTGGTATCCGTAGGGGCTTTTGATCACATCGCTGATCGTCCCCACCTCCATGGTCGAAACACCTGATCAAATTCGGAAGGCTTCTCTCCTTGGCCGAAGGTCACCCAGATCTCCTCCCTTGACCTTTTCCGGACCCAGCGATTTCTCTTGGGCCAATTTCTCGAAACGTTCCCCTTTCTTCAGGCGTTTCAGGATCTGGATGGCTTCCTCTCCATCCGCCACAACGATTTGGCGCACCCTCACCTTCGGACCCGAGTTGAAAAGAAGACCGATGGGTCTCGTAGTATTCGAGGGCCTCCTTCTCACTGATCTCTCCCTGGATATTGAAGGACGCTCCGGACCATCTTCTCCGCCAATAACTTCTCTTCGAGCCGACCCTTCCATTCTTCCAGGGTTATCCCTTTGAGGCCTCAACCGCTCGTCAAATCCCTTGCCGGGATAATCCCTCTTAATCTCAAAAATGGCCTGATTCAATTCCTCGGGAGAAACTCTGATTCCCAGCCGTCCGGGCCTCTTGGGCAAGAATCTTACGTTCGATCACCTGGTCGAGATAGGCCCTTTTCAGATCCTCAAGGCCCTCCCCCTTCCCCTCCTTTCCCGGTTCCAGGATCACCTCTTTCAGTTCCCGGTCGAATTCATCGACAGCGATCTGTTCCTGATTGACCTGAGCAAGGATAGAGTCCGGAAGCCCTCCCTCCCAGCGGATCACATCCCCAGAAGCCGATGGAGAAGAGGAGCAAGACTCAAAAGAAACGGACCTTTTTCACTTCCTCTCTTTCTTGGGGGTCTCATTCTTCGGCTTTTCTTCCTTGGGTTTCTCCTCGGGCGGCTTTGAGCCCTCGTCTTTTCCTCCTCTGCCCACAACTTTTCATTCACAACAATCTTGGCTTTCGATTTGAGTTCCTTCACATACTGAAGGTAGGCGTCCTGTCGTTTCTTCGTCTGGAGGAAAAATCGAATCCCTTCTTTGACCTTATCGTAAGGCCTCACCGCACTTCCTCGTCTTTCATCGAGCTGGATGAGATGGTATCCCAAACCCGTCTGGATGACTTCACTGATCTCCCCCTTGTTCTTCAGGGAGAAGGCCGCCTCCTCGAATTGGGCAAAGGAGGGCGCCAGCTGTCCCCTCTTGATCCATCCCAGGCTTCCCCCGTCCTCCCTGGATTTATCCAGATTATAGACTCGACGCCAGTTTGGCAAAATCCTCCTTCTGGGAAAGCCTCATCAACACCTCCTTCAAGGCAGGTCGGAGGTCACAAAGATGATGACGAATCTTGATCTCCAAGGGTTCGGTAAAGCGATCCTGATTCTCCTTATAGTATTGCTGGATCTCACTTTCGGAGACCTCTGTTTTTCCCTTCAGCAGCCTCTTCCAGCAGAGCATCGATCAACGTCATCCTCTTGAAGTTCTCTATCTTGGCCATCGGATCTCCTTATTCTTTTCAAAGCCCTTTTTCTTGGCCTCCTGATAGAGGAGTTCTCGGGTCATCACATAATTTTCGAGAAAATCTCTGAGCCCCTTTTCATTTAGCAACCGCATCTTCCCCTCGAGGGATTGGCCCTCAGAGATCTGATGAAATTCATCAAGAGAGATGGAGACCTCATTGATCCGGACCAATTCCTTTTCCCCCATCTCCTTTTCTCCCGATTTTCCGCAACCCAGAAGCAGCAAAGCGGTCAAAAACAGAATGCCTGTGAAGACTCGGCATCTTTTTCACCATCATCCTCTCCTTGTTGACGAAGGGGATTGCCTCCATCTTCCGTTCAATCTTCAACCGTGTCCGATGCAATGAGGAACGGAGGATTTAAAGGCAATTTATCATATCACGCCAAGGCTTGCAACAGCTTTTTGGCCGTTCCCAGGGGGTCCTGCCTCAGGTCGGCCCTCCTTCGACGATCAATCGGGAGTCCGGGGTCATCTGGTAACGGCCTTCTCCACGGTGGATCAATTCAACGATCTTCTTCGGAGACACCTTCGTGGTCTCATCAAAGGTGAGGATCAGCTGGGAAGACCTTTCCTCCAGTTTTTTGATCGCCAATCGGGTCAGAAGGATTTTCACCTTGATCACCTCCAGGAGATGTTCGACTTCCAGCGGAATCTTTCCGAACCGATCCACCAGTTCTTCCCGAAGGCCATCCACCTCCTCATTCGGAACGGGAGAAGGAGAGTCTTCGATAGAGACTCAACCGTTCTCCGGGATCTTCGACATAGGCCTCCGGGATAAAGGCCGGGAGATGAAAGTGGATCTCCGGAGTGATCTCTTCCACCGTCTCTTCTCCCTTCAGTTCCCGGACAGCCTTTTCCATCATCTGAGTATAAAACTCAAACCCGACGGCGGCGATGTGGCCTGATTGGGAGGCCCCGAGGAGATTGCCCGCCCCTCGGATCTCAAGATCCTGAATGGCCAGCTTGAAACCAGACCCCAATTCACTCAGTTCCTGAATCGCCCGAAGCCTTCTCATGGCATCCCGGGAGAGCGTCAGGTCTCCGGGAATGAGAAGATAGGCATAGGCCTGATGGCTTCCCCGGCCTACACGGCCCCGGAGTTGATGAAGGTCTGCCAGGCCGAACTTCTCGGCATGGTTGATCAAAATCGTATTCGCCGTCGGGATGTCTAAACCGGACTCAATGATATTCGTGCAGACCAGAAGGTTGTATTCCTTTTTAACAAATCCAAGCATCACCTTTTCTAACTCACTCCCCCTCATCTGTCCATGGGCCACAGCCAGAGAGGCCTCCGGAATGATCCGTTTGAGATGGTTGGCCACGGCATGGATCGTTTGAATACGGGGATGGACGAAGAAGACCTGACCTCCCCTCTGAAACTCCCTCTCACATCGCCTCCCGGATGGCGTCATCATCGAAGCGGATGACAAAGGTCCGAATGGAGAGGCGATTTTCGGGAGGGGTTTGGATCAGGGTGAGATCCCGAAGGCCGGAGAGGGCCATCTGGAGGGTCCTGGGAATGGGCGTTGCCGTCAGGGTGATCACATCCACCAGTTTTCTCAACTGCTTCAGCTTCTCCTTATGGGACGACGCCGAATCGATGCTCCTCGTCGACGACCACCAGCCCTAAATCGCGAAAGACCACATCCCTTTTGGAGAAGGCGATGGGTCCCGATGATGATATCCATCTTTCCCTCACCCAATCGCCGAAGAATCTCTTTCTGCTCCCGGGGACTCTTAAACCGGCTGAGCGCTTCGATCATCACGGGATAGGTCTTAAACCGGTCACAAAAGGTCTGGTAGTGCTGCTGGGCCAGGACGGTGGTGGGAACCAGGATCGCCACCTGTTTCCCATTCATCACGGCCCGGTAGGTGGCTCGGATGGCCACCTCCGTCTTTCCGTATCCCACATCTCCGCAGATCAGACGGTCCATGGGTTTCGGGCTCCCCATGTCTCTCATCACTTCTTCGATGGCCTTGGTCTGATCGGGTGTCTCCTCGTATTCGAAGGTGGCTTCAAACTCCCGATAGAACTCGATCCACGGCTGGAAAGCTGTGACCCTGAAAGACCTGTCTGGCAGCATAGAGATCGAGAAGCTCTTTCACCATTTCGGAAGCGGCAGCCCTCGCCTTCTTCTTTGGCCTTCTGCCAGGCCTGGACTTCCCAATCGATCCCGCTTTGGAGAACCCCCGTCGGACCCGATGTAACGCTGGATCAGATTGAGCCGATCCACCGGGACATAGAGTTTATCCCCATCGAGGTATTCCAGCAGGAGATAGTCGTTCGCTACCCCGCCGATCTTCAGATGCCTCAGGCCCAGATAAAGCCCCACACCATAGTCCATATGAACAATGAAGTCGTTTTCATGGAGTTCTCTGATAGGAGGAAAAGGCAGCCCCTCCCTGGGACAGGAACCGACCTCGACCCTTCTCTCTCTTAATTTCTTTCGCTCGCCAAAGATCTCTTCCTCTGTCAGAAGAACCCATCCTTCCCTCGGGTTTCTAAATCCTGAGGAAAGGGACCCTACAATCAGGGTCATCTTCCCCCCGAGGCTCATCGAGGGCCTTTCGGAACGCGGGTTTCTCTTTCCAATCGGCATGCCAC
Organism: uncultured delta proteobacterium; assembly: GCA_963828805.1. Classification (GTDB taxonomy): domain Bacteria; phylum Desulfobacterota; class BSN033; order BSN033; family UBA1163; genus CAWHGS01. The sequence continues at coordinate 14,985 of CAWHGS010000001.1, forward strand.
TTCATAGTGCGAAAGCAGTTCCCTCAATCGCTCGGCCTGGCCTGAGGTGTGGGACACAATCAAAGATTCTGACCCCTTTCTCCTGCCATTTCAGAATCCGGCGAAGAAGGATGGAAAAGGGGGAGGCTTCGGGACACCGCTCTTCTCGGTGGCCAGGAGGGCGCTCATTTCCCTTCGAAGGTCCTCATTGGTCTCCGTCTCAAAGGAAAGACCTGCTCACAGGAGAGGAGGAGCAAGGGGACCCTCCTGGAGAAAGATCGGTCTTGAATCGCTTCAGAGAGGAGGAAAGCTCCTCACCCGTGAGATAAAGGTGTCTGGGGGCAAGACAGGACGTTTTTTTGCAAGGGCCTTTTCGTAATGCTCATCGATTGAGCGGGAGAAAGACCCTGCCTCTTTCTCAACCTCCTCCATCTCTTCGACGAAGACGATCCCCTCACCCTTCAGATAATCGAAAAGAGAGCCCAAAGGCTGGTCAAAAAGATTCTTTGAAAGGTCCCTTGCCGGAAGAAGGATCGAACCTTTCCATCTCACTCCCGGCAAGGGACCGTTGATTCTCCGATTCAAAACGGCGAAGGGAGACCAGGCGGTCTCCATCGAACTCGAGTCTCAGAGGTTCTTCGAAAGAAGGCGGATAGACATCGACAATCGCTCCCCGGAGGCTGTAATCTCCCCGTTCCTCAACGATCCTTGCCGAGGCATATCCATTCTCTTGAAGAAAACGGACAAGATCTTCGCGGCCAATCTCTTCCCCAACCTGAAGAGGGAAAATCGATTCTTTTAGATCGCCGGGAGGGAGAACCTTCTGCATCAGGGCCTGAATGGGAGAAACAATCATGACGTCCTCCTCTTTCATGAGGGAAAAGAGGCACTTCACCCTCTCCCGGATGATCTCAGGGTGCGGGGGAATCTCATCATAGGGCAGGGTCTCCCAGGGAGGGAAGAGGAGAACCGTCCCTTTCATCTCCGGACTGAAAAACCGAAGATCTTCTACCAGAGATTCGGCCTTTTGCAAGGAAGGAACAACAACTAAAAGAGATCCCTTTGCTTTCTCTCTCCAGAGAGAAAGCAAATAGGCCTTCGAGGAAGCCTTCAGCCCTGTTAACCCAAATGACTTAAATCTCTTCCACAACCCGGATTGAATCCAGTCACGAAAAGAAAAAAGGTTCTCGTTCACCATATCATTAATGATTGTTCGATTAAGACCGCAGATCTGTCAAGAACTACTGTTCCATGCAGCCGCGGCCCCTGCAGCCACGCTGAACGAAACAATGGGATGTCAGTTTCTCCGGGAGCGGTAGAATTTAATCCACCTGAGAGAGAGAGGATAGAGGGCTAAACTTAAAAAAGTAGCCAGCACCATCGACCCGATCACGAAGGAGAGAAGAAAACCCCACTGGGAGGTAAGGCATCCCAAGAAATCGGAATCCAGAAACCCTTTCTCCGTACCCATCCGAAAGATCTCCTGCAAGGCCTCTCCTTCGATCCGAAATCCGGTGATCCACAGCCCGACCCATGTGGCGAGCACATAATAAGGAACGACCCACCAGGGGGTATTGGACCAGACTCCCAGAAGGACGGCAACCCGGTTGAGTCCAAAGAGAAAAGCGACGGCAATCCCTCCAAGGGTATGAAACCCCAGGAAGGGAGAGAACCCGAGAAAGATGCCGACCGAGTAGGCCAGGGCTGTTCGTTCCGGAGTGTCCTTGATGTGAAGCAGTTTTTTGATCAGGTCTTTTATACGATCCATGAGACAGGTAAGTTAAAAATTTAAATGAATCCGGAGAGGTTTGTCAATCCCGAGGGGTGTTTCACCGTGATTCAGACAGTAAGAGTCCCTAGTCTGGTGTCTGAGGTCTGAAGTCCAGTGTCTGAATTGCAGGGTGTTTCAAATGCTTGACATGGCCCTTCGAATCTTCTCACTGAGTTTGCCTCCGAGGAGATCCTTCATCCTTCCCTTGACCTTGACCACAAATCCCTCGTAGGTATCCTGACCTTCTAAAACGTGAAGATAGAAATCGCTTAATTCAGGATAGCGAATCAGAGTCCGATACGCCAATTTCGTGAATCGGAAAACGAAGCGCGAAAAATAGAGGGCCCACCTCAGATTCGCAAAGAGTTCCCGATGAATATGGTCCTGATAGAGATCCGATGGGGACCCCCCCTTCTCTTTCGATTGGAGGATCGATTCCGCTGCCAGCATTCCACTCCTGAGGGCATAGTAAATCCCCTCGCCCATCAGAGGGTCCATCAGATGGGCTGCATCGCCGACCAGGAGGACCTTCCCCCGGGAGACCTTCTGCCCCGCATCATAAAAAGCAGGCAGGGGATGGCCCCGCACGGTTCCCGGTTCCACCTTCTTAAGGTAGGGGAGTTTCTCGACAAAGGTGTTGAAGTACTTGCGGGGGTTCAATTTCTCCCCTTCTTGAAACATGCCCCCGATTCCGATGGACAAGCATTCTTTCTTCGGAAAGACCCATCCATATCCATTGGGAACCCCCCCGAAATCAAGATGGATACTGGAAAGATCTTCTTTTGGAAATGTCGGGACGGATTCTAAAGGGATCTCGCTTTCGATAGCCACGCCGCTTCCATTCTTCCTTGGGGGCCTCAGGGAGAAGGATCTCGCAATCAGGCTCTCCGGACCATCGGCGCCAATGAGGTAATCACAGCGAAATCTTTCCCCCTTGGACACTTCAATCTCCAGGGCATCCCCACGTTCCTCAACCCGGATGACCCTATTCCCTTCGAGCAGTTCCACCCCTTCCTCCAGACTTTTCCCGATCAGGAATTGATCAAACCGTTCCCTCATCACCATGAAGGCCATCGGTTTGTCCGTCTTAATGGAGATGGGATCTTTGACACAGTAGGTGAATGTTGCATTAAAAATTGTGTTCTCCAGGATCGAGCCAAGATCGAATGGAAGGAGACGAACCGTCTTGGGAGAAAGGCATCCTCCGCAGGGCTTGATCCTTGGGAATTTCTCTTTCTCGATGAGAAGGGTCCTGAACCCGGTCTGAGCGCAGAGCCGGGCTGCGGTCGCACCTCCCGGCCCCGCCCCCACGACGATGACATCATAATCCGGTTTCATCCCTGTTTTCCCTCACTCCATCATAATGGAGTGCCAGCCAAATCGTTTCCCCGTTTGGATCGGTCCATTCGACTCGGTGACGCCGGTGACTCGGGATCAGGAGACAATCCCCGGGCCCCATGACCTGCGTCTCTGTCTCTCCTTCGAACAATAACCCGGCGCTTCCCTTTAACAAAGCAACCCATTCATCCCCCGGTTGATCGTACCATACTCCAGGGGGCGTTGCATGCCCTCTTGAGACGATTCTCTCGAGTTTAAAATGAACCGATTGGATCAGGGGTTCAAAAACCTCCCCCTCCCCCGCCTCTAAAACGGGGCCGAAAAGATTTTGGCATTTCATCTCATCTCCTATTGAACAAGAGAAGGCTCATCTTCCACTGCATGAAGGGCGATCTTCAAAACATGGGGAGAAGAAACGAGGACCATGGACCCTTTCCGAGAGTTCACCTTAACGTTGCAAACAAATCGCCGAAACAGACTCGGCGGGGACGCTGAGAAAGGCTTGGTGCGGAACCTTCTGAAGGTCAAGCACCACGCTCCGCCACCTTTGCTGGACTTCACTCTCGGTGAAGTCCTCCATAACCCATTCGATTCCAATAAAACCCGCATGACAAGGCTTTGGAAGTGTTCCCGCCGAGTCTGCTTAATGCAACTCGCGGGTTCAATTGCATCAT
>CAWHGS010000002.1:0-63935 GCA_963828805.1 uncultured delta proteobacterium
ACTCCCAAGAGGGAATTTAAGCTTTGATGGGTATATTGGGAGGAGTAAAATGAGTTTGCCCGACCGGAAAGATGCGTTTCCGAATAGCCGCCGAAGTCTTATCGATCTCGTTTGGTCATCGATTGGTGCTGCCGTCGCCATAAGCTTTGCCCTTTGGCTCGTTGCTGATGATAGTTCGCTGTTTCTGCTTGCTTCTCTTGGGGGGTCGACGGTATTTCTCTTCGCTTTGACTGATGCAGAAGCTGCGCAACCGCGTGCGCTATTTGGCGGACATCTTGCTGGTGCCGCAATTGGTATCTTTTGCTTTCAGCTTTTCGGTGATGGTCTTTGGGTCTCCGTTCTTGCGGTAGTGTTATCCATGGTGTTTATGGTGGTGACACGAACCATCCATCCACCAGCTGGAGAGCTAACCCACTGTTCATGGTTCATTATCATGCCGGTTTCCAGGCACTACTGAAGCCGGTAGGACTTGGTGTTCTTATATTGTTTCTCGCGGCAGTGGTCTGGAGTCGCTTGCAACCGGGAAGCGTTATCCAAGCAAATGGTGGAGAAAATGAGGAAGACGGACCTCATTGGACTTTTTCCAAAAATCGTGGAGAAGGGAGAAACGATGTCTCTCATTCTCAAATAGCTCTTTCATCTGACCATCCGCCTTTTCCTTATCCCGAACGCATCTTCTTCACTTTACCCAATCGTCTCGCCACCCGGAAGGGCTCTTAACAACGTCCAAACCACTCGGAGCAAGGCTAAATGGAATTTTTTTGACTTTGTAGCAAATGTTACAGACAAATTGATATTGTTATCGTATATACTTCTTAAGAGAAAGAATAGGAATTTTCTACTAACAAGAAAGGAGAGAATTCAAAGAGTATAAATGGCAAAACCGTTGTCGCTGTAACTAGCTGTAACTGATAGATTATGTCCCTTACAGAGAAGATTTTGTCAAACAGATTTTTCAGCCAATAACAAAGACAGAAAGGAGGAAAAATATGGGAGAAATCGTTCATACCTCAAGAATCAAAATCGTAAGAGAAAAAGGTCCCACAAGGAGAGCGGTGATTGAGGGATTTAATGAACCCGTCTATTACGGCGTCCACGGAGGGATCAAGAGATTCTACAAAGTCGAACCTGAGAAAGAGCATGCCGCCACCCTTGACCATATTGTAGCTGCCACCGCCGGCTGAATGATGGGAACATTGGCCAGGTTCCTGGCTGAAAAAAAGATCCCCACCCCCGAAGAACTTTATTGGGCAGATGTAGAGGGAGACATCGAGAACGTGAATAATGTCCTAAAAATCACCCAGATCCGTGTCAAATATCACCTGAAGGCTTCTCAGGGAAAGGCGCAAGAAGTCAAAGAGGCTTTTTCATCTTATCTGATTTCCTGCCCCGCGGCTCAAAGCGTGATTGGGTGTATCCAGATTAAGGATGATATTGTCATCGAGGGGACAGGGTAATTTCTCGGTATCACCGGAGTCTGTCACAGTTCGTTCGGGAGCCAAATGATTCAATGATTCTATGTGAATGAACTAAAAGGAAACTTGAAAGGAGAAAGAGATGGCCAGAATAGGTTCATCAATATTAGACACGAATGATCGATTTCCCGACTTAGAATTGAAGCTGGTCTCTGGGGAAACGCTCAAACTGCCTCAAGCCACCGGCGAAGGGTACGGTGTTGTTCTCTTCTATCGTGGACACTGGTGACCCTATTGTCGGCAGCAGTTGGCTGACTTCCAGACATCGATCCAGGAGTTTGAGGCCGAGCAGATCAGGGTAATCGCTGGGTCTGTGGACGAAAAGGAGAGGGCAAAAGAAATTGTCGATAAATTGGGAATAACCTATCCGGTCGCATACGGCATGAACCCGGAAGAGGTTTCAAGAATCACTGGCGCTTTTTATGAAAAAGAGAGGAAGATTCTTCATGGAACAGGCTTCCTCATCCGCCCGGACAAGACCATCGCGGTCGGCTGTTACAGTTCAGGGCCCATCGGGCGTCTTATGGCAAGAGATACCCTGAACCTTGTCAGATTTTATAAGAAAAGGTAGTCGTTAGGATAAAGTCGGGTGGTACAAAGTATCCTGACAACATGGACCCTATCTTCAAGTCTGATCGCCTGTATTCCGATGGTCCGTATCCCGAGTAACAAAGATCTAATTATGAAGGTAACGGTGGTATCCCGGAAAAAAAAGCCTTTTGAAGGAGTCGCTATGGGATGTCTATGCAAGAAGCTAATCGGTGATAAATTAGAGATGGTTGATGCCTGCATCGGTAGCCTCTGGATCTTTGAAAATCTGACTATGGAAGAGAGGCAAGCCCTGGCAGAGGCATCCCTCAAAAAGGCCTATAAACAGGGGGACGTTATATTCTCGCAGGGACTTAAGGCCAACCTTATGTTCTTGATCAAGGCCGGACGCGTCAAGTTGAGCAAATTCACGCAAGACGGAAATGAAATTATATTCGATATTCGAAGAGGCGGAGATTTTGTGGGCGAGAATATCTTCGACGAGGATGTTGACTATCCAGTAACCGCCACCTGCATGGAAGATACGTTTACCTGCGGATTCAGCAAGGCCATTTTCGAACAACTGGTGCTCAAATATCCCAATATCGGTTTGCAGGTGATCAAGAACATGAGCAGACGCATGTCCTGGCTATCGAGCCATGTGGAAAGCATGGCCCTGACGACGATTGTGGAGAAGCTTTACAGAAGTTTACTCAATGTAGCCGAGGAATATGGGACAAGAAGCGATCGCGGATTTGTTGTCGAATTACCTTTTACTCACGAAGAATTGAGTTTTTTGGTGGGAGCCCACAGAGTAAGCATCACAAGGGCGATGAAGGAGCTTAAGGAATCAGGAAAAGTGATCCAGGAAGGCAAGAGGATCATTCTCCCTCCGTCAAAGCTGAATTGAACTCTTTATGATCAGACACCAACAAAAAGGAGGATAATCATGAAAGTTCTTGGAGTTTCGGGTTCACCTATTCAAGACAGCAATACGGATAGGGCCATTAAGACGGTACTTAGGGCAACTGGATTTGAATCGGAATTCATAAAATTGATTGACTATTCCGTTGCTCCGTGCAAGGCATGTCTCGGCTGCGTCAAAACGAATCGATGTGTAATCGAAGATGATGATGGAATCATGCTTGCCGAGAAAGCGAAGGCGGCTGATGCATTGATTATCGGTGGGTTTACCCCCTATTCCTCTTTGGATTCGAGGACGAAGGCGTTTATCGAACGGCTTTATCCTCTCCGCCACCTACATGGCTATATGCGGGGAAAGCCAGGTGGAGCGATGCAGGTTACCTGTGCGGTTCCGTCAGGACATGAACAATTGCCCCCGGCATGTGACATGGGCCTAAATGCCATTATGTTCTACATGATGGAGGAGGGAATGAACTATTTAGGTTCGGTAAAAGTGTCCGGGAATGTCCCTTGTGTTAAATGTGGCAAGGGCGACGAGTGTGAAATGTCAGGGGTGAAGATGCTCTATGGTTCAATCGCAACCGTTGATTCAATAGGCATCGCAACCTTTGAGCAGCAGTCGGACGCAGTTAAAGCTGCCCAAGAATTGGGGAGAAAGGTAATGCAGGAACTCACCAAATGACATTCAAACCGGCATATTTCAGAGGGAACGCTTGAATCCTATGAGGTGGGGAATGATAATAAAGACGAGCCAGGATGGGTATTCTTATCTTTGTAAGAACAACGCAAAGGGGGTGAGTTACCCCTGTTGAAAGGATGAAAATATGAAAGAAACAGATCAAACGATTTCTCAGATCTACCAAAAGGGAAAGGAAAACCTAGCAAAGGGAGGTTACACTTGGCACTATCCTCCAGACAGTGAGATTGGAGCATCGGTTCGAATGAACCGCAGGTATTTGGACTCCCTGTTCTTTGAGCCAAAGTTTCTCGATCCCGTAGAGGTGGACACGACCTGCAGCTTCTTAGGCATCACCTTGAAAACACCGGTCTTCTGTTCGCCCATCTCTCAAAGAGACTTCGTTTCTGAAGAGGGTCTTGTAGCCATTGCCAGGGGTGTCCATCAAGCGGGTGCCCTCATGATGTTTGGTATCGGAGGTTCCGGCGAACTCCAAAAGTCAATTGATCTTGGGGCCAAGGTGGTCAAAATGGTGAAACCTTACCGAAAAACCGAGCTTATCTATAAAAAAGTTCGTGAAGCCGAAGACCGGGGTTGCGTGGCGGTTGGAATGGACATCGATCACTTTTATGGTCGATTGGTCGGGGACAAGGTTGACAGGGACGACATCTTTGGTCCTCAGAAAACCGAAGAATTGAGGCAGGTGATCTCCGGGACGAAACTTCCTTTCATGATCAAGGGCGTCCTCAGCAAGGTCGATGCCGAGAAATCGCTTCAGATGGGGGCTGCCGCTGTCGTCGTCAGTAATCACGGTTCCGCAGCCATTGATTTTACGGTTCCTTCTATGATCGCCCTTCCAAAAATCTCAGAAAGCATCGGTCAGAAACTCACGGTTCTCGTAGACACAGGCTTTAAAACGGGAAATGATGTCCTGAAGGCCTTGGCCATGGGCGCCAAAGCCGTTGGGTTTGCCAGTTCGATGCTTCTCGCGTATGTTGCAGATGGGGCGGCAGGCGTGGAACTCCTTGTCAATCAGATCACCGCAGAACTCCGACGGACGATGGCAGCAACAGGCTGTGCCAATTTGTCGTCGATTGATCGCTCAATCATCCGGTATGTCCTCTTTATGGGGAGTGGAAGTTTTCCGAGAAGAAGCATGGATAGAATGCTGGGGGAGGGTTGAGAAATTTCACTGTTCGCCTGCGTTGAAAATGGAGACAACCATGGAGTTAACGGAACTGTATCAAAAAGGGAAGAATTTGCTTAGCCAAAAGCCTTACGGAATGTTGATGGACAGCGTGGAAACTGAATTTGATCTGACACACGACCGCCAGCCAGGTTTTGGATCGCCCGGGTAGTAAGAGCCAACACCTGGACCTGGGTATCGGGAGTTTCAGCAAGGGAAAGAATCAGAAAGTCAATACCAATCGGTTTCTTTGTGGTACCCTTTCAGTTACAGGTGGAACCCCGCCGATAGGGCCGGAGTGGGCTCTCCGGAGAAAGCTTGCAGCGGCACATTTGAAAAATGAAGCGAACTATGGATATCTCTGAAAACACTGCACTTAGCACTCCCTGCGGATTTCCATTCCTCCAATGATCCGCTTCGCAAGATTTCGGAGGGGAGCCTACTCCGGTCCACCCGCCCCATGTAACTGAAGCGTTACTTCTTTGTGGACAGATCCGAAACGCTCTGCCTCGTCAATCCAAGAGCGGCAACCGGCTTCATTAGGACATCGACTCGACATCAGAGAATGCAACCCCGTCCGGTCGGAGCGAGTTCTTGAAGCTATCTGGAGCTTAGAATCTAGAATTCTTCACTGTCACCCCATTTGTTTCGCTCGGAAGTCGTGAGTCCTTAATTTTCTAATAAATATTCTATTCCTGATTAATATCAACAGGAGGACGCTTCGATTCTTCGACGGTATCTTTCAACGTTCAATATTCCCTTCTTAGTTGACTGAACAGATCGGTTTTAAAGAGAAAATTTTCACAATTTTATTTTTTGATTGACAAGAGACATTTTTCTGATATCTATACTCTATAGCATTAACATAGCAATACGGTTTTTCGGGTGAAGCCGAACGTTCGTGAGAAAAGGAAAGAGATTCCGATTCAGTTTTTGTAATTCAGGATCTGCAAACATCTCATCAGGGGGGGAAGGAGGTGGAAAGGAATCAAAAGGGATTTTCGAGCGCCGCGCATACTGAAGGAGCTGCCAAAATAGAACAGAAATGGAGGGAAAACGGTTGTGAATGAGATAGGAAAGATTTTGGTTGTTGGTCTTGGGATGATGGGAACGCCGATTGCCACTCTGCTGATGAAGGCCGGTTACGCGGTTTGGGGGTTTGACACCATCAAGAAACAGGTATCCGATCTGGTTCCACTCGGTCTCAAACCGGCCAAGTCTCCAAAAGATGCGACAGAAGGCGTCGATCTTATTATTTTGTCTCTTCCTACCTGGGATGCGGTGGTGGAGGCCGTGGAGGGGGCGGACGGAGTTTTGAAAACGGCGCAGAAGGGCCAGATTGTGATGGACGCAAGCACCTCTCCGCCCTGGGAAAGTAAAGCGATGGCTGAGAAGCTGGCCAAGAAGGGGATTGAATGGATGGACGTTCCCATATCCGGATCGTCTGCTCAGGCCCGGCTTGGCAACATGGTTTTTATGGCCGGAGGAAAGAAGTCTGTTTTTGAAAGAGTCAAGCCGGTCCTGGATCGTATCGGAAAGAAGACGATCTACGCCGGGAAGCATGGCGATGGCGCCACGATGAAGCTCGTCATCAACCACACCCTTTACCTGAACCAGGCTGCGGCGATCGAAGGTTTTGTCCTTGGACTGAAAGCCGGCCTGAATCCCGATACCCTGTTCGACGTCATCACCTCGGGTGCCGCATCGAGCGATCTGCTCCTGGCCCGCGGCAGGGATATGCTGGCAGGGAATTTTTCACCGAAAGGCCCCACCCGCCTCGCGATCAAGGATTTAAGACTTTCTCTCGAAACGGGCCGGCAGTTGGGGGTGATGTTGCCTGTGGGGTCCTTGTATCTCCAGTTTCTCCTCCAGGCTCAGTTCAACGGCTGGGAGCGCGATGATGCCACAGTGGTGATGAGGATCTACGAGCAATTGGCCGGGGTGAAGCGCAGAGGCAAGAATTCGCCACCGGAAAAGAAGGCAAAATAGCCGAAAAGTATGAAAGAGAGATTTAGTGGGAATAGAAAAGAGTTGGTAACCAAGTTCAGCTTGACGAAAGGAGGTAAGGTTAAATGCAGAAGAACCCCTGGAAAACGGTGACCTGGGTGGTTGAGATCGTATTTCTATTCCTGGCCCTTACTGCGCCGCTCAATCCCCTTTTAACCACGAAACATTCCGTTTTTATCTGGTGCTTTATCATGATGGCCCTTGGTTGCATTGGTGTCCTCCTCGCGACATTGAAAGGTTATCCGCCGGAGGAATTTTCGATTAAAGACTAATATTGCTCAAGGTCAGGCTTTCAAGGGAGGAGGTTGAACAATGTCGATACTTCTCTGGTGTATCATTATTTTAGTTGCTTACCTACTTTTTATGCTCTGGATCGGCAATTACGCGGCGGCTCATAGCACGGGGATTACGGAGGCTGATTATTTTGTGACCGGCTGGAAGACGAGCTGGATCGGTATCTCATTCTCCATTGCCGCAACCTTCGCAAGTGGAGCCTTTGTCTTAGGCACCATCGGCGTTTTCTATGGCAATCCATCCGCACTTACAGGGTATGCGTTCGGTACAACCTTTGCTCCGTTTCTACTATGGATCCTGGGAAGGAGGATTTGGGCTATCGGGAGAAAATATGGATATTCTACTTTTACCGATCTGATCGGAGATTACTATCAATCAGAGAAGCTGAGGGTGGTTGTATCTATCCTGATCTGTATCTTCTTTGCACCCTATCTGGCCGTCAATTTCATCGCTCCTGCCATCCTGATTACACAGGTCACCGGAGGAGGGCCTGCGGTTTTTTGGCTCAGTTGCTTGGTCTTTGGAGTAATCACCACCATTTACACCTGGCGTGGTGGCATGAGGGCCGTGATCTGGACAGACATTGCGCAGACAATCATCATGATCGTAGGGTTTGCCATCATTATCCCCATCCTGTTCGGCATTGGCGGAGGTTGGAGCGCTGTCTGGGAAAAACTCCCAGAAAAGATCGCTACCTATAAACCCGATGGCGGGAGCTTCTGGATCGTGCTCTCCTGGTTCTGGATCGTTGGGTTCATGCAGACAGGGAACCCCGACAGGGCGTTCCGTTTGTTGACAGCAAGCAGCCTCGGCCAAATCAGAAAAGGATGTATCGCATCAATCGTTCTACTGACTATATGGAGTCTCGTTGGGTTCTTCCTGGGCTGGAGCCTTGCCGTGGTGGTTCCAGGAATTGCCAAGACGGATATGGCTTTCGGGGAGGCAATCAACAAGTTCGTACCCTGGATGATGCCGGTTCTGATGGTTGTCGTCTGGGCTGGTGGCATGTCAACCCTCGATTCAGGGATGATCGCAATCAGCGCCATGCTATCGAAAGACGTTTATCGTCGTAACATCAACCGGCAGGCAACGGACAAACAGGTTTATAAGGTTGGTCAGGGGATTAACATTGTCCTTGGAATCCTTGCCTTTATTGTGGCAGGCCTGAATTTCAAGACCCTCTGGTTTTTTGTCGGATCGACCGCGGCGATCTCCATGCAGTGGACTCCCATGATTATTGGTGCACTCTATTGGAAACGAGCAACCGCTGCGGGAGCATGGGCAGGGTTCCTTATTGGGGTCGGGATCACGGCCCTGTTCTATTACGTTACCAAGTGCCCGATACCGGGACCAGGTGGGCCGGCGATCTTAGGTTTGGTAACCAACGTTATCGTCTACGTCGTGGTCAGTCTGGCCACGAAACCTCCCGAAGAAAAACACATCGCCAAGTTCCAGGGAATCTTTCAACCGGGGTAGGGGTTTTCGAATTAATGGGACTGGTTTCTTGAGAATCGTCGGACAGGCAGTCTTCCAGGGATTGCCTGTCCTTTTTTTACTTAGAAGGCATGCCGGCGTCGGATGATCGTGCGGACTCGATAGAGAGCAAAGGCGACAGCGAGCAGAACCCCAGCAAAGATAGCGCGAGAGGGGTTGATGACATGATGCACCGGATGTCCGACCCGAACGATTTCCAGGGTCGAGGCGTGGATATCCATGTCGCCACCGTGTTGAGGGCAGGCTGCATTGAATGTCCCGACTATTTTCACCACATCCCCTTCGTGTTTGAAATCGCCGAAAAAACGTATTTTCGTAACCAGATCAGCTGAGATCCAGATGGCATGGCCGCTGTTGTAGCCGTCGAGCTTTGCCCCTTCCTCGATATTCTTCCACATGTAGGCGTCATCGTTGAGATGAATCCAGGCCATTTTCCCGCGGCCCATGGCTTCACCAATCGCCTCTCCCTTGAAAGCAACCACGTGGCCATTCCATGCGTTGGCATTCTCTACCAGTGAAGCACTGTTGACCTCCACCCCTTGAGGAGTGTCTTTGCCTGGAAAGGCGAAATCCGGGTTTAAAGGAATTTTGGGCGCCGTAGCCTGCCCCAGCGCCAAACCTGAAAATAGCAAGAAGAATACGCTGATGGCAATGGCAAGGGTTAACCAGGACCATTTGAGACCAACCCTCAAGGTGTCTGTTTGTCTTCTGACAATGAATCACGTTTTGAAATCCTCTCTTTGGATCACCGCCCCCGAAAGAGGGCCACCAAATACCCCGCGAGGGCAAAGAGGCTCATGAACTCCAACCGGCCAGCCCACATTTGGAAGATATAAACCACCTTCATGAAGGTCGGCATGGTCGGACTGACCACACCACAAGAGAGCCCTGAATTCGACCCGGCCGAAACAGAGTCGAACATCGCCTGAACCAGATCATAGCCGTAGTAGACGCCTACGACCGTCCCCAAGGCGTAAATCCCCACGTAGGACAGGACGATCAACATGGCCGTTCGAACCGTGGCATCGTCCAGGAGGCGGGTGCTGATGTGATGCCATTTCTCCACAATCCGTGCGCTCTCTGGCGAGATTAACCGTCGCACATCCTGGATGACCCCTTTGAAGATGATCCCCATACGAATGCCCTTGAAGCCCCCTGCGGTGGAACAGGCGCTGGCGCCAATGGCCATGGCCAGGATGATTCCCAGCATGGCCATCGTCCCCCACTGACGCACAAATGTCCGGGAATAGATCGTTCCTAAGCCGGTCGTGGTGTGCGCACTGGCCACCTGATAGAACATTTTGCGAAAGAGAGCGATGATATCCGGGTAAACGTTCAACTCCATGAGACCCGCCATGGTCAGGAGCATGGCGATCGTCGCGGTCGTGAAGAAGGAGATGATCTCAATATTTCGGTAGATCTCCGTCTTTTTCCCCGTCCAGACCGCCCAGTGGAGGGCAAAGTTGAAGGATCCGATCACAAAGATCGGGACGGTAATCACTTCATAAAGAAGGGAATGATAATAAAAGCTATTGTAGGATTGGGGGGCAAAGCCTCCCGTGGACCAGGAACTCATGAAGATCCAGACGGCGTGAAGGAGTCCCCTGACGGGTGCCATGCCGAGATACATCCCGGCAATCCAGAGAAAGAAGGATCCCACCATGAGATAGGCGAGGGATACCAGCCAGATGGTCCGGGCGGTCTGAATCACATTCGGCAACAGTTGCTCATCCTTTCCCTCTCCGACGTAGATCTTGTACGCCCCTGCCGTCCCCTGGAAGAGAAACGTGAGTGCTATGACGATAATCCCCTGACCGCCGGCGAAGGTGAGCACGTGGCGCCACATATTGAGGCCATGGCTCACATGATCCAGGTCCTGCAACAAGTAGAGACCGGTTGTGGTGTAACCGCTCATCACATCGAACATGGCATCGAGGTAAGAACTGAAATGCCCTGATAGGTAATGAGGGATTGCCCCCAGAACCGTTGCCATAAACCACGAGAAGCTGACCACGACCAGACCGTGGCCCCAGGCCGGGTCCCTCGATGTCTGACAGAGAACCTCCAGCCCCAAGCCGAACACAAGGCAGGCTCCCATAGAGAGAAGGAAATCGAGGACGGGGTTCCATTCCCCGAAGAGGAGGGATGTGCCCAGGGGGATCACCATGAGGAGACCCACCCCGATGATCACTTTTCCTGTATAGAGACCAATGATCTTGAAATCGGCCAACCGCGGACGCACGATCATGATTTCTTCCTACCGTTGCTCCGAAGGCACAGGGCATGTTTCATTTCAAGAGATAAAAACCCAGAATGGAGATCAAGAGACCGACGCCCATAAGAACAAGCGATGCCGCCACTTCTACAGCCATCCCAACCAAATATCCATAGAGACTTCCAAAGTTCCGGAGGACAAATCTCAATTGCTTTTTGTACACCAAGCCTTTACCTCCACAGAGTGGATGTCGTCAATTTCCCTGAAGAATACGCCGAAGCTCCTCCTCTTTTCCGGAGGCGGCAACGGCGAGAACACGGTCCCCGGTCTCCATCACCGTATCTCCTCCGGGTACGATCACTCTGTCTCCCCGCATGATGGCGACGAGTACACTCCCTTCCGGCAGATTCAACTCATTGACTTTCTTGTTGCAGACCAGGCAGTCGTCCTTGGGCAGGTCGATTTCGACCAATGAGATCTGTCCTTTCTTCAAGGTGTGCAGGCGAATGATATCCCCGATCGTGGCTTCCTCTTCAATGAGCCTGCTGATGATCGTGGTCGAGGAAATTCCTTCGATCCCCAGGGCATGAAAGATGTGCTCGTTCTTGGGACTGTTGATGCGGGCGACGGTCCGCTTCACTGAAAAGCGAGCTCTGGCAAGCTGGCAGGAAACGAGATTATCATCATCATTTCCAGTGACGGCGGCAAGAATGTCAGCATGACCGACTCCGGCGTCCTCTTGATATTTCACGTCGCAACCGTCGCCTTCGATTAACAGGACCTCTGTGGGCAGTTCCTCTGCCAGCTTCTCAAGAACCTCGGACCTCTTTTCGATGACGGCGACTCCGTGCCCCTTCTTTACAAGGTTACGGGCTAAGTACGATCCCACTTTTCCCCCACCGCTGATCACGACATACATTTCACGAACCTCTCATAAACTGTTTTACCCGGGAATGGGCGCTGCTCTTGACCACCGCAATGATCGTATCTCCGTCCCGCAGCAAGGTTTCCCTCCAGGGGATGAAGTTCTTTCCTTGTCTTGTCACCAGACAGATCCGAAACTCATTGGGGATCTGGATGTCGATGAGACGCTTGTTCTCGATCTTGGGCCCCGCGATGAATTCGATGACCTCCACATCTCCCCGGATGGAGAGGTGGCGTCCATGGCCCTTGCACGATCTTATCCATCAGGGTCTGGGCCACGATATTAGTGCCGAATACATACTCCAGACCAAGTTCTTCAAACGTGCTGATACTTTCCGGATTGTACACCCGGGCAACGACCCGGGGGACATTGTAGAGCTTGGAGGCCACTTCACAGGCCATGATATTTGCATTATCGAGATCGGTCACCGCAGCGAAGGCATCGCATCTCTCGATGTGGGCCTTTTGCAGGACCTCTTCATCGTATCCGTATCCATGAAGCTTGACCCCATTGAAGGTTGCCCCAAGGTTCTTGAAGGCATCGGGGTCCTTGTCGATGACAACGATGTCATGTTTCTCTTGGGCAAGCATCAAAGCAAGTTGGGAGCCAACGCGTCCACAACCAATGATAATGATGTGCATCGGTTTGATGGTCCTCCTTAGGAGTTAGTGGAAGAGGCGGTTTGCGGATGAGGTTCAAGGATATTCTCATCCAGATCAATAGGCCCCTTCCGTTTCCACCGTCCCTGGGTTGACCGCTGAAGATTGTTGGCCGCAGGCTTGTAGGATGGATCGAGCGAAAGCGCTGTCCGGTAATTTTTCTGGGCATCGTTGCGGTCTCCGCGAATCTCCATGATTGCTCCCAAAAGGTTGAAAGCCTCGGCCCGGGCGGGATCAAGAGAGATGGCTTTCCGCACGTGTTCTGCCGCCGCATCAACATGGCGATCCATGATGGATTTCTTGGCAAGCTCGATCGAAGACATGTAATCGGTCACCTTTTGTTCGTCCAGTTTTTCTCTGTCAATCACTCGTGCTACCATCTCCCGAATCTCTTCGGGCAGAAACGGCTTCTGAAGAAACTCCACGGCTCCGAGCTTCATCGCTTCCACGGCCCGTTCTACCGTTCCGTAAGCTGTTATAATGATAATTCTGATGTCAGGCCTGACCTTCCGTGCCTGGCGGAGCACTTCCATTCCGTCCACTCCAGGCATATGGAGATCCAGGAGAATAGCACCGAAATCCCTTTCTTTAAGTTTATAGAGGGCTTCCTCTCCATTTCCGGCAATGTCGATTTCAACTCCTAAGTCCTCCAATGACCTCATAAGGGTCAACCGAATGTTCTTTTCGTCGTCCACGATCAAAATGGGTTTGCTAACCATCGCTCTTCTCCTTTTTCTGTGGGAACCATCCAATGGTTCCTGTACCCTCAGGAAGGTTTCTGTATTTCCTCCCAATCCCAATTGCGGATCGCTGTCATGACATCATCAGGGGTTTGACAGGATTGCAGGCTTTGTCGAAGATGCCGGCTTTGGGAAGCCCTACTGGCAAGGGCCAAAATCTTAATCTGTTCGTCGGGATTCTGGGCCGGAGAGAAAATCAGAAATACAAGCTCGATAGGCTTCTCCGTGGGCTCATCTGAAACTCCCTGCCGGGTTAACCCAAGGCTGACCATCGAGTTGCTCAGTCCGTCGATTCGCCCATGGGGGAAGGCCGCCCCTTCATTGAAGAAGGTGGAGCCTTGCTGTTCCCGCTCCAGAATGGCATTCAAGAATCTTGCCGAGTCCCATGCCCCTTTCCCCTGGCCCGTCTTCTCAACCAGCGTTTTAAGGACCACTCCTTTCCCGACAGGCTTATTCCATATGACGATACGCTCGGGGGAAATCAACTGGGGCAAGCCCAATCGACTCACGGGTTCAGCAAGCGAGGGGGGTGCGGTCGGTATCTCTTCACGTTCTACAGATCGCTGAGCCTGGGGAGGTTCTTCCTCACGGGTGTCGAGAACGGTCACGGTGACCCCTTTCGCCTCATGGATGAGACGGTAGACGACACCGGTCTTCCCGCGCAGCCTTTCCCAGAGCGTCCTTGGCCTCGGACTTCCGATCACAAGGTGTCCGACACGATATTCTTTTGCAAACTGGAGCAGGGTGCGAACAATATCTTCACCTCTGTACGTGAATACGATGGCCCCCAGTTGCTTGGCAAGGGTGAGGGTGTGCGAAAGGACCCCCTGGGTGTGGGCGTCTATCACCGTGGGCTCCTCGGAAGGGGTCTGGACATAGACGCCATACCAGTTCCGATTGAGTCTTCCTGCCAGCCGGGAGGCATAACGGAGCAGTGCCTCGCTATTAGGTCCCCGGGAGCTTAAACAGACCATCACCTGGTCGGGGGACGAAGACTCTTCTTCCTGGTCAAGGGATTCCCGTCTCTTCAGATCGATCTGGGAGGCAAGCTCGCGGAGGGTCAGTTCCCGAAGCTTATCAAGGTTCGATGTCTTGAAGAAATGTTCGAGGGCCATCTCAATCCGCTCCGGAGTATAAACCTTGCCCTCCTTCAATCGCTCTTTCAGATCCTCTGTGGAGAGATCCACATTCACCACCTGATCAGCCTGTGCGATGACCCTGTCCGGAAGACGTTCCCGAACCTTGACCCCTACAGCCTTTTCGACCGTATCGTAGAGACTCTCAAGATGTTGAACATTGAGGGTCGTAATGACATGGATCCCTGCTGCGAGAATGTCTTGAACGTCCTCGTAACGTTTTTGGTTTCGGCTTCCCGGGACGTTGGTATGAGCAAGTTCGTCAATCAGGGCAACCTGCGGCTTCCGGGTCAGGATCGCACCCGCATCCATTTCTTCCACGGCAATCCCCCGGTATTCCTGCCGGTGACGGGGAATGATCTCCAGACCTTCGAGGAGCCTTTCCGTTTCGACCCGTCCGTGGGTTTCTACGAGGCCCACGACCACATCGATTCCTTCCTCCTTGAGGCGGCGGCCTTCGAGAAGCATCTGGTAGGTTTTGCCAACGCCGGCCGCGTAACCCAGATAGACCTTCAAGTGTCCGCGCTGGCTGCGGCGGATCAGTCTGAGAAAGGTATCGGCTTTGTTTTCAACAGGGTTCATAGCCTGCCATCCAAATCGAGATTGAGCATCAATACGTTGACTCTTGGCTCGCCGAGGATTCCAAACGTTCGGCCTTCGGTATGGGCCTCGATCTTTCTCAGCACAACATCCTCGCTCAAGCCCCTGGCCTTTGCCACCCGCCTTGCCTGAAGCATTGCATTCTCGACGCTAATGTGGGGATCAAGGCCGCTCGCTGAGGCGGTCACGGCATCTGCAGGCACCCGGTTGTCAGGGGTGAGATCGTTTTCCGTCCGGTAATCAGAAACGCGCTGCTTAACCGTCTCTACAAGCCTCTTCGAAATGGGCCCCAGATTACTGCCTCCCGAACTGGCGGCGTCGTAGCCCGAACCTGCCGCCGAGGGCCGAGGGTGAAAATACTTTGAATCAGCAAACCCCTGTGAGAGGAGGCCCGATCCCACGACTTGTCCCTTGTGTACGACCAGTAAACCATTGGCCCTCGCTGGAAATAATCCCTGCGCCAGGACCCAGACGAGCAATGGATAGATGCCGCACAAGATGATCGCCAGTGATAACGTAGACATCAGTGAGATTCGGAGTGCTTCTTTAATCACATTCTTCATGAAGGGTTGTCCTCCCTCGATCTAAACAAGATGAAGCGCATTCACAATAATATCGACCAGTTTGATTCCTGGAAACGGCGCGATGAGGCCACCCAGGCCGTAAATCAAAAGGTTACGTCTGAGGAGAACGGCTGCACCCAAAGGCCGGAAGCGGACGCCCCGCAAGGCCAGAGGGATGAGCGCAACGATGATCAGGGCATTGAAGATGACGGCGCTCAGGATTGCGCTCAGGGGTGACCGAAGTCCCATGATGTTGAGAGGGGCGATGACCGGAAACACATTCACAAGCATGGCCGGAATGATGGCAAAGTACTTAGCCACATCATTGGCAATACTGAAGGTTGTCAGCGCCCCGCGTGTGATCAGCATCTGTTTGCCGATCTCAACGACCTCGATCAGTTTCGTCGGATTGGAATCGAGGTCCACCATGTTTCCGGCTTCCTTGGCTGCCTGCGTCCCCGTGTTCATGGCCACACCCACGTCAGCCTGAGCCAGGGCAGGCGCATCGTTGGTTCCGTCACCTGTCATGGCCACCAGGTGTCCGGTTGCCTGTTCCTTTCGAATCAGGGCCAGCTTGTCTTCGGGTTTGGCCTCGGCGATAAAATCATCTACACCCGCTTCCTTCGCAATGGCTGCAGCGGTGAGGCGATTGTCACCCGTGATCATCACGGTCTTGATCCCCATGGCCCTGAATCGTTCAAAACGGTCTTTGAGTCCCCCTTTCACGATGTCCTTTAGATGGATGACACCCAGGACTCGTGTTCTTTCAGCAACCACCAAAGGGGTTCCACCGGAACGGGAAATAGTGGCCACTGTTTCTTGAACCTCTGCAGTGAATTCGCCTCCGATGAATTCCCTCACGGTATCGGCCGCACCTTTACGAATCTGTCTGCCATCGATATCCACTCCGCTCATTCTTGTCTGGGCCGTAAAGGCGATAAACTTTGCCTGCGGCATCTCCGAGATCGAGCGGCCCCTCAGGCCGTAGCTTTTGGCGAGGACCACGATGCTCCTGCCTTCGGGAGTCTCGTCTGCCAGTGAGGCAAGTTGAGCCGCATTGGCCAGTTCCTCAACCTGGACTCCCGGCGCCGGGAGAAACTCCGTGGCCTGGCGGTCTCCCAGGGTGATCGTCCCTGTCTTATCGAGGAGCAGCACGTCCACATCCCCTGCTGCTTCCACTGCGCGGCCGCTCATGGCCAATACGTTTTTCTGGACCATGCGGTCAATCCCTGCAATCCCGATGGCGCTGAGCAGGCCGCCGATGGTCGTGGGGATCAGGCAGACCAGCAGAGCGACAAGAACGGTGATCGTAATCGACACACCGGAGTAAAGACCGAAGGGCTTCAGGGTGATGATGACGACCAGAAAGATGATCGTCATCGCCGAGAGGAGGATCGTCAGGGCGATTTCGTTGGGTGTCTTCTGGCGCTTGGCGCCTTCGACCAGACTGATCATACGATCCAGAAAACTCTCCCCGGGATTGGCTGTGACGCGGACCTTGATCTGGTCGGATAGAACCCGCGTGCCACCCGTGACCGCGCTTCGGTCTCCGCCGGCTTCCCGGATGACAGGCGCGGATTCGCCTGTGATGGCCGACTCATCCACCGTGGCTACCCCCTCGATAATTTCACCGTCGGCCGGGATGACTTCTCCGGCAGAGACAAGAACGAGGTCGCCCTTCCGCAATCGATCGGCTTCGATTTTTTCAATGGAGCCATCCGTTTTCAAGCGATTGGCCATGGTCTGGGTGCGGGTCTTCCGAAGGGCCTTGGCCTGGGCCTTACCCCGGCCTTCAGCCATGGCTTCGGCAAAATTGGCAAAGAGGACGGTGAACCAGAGCCAGAGAGTTACCTGCAGGACGAAACCAATGGGCTCGTTCCCGGACCTGAAGAAGAGTCCGAGGGTGGTGATGAGCCGCTCCCACCTCTGTCACAAAGATGACCGGGTTTTTCAACAACGAGAGAGGGTTCAGTTTTTTGAACGAATCGATCACCGCCTGCGCAATGATCTCACGGTCAAAAAGGGAATGAGTTCTTACAGCCACAGTCTTTCTCCTTACATATCGTTTGGCCTTTGAGAATCCTGTATCTCCGGATTCCTCTGAACCTGTCGGTAGCCGAATTTCCAAGTCCCAATTTCCAAATTCCAAATAAATCCCAATGACCAAAATTCAAACTGATTCCATTTAAGTTATTTCGAAATTGAAGTTTGGATATTATTTGGAATTTGGTTTTTGGAATCGGTACTATCTCCTCTAATAGAGCACGTTCGATCCTGTCATCAGAAAATGTTCTACCATCGGGCCCAACGCCAGAGCCGGCAGAAAGGTGAGGGCTCCGACGATCAGGACCGTGCCCACCAGCACCAGGGTGAATGTCAAGCCCCAGACAGGAAAGCTTCCTCC
The DNA here is from genome assembly GCA_963828805.1 of uncultured delta proteobacterium. Lineage (GTDB taxonomy): Bacteria > Desulfobacterota > BSN033 > BSN033 > UBA1163 > CAWHGS01. Next base: position 17,827 of record CAWHGS010000002.1, read on the forward strand.
CGTTGCTGGAATCAGTTTTTTCCGCCCCAGGCTTCCGGCCAGAGCCAAAACCGGCACAATCATGACGAATCGTCCAAAGAGCATGGCCAGGCCGAGCGTCGTGTTATACCAGGGAGTATTCCCGTTCAGCCCGGCAAAAGCGCTGCCATTGTTGCCGGTGGCGGAAGAGTATGCATAGAGTATTTCGCTCAAGCCGTGCGGTCCGGCATTGTTCAGCCCGGCCAACCCCCAGTGGCTTGCGATGGCCCAGGCTGCGAAGCCAAGGATGCTGAAAATCAATATCATGACGGCGAGGACACTCAGTTTGACATCGTAGGTTTCGATCTTTTTACCCAGATACTCAGGCGTGCGGCCGACCATCAACCCCGTAAGAAAGACGGCCAGCACGACAAACACCAACATTCCATACAAACCGGCACCAACACCGCCGAATACCACCTCGCCCAATTGAATGTTGAAAAGTGGAATGAGTCCACCCAACGGCGTAAAGGAGTCATGCATCGAGTTGACTGCTCCACAGGAAGCATCTGTCGTGACGGTGGCAAATAGAGCGGAATTGAAAATTCCGAATCGGACTTCCTTGCCTTCCATGTTCCCATCCGGTAGAGTCTACGCCGAGCGAATGGAGCCTCGGGTTACCGGCACTCTCTGCCCACCAGCAGATCATGAACGCGCTGAGAAAAAGAATCGCCATAGCAGCCCAGACCGCCCAGCCGTGCTTCTGTTTCTTGACCATCCGGCCCAGGTAGTAGGTCAGGCCGCTCGGGATGAGAAAGATGGAGAGCATCTGAATGAAGTTTGAGAGAGGAGTTGGGTTTTCATAGGGATGAGCGGCATTGGCATTGAAAAAACCGCCGCCATTCGTTCCAAGCATTTTGATTGCCACCTGGGAAGCGACCGGTCCCTGTGGGATCGTCTGCGTTTCAACCTTCTGATCTTCCATTACAGGGTTCCCTTTGTCGTCTTTGATCTCCTGGCCGGCCGCGTCCTTCTTTGGAACCTGAATGGTGGAAGGTTCGACCAATCGTGCCGTCTCGTAAGGTTTGAAATTCTGGATCATGCCTTGCGACACCAGGAACAGGGCATAAATAATGCAAATCGGTAACAGCAAATAGAGATTCACACGTACCAGATCGACCCAAAAATTACCGATGGTTTTGGCGGTATGTCGTGCAATGCCGCGCACCAGAGCTGCGGCGATGGCGATGCCCGTGGCTGCGGAGGCGAAGTTATGGAAGACGAGGCCCACCATCTGGGAGAAATAAGAGAGGGTGGATTCGCCTCCATAATTCTGCCAGTTGGTGTTCGTTGTGAAACTGACTGCCGTGTTGAAGGCAAGATCCGGGCTGACCGGTCCGAATCCCTGCGGGTTCAAAGGGAGAAGGTGTTGGAGACGCAGAATAGCGTATGTGAACAGGAGCCCGACCAGGCTGAATGAGAGCATGGATACGGTGTACTGACTCCAGTCCTGCTCCTTTTTCGGATCCATCCCGAAGAGGCGATACAGCAACCGCTCAACCGGTCTCAGAACCGGATCAAGAAAGGTCGTCCCTTCTGCATCCAGAACGCGAACGAGGTAAAGCCCCACGGGCTTGGTAAGGAGCAGAAGAATCAGGATATAAAGTGCCAATTGGATCCATCCATAAAAATCCATAGATCTCGCCTCTTAAAACTTTTCAGGTCGAAGGACCGTAAAAAGAAGATATGCAATCAATATCAGCCCAATGATGATTCCGATGATGTCATTCATTGTTTAAAGCCTTTCACAACCGCAGGCATAAAGAACACACAGCCCGAAAAAAACGATTGAAATTAAGATATAAACAAGATCGGTCATGAATGGATCTCCTCCTTCGAACTGAGATCAGCCCTTCTTAGCGTGAACGTGAAGGTGCTTCCTTCCCGTTCACGGCTGTCCACCTTGACCGTCCCGCCATGGGCTTCCACAATCTCTTTGACGATCGCAAGCCCAAGGCCCACGCCGGTCTCATCTCCCTGGTCGGGAACCCGGAAGAACTGCTCGAAGATCCTTGCAAGATACTGACTTGGAATACCCTTTCCCGTATCCGAAACAGAAAAATGGACCCTTTCCTCATCGGCTCTGGCCAGGACAGTGACTTTTCCTCCGGCCGGAGTATATCGGAGCGCATTTGAAAGAAGGTTTGCAAAGACATGGTTCATCCGTGCTGTATCCGCCCAGACCTCCGGCAAATCACTCGGAACCTCTGTCCCAAGGGACACCCCCCGGTCCTTGAAATCCATTTGAAAAGGCTCCAGGGCCTCAAAAACCATGGTGTGCGGGGAGACCTTGCGAAAATTCATCTCCACTTTTCCGGATTCGATGCGGCTGATGTCAAGGAGGTTATTGAGGATGCCGTGCAACCTGTCGCTGTCCTCCCGTGCCGCCACGAGAAGCTCCGCCTGCTTGGGGGTGAGGCTTCCCACCTTTTCTTCCAGAAGCAGGTGGACCGCCATGCGAATGGAAGTGAGCGGACTCTTCACCTGGTGAGAGACCATTGAAATCACGCCTCTCTTTAACTCTTCTTGTTCCTGCTCTTGCGTCACATCTTGGAGAACGAGGACGATTCCTGCCGGTTGGCCATCGTTATCAAGAATCGGGATGGCCAATGGCCGGAAGTAATGTTCCCCCCCATCCACGAAACGCTGGATCATCCGCTCTTTTCCCTTGGACACGATCGTACGCCCCGTCCTCAGCGTTTCTGTTAAAATTTCGTTCATCCATGGGTACGGCAGGCTGCGGACCTGTTTATCGGGTTTAAGGCCGAAGACAGTTCTTGCTGTTTCCGTTGCGACTTCCACCTTTCCTCCGGGATCAACAATAGCAACCGCATCAGGCAGACTGTTAAAAGCCTGCTCCGTTGCATGCTGGATTCGGACCAGTTTCGTCTGATCGCTACGCCGGCTCTCGCGAAGGGCTGAGGCCATCTCATTGAATGTTTCAGAGAGCCGTCCGATCTCGTCCCGTGAATCGCTCTGGATGACCAGGTCCAGGTTTCCCCGTTTGATTTCTTCAGCAGAGCGGATGAGGCGGTTGACCGGCCGCAGAATCCACCTCCCCGTGAAAAGAACGAACCCAACCGCTACAATCATTCCGGCAAAGAGGAGAATATACATCTGTCTTTTAGCGGAAGCTGCGCTATTGCGCGCCCAGTCATTGGCATCGCTCATGTTCTTCTGGTTCATCTGCAGGATTTCATCCGCCGTCGTTTTGATCTGCAGAAATAAGGGAAAAAGCTTGTTGAAATAAGTTTCCCGTTGCTCGCCAGAAGTTTTCAATTCCCGGACTTGATGAAGGGCAAGTTGATACTGTTTGAAGAGACCTTGGAGATAATGGGCTTTCTCTTCTTCTCCCGGAAGGGTGACGTTATTCATCTCCACCTGGAGCGCCTTCTCAAAATAGGTCTCATTTTTCTGGATCAGGCTGATGCCCTGTTCTCTTTCTCCGAGGAAGATGAAGAGAACGCCGCTGTCCATACGTTCGAGGCCTTCTTTCATCTCTTGGCAGGCTAAGACGCTGCGGTAGTTTTCGCGGAGGATCACGTCGATGGCCGGCCCTAACTGGGTGAGGTAATTGATACTCTGGATGCCTATCACCAAGATGATGACCAACAATCCGCCAAACCCCAAAGATAATTTTTGACGAAGTCCTAACATATCTCTTCCCTCCAGTTACTTTAATTAGCAAGGAATATGCCAAAGAGGTCTTAGTTATAACTCATTGAAAAAACATGGAGTTTCAGGTTGGAGAGGGAGTCTAAGACGTTGCGTTTCTCAAGGAGGGGTGGGGCAATACATTGAAAAATGCAAGGTGGTCCAAAAAAATAGATCCAGGGGAGTAATCAGTTGCAGGATTATTAGATACCGTATTTTTTACGGCGGCGCCAGAGGGTGGCCTGGTCGATCCCCAGGATATCGGCAGCTTCCTGTAACGATTTCGTGGTTGCCAGAATCCGCCGGATGTGTTGTTCCTCAACTTTTTCCAGTGGAACCCGGTCGCCGATGTTGGGGGTTGAATCATCGGGTGACAAAGTTGGGGGCAGACACTCAAGACCGATACGTTCAGCCTGGCAAAGGATGACAGCCCGCTCAACAACGTTGCTTAACTCTCTGACGTTCCCCGGCCAATCGTATTGTTTGAGCGCCTGCAGTGCATCGGGAGTGAAGCCGAGGAAGGCCCGGTGGTTGCTCCGGCCATAGAAAGCCAATAATTTTTCCGCAAGCATGACGGCATCCTCCGGCCGTTCACGCAGTGGAGGAATTTCAATCTGGATCACGTTGAGTCGATAGAAGAGGTCTTCCCGGAACCGTCCCTCCTTAACGGCCTTTTCCAAATTGATATTCGTTGCCGCAATAATCCGCACGTTGGCCTTGCGTGTCGTATAATCACCGACTCGCTCATATTCCTTGTCCTGAACGAAACGCAACAGTTTCGGTTGAAGGGAAAGGGGGAGGTCGCCAATCTCGTCCAGGACAAGGGTGCCACCCTCGCAGGCCGCAATGCGGCCGGGATTGTCACGAATGGCGCCGGTAAAGGCTCCCTTGATGTGACCGAAGAGTTCACTCTCCAGTAATTCCGAAGAGAAGGATGGGCATGAGACGATGCTGAATGGCTTGGTACCCCGGTGACTCCAGGAGTGAATGGCGCGGGCAAGAACGGTTTTCCCGGTTCCGCTTTCCCCGCGAAGAAGAAGGGTGGCATCGGAGGATGCCACCTGGCGGGCCAGATTCACGGCGCGCTGCATCGCAGGGCTGGTGCTCGAAAAATCGACCTCAGGATTTGACCGTCCCAGGTCTTCCTGCAGCGCTGCAACCCTTTGTTCCAGCGTTCGCATTTCGAAGACCTTTTGGACAGCCAGTTTGACCTGGGCCGGCGTAAAGGGCTTTGGAATATAGTCGGTTGCCCCGCGCCGCATGGCCTCCACCGCCGTGTCGATGGAAGCATAGGCGGTGATCACAATGATTTTGAGCCAGGGCGTTGCAGCCATCAAGGCAGGAATCAAGTCAAGTCCGTCGTCCGTGCCGAGTCGCAGGTCGACAAAGGCGAGTTCAAAGGACCTTCGCGATGCCTCCGCCAGGGCATCCTGGAAGTTGCTGACAGCAATCGACCCTATGGCCTTCGGTCTCGAGGCAGACGGATAAGGTCTTGCGGATGTTTAGCTCGTCATCCACGACCAAGATATTCAGGGAAGGATGTGCTGTGGGTCCGTCATCGCTTTTCCTCCTTCCTGCACACTGGCACTAAGGAATTCACGACGACAAGATCAAGTGTTCACTACGCATGGGCGAGTCCTTACGATTCCTTTTCTCGTTTTCCCGGAGATAACCAGAGTGATTTCTCCTTTCAGCTTCCGGTCTGCCGATCTGCTTCTTGGATCTCGCTGACCCTTCCTCTTAGGATTTCTTCATGAACCTTTGTCAGTTCCCTCGCAAGAACCATTTCCCGGTCCCCAGCATTTCAAAGATATCCTTCAAGGTTTCGGAAATGCGATGAGGCGATTCATAGAGGATGAGCGTTTCTCTGACTTCTTCCAATCGTTCGAGGAGGTCTCTTCTCTTTTTTGATTTATGGGGGAGGAATCCATTAAAGAGAAAGGCATCGGTTGGAAGGCCGGATACGCTGAGGGCCGTGATCACGGCCGAAGGACCGGGAATGGGAATCGACGGAGATCCCATTCTGGACGGCAAGTTGAATGAGACGGAACCCGGGGTCAGAAATCCCCGGCGTCCCGGCATCTGAGACGAGGGCGATCCGGAGACCTTCCTTTAACTTGGCTAATAAAAATTCTTTCTTCTTTGATTCGTTCCCTTCGAAATAACTCGTAAGAGGCTTCTGTATTTGATAGTGTTTCAGGAGGAGGCCTGTATTACGGGTGTCCTCTGCCGCAACAAGATCCGCCTCCTTCAGGATCCTGAGGGCCCTCAGGGTGATGTCCTCCATGTTTCCAAGAGGAGTGGAAACGATATACAAGATCCCCTGTTCTGTAACGAATGGTGCCACTCTCCAAACATATCATTTACCCACAAATTGATCAAGGCATAGTGGGATATGAAAAAAGTGTTGACAAATTGCCTTAAAAAACGTAAAGATAGAATCAGTCTCAAAAGCTTGGGACAAGGGAGATATGGCCAACGACACTACTGCCGAGAAGAAAGCGCTCGATCTTACCGAAGGGATGACAGCGGTTGAGGGAGTCGAGGCCGACGAGGAACTTCTTTTGGGCCGCGATCTTACGGGCACCCTGATTAAGGCGGTGAAGGCCTTCCGGTTCTATCCGGCCGATAATCCTACCCTGAAAGGCTTTCGGGACCAACTCGTCAAGAGATTTCAATTTTTCCTGAATAAATACCAGTCTTTCGTGATCCAGATCGGAGAATACGATCTTTCCTACAAGGGGAAAATTCATTTATGAAAACAGGGATGTAAAGGCGAGTCTGGCCTATCTCCTCTACAAGGATGGGGTGAGGGAACTCCGGTTCACCAAAGGGTTGGAAGAGTGGGAGATTCAGGGATTGATGGATATCATCCGAGGGAGTGATGTCGTCAATCAACTGGAAGATGATATCGTCACCCTCATGTGGGAAAGAGATTTCACGCATATCAGTTACCTTGCCACCGATGAATTCCTAGAAGACGCAGGAGTTGTGATCCCGGATAACATTGAAAAATTTAGGAAGAACCTCGTCTTCAAACCTATTGCACACCATGTCGAAATAGACATGATCGATGAAGAGTACGATGATGGGGTCGGCCTGGAGGATGTCCTGGCCAGACAAATGGAAGAGACGCCTTCCTTTGTGTCGAACCGGAGCGTCTACTTTCTCACACCTGACGAGGTGGAGGGATTACGAAGAGATGTAGAAACCGAAATCGACCCCGCCTTCGTCTTGAATATTCTCGATATTCTGTTCGAAATCCTGGCTCAGGAGAGGGAACCGGAGTCCTATCAGGATGTCGTCAATGTGATCACTAAGATACTGGATGCCTTCTTAACGCTCGGAGAATTCCAGAAAGCGGCGGATCTCTTGAAACGGGTCTACATCATTCTCAAGACCTATGAGCTCAAGGACTGGCAGATCGAGATCATCCGGAAAATGATCTTCGAAGCCGGCGAGGAAAAGAAGGTTGAGAGGATTGGAAAAATACTCGAAGAACAAGCCGGGGTTCGGCTGGAAGATGCCAACAGTTATCTCCTTCTTCTCCAAAAGAACGCAATTCCCCACCTGATCCAACTCTTAGGAAAGCTCAAGAATTCGAAGGCACGAAGAATGGTTTGTGATGCCCTGGCGCAGATCGGAAAGAATGCCATCGATGTCTTTACGCCCTTTGTCGATGACCGGCGCTGGTATCTGGTTCGGAATATTGTTTACATCCTGGGCCGCGTCGGAAGGGAGCAAGCCTTCCCCTATCTCCAGAAGACCTTCAGCCATGAGGAGGTCCGGGTAAGAAGGGAGACGGTCCAGGCTCTGGGGCTTATTGGCGGCCCCAAAGCCGTCGGTATCCTGGTGAAGGCCCTCACCGACAGCGATGCCCGCATCCGGAGTATGGCTGCCATCAATCTTGGAAAGATTGGGAAGACGGCAGGCCTGATTCCCCTTTTGGAGGTCGTCCAGGCCAAAGATTTTCCAAAGGGCGATCCGACTGAAATCAAGGCCTTTTTCGATGCCATCGGGATGATCGGTTCGAATGAGGCCCTTCCTGTTCTCCGCCAGCTCTTGGAAAGGAAGAGCTGGTTCGGAAGAGGAAAGGTCGATGAGGTTCGGATCGGGACGGCCAGAGCGATGGCGATGATTGGAACGTCTGAGGCAAAAGCCATTTTGGAATCCGGCAAACAATCGAAGGATGAACCCATACGGGAAGCGTGTTTAAGAGCCACGCGAGGATAATTCCATAGAGGAGTCGGCGATCGGATGCCAGAAGAAACAGGGATAACGTCAGAAAGAGAAGACTCGAAGGGTGTGGTCCCTCCCGAGATCATGAACATCTTCCCACGCAGATGGGAACAGAGTTCGTCTTTAGATTTTCCCGCCTGCTGAAGGGCACGACGATTTATGATCGAAAGAACGTGCACATCGAGCGTCTGACTCAGGATTGTCTTAAAGGGATCAACGATTTCGTCCGCTCCGAAGGGAGCTTTTTCTTCAAGATTGTTCGGGACAACTATTTCTTCAATAATACCCGGATTCAGGTCAAGGCAGACAAGTATTCCATTTTTAAGTCTTTCAGCCAGGAGTTGCGAAAACGCTGGATCGGGGAGATCGAATTTTCGCAAATCGTCACCGGTGAGAATCTCAAGGATTTTGCCTACCTGATTTCCGGATTGGAGGTGAATAACGAGAGCAATGCCCTCTCTGTCATGAAGCAGTTGGGATATCGGGACATCGAAGGCATCCATGTCGGCAAACTGGAGTTCTACAAAGACGAAGAGATCTATGTTGACTCGGAGGATCAAAAACGGCGGTCCAAAGAGATCTATTTTAAGTCGATCAATCTCGTCAAAGAGGTTTCGGAGAACATCAAGAGCCAGAAGATGCTCAATGTTCGAAAGGCCAAGCGCCTCATGCAAAATGCGGTCAATGCGATCCTCCAGGATGAATCGACCCTGCTGGGACTGGCCACGATCAAGAATTATGACGAATATACCTTCAACCATTCGGTCAATGTGGCCATCTATGCCATCGCCATTGGCCAGAGGATCGGGATTCCCAAAAAACAACTCTCCCATCTTGGTATGGCAGGGCTCTTTCACGACGTTGGGAAGGTTCAGGTTCCAAGAGAAATCATCAATAAGGCGGGAAAGCTGACACCCGAGGAGTGGGGGGTGATCCGGGTCCATCCGGCGGTCGGGGCTAAAATAGTGATGAAGATGAAGGAGTGGGGAGAACTCTCCACCCGGATGATTCATGGCGCCTTTGAGCACCACCTCAAATATGATCTTTCAGGGTATCCCAAACTGACCCGTAAGATCAGGCCCTCCCTTTTTGGGAAGATTATTACCTTAGCCGATTTTTACGATGCCCTTGTCAGGCCGAGGGTTTATAATCGATTCCCTTTCGTCTCCGAGAAGATCCTTGGAATCATGTTAGAGCGGAGCGGAAAGGACTTCGATCCGGCCCTGGTGAAGGTCTTTGTCAACATGCTGGGCGTCTTTCCCCTCGGGACCCTCGTTCTATTGGAGACGAACGAGATGGGGATTGTCACGAAAATCCATGAGGACGCGGAACTGATCGATCGGCCCTTGGTCTGCCTCATCTCCTACAGCAACGGAGAATACCGGAAAGGTAAGGTGATCGATCTGAGGGAAACCGACGAGGTGACGGGAAAACATAAATGGACGATCGTCAAGACCCTCGATCCAAACGAGTATAACATCAACGTTGCCGAGTTCCTGATTTAACAGGTTGCTGAAAAACGCCCATCAGTCCCGCGCTTCGCGGGATTTCCCTCATCCTTCCCCGTGTCAAGCACGGGGCAAGCTTATTGCGGCGTACATCCAAATACGCCTCTGCCGCCTCACTGTCTCGGCGGCGTGGCAAGAGTCGCTCCTTATTCGTCGCGACGCCACTCTCAGGATTGCCTGCCTGACCGGCAGGTGAAAAGCATACGGCACCTTGTCCCGCCCGTGGCGGGAGGCATTTTTGAGCAACCCGAGAAATAATTAGTTCTCCAACAACCTGTTCGGCAGGCAGGCGTTTTCCGTGTCCGTAACCCTTCCGGTCAAACCTCAACCTCAGCCTTAACCTTAACCTCTCTTTAGGTTTTTCTTGCTCTTTTTTGCCTCGTTCCATAACCGGTCCAGTTCAATCATGTTCGACTCCTGGACCGTCTTTCCGGCCCGACGGAGGGACGTCTCGATGTATTGAAATCGGGCGCAGAACTTCTCGAGTGTTCCTTTCAGAGCTTCCTCCGGATCGATCCCAAGGAACCGGCCCACGTTGACCAGGACAAAGAGGAGATCCCCCATCTCCTCTGCGATCCGGCGTCGATTGCGGAGGGCGAGGGCTTCCCGAAACTCGCCGAGTTCTTCGTCCATCTTTTTCAAGACTCCCGAGAGATCCGGCCAATCGAATCCAAGCTGAGAGGCCTTTTGGCTTAACTGATAAGCCGCAGTAAGGGAAGGAAGGTTTTTGGGGATTTTCTTTAAAATCGAGGTCTTTTCTTTCCGCTTTAAAACCACACGAGACTCCTTTCTCAGAGGACCGTTGTTTGTTCAACCTGATCCATTCGGCGGCGCCTAACTCCACCCTTTCGAGCGATGTATCAAGTGCCGCTCAGGATCAACACCTTCCTGCAGCAGGCAGGCTGAGTACCCCCAGTACTGAGGATGGAAAGTCGAAGGTTTGATTGCTAACCCTTCTAATTTATGTTAAAAAACTAACTTTAACATAAGAAATTTTCGAGGAAGACGCAACTCACAGACCGCCTACGGATGCGGAGGAAGAAGAAGGGAAAGCAATGGATTACCGCGACACACTCAATCTACCCAAAACGGAATTTCCCATGAAGGCCAATCTACCCAAGAGGGAGCCCGAAATCCTGAAGGAATGGGAAGACAAAGAGATTTACCATCAACTCTGTCGGCACGCAAAGGGGCGGCCCAGATATATCCTTCATGACGGTCCTCCTTATGCCAACGGGAATATCCATATCGGGACGGCCCTGAACAAGATCTTGAAGGATATCATCGTGAAATCGAAGTTCATGACCGGAATGGATAGCCCCTATGTTCCGGGATGGGATTGCCATGGTTTGCCGGTTGAGCATGAGGTCGAGAAAAGTCTTGGGGTGAAGAAAGGGGAACTCTCCCTGGTTGAAGTCCGGGAACGGTGCCGGGATTACGCCTCCAAGTTTGTTGATATTCAACGAAAGGAGTTCCAGCGACTGGGTGTTTTTGGCGAATGGGAGAATCCCTACCTGACCATGAAGTATGAGTACCAGGCAACCATTGTGAGGGAGTTCGGGAAGTTTCTTCTCAATGGATCCGTCTACAAGGGAAAGAAGCCTGTCCATTGGTGTCCCACCTGCAAGACCGCCCTGGCTGAGGCTGAGGTAAAATACGAGAATCATCGGTCCCCGTCCATCTATGTCAGATTCAAGATGGTTTCCGAGATCGGGAATATTTTTCCAAGCCTTCAGGGAAAGACGGTCTATATCATCATCTGGACGACGACTCCCTGGACGATTCCTGCGAACCTTGCGGTCGCCCTCCATCCTGATTTTACCTATGTGGCTGCAGAGGTAAACGGAGACGTCTATATCCTGGCGGAAGCTCTCCTGGAGAGTGTGATGGAGAAGTGCGGTTTCAAGAAATACCGGATCCTGGAGAAGTTTCCCGGCAAAGCCATCGAAAGGCAGAGGGGTCGCCATCCCTATCTCGACCGCGACTCGTTGATCGTCCTTGCGCCCTATGTCACCCTCGATGCAGGGACCGGGTGTGTTCACACCGCGCCCGGCCATGGCCTGGAGGACTATGAAAGCGGAGTTCGGTACGGCCTGGAGATCTACAGCCCTGTGGACGATGACGGCCGTTTTACCCAGGATGTCCCTTTTTTCGCGGGTCAGTTTGTCTTCGACGCCAATAGGCAGGTGATTCAAAAGCTTGACGGAGGTTGGAGCTCTCCTGAAGACGGAGATGATGGAGCATTCGTATCCCCATTGCTGGCGGACGAATGATCCGATCATTTTCCGTGCCACGGAACAATGGTTTATCTCGATGGAGAAGAATGATTTGCGGCAGAAGGCCCTCCAATCGATCAACGAGGTGACCTGGATCCCGCCCTGGGGAAGGGAACGGATCTACGGGATGATCGAGAACAGGCCGGATTGGGTCGTCTCGAGGCAGAGGGCGTGGGGCATTCCCATCACCGTTTTTTACTGCTCCCGCTGCAAGCAGATCCTGGCGACCCGGGAGTCGCTCGACCACATCGTTCGTCTTTTCGAGGAGAGGGGCGCGGATGTCTGGTTTGCTGAGCCGGCTGAACGGCTGTTACCCCCGGAGACGCGATGTTCACAGTGCGGAGGAAAGGAGTTTAGCAAAGAGACCGACATTCTGGACGTCTGGTTCGATTCAGGGGTTTCCCATGCTGCGGTTCTCGAACAACGAGAGAATCTTGAATGGCCGGCCAGTCTCTATCTCGAGGGGAGTGATCAGCACCGGGGATGGTTTCACAGTTCCCTCCTGACCTCTGTGGGAACAAGGGGGAGGGCTCCCTATCGGGCGGTGCTGACCCACGGGTTTGTCGTGGACGGCGAAGGCAAGAAGATGTCAAAATCGGCGGGAAACGTGATCTTCCCGGAGGAAGTGATCAGTAAGCTGGGAGCCGATGTTCTGAGGCTTTGGGTTTCCGCCGAAGATTACAGAGACGACATCAAGATCTCCAACGAGATCCTGAAACGGTTGGCCGATGCCTACTTCCGGATTCGGAATACCTACCGCTTTCTCCTCGGAAATCTGAGTGACTTCGATCCGGAAAAGGACCGGATTCCCTACCCGGAACTCCATGAACTGGATCGCTGGGCCCTGCATCGCCTTCAGAAACTGATCGCAAGGGTCCGGGAGGCCTACGAGCAGTTTGAGTTCCATCTCGTCTACCACAGCGTTCAGAATTTCTGCGCGGTTGAAATGAGCGCTCTCTATTTTGACATCCTGAAGGATCGGCTTTACACCTTTTCTTCCCGATCCAGAGGCCGAAAGTCGGCCCAGACCGTTCTTTATGAAATTTTGAAGGGACTGGCCACCCTGATGGCTCCCATCCTCTCCTTCACGGCGGAGGAAGTCTGGAAGTATATTCCGTCTTCGAACAAGCCGGAGAGCGTCTTCCTCGCTCCGTTTCCTGAGGTTCGAAACGAATACCTGGATGAGGCTCTCAACGAAAGGTGGGAGCAAATCTGGGAGGTTCGGACGGCAGTCACCAAGGCCTTAGAGGAGGCACGGAAAGAGAAAACGATTGGCCATTCTCTGGATGCCCAGGTTCGCCTCACCCTTCCGGAGAAGCTTTACGCCTTTATCAAGCCTTACGGAGCAGAACTCCGATCGCTCTTCATTGTCTCCTCCGTTGTTCTCCATCCTGCAACCGAAGGAGAGCAAGGACGAGAAGGGAATAAGGGTCGAAGTCCTCCGTGCCGAGGGGAAAAAGTGCGAGCGCTGCTGGAACTACGATGGTGAGGTAGGACATCACCCGGACCATCACACCCTATGTGGAAGGTGCGTTGAGGCAATCCAGGGATAAGACTGCAAGACGCGCAAAGGGCATAGGGCAAATAACTAGAGTTAATTCCAATCTTACAAACGAGTTGAGATTTGGTCTCAACATCTGAAAAGTTACGCAATCGTGTCATTGCTGAACTTGGGATTCGGCAATCTCGTTTGTTGCGAATTGTGAGATTCTGATCGCACTTCGCATGACATTTAGACAGACCTCTTGTGGTAGGGATTAGTTTACGCTATGGCTCCATGCCCTTTGACCCTATGCGATATTGAGGTGTAATACGGATGAAGCGAAAATACTGGGTTCTCCTGATCACCTGCCTGCTGGTCCTCTCCATGGATCAGTACACGAAATATACGGTCCAAAAGAATTTGCCTCTTCACCACCGGGTGGAGGTGATCCGTGATTTCTTCAATCTGACCCATGTGAGGAATACGGGCGGTGCTTTTGGGATCTTTGGAGGGAAAAGGGGCGGGTTGGGAATGGTCTTCTTCGTGGGCGTCTCCATCATCGCCGTCGGGACCATCCTTGTTCTTCTTCGAAAAATAGAGGATGATGAAAAAAACCTTGCCCTCTCTTTTTCACTCGTTCTGGCCGGGGCCGTTGGAAATCTGATCGACCGGCTCCTTTATGGAGAAGTGATCGATTTCCTCGAATTCTACCACGCCTCTTTCTATTGGCCTGCTTTCAATATTGCGGACTCCGCGATCTGTATCGGAATCGGATTGATGGCCTTCGAGTTGCTGATCTGGGATCACAAAAAATCAAAAAAGGGGATTGGGGGATAGGGAGTGGAGATTGGCTGATCAAACCCCAAACCCTAATCCCTAACCCCTGATTTTACAGCTATGTGTCCCGTCCTTTTTCAACTGGGCAGATTCACCGTTTATGCATACGGGTCGATCCTTGCCCTCGGGTTTATTGCGGGAGGGATCCTGATCCTGTGGAAGGCCCGAAGAGAAGGGATCTCCCTCGATCGCGTGATCGAGCTCTTCTGTCTCACGATCTTTTCGGCCCTCGTGGGAGCAAGAGGACTCGATGTTCTCATCCACCTTCCTTTTTACCGGGAAGATCCTTTCAGGGTCTTCAGACTGTGGGAAGGGGGGCTCACTTTTTACGGAGGCTTTCTTCTATCCGTTGGGATGGGAATCGCGTACATGAGGTGGTACCGGTTACCCGTCTGGAAGATCGCCGATCTCTTTGGACCCTCTGTTGCCCTGGGTCTTTTTTTTACCAGGATCGGCTGTTTTATGGCCGGATGCTGTTATGGAAAGGAGACCCTTCTCCCCTGGGGTGTCACCTTTACCGATCCTCAATCCCTTGCCCGGCTCCGTGTTCCGCTCCATCCCACCCAGCTCTATGAGGCTGCCGGAGGTCTTTTCCTCTTTTTTTTCCTGACCTGGATGGAAAAGAGAAAATCTTACGAGGGTCAGATCTTCTGGCTCTTTCTTCTTCTCTATTCTCTCCTTCGTTTTTTGATTGAATTCTTCAGGGATGATCCGAGAGGATTTCTTCCCGGGACCTTCCTTTCGACCTCCCAGTCCATCGGGATCCTCTTGGCTATCCTCTCCCTTTATATGTTAAATTATTTAAAGAGGAGGTTTAGGAGGTAAAGAAGAGATGGCTGTCCTGGAAATCCTGAAATATCCCCACCCCGCCCTGAAGAAGCGGTGTAAACAGGTCGAGCGGGTCGACGAAGAAGTGAAACAATTGATTCATGACATGCGGGAAACGATGTATCATGCCAGCGGAATCGGTTTGGCTGCCTGCCAGGTGGGCAGCCCGCGCCGGGTCATTGTCATGGATGTGAGCCCCATCGATCCGGACCATGGGTTCTTTGCCCTGGTCAATCCGGAAATCATCGATGAAGAAGGGGAGATCGATTACGAAGAGGGTTGTTTGAGTGTTCCTGACTGCACGGAGAAGGTGAAGCGGAAAGAGAAGATTCGTGTCAAAGGGGTGACTCCCGAGGGAGAGGTGATGGAACTGGCAGGAGAAGGAATCCTGTCCATTGCCCTCCAGCATGAGATCGATCATCTCAACGGGGTCCTCATTCTCGACCGGATCAGCCGCCTGAAGAGAGAGATATACAGAAACAAGCTGAAGAAGGAGAAACAGAGGGGAGAAAAAGATTGACCATCCGGCCCTGGAGAACCATCTTCTTTGGAACGCCCTCCTTTGCTGTCCCGACATTGAAAGGCCTGCTGGAGGGGCCGGATGAAGTGGTCGCGGTGGTAACGCAACCTGACCGGAAAAAGGGGAGAGGGCAACGGGTCGCTTTTTCAGCCGTAAAAGAAGAAGCGCTTCTGAATCGAACGCGTGAAATCCTCCTTTTTCAACCGGAAAGGGTAAGGGAGGAAACCTTTCAAGGGAACCTGAGAGACCTTCGCCCGGACCTATTTGTCGTCGCTGCCTATGGTCAAATCCTGCCGAAATCGCTTCTTGAAATCCCGCGATACGGGGCCGTCAACGTTCATGCCTCTCTGTTGCCGAAATACCGTGGCGCCGCACCCATTGCGTGGGCGATTCTAAAAGGCGAGAGGGTCACGGGAGTGACGATCATGAGGATGGATGAGGGAATGGATACAGGAGATATCCTTTCACAGAAAGAGATCCCGTTGGAGGATGAAGAGACCGCCGAGACGCTTCACGACAAACTTGCTTCCCTGGGCGCTCCGCTCCTGCTGGAGACTGTGTCGAGGATGAAGAGGGGCGAAGTGACTCCCATCCGGCAGGATTCTTCGCAGGTTACCTATGCTCCTCCTCTTAAGAAAGAGGATGGCCGGATCGACTGGAGGAGAGAGGCGGTAGAGATTGACCGGCAGGTCAGAGCCTTTAGCCCGTGGCCGGGGGCGTATACCTTAGTTGAAGAACAATTTCTAAAGATTTATAGAGGAGAAGTCCGGGGGGAAAAACCGGGAGGAAATGCGGGAAAGGTTTTATGGGTAGGAATGGATTTTATTGAGGTAGGGACAGGAGGGGGTTCCTTCCTGATTAAAGAGGTCCAGCGGGAGGGGAAAAAAAGAATGACCATCCGGGAGTTTTTAGCCGGTCACCCCGTCCCGGTGGGCACTGTGTTTGAGTAAAATAGTTCGGAGTCATATTCGATTCGGAGTTCGGAGAGGAGTAAATCATAATCCATGATCTCAAGGGATTCAGTTGATTTATTCTCTTCTCCGAAATTCAGGCACTTCGACCTCATTTCTTTTTACTCTCCGAAGATTGTGGGTTTAAGCTCCGAACTCCGAACTAAATGACTCCGAACTTGTCATTGGAGGTTATATTGGAGAACCGGCCTAAGAAGAGGATTTTTATAGGTCTGCTGGTTGTCACCTGTCTCATCCTCTTCTTTTTCATCTTTTTACTCTGGTATATCCCCATGGTGGGGTTAAGGAATATCCATTCCTCTCTGCCTTTTCTATTTACCCTCGTCCTTGCCATTTTCGTCTTTGTCATGCTTTCCGGCGGGCTCCTCCTCGTCTTTACCATTCTGTCGGGGAAAGAGAACTTTCTTTCGCAGAAACTGAGAGGCCTTGTAGCGAAGGTGCTTTTCCCTTTCATGATTCTGATGGGAAAAGTGATGGGGGTCTCGAAGGAGAAGGTTCAGCAGTCCTTCATCGAGCTCAACAATCACCTCGTCCGATCCAACAGCCGCCGGACCCGGCCGAGCCGATTATTGGTTCTTCTTCCCCATTGCATCCAGGATTTTGACTGTCAGATCAGAATCACGGGAAATATCCGGAACTGCAAGGGATGCGGAAAGTGTGAGATTAAGGAACTGGTTGAAATTTCAGACCAGTACCAGGTGAAAATCGCTGTCGCCACGGGCGGAACACTGGCGAGAAGAATCATTGTCGAAAACAGACCGGAGGCCATTGTGGGTGTGGCGTGTGAGCTCGACCTGACAACGGGCATCCAGGACAGCTACCCCATCCCGGTGATCGGGATACTCAACGAGCGACCCAACGGCCCGTGTATCAATACGAAGGTCGATATTCAGAAAGTGAAGAAGGCCGTCCTGGATTTCCTCGGTCACTGAAGAAGGCTGCATGGTTTGCCACCCGAAGGACCGTCCTATATGAGCGTTTCCTTATAGTTGGATGAGAGAAAGGATAGTCATTTGACAAATAATTTCGGTATATATTATATTGTTTGGTCACATATCAAGACAAGGAGGGGATGGGCTATGAATCAATTTAAGACATTTCTTTTGATGCTGGTCTTGACGGTCATTTTTATCCTCGTTGGCACGGCCATTGGAGGAAAGAGCGGGGCCATGACGGCCTTTGTCGTGGCGGCTGCCATGAATTTCTTCACCTACTGGTTTAGCGATAAGATCGTCCTCCGTATGTACGGGGCAAAGCAGGTCACCCAGGCAGAAGCCCCGGAGCTCTATCAGATCGTCGGAGAACTGGTCAATAAGGCAAGCATGCCCATGCCGAAAGTTTATATCATGGAGAACGACACGCCCAATGCCTTCGCAACGGGAAGAAATCCTGAACATGCCGCTGTTGCCGTGACTTCGGGAATTATGAGAATTTTATCGAAACAGGAATTGATGGGGGTCATCGGGCATGAACTCTCCCACATCCGTCACCGGGATATCCTGATCAGCACGATTGCCGCAACCATGGCCGGGGCGATCACGATGCTTGCCCGCATGGCCCAATTTGGAGCGATGTTTGGGGGGGGACGATCGAGTGACGATGAGGGAAGGGGAGGAAACAATTTTCTCTTTACGCTCATTTTCTCAATCGTTGCCTCTGTCGCCGCCATGCTGATCCAGATGGCGATTTCCCGGTCAAGGGAGTATCTGGCCGATGCAGGAGGGGCCCATCTCAGCAATCCCCTCTATTTGGCCGGGGCCCTTGGCAAAGTTAGAGACGGCTTCCCAGCGGATTCCCATGGAGGCCAGTCCTTCCACGGCCCACATGTTTATCGTCAATCCTCTCAGGGGAGGAGGAGTCCTTTCCCTCTTCAGCACCCATCCACCCATGGAAGAGCGGATTGCGCGGCTTGAGGAGATGGCAAGGACAGGAAGGTTTTGAGGCCTAAGACCCCGAGGGCGATCTGTCTTGCTATTTTGAACCGGGTCAGGAGGTCTTGATGCCCATGCCGATGATCTCCTATCCGATTCCTTTAAGCGCTATCGACACCTGACTCCTCTTGATCGAGCCTTTCTGACGGAACTGACTTACGGCGTCCTCCGCTGGAGAGGGAGGCTCGATTGGGTCATCCGGCAGTTTTCAAAAACCCCCTTTGAAAAGATCGAACCTGAAATTGTCAATATCCTCCGCCTCGGACTCTATCAGATCCTCTTCCTGACCAGGACACCCACTTCAGCGGCTGTCAATGAATCGGTCGAACTGGCCAAGAAATTTCGGGGAAAAGGGGGAGCCGGTTTTGTCAATGCCATTCTCCGTTCCTCTGCCGGGCAAGGGAAAGAGGTTCCCTATCCGGATTTCAATCAGGACCCGGCCCTTCATATTTCGGTTGTTCACTCTCATCCCTTATGGCTGGTAAAGAGATGGATGAATGAGATGGGGGTGGAAGAGACCCTGAAGGTTTGCGCATGCCAATAACCAGATTCCTCCTCTGACCCTTCGAACCAATACCTTGAAGACGAAGCCGGGAGGATCTGATCCGGAAATTGAAAGAGAAGGGATTAAACTCCCTTGCCCACTCTATTTGCGGAGGACGGGATCCGTCTCGAAAGCCCTCCTCCGACTTCGGAACTTCCCTTTTTGAAAGAAGGTCTTTATATCATTCAGGATGAGGCGTCTCAACTGGTCACCTCGATTCTGGATCCCAAGCCCGGAGAAAGGATCCTCGATGCCTGTGCAGCGCCAGGGACAAAGACAACCCATATCGCCCAGAGGATGAAAAATGAGGGAGAGATCGTTGCGAATCGATCTTGCCTACGAGAAAGTTGAGCCGAATTGAAGATAACTGTCAGAGGTTGGGGGTAAAGATCGTAAAACCGAAGAGAGGAGATGCGACTCAGGCTTTCCCTTTTCCCAAGAGGGATGGAGTTTGACCGGGTGCTTGCCGATGTTCCCTGCTCCGGGTTTCGGGACGATCCGGAAGAACCCGGACCTCAAGTGGAAGAGGGGAGAGAAAGATATCCGCCGCTTGAGTGAACTTCAGTCTTCCATTCTTGAAGAATGTCTCCCGTTATGTAAAAAGAGGAGGGATTCTGGTTTACAGCACCTGTACGGTTTTTCGTGAGGAAAACGAAGAGGTCATGGAAAGATTTTTGGATGGCCCATCCTGAATTCCAGCTGGATCGAATGGATCAGGTTCTTCCAGAGAAATCGATTCGTCACTGCTTTCGAGAATGGATATTTCAAGACCTTTCCTCCCCAAGAAGGGATGGACGGTTTTTTTGCTGCCCGCCTTCTGAGGAAGTGATGGAAATTTAAGGGTCTTAAAATGGAACATGCCCAAGCAAAAAAATTATCAACAGGCCTTTGATCTGGCCTGTGCTTTATTAAGAGGGAAGGATTTAAAAGAGAGGGCAGCCCAGGCAGGAGCGGATTATCGAGATGACCGGGGAGGGAGAGAGAGATTCTCCTCTCCCTTTTTTTCAGAACCCTACACCATCCGGTTCCCCCAGATCGATTTTTCGTCCCCAAAGCAGAAAGACGGTCTCTCTGGTGGTCCGGGTTCTCCTTTTGCACCATCTCCTCCATGCAGACGGGAGCCCAATGACCGGAAAGTGGGTAGCCTATAAAGACATACCCGGAGGTCTTCTCTATGCAGGGGTTTTTGCAAGGAGGGTGACCGAGCCTCTGGTGAAGAAATTTGGAAGATCGGCCAAATTGTTTCAAGAAGCTGGGAAGGCGTTTCGGAGGGGAATACGGCGGGAGTAGGGGATGCCTCCTTTAGCCTTCACGCCTTCCCCCGGATTCCTCTTCAATATGTCCTCTGGGAGGGCGATGACGAATTTCCTCCCTCTGTCCAGCTTCTCTTCGATTCCTCTGTAGACCATTACCTCCCTTTAGAAGATATCGTTGTCCTCGGCCAGATCACCACCGGAAGATTGATCACCCTGTCCAACCGCCTGTCTCCTTAGGGATCGGCTTGGAAGGCATCGTGGAATATGGCCTTGCTGACTCACGTGGCAGGCGGGGTCGCCTGCCCTACGAAATTCAAGGAGCCTACGGGGGCGGTCCTATCGGCTGCTGACATAGCAATTGGGGACGGGATCGGATTTTCAAATTTCTCTTTCGCAGGGTTCATGATGACCGCAATTGCGGAGGGCAATCATTCCGGGCTTGGGGCCATACTCGAATGTGAGCCTTATGCGTTTTGAGGCATACGCAATAAAGACATCCTTGCCTCCCTCGGCATACTTGCCCGTAACATTTTTCGCCTTATGAACGTTCAAAGAGGAATGTCGAGGATTGGCGCTCAGAAACCTGACCGCTTTATCAACGACTTTTCTCTCATTGGGTTTCAGCGTGGAATAGCTTTCCAGGAAAATGATTTCGAAGTGGAGGTTGAAGGGAGGGACATTCGGGGGCATAAAAGCCTATTTCTTTCTCTTTTTAAGGGCTTCTGAAGGGGTGGAAGCAGAGATACCGGGCCGGGGATCTTTGTTCGATCTTTAACTCTCATTTTCTACCGACTCAAGGGAAAGTTCCTCCGATGGAAGTTCCGACATATCCGGATACTTTCGAACAGTCCGGACCGGGTAGAGAATGATCTGGTCGCCCTTGATGGCGTATTCTAACAAAGGTTCCTCTCGGAAGGGAGGAGGAAGGACAATGCGGCCCCTTGAATCAGCCTTAAGAATCTTGATTTCAGCCATGGTGTATTCTCCGTTTCAATTGTTACAACTATTGTATTCCCATTTGTGACAATTGTGCAAATATGGGAGAAAATCCAATCATAGAGTCAGCGACCTCGCCGACCTCAAGCGAAGGGGCTTCTTTGACAAAAGAGGGCGGGAGGGATATATAAAGAGTCTCATAATTAATAGACATTGATTTGTAAAATCCCTCCTACCTCCCTTTGCAGGGAGGCGAGCCTGCCTGCTGGTAGGCAGGGGGAGATTTTCTAATGACTATGTCAATTCAATTTTGGGACCCTTTATAAGTCCAACATTGACCGCTAAAGCGCTGCCCATGAAAGACCTTGCACCTTCCGAAGAGATTCGATCAAGGCTGGCCAAACTCCAGAAGAAAATGGCGGAGAAGGGGTTGGACCTTGTTCTCATCATCCAGAACGTCGATCTTTTCTATTTCAGCGGAACCCTCCAGAAGGGATATCTCTTTATCCCTGCGGAGGGGGAGGCCTGCCTCTTTGTCCAGAAAAATTATGAGAGGGCAATTCATGAGACTCCTCTGAAGTGCGTTCGGCTCGAATCCTTTAAAGATCTTCCTGCCCTTGTGCAAGGATCATCAATTCAATGGAAACAGAGTGGGGATGGAACTCGATGTCATCCCCGTTTCTCTGTTCTACAGGATCAAGACCCTTTTTAAGAATTGGGAGATTCTGGATGTCTCCTCCGAGATCAAGGAGATCCGGAGCATCAAGAGTGACTTTGAGATCGAGCAGATCCACATGTCGGGGAGGATCATTGATGAGGTTTTCTCGCAGGCCCGGCAGTTATATCCGCGAAGGGGTGACGGAGTTGGTGGTGGATGGCATTCTCACCTCCATTGGCAGGTCCCATGGCCATCAGGGGTTTTTGAGGATGCGGGGCCTCAATCAGGAGATGATGAATATCCATGTCCTTTCGGGGGAGAGCGGTTCGACCCATTCCTTCTGTGACACTCCCTTGAGCGGTTACGGGTCTTTCTTCAGCCATTGCCCAGGGATCTTCCAGACGGAGGATCTTGAGAGATCAACCCATCGTGATCGACTACGGGGGCGGATATAACGGGTATGTGACCGACGAAACGAGGACCTTTGTCATCGGGCGATTAAAAGATCCTCTCCTGAAGGCTTACGAGGTAGCTCTGGATATCATCGGGGAGATGGAATCCTCTGTCAGGCCGGGAGACTCACCCATGCATATTTATGAACGGGCGATCGAGAAGGCCGGCAAAGCGGGGCTTGGCGACAATTTCATGGGCTATGGCGAGGGGAAGGTTGCCTTTGTCGGCCATGGGTTGGGCCTTGAGATCAATGAATGGCCGATTCTTGGCAGGGGCTATCGAAAGCCGCTTCAGGCCGGAAATGTCTTTGCCTTTGAGCCCAAATTCATCTTTCCCGGTGAGGGCGCTGTGGGAATTGAATTGGATTATGTGGTGAGAGAAAATGGGGTGGAGAGGATCACCTCCTTTCCCAAGGAGTTAATTGTCCTTTAAGAAAATGAAGCCGAAAGGAATGTAAGTATGTCTTCTCATTCATCTCAATCCGAACGAATCATCCTGACCAGTTGTTCTTATGACTGCGGCAGCCGGTGTCTTCTGAAGGTCCACGTCAAGGATGGAAGGATCGAACACATCGGCACAGACGAACGACCCATGCCGAGCCTGAAGGCCTGCGTCCGGGGGTTGTCCCAATCTGATGTGGTTTATGCCCCGGACCGTCTGACAAGACCCCTGAAGAGAGTGGGAAGAAGAGGAGAAGGAACATTTGAGCCCATCTCCTGGGAAGAAGCTTTTGAAACGGTTTCGAAGGAGCTTCTGAGGGTCAGGAGCGATTACGGCAACAGTGCAATTTTTCTCATGGACTATTCGGGTTCGCTCAGTCCCCTTCAGGGGATGGGAAAAGTTGGCCGGCGATTTTTCTCTCTCTTCGGGGGTGTACACCACGATGGGGAAGCACCTCGTATGAGGCTGCCCTATTTTCCTGCACCGCTACCTTCGGGACATCATTTACGGGTGCAACCCGGGACAATTTTCTCCATTCGAAATTGATCATCCTCTGGGGTTGGAACCCGTTCATCACCCGGTTCGGTCCGACCACAGCCCATTATCTGACAGAGGCAAAAAAAGCCGGAACAAAGATCATCTGCGTCGATCCCCGGTTGAGTCCCTCCGGGAAATCTCTTGCCGATCAGTGGATTCCCATCAAACCCGGAACAGACGCGGCCATGCTGATTGCCATGGCCTTTGTCATGATCACGGAGAGCCTTTACGATCGTTCTTTCATCGAGACCTACACCGCGGGTTTCGACAAATTCGAAGACTATGTCCTCGGTAAGAGAGGACAGGGTTCCGAAGACACCGGGCTGGGCTGAAGAGATCACGGGCGTAAAGGCAGAAACGATCGAGCAACTGGCCCGGGACTATGCGACCTATAAACCGGCGGCCTTGATGACCGGGTGGGCTCCGGGCAGGACAGCCTACGGAGAGCAGTATCACCGGGCGGCAATGGTTCTGGCAGCCATGACGGGCAATATCGGCGTGACTGGAGGGTTATGCTGCCGGCGGCACGGGCCGAATCCCTTTCGGGTTTCTGAAGGAGACGCTTCCCGGTTCCAGGCGAGCCCGGGTCCCACGGTTCAACGTGGCCGATATCTACGATGCCCTTCTTCAGGGGAGATCAGGAGGCTACCCGGGTGACATCAAGCTGCTCTATATCGTCGGCTGTAATCTTTTAAACCAGTTTTTAAACGTCAACAAGGGTGTCAAAGCCCTTCAGAGTCACCCGAGTTCATCGTCGTCCACGAGCGCTTTCTCACCCCGACGGCCCGGTACGCAGATATCATTCTTCCTGTCACAACCTCCCTGGAGTCTGTCGATGTCGGTCAGCCATGGGGCGGCGGACCTTACTCGATCTTCATGGAAAAAGCGATCGAGCCTCCGGGCGATACCAAGTCCGATCTCGCGATCTTTACGGAACTGGCCTCCCGTCTTAACCTGACGGAATTCAATGATCGGTCGGATGAAGAATGGCTGAAGGCTTTTGTTTCAGCGACCCCTGATTTGCCCGAATACGAGGTATTCAAGGAGGAAGGGTTTCATGAAACGAATCTTTCCAGACCGTGGGTGGCCTTCCGGGAACAGATCGAGGATCACGTTCCCTTTTCAACCCCTTCCGGAAAGATCGAGATTTACAGCCAGGCGATTGCGGAGATGAACGATCCTCTCTTGCCGCCGATTCCAAAGTATATCGAACCATGGGAAGGACCCAAGGATCCGCTGAGAACTGTATCCTTTGCAGCTCGTCAGCCCCCATGCAAAGACCAGGGTCAATTCTCAGTTTGATAACATCCCAAAACTGAAGGCCCTGGCTGATGATACGGTCTGGATAAACCCGGAAGATGCCCAGTCCAGAGGAATTCACACGGGAGATAAGGTCAGGATTTTCAATGACCGGGGCCGGATGGTGCGGGTCGCCACGGTCACGGATCGCATCATGCCAGGAGTCGTGAGCCTGGATGCGGGCGCCTGGTATCAGCCCGGACGATCAGGGTGTTGATCAGGGGGGCTGCGTCAATGTGCTCACCAAGGATGATCGTTCTCCCACGGGAGCCTTTCCCTGCAACAGTTGCCTCGTCCAGATCGAAATCGAAAAAGAGATAAAAGACGTGAGGGCATTTTCTCATCCCTCCTGCCCTGTCTGCTCCGTCCGGGAAAGGGGCTGGAGTTCAAAGCCTTCGCCTTGACACGTTACCACTTTTTCCCTTATATTTTGTTTCTAAAATGAGGCCTTTCAGTCTCCGCGGAGCAGGTGAGAGCAAAGAAAGGAGACCATTCAATGAAAGCAGGGATGAGAGTTTTGTTGCTCGGAACAATGATGCTGGCATTGGGCCTCTATCTTTCTTCACCCGGGACGGCCCAGGATAAGCCCTTGGTCATCGGGGTAGACGGCACGTTCGCTCCTCATGCCATGCCGAAGATGGGGGGAGGCGTGGAGGGGTTCAACGTCGATCTGGCCATCGAGATCGGTCGTCGCATGGGACGAAAGGTCGAAATCGTGGCCCAGGAGTTCTCCGGCCTTATCCCCGGGATGAATGCAGGGAAGTTCGATTTCCTTGCCGCTCCCACCACGGTGCTTCCGGATCGGGCCAAGAACCTTCTCTTTACGGAAGGTTATCTCGAAACGGACTACCAGTTTGTGATTCCCATCAATAAACCGGACATTAAGGTCCTCGAAGACCTGAAGGGCAAAGTGATCTCTGTCAACAAGGGATCCAACTATGAGATGTGGTGCCGGGAGAATGAGGCAAAATACGGGTTTAAGACCGAATCCTACGGAACCAATACCGATGCGGTGCAGGCTGTGCTCTCCGGCCGCGCCGATGCCAACCTGGCCGGCATGACGGTGTCTGCCTATGCCGTGAAACAGCTTCCGCAGCAGACTCAAACTCTCTTACAAGATCAAATCGGGGACCGTGTGGGCCATCCCATTCCGGAAGGACGATGTCAAGGGGCGAAATCAGGCCGAGGAGGCGATCGAGTGCATCAAGCTTGACGGCACCATGGCCAGGATGGCTGAGAAATGGTTTGGGGTGAAGCCTGATCCTGGACTCCACGGCTGTTACCGTCTACCCGGGATATGGCGTGCCGGGCTATGCCGGGTATGATCCAACCGAACACAAACCCAACTGTAAATAACCGTCGAACGAAGCCAGGCGAGACGACGTCATTTCCGCCTGGCTTTTTTTTGTCTTACCACGAGAATTCGTACGGGGCATTGCCAGGGGGAAACAGAGAATCTGGATTTACCTCAGAAACCCATCCTCGATGTGACCGGGTTGCACAAGTCCTTTGGCCATCTGAAGGTTCTGAAAGGCATCGACCTCAAGGTGAAGCCCCGGGAACTGGTCTTTATTATCGGCCCTTCGGGTTCAGGGAAGAGCACCCTCCTCCGCTGCTGCAACCGCCTTGAGGAGCCCACCTCAGGGTCAGTCAAGATCGAGGGGATCGATATTCTTGCTCCGGATGTCGACATCAATACCATCCGGCGCCGGATCGGGATGGTCTTTCAGTCTTTTAACCTCTATCCGCATCTGAACGCTCTGGGGAATGTGACCCTTGCGTTGCGCAAGGTCCTGAAAAAATCGAAGCAGGAAGCGGAGGACATCGGCCTGCAGGCGTTGACCCGGGTTGGGCTTGCAGAGAAGGCCAGGGCCTATCCGAATGAGCTGTCCGGAGGCCAGCAGCAGCGTGTGGCGATCGCCAGGGCCCTTGCCCTGGAGCCTGTGGTCATGCTCTTTGATGAGCCGACCAGCGCCCTCGATCCGGAACTGATCGGCAGCGTCCTCAAGGTGATGCGCGAGATGCGGGAATCAGGGATGACCATGGTGGTGGTGAGCCACGAGATGCGCTTTGCAGGCAATGCCGCCGACCGTGTCCTCTTCATGGATGAAGGATTGATCCTGGAGGAAGGGCCGCCGGAAAAGATTTTTAACAACCCGGATCATCCGCGGATCAAGGAATTTCTTGCGCGGATGGAAGACCACTAACAGGAAAACGCCAAATAACAAGCACCAAATAACAGGTAAGCTCCAATGAACGAAATTCGAAATCACCGATAAGACGCTTTCGGTCATTTGGGATTGGGAATTGGAATTTATTTGTGATTTGGGATTTGTGATTTGGTGCTTCTTATGATTTCAACAGGGTTACAGCTTTGAACCTGGACAAGCTTCTCTTTACCTACTTCAATTGGGAGGTGATGGCCCAGTATCTTCCCAAGATCGTCGAGGGATTCTTTCTCACCATTCAGCTCGCCCTTTCCGTTGTGGTCACCGGAATTCTGTCCGGGTTAATCCTTTCCCTGATCCGCTCTTTCCGCATCCGGGTGATCAATTTCTTTATCATCTTCATTGTCGATATTCTGCGCGCGCTGCCGCCCCTGGTCATCATTATCATGTTTTATTTTGCCCTGCCCACCGTCGGCATCCGGATGTCCGGTTTTACGGCAACGTGGCTCGCCCTGAGCCTGGTGCTCACCGCTTTTGCGGAAGAGATCTTCTGGGCGGGCATTCTGGCAGTGCCGAAGGGGCAGTTCGAGGCCGCGCGCTCGACCGGGTTGACGTCTCTGCAAACGATGCGGTCTGTCGTTCTGCCTCAAGCCGTTCGGATCACCATCCCGCCCCTGACCAACCGGACGATTGCCATCACCAAGGGGACAGCCCTGGGCGCCGTGGTCGCCGTGGGAGAGATCCTCTATCAGGCACAGGCAGGCCTTGCCTTTTCCTATAATCCGTCGCCCCTGACCCTTGGGGCGATTGCCTACCTGATCCTGTTTGTACCGGTCGTCTATTTCGGCCGGTGGGTCGAGACCCGGTTCGCCTGGAAGCGGTGACATGGAACAGATCATTCAGAATTTTTTTAATGTCAGGATCATCCAGGCCGCGTTTCCATTCTTGCTGAAGGGGTTCGGAATGACGGCGCTGCTGGTCCTGACCGTGGTCCCCCTGGGGGTAGCCGGAGGTCTGACCGTGGCCCTCCTCTCGACGGCAAAGAGCCGTTGGGTGAAATGGGGGGTCATCGTCTACACCGATTTTTTTCGGGCCTTTCCGCCCCTCGTCCTTCTGATCTTCATCTACTTCGGCGTTCCTTTTCTCGGCATCGATCTGCCGGCTTTTGTCGCGGTTGCGTTTGGTTTTCTTCTCAACACGTCGAGCTATTACGGGGAGGTGTTCCGGGCGGGGATCGAGAGCATCCCCCGTGGTCAGCTCGAGGCGGCGCGTTCGACGGGTCTCAATGCCATGCAGACCATGGCCTACGTGGTTGTCCCTCAGGCAACGCGAAATGTGATGCCCGACCTCATCAGCAATACGCTCGAAGTGGTGAAGCTGACCTCGATCGCGAGCGTCGTGGCCCTTCCGGAGCTGCTCTATGCCGCACGTCAGGCCCAGTCCATCACATACAATGCGACGCCGATCATGGCGGCGGGAGTCATCTACCTGATCTGTCTCTGGCCGGTCGTCCGACTCCTCAGTCGTTTTGAACACAAGACGATCTCTCTGCGCTGAGAGGATATGCCCGGGCATCCTACAACGTTACGCCTACGGGTTTCAAATCATATTCGGTTGGTTGAAACAGGATAATTTCAGAGGAGGTTTCTATGTCAGAGGTCACCCTATTGGTTAGAGCAGGCCAGCTGGTCACGGCTCATGATCAGCCTTCGATACCTAATGGGGCTGTGGCCCTATCGGGAAACCGTATCGAGGCTGTTGGAAGACACGATGAGCTTTCAAAACGCTTTCCAGAGGTAAGGACCATTGGAGGGGAGCAATTCCTTCTGATCCCGGGTCTGATCAATGGCCACAGTCACGGAAAGGGATTGTCCGATTTCCAGCGGGGAGCAAGGGACAATACGCTCGAGTCCTGGATCCTGGACACGCGGAAGTATCTCCCCCTTCCCATCTATGACGATGTCGCCTTTTCTGCTGCGCGGCTTTTCAAGTCTGGCGTTACGACCACCATGCACAATCATGCTCTGAAGGACCCGGCAGCCTATTCACAGGAATTCGAAGAGGCCATCGAGGCCTATCACGGATTCGGGAATCCGTGTTCAATTCGATCCGGGAGTTCGAAATGCCAATCCGGTTTGTTTACGGAGATAATAAAGCCTTTCTTGAGACGTTGCCTGAAAAGGCGAGAAAGGTGCTGACCGCACCTCCGTCGCCGGGTTCATTGACCGGAGAGAACTTCGTTGAAGCGTTACGGATCTCCACGCCCGTCACCATTCTCCCATGTGCCGTATCGGTTTCGGGCCCATGGCGCCCCAGTGGTGCACGCAAGAGCTTCTCATGGACGTGAAACGGGCTGCCGAGAAGCTCCGGACCGTCGATCCATGTCCATGCCGCTCAGACTCTTTTCCAGAAGATTTACGGACCTTGAGTTTCTTGGCAAGACCCTCGATCGAATATATGAACGATATGGGTTTTCTCGGATCCGGATCTTGTCATTGGCCACTGCGTCTGGCCCACCGAGAGAGATATTGATCTTCTTGCAAAGACGGACACGGGGGTGACACACCATGCCTCCTGCAATCTTAAGGGTGAGAAACGGCATTTCTCCGGTTTTTCGAGATGCTCGAGGCCGGGGTTCGGGTCGGCCTCGGGATAGACAGCAAATCGATCAATGATGACGACGACATGATCCAGGAGATGAAGGTCTGCTTCCTTCTTCACCGCATCCCTTCGCTCGAATTGGATTCGCCCCACCTGAGCGCCCGGCAGGTCTTCCGGATGGCGACGGAGACGAATGCCTCTCTTCTCGGGTACGGACGGGAATTGGGCCGTCTCGAACCGGGTCGGCTCGCTGATCTTGTCCTCCTCGATTACCGGAAGATCTGTTTTCCCTTCGTGGATCCGGTCCATGACCCAATCGAGAGTCCTGCTCTACCGTGGGAAGGGAAGCCATGTCCATACGGTCATCGTGGATGGCCGCATCGTGGTGGAGAGAGGGCAGGCTCCTGACCGTTGATGAGGAGGCGATTGGGAGGGCGGTTGGCTGAAGCAGCCTCCCGGCCCAGGACAGAAAAGGAGAAAGAACTGGCAGAAGCCGTGGATGAGTTGAAGGAGACACGTCGTCCGGTATTATCAGGGTTGGACAGAGAAGGTGGAGCTTAAACCGTATTTTGCAATCAACTCGCGGGATTAAATGAGTCAGGCATAGGCAGCGACAAGGGCAACAGGGCATATGGTGGAGAGGCAATAGAGTCCTTCCTGGAAAGATAGGCTCTAAACGAAGTGCCTAATCCTTTCTTTCACAGAAACTCCCTGTTGACCACATTATGGGGTCTCTCTCCGAGGAGGATGCGACGAACCTCCTGGGCTGCTTTGACACGCATCTCCTTCTGGCTTTGTTCGGTATAGAAGGCGCTGTGAGGTGTAATCAGGAGGTTGACAAGTGGGTCCTCCTGCTGCCATAACTTGACGATGGGTTCATTGACTTCCGGAGGCTCGTCAGGCAAAACATCGAGGCCGGCCCCTCCGATCTTTCCCGCCCTTAATGCCTCCGCCAGGGCTCGGGTATCGACGCATTTGCCCCTGGCCGTGTTGATCAGAATAGCATGAGATTTCATCTTTGCCAGTTGAGGAGCTCCAACGATCCTGAGGGTCTCTTCCGTCAGAGGGGTGTGGACTGAGACGACGTCACTTACAGACAGCAACGCGTCGAGTGGCATCATCGTCACATCGAGGGCCTTGTCCATGCCATCGGGAATGTAGGGATCACAGGCAACCACCTTCATCCTGAAGGCCTTGGCCCGCATGGCCGTGGCAGTTCCGATCCTTCCGAGCCCAATGATGCCAAAGGTGGCGCCTGCCAGGCGATGAAGGGGTTGAAGGACGCGGATGTTCCAGGGGTGAAGGGTCTTTTGGAGGCGTTTTTCCGTGAATCTGAGACCGCGGGCGCAGGCAAGCATGAGGGCCATGGCATGGTCTGCCACCTCGTCGACCCCGTAGTCCGGGACGTTGCAGACGTAAATCCCTTTTTCTCCTGCGGCATGCCAAATCCACATTATCATATCCGACTCCGCACCGGACAATCCCTCTGCACTTCTTCAGCCGGCGGATGGAATCCCTGGAAAACGTGACGGTATGAAAAACGAGCAAGGCATCGGCATCTTCGATCCTTGCCTTGAAGGGCCGACTCTCCTGTGAGCTGCAGGCAGATCACGATCCGCAATGTCGGAGAGAACCTCTTCCTCATACAGAGCCGGCGGGGAGCCACGTAGTCGGTAATGGGCACTTTAAATTTCGCCATGAAGAACCTCGGAGGAATCCAATGGCTCGTTTTTCTTGTATCTCCATGCCGGAATGGCGACCTGGCCTTTCGACGTGATGCGCATTTTCCATCTCCTCTCTTACTCTTACTGGTAATATCTTACTTTTCTTTCTGAACAAGTTAATTTCCAGGCCGGATTGAAACGAAAGAGGAGTCTTCGAGGCCCGGTCACGATCTGAATTTTGTCATAAGAATTGCCCTGGCAAAGAGACCGGGAAAGACTCACGGAGCAGACCGACCCGAAGGTATGGCAAGAGGGTAAAATCTTTGTTACAATATCTCAGCCCATTTTTCTATAGAATTCGTTAAGTTATGGAATGGAATGCTTTCAGGGATAAAGTTGTCCTGATCACGGGCAGTTCCCGTGGCATCGGGAATACGATTGCCCGAAAATTTGCTCAGGCCGGCGCCGATGTGGTCATTAACTATCGGCAAAAGGGAGGTCGATCCCAGGGGCAGGCAGAACTGCTGCGCCAGGAGATTCAGGAGATAGGCCGCCGTGCCTTCCTCATCCAGGCCGACATCTCCCTGAAACAATCCGTGAAACAGATGTTTAATGAAGTGAAAGAACAATGCGGCCGGCTCGATTTTCTGATCCTGAATGCGGCGAGAGCCCCTTTCAAACCCCTGGAGCGACTGTTTGAGAGAGAGCTGCGGGAGCTGGTTGAAACGAATTACCTGGGGAACATCTTCTGTATCCAGGAAGCCCTTCCCTTGCTGGAGAAGAATGGAGGGGGGGTGGTCTTCATATCGAGCCTCGGAAGCCGATTCTACAATCCCGAGTATCCTTTGGGGAGCATGAAGGCAGCGATGGAGTCCGTGGTGAGGGACCTTTCAGAGAGCCTCCGCGAAAAAGGGATCTCTGTCAATGGCGTGTGCGGGGGGCTCGTGAAGACCGATTCCTTTAAGGTGCTCAGACAATTTATGGACGAGATCGAAAACTTGCCGGAAGCACTTTTCGTGGAACCGGAGACCCTGGCCGAGGTCGTCTTGTTTCTCTGCGACCCGGCGAGCCGAGGCATACGGGGGCAAACCCTTGTGGTGGACAATGGCCTCAGCAACACCCTCTACCGATCGAAGCCTAAAAAAGACCCAGGATACAACCGCAAACTCGAACCCAGGAGGAAGTAAAATGAAGCAAAATGTGATCTCTGAAGCCACTGTTCTCGAGGAGGTCAAAAAAGCGATTGCGCAGACGCTCAAACTCGATAAGGACACCATCCAAGCAGACCATTCCCTCGTGAAAGACCTGGGAGCGGAATCGCTCGATTTTCTCGATGTTGATTATCGTCTGGAACAGACTTTTGGAATCAAGATGGCCCGCCATTTTGTCCTCGAGCACATTGAAGAGATGTTTGGCGAGGGGTCTGCGATCGACGAAAACAGCCAGTTGACCGAAAAAGCGGTCGCCCTCCTCAAAATCCGTGTAGGCGAGAACAGCCCCGTCAACCTCCATGCAGGCATGGATATGGACGAAGTTCCTCCGGTTGTTACGGTTCAAGGAATGGCGAGGGCGGTCATGGATGTTCTCGACAGCCTTCCTGAAGCATGTGCTTCCTGCGGACAATCGAACTGGAAATCAGAGAACGGTCTCCGTATCCAATGCGGTTCATGCGGGGCGGAGGCAACCTTCACCGATGGAGACACGCTCATCAAGGAATGGCTGAAAAAGGTTCAGGAAGAAAAGAAGATCTTCTGAAAGGCTCCGAGATTTCTTCCTCAAGATGAAGCACGAGGGTTAAAGCACCGATGAAGCGTCGCGTTGTCATTACAGGTTACGGGATGATCACCTCCCTCGGGAGAGATACGGAGGAGACATTCGACCATGCTTCCAGGGGCATGTCCGGGATCGACTTTATCCGTGCCTTTGACACCCGAAACCTTCCGTGCCGGATTGGAGGGCAGGTGAATGACGCCTGGCTCGAAGGGATGGGTGACCGGGCCGAACGGTTTTTTAAGTTCTCGTCGCGGGGTCTCAGACTGATGACCAGGGCGACCCTGGAAGCGGTAAAACAGGCCCGGCTCGACGAACTCACCCGGCGGGAACGAATCGGCGTCTCCCTTGGATTCCATGGAGAGAGTCCTGCCGTGGAGGATCTGATGTTCCTCCATCGCTTCTATGACGGGAAGGGCTCATGGGACATGAAGGGGCTCCTGAGTTCCGGCGGGTATTCGTACCTCAACTTTTTGAGGAGAAAGCCGGATGTGGCCACGACGATCCTTCCCAAAATCTTTGACTGCAGGGGACCCAACCTGACGGTCGCCTCTGCGTGCGCAGCAGGCTCCCAGGCCGTCGGGGAGGCCTACCGGCTCATCCAGGAAGGAAAAGCGGATGCCATGATTGCAGGAGGAAGTGAGGCGCCCCTGAACTTCATGGGATTCATCGGCTTTGTCCTCATCAAGGCGCTCGTTGAGAGATACAGCACGCCTCAGAAGGCATCCAGGCCTTTTGACCGGAGGAGAAACGGGTTTGTCATGTCCGAGGGGGCAGGGATCGTCGTTTTGGAGGAGCTCGAGCATGCCCGCTCGCGCGGCATTCCCATCCTGGGAGAGGTCCTCGGGTATGGAGCGTCAGCCGATGCTTACCGGATCACCGACACCCATCCTGCCGGACTCGGCGCCGTCCTGGCCATGAGAGGAGCCCTGGAGGATGCCTCCCTCCGTCCGGAAGAGATTGACTACATCAATGCCCACGGAACCTCGACGGCTCAGAATGATGTGACGGAAACAAAGGCAATCAAGGAGGTGTTTGGAACAAGGGCCAAGGAGATCCCCGTCAGTTCGAACAAATCGATGCTCGGTCATGCCATTGCCGCGGCCGGCGCGATCGAGCTGATCCTGACCCTTGTGGGGATGAGCCGTTCCATCATCCTTCCGACGATCAACCATGAGTACCCGGACCCCAAGTGTGACCTTGATTACGTGCCCAATGAAGCAAGAATCAAAGACCATCGCATCGCCCTGTCCAACTCCTTTGGCTTCGGAGGGCAGAATGCATGCCTCTGTGTGGGCAGGGATGTGGGATAGGGCAGTCATCCTGACAAACCATTGAACCCTTCATGAAAGAGGATCGTGTGGTCATCACAGGAGCGGGCCTCGTCTGCTCCCTGGGCAGCAGGGTTTCAGAAGTATGGGAGGCCTTGCTCTCCGGAAAGACCGGGATCAGGCCCATCGAGGGATTCGACCCGGGAGGATTCGGCTGCACGTTTGCCGGCCAGGTGCAGCCTCTGAACCCTGCCGACCTGGGGATCCACCCCAGGGATTCGAGAATCATGGATACCCATTCCTATCTTCTGATGAAGGGTTGCCCGGGATGCCTTTCTCCAGTCGCGGCCTGGAGAATGCCTCGATTCCAAGGGAGGAGATCGGTTTTTTCGCGGGCATGGGAATGGTGGATTATGAGGTGGATGACCTGCTGCCCGCTGTCCTGAAATCCCTGAACGCGACTGGAGACCTGGACTATTCCGCTTTTTATTCGAAGGGATACACGGAGATCTATCCTCTGTGGCCCCTTTCGATGTTGAACAATATCAGTTTCTGCCAGGTGGCGACGAGCCTCGATCTCCAGGGAGAGAACACGGTCTTTTCTCCCCATGCCGACTCCGGCGCCATGGCTGTGGCAGAGGGGATGAAAGCCCTCCGGGATGAGCAGGGCCCGGGTGGTTCTCTGCGCGGGTGTCAGCGAGAAGGTCAGCCCTTTCAGCCTTGCGCGGGCCCATTTGAGCGGGATCCTGAATACGACCGATCCTCAAGAGCAGCCAGCTTTGCAGGCCCTTTGATGTAGAGAGAAAAGGGACCGTTTTGGGGGAAGGGTGCGGCGTGATCGCTCTGGAACTCGAGTCCTCTGCCCGGGAAAGGGGGGTGGCAAGTCTAGCCTCCATGACGGGGTATGGCTCGGCCTGTGAGACAGAAGGCCGATCTTCAGGCCCAACGGCAAGGGCCCTCGTCATGGCCATGCGAGACGCCCTTGAACGGGCAGGCCTTAAGCCTTCCGATATCGATGTGGTGATTGCCCACGGGGAGGGAACGGTTATCGGGGATCGTAATGAGATCGAAGCGATCCACGCCGTCTTTTCGGAGTGCATCGACCGGGTCCATGTCTTTTCTTCGAAAGGGAGCCTCGGTCATCTCCTGGCGGGCGCGCCCCTGGTGGACATCGATTCTGGGCATTTCCATGCTGAGAAACGGGCTTCGTTCCGAGAACGCTCTGCACGTCGTCTCCGGACCCCTCCATCCGGTTCCCTCTGGTCTACCGGGAGCCCGTTAGAGCGGAGACCCAGGAGAGATTCTTGTCAATTGTCAGAGCTATGAAGGACAGGCCGCGTCGCTCGTTTTGGAAGCGGTAACGGGTCGAGTAGCCGATGTTTCGCTAGTGCGGCAAAGGTAAGATCATGAGATTTCTTGTACTACGATTCAGTCACCCATCTCGAGAAAGGGAAATCGATCATCGGGGTCAAGACCTTTTCCCTTTCCGAGGAATTTCTGCGGGGCCATTATAAAAAGGTCGCCCGTGTCCCCGCCGTCATCATGATCGAGGCCATGGCCCAACTCCTGGGTTGGCTCATCATCTTTTCTCATGATTTCCGTCTCTCTCCGATCATGTCCCTCATCGAGGAGGTGACGCTTACGCCCCATCTGAGGCCGGGGTTCAAGGCGGAGATCCACGGAGAGATGGTTTCTTCTTCCAAGAGAGATTCTCTCGGGAAGGCCCAGATGTATGTGGAGGGAAAGGTGATCGCTTCCGTGGACGGATGATCTACAGTCATATTCATCACGCAGGTGACTCCGTCGAGCGGATCTTGATGCTCAGCTGACTTCACGGTATTACAGCTGGTGCTTGAAAAGGCAGTCAGCGTGGAGTGCGAGTGAAGGTCGAAGGATGAACCCGAGAAGGAAAGTGGTTGTCACCGGTCTCGGTCTGGTGACCTCCCTGGGTCTCGATGTGGAAGAGAGCTGGCAGAAGGCGCTTGCAGGCGTGTCCGGGATTCACCGGCTGACGGATCCACTGAGTCGAGAAATCGCCTGTCCAGGCCGCGGGAGAGGTCGTGTGCATCCGAGCTGGCAAAGGATCGAGGAGGAGTTCAAAGAGGAGGCCGCGATCGGAAGGAGAGCGAAAGACGCTCTTTGCCCTTTGGGCAGCCAAACGGGCGATCGAAGATGCCGATCTTCTTGAAGCCCAAGGCTCCCGTGACCGGTACGGGGTTGTTCTCGCCTCAGGACTCGGGATCAACAGGCTGGAGGATATTCAGACCCTGGGTCGGCGATCGATCGGAAATTCGATCTCGTTCGATTCGGAAAGAGAGGATGAACAGGTGCAGGGAGAATCGATCATCCGGAATAATTCGAACCGGACCGCTGCCCTGGTGGCCACCCGATTTGGTTTCAACGGCATGAATGGCACCGTGACTTCGGCCTGTGCCTCCGGCACTCAGGCGGTCGGGATCGGGTACCGGGCGATTCAGAGAGGGGAGGCGGATGTGATGGCTGTCGGTGGCGCCGACTCCATGATCAATCCCGTGGGACTCGTCTTTTTCGTTCTCCTGAGCGCGGCCACCACCTCTCTGGAGCCACCCGAGACGCTCTGCCGTCCCTTCGACCGGAAGCAGATCAGGACTGGTGATGGGAGAGGGAGCCGGTGTGGCCATTCTCGAGGAGGAGTCCCATGCCTTGAAAAGGGGGGCCAGGATCTATGCGGAAGTGGTCGGTTATGGAGCTTCCCTCGATGCCTACCAGGTGACAGCGCCCCATCCCCAGGGACGGGGAGCAGAGCAGTCCATGCGGGCAGCCTTCAAGGATGCGGGGATTGGGCCCGATGGGATCGATTACATCAATGCCCATGGCACGAGCACCAAGCTGAACGACCTCATCGAGACCGTTGCCATCAAGAAGGTTTTTGGAGAGCACGCCTCCCGAGATTGCCATCAGCTCCAGCAAATCGCTTGATCGGTCATCTCCTGGCTGCCTCGGGAGCGCCCGAATTTATCTTCACGGTCCTGACGGTCGCAAGGGATGAGATCCATCCCACGATCAATCTCACCCATCCCGATCCAAAATGCGACCTCGACTATGTTCCCAATGTGAAGAGGAGAAAAACGGTTCGGGCAGCTCTATCCAACTCCTTCGGTTTTGGCGGACAGAATGGATCGATCATTGTAAAGAAATACTCCAGGGAGGAAAGATGCAATTCGACTTGAAGGGCAAGGTGGCCCTGGTCACCGGGGGATCAAGAGGGATCGGACGGGAAACGTCACTTCTTCTCGCTCAGGCGGGCGCTGAGGTCATCATCAATTACCACAAGTCCAAGGAGAAGGCGGAGGGCCTTCTCGAAGAGATCCTCCGGCAGGGCGGAAAGGCGGAGATCATTCAAGCGGACATATCGAAACCGGAGGAGGTCCAAGGACTCTTTGAACAGGTGCGGAAGAGATGGAACAGGCTTGACATTCTTGTGAACAATGCCGGGATCATCCGGGACAACCTGTTGCTGAGCACGGAACTTTCGGATTGGGATAGGGTCCTCGATCTCAACCTTCGGGGGGCGTTTCCTCTGCACCCGGTATGCGGCTGAGATGATGTTGCCCAACCATTCCGGAAAGATCGTCAACATCGCTTCAACGGGTGCGATCAAAGGGGGTCGGGGGCAGACCAACTATGCGGCCTCGAAAGGGGGCCTCGTCGCCTTTACGAGGGCCTGTGCCGTGGAGTTATCAGGAAAGGGAATTCAGGTCAATGCGGTTCTACCCGGGATGATCGTGACTGACATGAGCACCCGGATAAGAAAGAGGGCAGGAGAGGAGATTCTGGGGAGCATTCCCTGTGGCCGGTTCGGCGAACCCAGGGAGGTGGCCTATCTCATCCTGTTTCTGGCCTCCTCCCTGTCTGATTACATCACCGGGCAGGCGATCCCGGTGGATGGGGGGTTTAGCATTTCATGATCCAGGATTCATCAGGGCGTCGATATTGTCGAGATCTCGAAGTTCAAGGAGATTCTCCTTCGAGGAACAGCCGGTTCGTTATGGATATCTTCACGGAGCAGGAACGGGCCTACTGTCGAATCGATGAAAAATCCGTATCTTCACTTGGCCGGACGCTTTGCCGCCAAGGAGTCCTATCTGAAGGCTCTGGGACGGGATTCTCCGGGCGGGGATCGATCCATTTTCCAGGAGATCGAGGTGATCCCGACCGCTTCCGGAAGACCCGAGATCTCGGTGAGGGGTTGGGCGGAGAAGATTGCAAAGAAGAGAAAGATCAGGCCAGTGCAGCGTCTCCATTTCCCATACATCCCATTACGCGGTGGCAACGGTGATCCTGGTCGGAAACTGATGAGGGAGGAAGGGTTCGACCGATGCGGTACTTACTCGTTGACGAATCACGGAATGGAAGGCCGACGAGAAGATCAAGGGCATCAAGAATGTGGCCATGACCGAGGATTTTCTCGAGTTCCATTTTCCGAAGAATCCTGTCATGCCCGGGGTCCTGCTGATCGAGGCCTTCGCTCAGCTCACCGGATGGCTGGAGGCTGCCTCTTCTGATTTCAAGAACTGGTTCCTGATCACCAAAGGTCCGTCAATGCAAGTTTTACGGATTTGCCCTTACCCGGGGATCAGGTGGAGCTCGAAGTCGAGCGGTTGCCGGAATCCACACCCCAACGGAAGGTCTACTCGGCCATGGGCAGGGTAGGGACGAAACGAAAGGTCGTGATTGAGTTCGAGGGGGACGTGATCTCCTTTGAAGAGATCGAGGACAGGGAAGAGCAGAGGCGATTTTTTAAGGTTCTGACAAGGGAGTAGCCGATGGCATTGAAGGAAAGAGACGTGGTCATTACAGGGATGGGACTGATCACGCCCCTCGGAATCGGGATGGAAGAGAATTGGGAAAGCGTCAAAACGGGGAAGACAGGCATCGGATATTATCCCCCGCGATGGAAGTTCCGAGGTTCCTGCAGTACATGGGCAAGGTGAGGGAATTTGAGACGGAGAAGGATATTCCCCATCACCTCCTCGGGCAGATGAAATTTCTGAACCGGGGGTCTGTTCTCGGTTTTTTTGCGGCCCGGGAAGCCGTTTCTCTGTCCGGAATGAAGATCTGCGGACATCCCTCCAGGCCGAAGGGCCCTGCTACATTGCTTCCGGGGATGCGACCAAGGTCGGTTATAGATTTCATGTATCCGGCGGTCAAGGAGGGGACCCATGGCCGGTGGCAGGAGATGGACTTCGAAGCCTTGAACCGGTCGACGGTGGACAAGGTGAATCCTTTCTTTCTCCTGGAGTCGATCTGCAATAATCTCTTCAGCTTTCTCTCTGCCTCTTACGAATTCATGGGCCCGAATACGACGCTTGCGATGCCATTCCCCCTATGGAGGGAATGCGCTGGAACTGGTCTGCAGGAGCATCCGGGACGGGAAGGCGGACATTGGCCTCGCAGTGGGATGCGGGAACTGGATCACCGAGATCCCTCTTTATGAGATGGAGGGGCTGGGGATTCTTTCGCGCTGCAGGTATGGCGTCCATTCTTACAGGCCCCTTGACAGAAAGAGGGATGGCTTCATCCCCGGGGAAGGGGGGGCCGCGCTCTTTCTGGAGGCCTCAGAAATCGCCGAGCGGCGAGGGGCAAAGATCCGGGCGAAGGTGAAAGGATTTGGAAACTGCACCGAGTTCTCCCATGATCAAAGTCTTACGGTTCCTCCCCGTGTGAGTGCGAGGAGCATGGGCCTGGCCCTGGAAGATGCGGGTTGTGACCTCCGGGACCTTGCCTTTCTCTCCCCCCACGGGAGCGGTTCCCAGAAGGGAGACCGATCGGAGCTCAGTTCCGTCAGGGAGGTCTGGGGCGACCGGAGTCAGGAGATACCCATCTGCGGGATGAAGGCCTATACAGGACACCTGGGTGCGGCGAGCGATCTTGCCGAGGTCATTTTCAGTATCCAGTCCATCACGGACCGGATGGTTCCCGGGACGCTCAACTTCAGCGAACCCGACCCGGAATTCAAAGACCTCCGGATCGCAGGGGTTCACCGGGATTGCAGCCGGGATCATTTTTTATCGGTCAGCTATGGGATCGGAGGACAGTGCGTCGTCTCGGTCGATTATCGGAGGTTCGTTTGAAGCCCTTTGATCGTTGGGGTGCATGTCTTGGTCCGAAGCGTATGAGTCAGAAGTAAGCCTGAGTCGCCAAAAGAATACTGCAAAAAGAGAGGACGAAGAAGGGAAAGGTCGTCCAGCTTCTGGAGTACGCGACTGTCTCTGTGGTTCTTCCGGTGGTCCATCTTATCCCGCTCAAAGGCATTCATCTCCTGGGCAACTTTTTGGGAGACTTTCTTTACCTCCTCTTCCCCGGCCGCCGCAGATTGGCCCTCGAAAATGTTCGTCATGCCCTCGGACAAGGAGAAAACAGAGGAAGAGATCAGGGCGATTGCCCGCGCAAGTTGCAGATCCTTTTTCCTCACCTGTCTCGAAATCATCAAGTTCCACAACTTCTTCAAGGCAGACGACGCGCGGGAAACTCTGAGGAGATACTCCGAGTCGCTGGAGTCCCTTTTTCAG
This sequence comes from uncultured delta proteobacterium, assembly GCA_963828805.1. Classification (GTDB taxonomy): domain Bacteria; phylum Desulfobacterota; class BSN033; order BSN033; family UBA1163; genus CAWHGS01. The sequence goes on from CAWHGS010000002.1 coordinate 58,241, forward strand.
AAAGCCAAGAGGCTTCACGAGGAATCCGGCGGTTGCATCTTTGTCACGCCCCATATCGGCAACTGGGAATTCCTTCCCCACGTGAGTTCCGTCGTGGGCATCCCTCTGGTCGTCGTGGCCCGTCCCTTGAGCAACGCCTATCTTGAACGATTGCTCTACGGCAAACGCACCGATAGCGGCCAGGTCATCATTCCCAAGAAGAATGCCCTCTTCATGCTTCAGAAGACCCTTCAGCAGGGGAAGTCGATCGGGTTGCTGCCCGATCAGAGCATCCGGCAGGGGATCGCCGTCAACTTTTTCGGGAGGAGGGCCTCGACGACACCTGCGCCCGCCATTCTCTCGGTGCTGTATAAGAGGCCCATCGTGGTCGTCGCCTGCTGCCGAACGAAGAACGGGTACGACTTCGAAGGGGTCGTCTCCGACCCCCTCTGGCCCGGGACCTTTGAGAGTGAGAAGGCGGAGATCTTCCGTCTGACAGAGGCGATGAATAAGCCGATGGAGATCATTGTCAAGCGATATCCCGAGCAATATTTCTGGGTCCATAACCGCTGGAAGAGGCAGAGCAAATCGAGGGAGTTGAACCCATGAAAGGGAAGCGGTTAAAGATCGCGGTCATTTCCTTTTTCCTGTGCTGTCTTTTCGGGTGTGCCCACAAGGAAAAGACCGCTCCTTCCTCTCTTCCTCGCGAGTTCTCTTTACCCCACGACTTGGTGCAACAGGTCCTTTCTCTCGATCCGGACTGCTCTCTCCGAAAAGGAGGTTTCGGAGGTTCTGTCGCGATGTCCCGCTCCAAGAATTCGTGATCCTTGACGGGAGCATTCCCATCGTCTCCATGGAGTCGTTTGCCAAGTTCCTGATTCGGATGGGGTATCCCGAAGAGAGCGTGCGTAATCCTGCGACCGGTTCCTACTCCTACAGCAGTTACAGGAGCAGTAAGAAGATGGCCGGGATGATTGCATGGTACTATGAAAAGGAAGGGATGATGCCCATGGTGGTGGGCCAAAGCCAGGGAGGGATGCTTTCAATAAAGATCCTTCACGAATTTGCCGGGACCTTCAATGAAAAAATCACCGTATGGAATCCCTATACGGACCAATCCGAGGACCGGCATACCATTGTCGATCCCCTGACCGGGCAGGAGCGTCCGGTGGTTGGGATCAAACTTGGTTATGCCTCAGCCATCGCCACAGGAAAACTGATGCGGGTCTTCCTCGGACAATGGGACATGCTGAGCCAGTTGAGAAGGATTCCCGATTCCGTCGAAGAGTTTACGGGTTTCCATCTTCAGTACGATCCGATCAGCGGAACCCTCTTCGGAGTCGGACAGGGAGACCATTACGCCGCCATCGGATCGGCGGCGGTGCGGAACGTCATCCTGCCTGCTGAGTCGAGGCATCTTTCCGTCCCTTTAACAGAGGATCTTGCCAAGGACCGGGAAGCCAGGGAATGGATTCACCGCTATACGGCCTCCAGTCGCCCCTCCTCAGGAGACGAAAGATTTTTACAGGGATACAGAAGAATATTCTCCTTGCCGCAGACCTCTGGTACAGCATCCGGAAACATTGGTGCATCGAATTGAAGCGATGGATTCTCGCCAAAGAGAGAATGGACAGAAAGATTGTGAACCCATGCCCGGCAAACTGAACATCTTCCAGAGGACGATGCTCCAGTGGAACAGCCTGCATGCCTTACAATGCGGTCCATGTGGTCAGGGTCCCCCAGCCTCTGGACCTGCCTCGATTGAGCCATATCATCGATGGCGAGATGGAGCAGCTTGGCCTGACGGGCCTTTCGATCGATAAGCGAAAAGGAACCTTCGAATACCGGGCGGTCCTGTTCGAATGAGTTAAAAATGGTGGCGGCGGCTTCCAAGATGCACACGACCCTCGTCAAGAGGAGATGGAGAGCGCAGTTGAACACTCCTTTAGGGACCACGGAGACATTCCATCCATTCCGCTTCTTCGTGATCGAGGAAGAACGGTGCCTTTTACCTCGGGCTCATCTACTTTCATGTCGTGGCAGGGGCAGAGTCGATCATCCTTCTCCTGAAGCATTTCGTCAACAAGTACCTGGGCCAGGAACGGTCCGTCTTCTCCTATCCCCTCGATGTCTACCCCAAAGGTTATGGAACGCTTACGCCCTGGAACCGCAGATTGCTCTTTCGGAAACTTCTCCGTTTTCCCTCGATGGCTGCGGAGCTCAAGAAGTCATCGAAACCCCGATACCACGATTTCCAGGACCAGAGCAACGGCGTCTCCGTTTTTTCTTTGCCCCCCGGAGACCTCCAGGGTCTCATGAGAACGGGCAAACGACTGGGGCGTCACTTTGAATGATCTTTTTCTTGCCCTGCTTCTGAAGTCCCTTTCGCCGCTTGCTTCCAAGCGCTTTTCGGCAGAGAGGCGAAGACAGATGACGGTGGGATCGATCGTCAATATCCGGAGAGACCTGGGGATCGATAGCCTCAAGACCTTTGGGCTGTTTCTGGGCTCCTTCGTGGTCTCCCATCCCGTGCCCGAGGGGATCTCGACGGAAAGCTCTCGCCAGAGAGATCCAGCGGCAGACGCTTCGAGATCAAACGAGGAAAAACTTTATCTGGGAACCCCGATCGAACTCTGGTTGGGGCGGCTCCTCCTTTCCCTTCACTCGCGGAATCATCGGAAGAAGTTCTATCCGAAGAACTATCCTCTCTGGGGCGGAATCACCAACATGAACCTGAATCCTCTCTGGGAACAGGGAGACGAGGACAGAACGATCGATTACTTCAGGGCCGTTTCCACGGGTCCGATCACTCCGCTGGTCCTTTCCGTCACGACGGTCAGGGATATCGTCAATATCGGGACTGACCTTCAAGAAAACAGTCTTTTCGGAATCCGGAGATTGAAGGATTCATTTCCGATTTCACAAAATCCATTCAACTGGCAGAGGTGTCGACATGAAGAAGAACGCATACGCTATCCTTCTGACCCTGGCAGCGCTGGTGCTTCTTTCAGGCTGTGCGGGTCACGAAGAGTCAGTTCCGGGAGCCAAGCTATACGCAGCCGGTGGAAAAGGGGACGGTGCTTCGGCAATACTCTCTTGATCCCTCCGTGGAGGAAAAGATTCTTGCCCTCGATCCGGAACGGGTCAACGGAGAGTGACATCCGGGAGGTCCTGTCCCACGCGCCTGCCCCGCGAGTCGTTAATATCCATGGAGGGATCTACCCTGTTTACCTCTGCATGGAATCGTTCTCTCAATTCCTGATCAAAATGGGTTACCCTGAAGAGAAGATTCGAAATCCGGGGAACGGTTCGCTTTCCTTCAGCTGCTATGAGAGCAGCGAGAAGATCGCCGGGGCCATCGCCTGGTATTACGAGAAAGAGGGCTTGCGGCCCATGCTGGTTGGCCACAGCCAGGGCGGGATCCAGGCCGTGAAGGTGCTCTATGAACTCACAGGAGCGTTCAGCAACGAGGTGGCCGTCTATAACCCTTTGACCGGAAAGTTCGAAAAGCGCTATTCGATTATTGATCCCATCACGGGATCTGAGCGGCCCGTAGTCGGATTGCAGGTCTCTTATGCCACGGCGGTAGGGGCGGGCGGATTCACCCGGTTTCTTCCCAATCAATGGGTGATGACAGGCAGACTCAGAAGCATTCCTGACACGACCTGGAGTTCACCGGGTTCGTGATCGGCATGGATCTCATCGGGGGAGACCTGTTTGGATTCGGGACTGTCAATCGATACGCGGCCAATGGGAAGGCGGTGGTCAGAAATGTGAGGCTGCCCCATCGGATACAATCACGTGACCGTGCCTGCGACGAGCCACCTTGCAGAAAGTCAGGAGATCCAGGGACTGGATCAACGATTACGTTCCGACCGAAGAGCCTGAGTTGAACGTGACGTTTCAAACGAGCAGCAGGAATATCCTCTGGGCTGCAGATGTCTGGCACAGCATCAAGAAGCACTGGGTGCTGGAATTGCAGCGGTTGATCCGTGCCAAGCGGAATGGGGCCGATGCCTCCTGAAACGCTCCTTCTCCGGAAGGGTCTGGTTTTTGGATCAGCCCTGGTCTACTGGGCAGGCGTCTTTATTCAGGCCCGTCGTGTCCGTAAACAGATCGGCCGGTCCCCAAACATCAGACCCCGGGGCTCAAAAGAGAGGCTTCTCTGGCTGGGATGGCTGGTTGTCATTCTGGGATGGTTCGGCCAGCCCTTCTTTGTGGGCGGTTTCCACAGCCGATTTTTTTCGCTGATGCCGGTTCTTCTTCATCCCCTCGGACTGGCTCTGGGGATCGTCCTGATCGTGGGCGGTTACGCCGGCACGCTCTGGTGCTATGCGGCGCTGGGGGATGCGTGGAGAATAGGGATCCGGAAGCGGGAAAAGACCGCTTTGGTGAACCAGGGGCCGTATCGGTTTGTCCGGCATCCCATCTATCTGTTCCAGACGATCATGCTCGGAGGGGTCGTCCTCCTTGTGCCCACTCCATTTCTGGTTTTACTCCTCGGAATCCACCTCGCCTGCATCTTCATCAAGGCCCTCGATGAAGAGGCCTATCTCCGGGATGTCCATGGTCCTGCTTATCTCGATTATCTCTCGAAAACAGGAAGGTTCTTACCCCGGTTCGTAAAAGAGGATGGGGTCAAAAAATAGAGAGAAAAGAACCCCGGGCTCTCTCGTGACTTCTTCCTCCTCGTTTTTTCAATCTTGCCTCGATGCAACACTGAGCAGTGACAGGCTGAACGAATCCCGGTTTTTGGTCAGTTCTTCATACCGAAGGCTTCTTGAAGGGGCATATCGTGGCAAGAAATCCTCGCTTCTTAAGGCCCAAAAGATCCCCATTATGTTGGGGTGGTTCCATGTTCACTTTCTGTCTTAACCTTGAAGCGACTCCGTCTATGCAACCTTTGAATTGGTAATCATTGGTGCTCCATGTCTCGACTCACGATTGGGTTGCAGCACAAACAGATGAAGAATGCACCCGCATATCTTGGGGTCGATTTTTCTCGACAAACTATTTTCTTTTTTTATTCAACGCAACCCAAAGCAAGGCCTTATCATTTTATTTTAGTGGCGATTTATGGTAAAATCTCTAGGTAAAAGGTACCCTGTGATTTGTTCACGGGTATGTTTTGTTGCAGCGACAATCAACCTGTAAAAGAAAGGAGAGAAGATGTTTAACGAACTTGCAGAAAAGAGAAGGAGTGTAAGGGTATATGCCAAGCGGCCGGTGGAGGCGGGGAAGATGGATGCCATCATCGAAGCGGCCCTCCGTTGCCCCACGGGAAAGGCTGCAAGGCCCTGGGCATTTGTGGTGGTCACGGACAAGACCCTCCTGGAGAAACTTTCCGTGGCGAAGCCCCAAGGGGCCGCCTTTGTCAAGGATGCCCCGGTTGCCGTCGTCGTGTGCGGAGACCCATCCGCTTCCGGACTGTGGGTTGAGGATTGCTCCATCGCTGCGGTCACCATGCAGTATGCAGCCCTTGCACTCGGTCTTGGAAGCCGCTGGGCGCAGATGAGGGGGAATAATTTCAACGAAGGCACAACATCAACGCAGTATATCGCCGAACTCCTGGGTCTTCCTGAGAACCTAACCGTCTTGTGCATCATCGCCATCGGGTACCCCGGTGAGGAGATGGTCCCCTATAAAAAGGACGCACTTCGATTCGATAAGGTCAGCTATAACCGTTACGGTCAGAAAAAGGCCTGATTCCGATTAA
>CAWHGS010000003.1:0-20022 GCA_963828805.1 uncultured delta proteobacterium
CAAGGATCGCTTTCGTACAGTAATCTCTGATTTCTTGAATCCTCTCTTTGTTTTTGTCGATGGCAATGACTTCAATCCCGTTCTCATAAAGTTCTTTTACTATATTGAATCCGAAAATGCCCAAGTCCGATCACGATCACCCGTTTCATATCAACCTCTTTTTAGTCTGTTAAAAAAATCTTTTCCCAGGCTGTTCATCAATGTCTCTCCTTATCCGACAATAATGCCTTCTTCCGCATAGGTAAACCGTTTGCGCTTTCTACCACTTGAGAGAGAAAAAGCAAGCGTAAAGGGTCCTACTCTTCCGGCAAACATCATCAGAATGAGGGCTAGTTTCTGTGACGTCGTTTAACTTTAGGAGTGATTCCCATGGACAAACCCAACCGTACCGAAGGCTGATACGGTGTCGAAGAGGTACTCCGCAAGAAGAGAACGGCGGCTGGCTGCGTCGGGAGTTTCCTCTCCCCGTGCAATGCAGAAGAACGGAAGATGATCAACGACTGAAGAGGGCTGCAGCAAGAGACGATGGAGAACGGTTCGGCTCGAGACTTCTCGTGGGATGGTGCGTTAAATATGTTTACTTCTTCGCTTCCTTTCATCCGGTTCCAGATCACCAGTAACGAGAGAGCGCTGCGCTTGTCGTTTTGATTCCGCCGCCTGTCGAGCCGGGGGAGGCCCCGATGAACATAAGGACGATGGCATCAGGAGAATCGTCTCGTTGGTTAGAAAGTCCGATATCCACCGTATTAAAACCTGCGGTTCGGGTGGTAACGGATTGAAAAGACAGAAATGAGAATTTGAGTCTGTATCGGTGTTCCTTGAGGATATGATTTTTTCGGAGACATAAGACAAACTGCTCCTGAGGTAATAAGGAGGGCCGTGGTGAAATGATGACAATTTTGGCGTGGAGGGAAAATTTTTTTGTACCCCCCCTAACACGGACAGGATTTCGTACTGGACGATGAAACCAATTCCGCCGTGAACAATCAATCCCATGATCGTAAGTTGACGATCAGATCTCCTTGATATCCGATTAAGTTATCTGAAAAGAGAGAATAACTCCTGCATTGTTGAAGGCGGATACGGCAGTGGTAAATTGCTTTGTAAAAGGCCTTTCCGGGTGAGAAATCCCGGACAAAACCGAATGAAAGAGAAAGAACGTTCCAAAGGCTTCATGACGAAGGCGAACCCGAGGACCGCCTTGTCAGGATAACGTATGAAATCCTTCGTCGGGGTATGAAGGAAGGTCGATTGGACAATCTCTCTTTCCTTGAAGGAGAGTCCCCGTCCCATTAGAACGAAAGAAGACCGTGGAAAAGGTGATGATCCCAAGGCCCCCGGACCTGTAAGGAGGCGCAGGGTTATGTATCTGACCCAAGGCTGGAAAGGTCCTTCGGGTATCGATCAACGCAGTCCCGTCACACAGACGGCAGAGGTGGAGGAAAAGAGCGCATCGACGAAACGGAGGTGACCCTGAGGGGCCGAAAGGGAAACCAGAGAAGAATCCCGCCCTATAAGAATCACCCCTGCAAAACTCAAGACGAAGATCCTGGTGGGTGAAAAAAACCTAGAGACGATGGTCTTGATCTTGAGATAAACCCTTATTGTAATTGCGGGGCCGTATCGACCTCTCTGGATACATGACGCTTTCCCAGTTCATGGAAAAACGATTTAGACCTATCATAAAGCGCAGAAAAAATCAAATCGATTCTTAGTTCGGATATGAAGTGATAGTTTTGAGGATTGGGTTATGTTGGAACAGCATTGATCCGTAAATAGTGGCGGCCTATGACGTCCCCCTTTGGAAAGGGGGATTTAGGGGAATTTGACGAAGGTTGCCACTGTAAATCCCCCCTCACCCTCCTTTATGAAAGGAGGGAAGGTTATTTGCGGATAAGTTCTAAATCTGGCTGGGGATGTTCTCTTAAACCCGGACACGGATCGGTAAAATCATCGTTGGAATGCCGTTCCATTGAAGGCGCCGCTGAATGGCGTAGGCTGTCTCGTTGTGAAGCAGTTTGTTGAATAATTGGACGGTGGGAAAGATAAGCTGACCCGTAAAGATGGTCGATCTTGGAAACTCTTCTACAATGGACTCACAGAGGAGACTCGCACTCTCCACCACATCGGTTCCGAGGTCCAACCGATAATCCGCCGGTATTCCAAGCCTTCTCGCCAGATCGACATATTTCTCCAGGGATGCTTTCGTCGACTCTTTTAAGGCTTCCACCTCTTCCGCTCCCTTGAAAGAACCCGAATCGGCCACGGCAATCGAAACAAAGATAACATTCTTGTAAAGGTTGGGAAAATACCGGATGATGGAAAGCAGGGTATGGACGCCAAAGCCATTAAACCCGGCTACCAGTTGAACTGCCGTCACGTTTTTTGGGATCCAGGGGTTCCTGGTTCACCGGACCTGACGTCGGCAAATTCAATAACATCTCATCCAGTTCGCGGATTCCTTCCCTGACTTTGTTATAGTGTCTCCTGATCAGGTAACAGACCCCGATGACGACGGAGGTGATCACCAAGGTCACCCATCCCCCCGACGTAAACTTCTCAAAAGTCGTAATAATGAGGATCGTCAGACATAAGACCAGGCCAATTAAGTTGATCGGGAGATGCCTCTTCCATTTCTTGTCTTTTTTACGGTTCTTTATGAAAAAACGAGACATGCCCAGGTTTGAGAGTGAAAAAGTGGCAAAAACGTTAATGGAATACATCACGACAAGAGTCGAAATCGACCCATGGGTGTAGATCATCAATAAGAGGGCCGCTCCCCCCATCAGGAGGATCCCGTTCTGCATGGTCAGGCGTTCGGACAAGGTTGCAAATCGATGCGGGAACCATGAGTCGATGGCCATGTTCGCCATGACCCTGGGACCGTCAATAAAACCGGTCTGGGCAGCGACAAAGAGGAGGGCTCCCTCGGAAAGGATGGTGATCAGGGCAAGCCAGTGTCCAAAGGACCACCGGCCGAAGAGGTTCCCTGCGAGGACGGCATTGAGCGTCTGGCCTTCGACTGGCCGGACTTTAAGGAGAAGGTAGCAGACAAAAATCCCTCCGGCCGTAACAGCCAAGGAAGTCGCCATGTACGCCATGGTCCTCTTACCGGTCTGTACACGCGGCTCGCGCATAATCTGCAGACCATTTGAAACTGCCTCGATTCCGGTATAGGTTCCTCCGCCCAAGGGAATAGGCATGGAGAATAAGCAGAAACATTCCAAGGACACCCAACCCCGACAACCCCTGGCGGAAGTTTCCCTGAATTTCCTGCGTAATCGGTTGGATTTCATCCAGATGGGTTAAGACGCCATAACCCAGCATGAAAGCATGGGTAAGGACAAAGATCATAAAAATCGGCGCCAGGATGGTCACCGACTCTTTGACTCCTCTGAGATTCAAGACAATCAGGATAATGATCAAAAAGATCCCAAATGAGAGCTTAAATTGATGAAGTCCCATGGGCAAGAAACTAAAGATCGCGTCTGCGCAGGAGGCAACCGACACGGTGATGGTCAGCATATAATCGACGAGGAGCGCGCACCCGGAGACCACACCTGCTTTTTCACCAAGGGTGTGTGTGGCTACCACATATCCGCCACCTCCAGTGGGAAAATGCTCGATGATACGCGAATAGGCATAGGAGATGATGAATACGGTTAAAGCGGTAGCCAAAGCAAGAAAGATGGCCAGATAGGTATGCTCACCGAGCGCCCTAAAAGCCTCTTCGGGCCCGTAGGCTGAAGAGGAAAGCCCATCAGCTCCAAGACCGATCCACGCAAGGACCGGAATCAGAGAGATCTTATGAAAGATCGATGTGTCCTGGATATCCCGGGGAGCGCCGATCAGTTTACGCCTGATCTTGTTGGTGAAACTTGAATGGTTTTCTGGATGATCCGTTGTCATAAAATAAAAAAAGCCAGGAGAAGTTCCCCTAGCCTCTTCCTCTTCCCTTAGACGCCTGCGGAGTTAGCTGACGGGTTAGGATTAAGGGATATCCTTTCCGGCATCGCCGGAATTCACCCCAAAGGCTTGGGTCCTCCGCTAATTTTATTCGGCCATTTGCTTTATTTGATAATACTAATTAAAAACTTCCCCCTTTGTCAATGGTCTATTGTTTTAGAAAATATCTGCGGAGAAGATATAGATCTCCATATTCTTTTCCTTCCAGGCATTCGTGGGGAGCCCCGCCTTCTGACACGTGTGTTCAAGAAAGGTCAACCGGTCCCACCCATAATCCGTCGCCACCTGGGGCAGAAGAAGACCGGAATTCCATCCCTTCTTGATGTAGATCCCGTGTTTTCCGACCTCGATCTCATTGATGTCAGTGATCTTCTTCAGGGGGGTCAGGACAGAGATCTCGATCTCGAGTTCGGGAAGTTCCCTTTCCTTGACAGGGTCGAACCGAGGGTCCCGGAAGGCCGCCTCTTCCGCCATCTTTTCGACTGTCTTGTAGAGTGGACCCCGGCCCTCGATGTAACCGATGCAGCCCCGGAGTTGCCCTTTTTTGTTGAGGGTCACAAAGGCGCCCCGATTTTCCCTGAGAATCGGCTCATCCACTTTGAATTCCGGAACGGGCTTTCCTTTTGCCCTGTTTTCAACGACAGTCTTTGCAATGTGATGCAGGGTTTTCTTATCCTCTGCACTCAACCCCAGATCCACACCCACTTTTTTCTCTTCTTTCATCTCCACCGTCCTTCCAGTCCCTTTGTAAAAAACGGCTGCAGCATAGCCTACCACACGGCTTCGCTCGCCGATGACATCACCGGAGTTGAGGTATTTCAGGCTCTTCCCCTGATTCGCCCCCAATGCTTTGGCCGCTAACATGACTGCGACCACCGGCCCGCCTCCACACGCTTCGGCACGGTTGCCCTTCAAGTCCCGGCTTAATCCTTCCGGATCAAACCGGTCGAGGCGGTCGATCACCCTCCGGTCCAGCTCCACTGCTTTTTCATAAGAGTGGAAGTGAGAGAGGTCCGTGCTGGCAACCAGCAGCGCCTTCTTCCCCCGGACGGTTTCTGCAATGGATCGAGCCAGGGTTTGACAGCCTTCCCAGCGTCCAGTCAGGCTCCATCACGATCGGAACCAGCTTGAAGGATTTTAAAACGACCTGGAGAAAAGGAATCTGCATCTCCAGGGAGTGCTCCCTGGCATGGGATTCAGGGATAAATTGAATCTCCCTGCTTTTCTCCATCAATTTTCGGGAGAGTTCCACATCCACGGGAACCAATCCCAAAGGGGTCCGGTATCCTCCCCGATCCCAGAGCGAGAACCCTTTAAAATTAACATAATGACTGGGCGCAACGACAACCACCGTATCGAAGGATTTCCCCTCGATTAATTTATAGGCATAGGCGGCCACCTGTCCGGAATACGCATATCCGGCATGGGGTGAGACAAGGGCAACGATCTCTCCCTCGACCTTCTCCCTCTTGGCATTTTCGAGGTACCCTTTGACATCTCGGGAAAGCACATCAAGGTTTCCAGGATACCACGACCCTGCCACAGCGGACTCCCGGATCTCTTGCATCCCGGCCTCCTTTCTCGCCTTCGTGACCTGAGCCATTGAAAGAGAACATGACAGGAAGAAAAACGCGATCAGAAAAAGGATAGAAGAGTGTCTTTTCACGGATCCCCCGCCCTGAACATGGGGAAGCAAGACTATTGCCTGCTATCGAGCAGAATCGTCACGGGTCCGTCATTGACGAGGTGGACCTCCATCTTGGCCTGAAACTCTCCCGTCTCAACGGGAGTTCCCTGTTCCCGCAGTTTGAAAACCAATTGTTCGTACAGTTTTTTTGCCTCTGCCGGCTCTGCGGCATCTGTAAAAGACGGCCTTCTCCCTTTTCGGCAATCCCCGTAAAGGGTGAACTGGGAGACGACGAGCATCCCCCCTCCAGCCTCCCTGAGGGACAAGTTGAATTTTCCGGAGGCATCCTCGAAGATTCTAAGATCAGGGAGTTTGGAGACCATGTAGGCAATGTCTTTCTCTCCATCGCCTTTCCCCACCCCGACCAGGACCAGGAGACCCCGGTCAATTTTTCCCGTCATCCGTCCATCCACACAGACGGAAGCCGATTGAACCCTCTGGATAACCGCCCTCATATCAAAATCCGTGGGTTGGGAGTTAGGGATTGGGGATTGGCTAAACGCACCTATGACTCCAGGCGTTGGGCTTGGGGGTTGGCGATTAGCTAACTCCTAATCCCTGAATTCCCTAATCCCCTCTCCTCACTTTAGTCTTCTTTCTCCTTATCTTTCTTGGCCAGGGCAATGACCTTTTCAGCCATCTGAGCAGGCACTTCCTCGTAATGGGAGAATTCCATCGTAAAGGTCCCCCTGCCCCCTGTTTTTGAGTTGAGGTCAGGAGCAAACTTCAGCATCTCAGACATGGGAACATTTGCCTGGACCACCTGGTAATTTCCTCTCCCTTCAACCCCCAGGACACGGCCCCTCCGGCTGTTCAGGTCACCGATCATATCCCCGATATGTTCATCGGGAACGGTGACTTCAACCTTCATGATGGGCTCCAGGAGAACTGGGTTGGCCTCCTTGACGCCATTCTTAAAGGCCATGATCGCAGCAAGTTTAAAGGCCATTTCAGAAGAATCGACCTCGTGGGACTTTCCGTCGTAAAATCGTACCTTCACATCCACGACTGGAAACCCGGCTAAGACGCCGGTCTGCATTGCCTCGACGATTCCCTTTTCAACAGCCGGGACAAAATTTCGCGGGACGTTCATGCCGGTCAAGGCGTTTTCAAATTCATACCCGGTCCCGCGAGGAAGAGACGAGATATCGATATGGACCTCTGCAAACTGGCCGCGGCCGCCCGTCTGTTTCTTATGGCGGTAGATGACACCGGACTTCGACCCCCGAATCGTTTCCTTATAAGGAACCTTGGGAATGCTGAGGTTCACTTCAACGCCAAATTTCCTCTTCAACTTTTCGACGATGACCTCCACGTGGGTCTGTCCGATCCCTGAAAGGAGGACTTCACCCGTCTGAGCATCCCTTCCTATCATCATGGTCGGATCTTCTTCGTGGATCCGTGCGAGAGAAGAGGTGATCTTGTCCTCATCCCCTTTGCTCTTCGGCGTCAGGGCATAAGTGACCACGGGAAGAGGAAGTTTCGTCTCACCAAATAGGATGGGCATCTTTTCATCGCAGAAGGTGTCGCCGGTCGTCGTCTCTTTGAGCTTGGCTACGGCCACAATATCACCGACACCGGCAAACCCCACGGGTTTCTGCTTCTTACCCTCCATCAGGAAGATCTGGCCGATCCTTTCCTTCGCTTCCTTTTTCGAATTATAAACCGTGGAATCGGCATTCACGCTTCCCGAATAGACCCTGAAGAGGCTCAGTTTTCCGGCAAAGGGGTCTGCGATGGTCTTGAAGACAAAGGCGGAGAAGGGTCCATCCTCTTTGGGCGCTCTGGTCTCGACTCCGCCGGTCTTGGGGTTTTTCCCCTCGACCGAGCCTCTTTCTATCGGAGAAGGAAAGCAGAGGATCAAGAGGTCCAAAAGAGGATGAATGCCGATATTCTTGGTCGATGAGCCGCAGGCGGCGGGAACGATCTTATTTTCGACCGTGCCCTTCCGCAGGCATTTGATTATCTCTTCGGTTGAGACTTCCCCGGACTCCAGATACTTCTCCATCAACTGGTCATCCATCTCGACAACGGTTTCGACCATCTTCTCGCGGAGTTGATCCGCCTCGGCCTTGATCTCCGGTGGGATCTCCTTCCGTTCAAACTGTCCGCTCCCATCCTCCCGGTAGACGTAGGCCTTTTGATGGATCAGATCAACTACGCCTCTAAAATTTCCTTCCTTTCCGATAGGAAGCTGGACAGGAACCGCCGGTTGTGACGGGAAGGTCTTTTTGACCTCATCGACGACCCTCAAGAAATCGGCCCGTTCCATGTCCATCTTGCCGACATAGAGGATCCTCGGGATTCCGAATTCATTCGCATATTCCCAGACGGTCTCGGTCTGAACCTTCACACCCGAATTGGCTCCAACGACGATCACTGCCCCATCGACCACTCTCATGGAGGTTTTGGCCTCGGCAATGAAGTTTGCATACCCGGGTGTATCGATCGCATGGACTTCATGCTTATCCCATTCGAAATGTGCAAGGGATGCGCTGATACTGATCTTCCGATTGATCTCCTCAGGTTCATAATCCATGATAGAGGAACCATCGTCGACATGGCCAAGCCGAGTATTCACCCCTGTATTAAAAAGGATCGCTTCCATCAAAGAGGTTTTCCCTTCTCCACCGTGGCCGAAGGTTCCCACATTTCGAATATGGTTCGGTTCAACTCGTTTCATTGCCTCTCCTTTCTCTTTTCTGCTGGGTCAGAGTGAAAACATAATATTTTAAACTACTTTGAAAAAAAATAAAAGTCAATGTTCGATTTACGGCCCGCATATGCGGGTTGCGCTCAGCCGGGGAGGCTCAGGTTCCGCCTGAGCAAAGCTTAGCGCCGTCGATCGGTCACTGTTCGCCGAAATCGATTTGTGCTTTTCTCTCCGACTTTTAGGGGCTGGATTAGAAGCGGAGGACAAATTTTGGGGTAGAGTGGCCCCGAAATTTGCCTGACGAGCCCCACTTTTATGACGTAGACCCAACTTTATGTTAGAATTCATTGTTGCCGATCCAGGCTTTCAGAATTGGATGGGGTTAAGGATTTCATTGGCAGATTGCTGAGAAATTGATTTTTTCGGCAGGGAGGCAAGGGGATGAAGAATCAAGTCTTTTTCGCTGATCTGAAGGTAACCGCTGGAAAGGGCCTTCTTGATAAACTGGATGCCCTGTTGCACCGTGCAGACTTGAAGGCGAAGATCCGGGAGAGGGACCTGGTGGCGATCAAGCTTCATTTCGGGGAGAAGGGAAACACCACCTTTATTCGTCCCCTCTTTTTGCGGAGGGTCGTCGAGCAGGTAAAACGGTATCGAGGGAAACCTTTCCTCACCGACACCAATACCCTTTATACCGGAAGCAGAAGCGAAGCCATTTCCCATCTGACCACGGCCTTTCAACACGGGTTCGCCTATTCGGTGATCGATGCCCCGATCCTCATTGCGGATGGCTTGCGGGGCAACAGCTCTGTAAAGGTTCAAATCGATCTGCCCATCTTCAAAACAGTCTCCATTGCCCATGACGTCTTCATGGCAGATGCCCTCGTCTGTGTCACTCACTTCAAAGGCCACGAGCTTTCCGGAATAGCAGGCGCCTTAAAAAACCTCGGAATGGGTTGTGCGAGCCGCGAGGGAAAGCTGAGCCAGCATTCCAATATTTCTCCCAAGGTCAAAGAGAAGGCCTGCTCGAGCTGTAAGCGCTGCCTGCAGTGGTGTCCTGCGGGAGCCCTATCCATGATCGCGCCCGATGTGGAGAATAAACGAAAAATTGCTTTTATCGATCCCAAGAAATGTATCGGCTGTGGAGAATGCATCCTGACCTGCCCTACGGGAGCCATCCACATTCAATGGAACGAAACAGCCACTCTCTTCCAAAAAAAGATGGCGGAACATGCCTATGGGGCGGTTCATGAAAAGAGAGACAAGGTGATCTATCTTAACTTCCTCACCCAGATCACGCCTGCCTGCGACTGTTTTCATTTTTCAGACGCACCGATTGTCAATGATATCGGAATCCTTGCCTCTGAGGATCCGGTGGCCATCGACCAGGCATCCGTTGATCTGGTGAATGCGGAAGAGGGAAACCGGTCCTCCAAACTTCAGAAGAACTGGAAACCCGGTGAAGACAAGTTTCGCGCCATCTATCCTGAAATCGACTGGAGCATCCAATTGGCCTATGGCGAGGAGATTGGCCTGGGGACGAGGAATTATGAATTGATCAAGATCTAAGCATTGCCTTCAGCGATCAGCAATCGGCTTTCTGCATTCCCTCATGCCGAAGCTGACGCTATTTAGTAGGTTGCCGAACACGTCTTTTTTAGAAGTCTGCTCAAGAATTTCCCAGATGCAAGGCCTCCGAAGGGTGTCTGCTGAACTGATTCAGCATCTCGTTTACCTTGTACGTGACGATCCTGAAACGAGCTTGACACGAGATGACAAGTCTCAGCAAATTTCAGATATTTTTCAGCGCCTTTAGTACTTTACTTCTTTCATGAAAAGGCCGTGGGCCGGCGCGGTTGGGCCTCCATTTTTCCTGTCTTTGGATTCAAGAATCTTCCGGAATTCCTCAACCGTGATCCTGCTTTTTCCCACCTCTACCAAGGTTCCGACAATGGCTCTCACCATCTGCTTTAAAAAACCTGTTGCTTCAATCTCAAAGCGGAGGAATCCCTCTTTGTTTCTCTTCCATTCAGCCTTAAAAACCTTTCGGATGGCGGTCTTCGTCGGAGTCCCTACGGAACGAAAGGATGAGAAGTCATGTTCTCCGATCAGATTCCGGGTTGCTATCTTTCATCTCTCTGAGATTTAATTTCTGAGGAATATGCCATGCAACTTCCCGATGAAAGACAGACCGGATCTCCCGATTTAAGATCCGATACTCATAAATCTTGCTTTTGGCACTCCCTCGAGCATGAAAGTCTTCGTCGACTTCTTCAACTCCTATGACAGCGATATCCGGGGGAAGAAGACTGTTGAGCGCCTTCAGGATAGTACGGGCTTCCATCCGGCTCTTTGTTTTAAAGTTGGCCACCTGGCCCAGGGCATGGGCCCCCGAGTCCGTCCTTCCGGAACCAAGAAGAGAAACCTTCTCGCCTGTCAGCAGGGCCAGTTTCTCTTCGAGGGTCCCCTGCACCGTGGGGCCCTGAGCCTGCACCTGCCACCCCAGATAATTCGTCCCATCATATTGAATGAGGAGTTTTATGTTTCGCATAAATCCGGTGTGTCAAGACTGTGTCTGTGTCAGTTCCTTGACTGGAGAAACGGAGTATTGGAGTAACGGAGTCAATGGGATCGATGAATCATTCTCAATTTCTTATTTCCGCTTCTCCGCATCATTGCCAGTTTTCCGCATCCCCGTTTCTCCGCGTCGTTCTTTCCCCGCGTCATCCCATCTCCCTATCTTTGTTTCATTCTTCCGCAACCACCACTCTATTTTCTATTCAGCCTCAAGGCCCATCCGGGCTCGATGGAGACTGCCCCTTCCTGGCAAATCTCCTGGCAACAGAAGCAACGGATGCATCGGCCATAGTCAAAAACGAGATCTTTTCCTTTTCTCTCCAGCGCCTTGGGCGGGCAGATCTCCAGACATTGGTTGCAGGCCTTGCATTTCTCTCCCTCAATCACCGGCTTTGAGGTCAAGGCATTGCTCAATGCCTTTTTTATGAACCCGGGCAAATTCCAGTCTGTCCGGCAGGGAGGAGGAAATTCAAAACTCGAAATCCTTGCCTTTCTTACCTCTTCTCCCAATACCCCAACCTCATCTCTTCCCATCCCCTGTTCAAAGGCGATTCGATTGGTCAGCAAGGCTTTTCTGGAAATTCCCAATAGGTCGCAGACAACCTGGTCAAGGCTCAAGGCATCCCTGCTTGCCAGAATGAGACCCAGGGGAATCGGCCGGCCGCTGCTCGGCCCGTTCCCTTCCATTCCTACGATGCCGTCCAGGATCGTGAGCGAGGGTTGAATGATCCGGTAGAGATCGATGAGTATTCGGGCAAAGGTTTTCGGATCTTTCCCGGCCTTGAGATGCCAGAGGGCTTTCCTCGAACCCGGGATACATCCGAAGAGATTTTTCACCCCGAGTGTGAGGAGCATCATGCCATGGGTCTTCCATTTGGGAAGGTTGATCACGAGATCGGCCTCAAGAACGGCCTGATCGATCTCCAAATGCTTAAAGGTTTTCGCCCTTCCCTCTTGGGGAAAAACAGGTCGATCAAACTCGACGATGGGACACTCCATGGCCTCCGCGACGTCTCTGATCCCTGCCTTCTCGGCAGCCCTTGCCGTGCTTCCGATCCCGGGGCTGTCCCCGATGAAAGGAACTCCTCCTGCTTCCCGAACGATCCGGATGACGCCCTTCACCACGGAGGGGTGGGTTGTAACGGCTTTCTCAGGGTCTTTTCCAAAGAGAAGGTTGGGTTTCAAAAGGACACGATCGCCCTTCCTGACGAAGGAGTCCATTCCCCCGATCAGGTGAAGGGCCTGCCGAAGTCCTTCTAGAACTTCCGGTTCATGATAGGAGCGGGATCTGACAATGGAGACAGGGGAACTCATTTATCCCAGATTTTCTTTGCCGGTTAACTCTTTGACGGAGATTTCGATGACAGCCGTTTTTTGGAGGATCTCCTCTGCGATCTCTCCATATCCACCTTCAGGCTGATACTTCTCCATCAGTTTCTCAAGGATCTCCGTTTTCTTCTTCCGGGAATTCACCAGGGCCGCTTCCCCTTTGATGAGGATGCTCCTGTAATAGAAACTCGCCTTACAGGCGGGTCCCCTGGCAGGCACGTAAGCAACGGGCTGATCCACCTCAAAGCAGACAGGGCTTCCTCGCCGGATATCGCTGATCTTCTCTCCCTTGCGTGAAGAGTGAAGATAGATTTTCCCATCCCGGTAGAGATAATTGACCGGCTTGATGACCGGATATCCTCTCCGATTGACGGTTGCCACTCGTCCCACATGGGATTGGTCCAATAAGGCTTTAATCGTCTCCTGATCTTTGATCTCCCTTTCCGGCCGCCTCATGTCTCTCCTCCTCTATTATTTGGAGCAATGGAGTATTGGAGTAACGGAGTAATGGGATGAAAGAATCTCTTCCCTTTTCTTGTCTCCGTTTCTCCTGCTGTCACCGTGTCTCCGCGTCTCATCATCCGTTTCTATTCAATCGGGTAACCTGATGACTCCGTTTTTGAAGATTGGGACCATGGAGATGGTATCCGTTTGAGCACAGTAGGGCAAATCCTCATCTCTTCCAAGGCTGATTAATTTGTTCCCGTGATGGGATAGATGAAAGACTTCCACCAGGTTATTCTCGAATCGCTTGAACAGGATCAGGGCGGCATTCGAGGCATCGGTAAGGGTCACCTCTTTCCCCTTGATCTTTAGCATCCGGTCAATGATCATTCCGCCGCAGACCGTATCTTCTAACGAGAAGGTCCCCTCGTCCCCGGAAGGAAAGATCAGAAGGTTGATCCCGAACTCCACACACCGTCTGGCGGTGGCTTCGACATTAAAGAAACTCCCGACCATCACCTCCCTGGCAGAAGAGACGAGATGAAAAGCCTGGGACCCATTGGTCGTCCGGAGGATGATTCGTTTATCCCTGATCTTTTCGGTCACATATTCTCTCGGAGAATTGCCCAGATCAAACCCTTCAATGGGCCGCGTATCTTTCTCTCCTCCGAGGAAGGTTGTTCCGGGAGGAAACCTCCTTTTCACATCAAAGGCCTCTTCAACCGTACGGACAGGAATAAACTCTTTGGCTCCCTGGGCCAATGCCTGAACGATCACAGAGGTCGCTCTGAGGATGTCCAGAACGACCACCGAGCGGGTTGAAAGGACCCCGGGATCCGGCGAAGTGGGCAAAAGCCGAAGGTCGATTTCCATTCTCTTTCGCTAAGCTCCTTTACATTTTCGATTTTTTTCGAACAGGGATTGGCAGGACTGATCGAACGCATTTTACGGTTGGGGCAATCCCTTTCATCTTTTTTTAGACCGTAATCTCAATTTGCTCTTTTGTCAACCCTTCCATCGTCCCTACATAAAAGCAGGGCCTTTTGCCAAGCCCGGAGTCCAGGCAAGCGTTCAAGACTTGATCCTGAACGGCGTTATACGTGATTTTCGGAAAAGTGGATTTGGGTTCCTCCGAACAATTCAATCTCAGACCCCCCAAAAAAATATTTTGCTTTTTATTATTGAAGATGTTAAAAAAAATTGGTATTATTTTTCAATCAAAATCAGACCGGCTCCATGGGGGGGTACCTGCTGGTTTAGCGAAAGGGTCATGGGGTATCAGATCGTTGGTGCCTCCCTTTCTTCCCGCCGCTCCGTTTAGACACATATGCGAAAAACAAACTTTGTATTCGCCGTCACCTTTCTGTTTGGAATTACCTTTATCTCCATTGTGATGGGGGCTGAGGAGGAGTTTCCGGTTACGCCACCTCCTTTGACAGAGGGAATGTTCCCCTGCAGCAACTGTCATGCTTCGCTGGAAGTCAATCGGAAAAAGCGGGAACTCAAAGACGAGCATACGAATATCATCCTCCATCATGGTGAAGACCTTCGATGGTGCCTCGATTGCCATGATGCAAAAAACCGGGATAAACTCCGCCTTTACAACGGCCAGCTCATCAATTTCACCGAGAGTTACCGGCTCTGTGGCGAGTGTCACGGGAATATGTACAGGGACTGGAAGGCAGGCATCCATGGGAAAAGGACCGGGTATTTTTGGGGCGGCAAGAGGACTTACTATCTCTGTGCCAACTGCCATGACCCCCATGACCCTAAGTTCAAACCCATAAAGCCCGAACCCCCTCCACTACGACCCATGGAATAGAAGAATGGGAAATCAACGGTTTACCCGAAGAGAATTTATCCGGAATGCTTCATTGACCGCGTTGGCCGGTCTGTCCATTCCTCTTCTCTCCTCCTGTTCCAAAGAGGAAGCCGAGGACTTCCTGCAGAAGCGTTTTAAGGAGATGACGGCGGAAGATAAGCAACGGGTCATTGCCAAGCTGGAGCAGCGATACTTCCAAAAATACGGAAAAAAATTCGAGATCAGCACAAAGGAGGCCATTCCGGACACCCTCTGGGGATACGGTCTCGATCTTTCCCGATGCATCGGATGCAGAAGGTGCGTCTACGCGTGTGTAAAAGAAAATAACAATTCCCGCTATAAACATCAGCTCCAATGGATCAGGGTCCTCCAGCTCAAGAGGGGCAACATGATCAACCTCGAAAACGCCGAACATTACTACAACACTCCCCTGGTTCCGGAAAAAGGGTTTGTCTATCTGCCCGTTCAATGCCAGCATTGCCAGGACCCTCCCTGCGTAAAGGTATGTCCGGTCCATGCAACCTGGCAGGAGCCGGACGGAATCGTTGTGGTGGACTATAACTGGTGCATCGGATGCCGGTACTGCATTGCAGCCTGCCCTTATAAAGGGAGGGTCTTCAACTGGGCAGAACCCAATATTCCAAAAGAGGAGATCAATCCCTCCGTCCACTATCTTGGTAATCGGCCCAGGATGAAGTGTGCCGTCGATAAGTGCACCTTTTGCATCCAGCGGGTGAGGGTGGGCAGATACCCTGCCTGTGTGGAAGCCTGTCCGACGGGGACAAGGAAATTCGGGAACCTGCTCGATCCCAAAAGTGAGATCCGGTACATCATTGACAACATGAGGGTCTTTCGGTTCAAGGAAGATTTGAACACGGAACCCAAGTTCTACTACTTCTTTGAAGCATAGGAAACCCAATGAACGGTTTACAGGCAACGTTGAAGGAAACATGGCATTTTTACAAGGGGACCCTGAACCTCGTGGTCAAGGGCAGCAAGGCCTACTATGCTTGGTGTTTCTTCCTCCTTGCCGTTATCGCTGTAGGCTTCATTTTCTACCTCAAGCAACACGATGTTGGACTGATTGAAACAAACCTGACCAATGAGGTCTCCTGGGGCCTGTATATCGCCAATTTTACGTATTTAGTCGGGATGGCTGCTGCGGCAGTTCTGCTGGTGGTCCCGGCCTATGTCTACCATTTCAAACCCATTAAAGAGATTGTCGTTCTCGGGGAACTCTTTGCCGCCTCCTCCATCGTGATGGCCATTCTTTTCGTGATGGTCGACCTCGGAAGACTGGACCGTTTCTGGCACATGATCCCCCTGATCGGGTCCATGAACTTTCCGCAATCGCTTCTGGCATGGGATGTCCTGGTCCTCAATGGCTATTTCTTTCTGAATCTCTTCATTCCGGTTTATCTGCTGGTCAAATTCTATTATCATAAAGAGCCAAACTGGAAATTTATCCTCCCTTTCATCCTGCTCTCCGTTCCGTGGGCCGTCGGAATTCACACGGTCACCGCTTTTCTTTACAACGGCCTGGCGGCCCGCCCCTTCTGGAATTCCTCGATTCTTGCCCCAAGATTTTTGGCGAGCGCCTTCTGTTCCGGGCCCGCAATCATCATCCTTATTTTTCAGATCATCAGGAAGGTTTCCGATCTCAAACTGGAAGACGAGGCTCTCTTCAAAATTGCGGAACTGATCGCCTACGCCATGTTTCTCAACCTCTTCCTTCTCGCGTCCGAATTGTTCAAAGAATATTATTCCCATACGGTTCACATTGAGTCGTTTAAATACCTGTTTCAGGGTCTCCACGGCCACAACCAGCTCGTGCCCTGGATCTGGTCAGCGATGGCAATGAACGTAACGGCCTTTTTCATCTTCCTCATTCCCTACTACACGGAAACGATTTAGCACTCTCAACCTGGGCTGTCTGATGATCATCGTAGGGGTATGGATTGAAAAAGGACCCGGCTTAATCATACCGGGGTTCGTCCCTGACCCTTTGGGAGAAATCTACGATTATATGCCGAACCTCCTTGAGCTCATGGTTTCCTTTGGAATCTGGGCGACCGGCCTCCTCGTTTTCACCCTCCTCATGAAAGTGGCCATTCCTATTCAGACGGGGAAATTCACTCACGTCGGGTATGTCGAACGGACCTATCGGCTTGAAGAAGAACACCAAGCCTGGAAGCAAAGTTCTTCTCACAAGTTCTAGCCCGAAAAATACAGTCCCCATGACCCCAAAATGGGGTATTCACTGTATTTATTCTGTAAGACTTCTTAGGATAGAATAGTCAGAATTATAGCGGGTTGCTGAAGTAGTCATTTCTCGCAGGCTACTCGAAAATGCCCAGACGCAAGGCCCCTCTGCCTCGCCGAAGATCATGAGGAACCTGAGGCCCAAGGAAAAAAATCGAGCGTTGGAGTACGCCGCAGCAACTGACGGGGAAGGATGAGGGAAATCGCACGAAGCGTGGGGCGACGTTTTTCAGCAGCCTGATGAGATACCATCCACTGGGGCTGATTCTTAGTCTGAACCGGGAGTTCCAAGAAGATGAAATTCTTTCTCCTCGGATTGGCAATCGGTTTCCTCCTGTTTTTCCTCTTCATCAATCTTTCTGTTGACTCAAAAGCTAATCAGCCTATCGCCTTTAACCACAAGAAGCATATGGAACAGGGACTCGGGTGCGACCCGTGCCATCGACACTATCAAGACCGAGACCTTTTCCGGAATGCCTGACACCGCCGGTCTGTCTGAGTGTCACAAAGACCCGGTCACCCAGAGTCCTGGAAGAAGAAGAGAGATCAGGCAGTTTGCAAAAAAAGAGGAGAAAATCCCCTGGAGGCAACTCTACAAAATGCCCGATCACGTCTTCTATTCCCACCGACGCCATGTCGTTCTTGGGAAGATGGAATGTCAGACCTGTCACGGAACCATTGGCCAGAGCGAAAAACCTCCGACAACACCTTTCGTCCAGATGACCATGGGCTGGTGTATGAACTGCCATGCCAAGAGAAAGTGACGAACGATTGTTTGGCATGTCACGTCTAAGGAAAGTTTTAAGTGGTTGCAGGTTTCAAGTTTCAAGTTAAGAACAAAAGGGATCCACCTTATCGCCTATTTCCTTTAGCCTAATGTCGAATTGAGGTCTTCACATGAAGGTGAATCGAAGGGAGTCTCTGAAGATAGGCGGAGGCGCGGGGTTGCTGTCGCCTTAGGCGGTGGTTTCTACAGAGTGGAGCCAATTTCCTCCTGTCGAAAAAGGACTTGAACCGGGTGTCGAAAGATGGGTCCCCACCGTCTGCGGCCAATGTATGGGTGGGTGCGGTATCCTGGTAAGGGTCATTGACGGATGGGCTGTCAATATCGCTGGGAACCCCCTCCATCCCGTCAACCGCGGGACCCTCTGCCCCAAAGGGATCGCCGGTCTTCAAGGCCTCTACGATCCCGATCGGATTCGCACACCCTTGAAGAGGATAGGCAAAAGAGGCGAAGGTCGCGGCAACCGATCCCATGGGATGAAGCTCTCTCGACAGTCACTGAATCGTTAAAAAAACTGAGGCAAAGCGGAGAACCCCATCGCCTCACCGTTTTAGGCGGGAGATATCGGGGGGATTCATGAGGTCCCTGTGGGAACGTTTCATGGAGGCCTTTGGGTCACCTAATTACATTGACAATCAGTTCCAGTGGGAGGGGTCACCGGTCGAAGGACTCTACCTCACTCAGGGAATCTATTACTCCACCCGCCTATGATCTCGAAAATACCCGATATATTCTTTCTTTTGGTTCAGACCTCCTCGAATCCTACTGGTCCCCGGTCCAGGTCTTAACCGCTTACGGCCAATTCAGGAGGGGAAGGCCCGAGCAACGGGGAAAACTGGTCCAGATTGACCTCGGCTCTCGGTCACCGGGATCAAGGCCGATGAATGGATCCCAACCCCGCCCCGGACAGAGGGACTCGTCGCACTTGCTATTGCCAGCATGATCATCAGAGAGGCCCTTTACAATAAAGAATTTCTGGCGAGCCATGTGTTCGGGTTTGAAAACTGGACGACGCCCGTGGAAAAGAACATGTCGGTTTTAAAGAATTCGTTCTTTCTGAATACGTGCCTGACGCCATCTCCAAACAGACTGGAATTCCTGTCGAAACCTTCATCAGACTGGCCCGGGAATTTGCTTCCAATCAACCTTCCCTCGCTATCGGGTATCGAGATCGACCCTTTCACCAGATGGCGATTTCCATTCTTAATGGATTGGTCGGCAATATTGATGCCTCAGGAGGCATCCTCGTGCCGAACGGTTCCTCTTCAAACCCTGCCATCCTTCGGGAAGGATCCCATCGCTCAGAAGGGACTACAGGCAGAAAGAATCGATGGAGAGAAAGAAACCCTCTTTCATGCTCCAGCAACCCTACCTCTTTGCGAAAAATATGGTTTCGGGAAAACCGTATCGCCCGGAGGTACTCCTTCTTTATTACACGAACCCTCTCTTTTCAAACCCCGAATCCAGACCTCTTTTCGAAGGCCCTCTCGGGGATTCCTTTGATCGTCAGTTTCTCTCCTTACATGGATGACACCACTTCGTTTGCAGACCTTGTCCTGCCCGATCACACTCCCCTTGAACGCTGGCAGGATGATTCCGTCTTTTTGAACAAGGGTTTCCCGGTTCTCGGAATCCGGCAGCCCGTGATCGAATCGCTCTACCAACGAAAGCGACCGGAGACGTCCTTCTCCAGATCAGCAAATCTCTGGGTGGAGAGATCCAAAAGGCCTTCCCGTGGAGCGATTTCAAAGAAGTCTTGCTCTACGGAATTCGCGGTGTTTTTGACGCCAAGAGGGGAGATACCTTTGGCCTCCAGTTCGAGCAATCTTGGACCCGTCTTCTTCAAAGGGGAGGATAGTGGGCTCCTTCCTATAAAACGTTTGAAGAGTTCTGGAAACAGCTTCAGGAGAAGGGAGGTTGGTGGGATCCTGTTTATGATTTCAGAGAATGGGATCGTGTTTTCAGGACCCCTTCGAAGAGATTCCAATTCTATGCCCAGGCACTGGAGCAAACTCTTCCGGTGGCTGGATCAAAAGGGATAAAGGGTTCCTCCTTCCTGCCCCATTGGGAGGAATCGAAAAGAGGAAGCGATGAGAAGTCGTACCCTTTTCATCTCCATATTTTCAGATCGATGGCCCTGACAGGGAGCAGGAATGCGAACCAGCCCTGGCTCCAGGCGATTCTCGGAGAATTCCTCTTTGAGGGATGGGAAACGTGGGGCGAGATCAACCCCGGCGACGGGCCACGGCTTGGCATTTCCGACAGAGATTGGGTATGGGTGGAATCACCAGGCAAGATGAAAGTGAGAGCCCAGGCTTTACAAAGGAGCAATGCCGGATGTCATTAGCATTCCCTTGGGGGAGGACACCAATCCGGAGGACGCTGGGCCATTGGCTTAGGTGAAAATCCCTATCGCCTCCTTGAAGACAATCTGGACCCATTGACAGGCTATCCGATCAGCGGATCCACCCGAGTCAAGATATATAAAGCATAGAAGG
>CAWHGS010000004.1:0-22152 GCA_963828805.1 uncultured delta proteobacterium
ATCACTGGCAAGGGAGCAAAAAATACTTTCATCAACGGCGGAAAAATTGACCGGGTATTTCATATCATAGGTTCGATTTCAGTAACGATTGCCGACATGACCATTCAAAACGGCCTTGCGACGGATGATGGATATGGAGACGTGAATAATGTCGATGGGGGCGCTATTCTCAACGAATCTGCGAGCACATTAACACTCAAAGGAATCACTCTATCCAACAACACTGCTTCAGGGGGTGTTAAAGGCAGGGGTGGCGGAATCTACAATTCAGGTACGTTAGCGATCACAAAAAGTACCCTCTTCAATAACGCTGCTTCATGGGGCAGCAGCGCCGTAGCCGGTGGTGCTATCCTTAATGCTGGAACGTTAATCATCACATCCACCACTATTTCCAATAACACTGTCTCAGGGGCTCCCTACGGGTATGGTGGAGGCATCTTAAATGTCGGTACCGGTATATTAGAGATCGACAAAAGCACTATTTCCAATAACACTGTCTCACGGCATTTAATCGCGCCAGGGTGGCGGCATTGCCAACAACGGTGCATTAACGATCACACAGAGCACCATCTCCAATAACACCGCTATGGGGGGCGACGGCGGCGGCATCCATAACGCTTCGTGAACCGGGCCAACTGCTAACGATCACAAAGAGCATAATTTCAAATAACGTTGCCCGGGGGGATTTAGCGTGTAGGGGTGGTGGGATCTGCAGTTTTCGCGGCGAAATAATAATCACGGGAAGCACCCTATCCTACAATGCTGCTTCAGGGGGAGAATCAAGTGACGGCCTTGGAGGCGGTATCTACGTTGGCGGCGACACAATAACCCTCCAAAATGCAAGTAAAGTTGTCTCGAACTTCTCCTCGAATGAAGGGGGCGGTATTATTTACGAAGGTTCAGCGACTGCAAGTATTTCATCCGATACGACAGTATCTAATAACATTCCGGACGACATAATACACCCTTAACCAGCTTATTGTAGCACAGTGTGAGAGAAACAATAAGCTCATTGGCCTGAAATAATGGAAAAGAGGGGCTACAACGGTCCAGACCCTCTTTTCCGACACCATAATACATCGTCATTGCGGAGGGCGATTATTCGTTATTCGCTAACGATCTATTGCAACGGCTTTATGCTTGATTTTCTTTTAGTAATCCTCACGTTTCGCTATGATCAAGCTGTGAGGATTGGTAGGTGCTTAGCGTTAAAAAAAGAGGGGGCAGAAAAGCTACGATTTGAGGATCATACCTATCTTTTACCACCTCATTAGGTGGACGTTCGTCCTGGCAAGATATTTTCCCCCTTTTCAGCCAGGTCCGTTGATGGAACATACCCGGTTTGAATTCGTAATCACCGCGGCTCCTTCTTACTGTATTTTTCCCTTCGTGGCCTTTATTTAGGCGGTGACGGTATACTGGTGTGTTCTCTCGGACTGGGTTCTTCTTGACTTACTGCTTCCCTTTTCGTATATTGGGCACACGCTGCAGTAAGGTCGTACACTTTCAGTTGAGGCCAAAGAATGAAGATCTGTTTCTTATCGAGCCATTCTTGTGCGTTCTTTTCTGCATGATGTTGCCACAGCCATGACAAATGCAGAGCGGCTATGAAGGAGGAGATTGATGATCGGAGAAGCCATTTCCATCTACGGATCAACAGCCTTTTTCCTGCTCTTTGGAAGCACCATCCTGTTTATTATCCTGTTGAAAGTCTTTCGAAAGAGGGGGCTCAACGCAAAACCTTCGTAAGGATTTTTAAAGTCTTCTCCATCATTTTCCTAGGTGTTTTTGCACTCTTTGGAGGCGATCTCATATTCCTCGGAGTGGCGGAAGTCCTTTCCGGGGAGCCCGGTGGCAATCCGTGGATAATGATCGGCGGCGGATTTGTAATCATGACGATGGCCGGCGTTGTCTTCTATCGTCTTTTTATCGCAGGGCCACGTGCGCTAAGGAAGCTGGAGAGGCGAAAGAAGGAGTATCCCAATGCTCCATGGATGTGGGTCGATGAATGGTTGGAGAGAAGGATTGTCTATTCCGGCACGCGCAACCTCGTCTTCGCCTGGTTTGTTATCCTGGTGGTAATTTCCGGTATCGTGTTTGTCTCGTACATGAACCGGGCGATCATTCTTGCCAAGATGCAGGGCTCATCCCGTTTCGAGGTCATTGCATTTTCTCTACTGATGCTCTTTATTCTTGTGCCGGGGCTCCTCATGGCGGTTTCCTGGACTCGCGGTCAATTGAAGTACGGGAAATCGATCTTTGAGATGTCGACCTATCCCGGCATTGTCGGAGGGGAACTCGCAGGAACAATTTACACCCGGATGAAAGAGATTCCCAAAGACGGGTTCAAGGTGCAACTTGTGTGCGAATTGACGGAGACCTCCGACTTGCCTCGGGGGGTCAGTGCCACTCCCGTATCCCTATGGACGTCCGAGAGAAAGGTCCTTATGCAGGAATTGAAGATGGGTCCCGAGGGTCTCTCAATCCCCGTTTCGTTTTCCATTCCGCCTGGCGCTGAGGAAACCGACCTATGGTGGTCGTCCCCTGACAGAAGAATCAATTGGATGTTGTTGGCCTTTTCATCTCGAAAAGGTACTCAATACCTCAGCCAATTCAATGTCCCGATCTTCAGGACCCACGCGAAAGTGTAAATAGGATGCTCGGAAAAAGTGCGCGAGTTGCTCAGAGCGGGTTCTTGAACTTATGCGATTGGGGAAAGAATGAAACATTCGGGCATAGAAAGGCATGATTTGTGTCCTGTTGACGTCAAAGCTGCTCGGGGAGTTAATCCAGCGATTGACGCGCGTTTTCCTACTGTTTTTACAGCGGCTCGTATTCCCCGAGCGAGATCGAATCCACCAGTCCTCCCAAGGATCTTGCCACTGTTGTGATTATCCGAGTTCTCCTCCGAAGGCGCGTATAGCTGCCATATTCTCTCTGTTTTTAGACCACTGAAAACCTCTCAATATGCTCCTCATACATTGAATCGGCATACAAAATCTCTACGGGTCATCGCTTGCCTTCAGAGTCACTTCAGGTTTGAGGCTTGCGGAAGTGTCGATAGAAACTTCCCTTGACACTGCCTGTCAAACCAAATGTTGGTCAGGACAAATTATCCTCATATCGAAATATCGAAATCTCATTCATGTCTACCAGTGCCTCAGAACGACATTAGGGAGCAGTCTCCGAAAGAGATTAAGGTTATTCTTTCAATCGGGTCATGGGTGATCTATCCTTACAGGTCTCCTTCTCTCAGGACTTTCAAAACATAGATTTCCGTCTCCGGGGGAAGCGTCTCCTTGCTGATGGTCAGACTATTCGTATTCAGCCTACGGGCCCGATACGGGCCGTCCACAAACTTCTCCAGGTGTCCATGTTATACCAGAAGTGCATGGGGATGACGATCTTCGGTTTTAGTTGTTCGATGATCTTTTTGCCTGCCTCCGGGCCAGCGGTATAGACCCCCCCGATCACCTGGAGAAGGATATCCACATGTCCGATGAGCTGGAGCTGATCCTCATTGTATGGTTCGCTCACATCGCCGGAGTGGAGGATACAGAGGCCATCCATCTCGAAGACGAAGGCAGAGCCTTTCAGGCTCATGTCATACTCGGGGACGCCCCTCTGATGAACGGGCACGTTATAAATGAGAACGTCCCGAAAGGTAGTGTTGATTTGCTCCCAGTCCTCTGCTCCTCTCTTCAGCCCCCTGAGGATAATGGGATTCCCCTTCGCCAGACCCGACATTATTGTGATTTCCATGCTCCCTCCCCACGGTCACCACGTGAGGCCACACCTCCGGCATGGGAAAACCCATGGCGCCGAAGGGATCGGTGATGATCTTCGTTCCTCCGCTCGAGGTGATCTGGAAAAAGGAATGGCCAAACCATTTAATCTCGATGAACCCGGAGGCGGCGGCCGGTCTCAAAACATATTCGCTCCCGGCGATATTGGGATTGCGGCAGGCCGCCTGAGTCTGATGAACCCATAGAACAGGAAGAAGCACTAAAAAAAGAAAAAGCATATCGACGACTTTCAGCCTTGAGCTTTTCGCTTTTCTCATCTTCCACCTCCCCAATGAGATCCCGAAACAGGTTCGGGATGACATAAATCAGAGGCCTCCATGATTGTCATGCTTCTGAACCTTGGACTGATGAAGATCAGGCTCGTTTCAGCATCTGCTTGTCCTTGAACGACTATTTTTCAGACTCATTCCCCATTTTCTTCGAAGGTACCATTCGGTCCCCAGGAAGAACAGGATGAAAATCAAAACATACACCCTGCCCCAGAGGGGAACGCGCCTCTCCTCGGTGAATTGGTTCTGACTCTTGGCGCCATAGGCTTCCACCTCTCTCAGCAGATCGTCACCCCTCCCAACCCATTTTCCTCCTGTGGATGTTGCGATCTTTCTAAGCTTATCGTGGTTTGGGTAAGCATCCAGATCTGCAGAAAGGCCGGGAACAATAATCGATTCTTCCGCGACCCCGCCTGGAGTCTCCACTCTCACCCTGTAGGCCCCTTCTCTCTCGGGGAAAAAGAGCCCAGGTATTCGCCGGGTTGTCCCGATCCCTTCAATTTGGACCCGATCTTGATTCCATCGGAATTGAATACAGAGAAAGAGACCGGCTCCCTTACGTTCGGAGAAGAATTCTCATCCTTCACCTTGATCCTGACTTCCAGTTCCTGACCCGGCCCCGTGCCGTTTTCAGTAAACTCGATCTGAACCGGTTCAAGGCTCGGATCTTTTGTGAGCCAGCGAACCATTCTTTCAATCAGCCGGAGATAGGCCCAGTTTCCTTTCCCTTTGCTGACCATCCCCATGTCCCATTTCCAGAAATAGTCTGTTGCAAAAACCAGGACCCTGCCCTTGCCGTAACTGCCCACCGTAAGGATGGGTCGGGAGGTTCCATCTGCACTCTCCATTAAAACGTTCCTATCACTCCTGGGTTCCAGTAAGTTCATCCCGTCCAGGGCGGGCATCTCTTTCCAGAGAGCGATATTTTCGGCTTCACTCTGTGATAATCGGGTTATGGGATGGTTCATCCCCGCCCGGCTCAGCTTCACCTCGTAACGGGAATCCCGTCGATAATGGTCTCTGCCGTCCACCCGTATGGGGAGAATCTCTTCCAAAGGCGTTTTGACGTATCGCCCCCCGTCCAGAAGATTGGGCCCTCCGATCATGGCGAAACCTCCCCCCTTCCTCACAAATTCCCTGATGTTCCCGAGGTAAGGGGTTGGGATGTAAAGGTGAGAGGATAAGTTATCAAAGATCAGAAGATCGAAGTTGTTCAGTTCCTTTGTAAAAAGCGTTTCCACGGGAAAGGGGATCAGACTCTGCTCCTGAAGGGGCACATTCAAGATATCGGTGGGCGTTCTCAAAATAACAAAGGAGAGCAGATCGATGGAGGGATCGTTCTTCAGAGCCGTCCTCATGAAGCGGTAGTTCATGCTCGGGTTACCGGAGATCATGAGGACCCGGATTTTGTCTCTGACCACGTTAATGGAGAAACTCGCAACGTTATTGGAGCGGAGGCTCTCTCCGGCCTGAGTCGGAACCGAGATCTGGAGCGTATGCTGCCCCACTTTCTCCGGCGTAAAGGAGAGAGAAAGCCTTGCCTCCGCAGGGTTTTCCGAAAGTCGAGCATTCTTGGCTGCAAGCACTCTGTTCCCTTCCTTCAGAACGACAGGAAGGGTCAACCCTGTGTAGCCGTAACTCTTGACCGAAATATCAATCGGTACCTCCCTTCCCCTGAAGGCAATGGCAGGAGCTTTCACGGACTTGATGAGGACATCCCTGTATCCCTTTGGATCACCGGCAGGAAGAACAAGAAGCGGAAGATCTGCCGTCACCTCTTCGTCCCATTTCAGATTCCCATCGCTCAAAAGGATGGCAAAGGCATTCTTTCCCTTGAGCCTGCCCAGGGCCTCGTTCAAATTTCCCCTCTTCCCTTCGGCTTTAAGACCTGTCAGTTCTTTTGCATCGAGGGGCCGCAGGGATTCACCGAGAGAATAAAGCCTGACATCATACTCCCTGGCCAGCGCGTTTAACAGGGATCTCGTCTCTCAAGCAAAAGGGCCTTGGCTTCATCGAGCCTGCTCTTTCCTCCGGATCCGGCCTGATTCATGCTCTGAGAGGTATCGATAAGAACCGCTAAGGACGTGGGTGCCTTAGTATCTCTTCTTCTCCATCAGAGAGGGATTGAGGGCAAAAGAGATGAGGAAGAAAAGGGCAAAGAATCGGAGAAGGGAGATCGCAAGGGCCCTCGCCCTCCCCAGCCTCTTCCGGATAAACCAGTATTGGAGGACGACGGCAGCCAATCCCAGAAGGGAAGGAGAAGGATCAGCCAAACCGGAAAAACAGGCGCTATCGTGATTTGACTCAGGTTCATTGGTTCTGGCGTTTCCTGATAAAGGGATGATGGACCAGATCCTTCTTATAGTCAGAGGTAAGGGAATAGACGATGATATTGATTCCAAGCTTAAAGGCAGAAGCCCTCTGAGCCTCACCCCCCGGCACACATTCATTCACCCATTTTCCAAACTTGTCCCTTGCCCAGGCTCCTGACAGGTCATTCTGGGAGTAAAGGACAGGTGTCCAGTTGATCGATGGTCACTCCCTCCAGATAGGGATTCACCCTCTGTCTTCCTCCGATGTTTCCGATGAGATAAAAACTTTGATAGACCGAGTGATCGGTCGGAAGTCTCTTCAGTTCATGTTTTGGAAAGATCTGTTTCATCTCTTCGCGAAAGGCCCGGTCAAATCCGAACCCTCTGGCCCCCAGGGTATCCTCTGCAAAGAGAAACCCGCCATAGGTCAGGAATCGTCTCAGGATCTCCCGCTCCTGAGGCGTGAAGGGATCGAATTCATACTTCCCGGCCATGTACAGGAAACGGACAGAAGAAGAGATCGGAATCGGAGAGGGTGGTGACCCGTCTCTCCTTTAGAGCCATCGATGCTGGTTCGGAGTTCCAGTTCCTCAATGATCGGTTCCGCAAATTAGGGATTGGGGTCCCAATCGCCACCCCGGTATTTGAGCTGCGGAGAAAAAGAAATGAGGGAAGGAAGCGGCCAGAAGCCTCTGAGGGTTCCGGGCTAATCCTCCAACCGTCATTCCCAGGGCCAGGGATAAGAAATGTCTTCGTGAAATCATAGATTTCATTCCCCATGGTGGGTAAACCCCAAAACCGAGATTCCGAACGGATTCGAGGATAACAACAAGAAGCAGATCAAATTCTCAACGTCATGCCGAACTTGCTTCGGCATCTCTCAATTCTGTTCTTGGAATTCCATTGGCCATCGCCATTTCGACAGCCAGAACGATCAGAAGGAAAGCCAGGAAAAAGGGCCAGAGTTCCTTCTTTCTCCCATGCACACCGCTGATCATTCCCTCCTTATATTCCACCACCTTTACCTCGATCGTCCCAAACCGCTTCTTCATCTCTTCCGGAGCCACCTTTCTCAGGTCCGATTCTTCAAGGGGCGGATTCACACCGTGTCTCACCTCTCCTGTCGGCAGAGAGAACCTGATAGATCCCCGGACCTCCCGCCGGACCCGATCATCTGAACAGGGCTGCTCTTTTCTTCAAAGGATTGACCGATTCGAATCCCTTTGGGAAAGGATTCTCTGCCCAGGCCCACCGCCTCTTTCAGCAGTCCCTGGATGAACGGCAAGTAAGCGGCCTTTAAGGGAAGATCGTTCCAGTCGAGATCGGCGCTGGAGGTAAAGAGAAAGAGTTTCCCTTTACCAAGGTCCGCTTCGCACAGAAGGGGATCCTTGTTCCCAAGGGTCAGAAGATTCTTTCCGCTCCCATCTATCCTGAAGTAACGATGAAAAGAGGCCTTCCTGAGGCTCTCTCCCGCGGGGCCGGAGAAGGATCTCAGGCTCTCATGATTCATGTCGATCTTGGAAATACGTTTCAGGCCTTGATGTCCCCGGATCCTTGATCTCTCGAATCCTCCATGGGAAAAGCGGTATCTTGTTATATTCCTCAGGAATCACCCGATCTCCAAGAAAGATAAAAACGGGCTTTTTTGACTCCAGGAACGGGGTCAGTTTCGATGCCTGAGGCCTGGCTACATTCAGCAAAAAAACGGTATCATAAGGTTTCAGGTCATGACCGTCAAACTCAGGTTCCGTTATGATCCGGATCAAAAATGGAGAGCCTTCCGCCTTCCCGGGATGAAGGGCATTGACCAGGTAATAGCTCTCCCCGGCCCTGAGGGAAGTCCGGGGATCTCCGTCAACAACAAGGACCTTGACCTTATCTCTGATCTTGAGGGTAAAATAAAAAATATCGTCATAAACCAGTCGGTCGCCGGATAGCCTGACCTCTCCATTCGACCCAGCCCGGTTTGTCAAAGGAAAGTTCAAAATAAGCCTTTTCTTCTTCACCGGCCTTCAGGGCCATCGATTTCTGATCCCTTTTGACTCCGGACAGATAAAGCTGAACGAGGGTTGATCCGGATTGATCAGACAGATTGGATACGGTCGCTTCAAGACGCAAAGGAACTCCCGCCACCGCCTCCCCTTCCACGAACTTCGCCTCTTTCAAGGCCAGATTGGGATCCCGATTTGCTCCTCCTATTCTGACGAACGTGATCGCCGTCTCTCCCGAGAGAGTTTCCATCTGGCTCAGATTGAACCCTTCCCAGTCTCCCCGGGCCATGTCGGTCAGGATCAGGATCTCCCCCGGTGTTTTCAATTCTTTCAACCTACGGTAGGCCAAACTCAGAGCTTTTGCAGGATCACCCCGGCCAAAGGAGAGAGAGATCCGATCGAGTCTCTCGAAGGGCTTCCTCCGGTAATACCCACCTCACCTCATCCTGGGGGACAGGCTGCCGATGCGTTGAAGTGGTCGGAATAATCAGAATCTTTCCCCTGGTCTCTTCGATCATCTCCCTGGCTGCTCTTTTGGCAAGGGCAAACCGCTCTCCTCCATCCTCCCGGTAGCCCATGCTGAGGGAGTTATCGAGAATGATGATTTTTGCCTCTTCGCTCCCTTTCGCCAGAAACCCCGGGCCTGTCAGAACAGGACGGGCCATCATGAAGACCAGGCTCAACACCGCCAGGACCCTTAGGGCCAACAGGAGAAGGTGTTTGAGACGCTGGGGCCTCGCCATCACCTGCTGGGATTGAAGAAGAAGGCGGACAGCAGAAAATTTCCTTGGAATGGCATCCCTCTTCGTGAGCCGTGAATGAGGATGGGAATGATTCTCCGCCACCAGACACCAAAAGAAAAGAGGGATTAAGAAACGAATAGGTTCATAAAAACCGGATTTTGGATTGAATTCGAATTTCGGATTTATTTCATGGGTGGCGCCTGAACTTCTCCCGCCAGCTGAGATAACGGGTCATCGCCCGGTCCAGCCCAACCGAGGTATCGAGGAGCGAATAGTCGATGAGTTCAGATGCGCAGGATCGCCGGTAATTCTCAATGAGAGCCTGTATCGTCTTCAGGTAGGCTGACCGGACTGTGTAGGGGTCCGTCAATAGATTCAGATCCTCTTCCAGATCCTGGAAGAGAGTGGCCTCCCTGAAAGGGAACTCCAGCTCATCCCTGTCAAGCAGGTGAAATACGATGACATCATTTCCCCTGGAACGAAGCTGTCTTAATCCCTTCAGGACCTCTTCCGGTTTGTCCAGCAGGTCGGAGATGACAATGATGAGCCCCCGCCGATTCAGGGAGCCTGCCAGTTCCTGAAGGACCGCGCCGGTCCGGGTCTCTCCCTTGGGCTTTCTCTCTTCCAGCTCCCTCAGGATAGCGAAAAGATATTCATGAATGGCCTTCGGAGGAATGACCGTTTCGATCTTGTTCGAAAAGGTGATCAA
Organism: uncultured delta proteobacterium; assembly: GCA_963828805.1. Taxonomy (GTDB): domain Bacteria; phylum Desulfobacterota; class BSN033; order BSN033; family UBA1163; genus CAWHGS01. The sequence continues at coordinate 9,831 of CAWHGS010000004.1, forward strand.
ACCGACCGCATCCTGCTGTTTCAGCATGAGATAGGCCAGGGAAGCCGTAAGCGTGGACCCATAATCAAACTTGCTCCAGCCGTCCGAGGCATAACTCATGGAGGAGCTCGAATCCAGAACGATACAGGTCTTCAGATTGGTCGTCTCCCGGTATTCTTTAATGAAATAGCGGTCGAACTTGCCGTAGGCTTTCCAGTCGATTCGCCGGATATCATCGCCCGGGGAATACTCCCGATGTTCCTCAAATTCAGAGCTCACTCCCTTGGCCCTCGAAGGATGGATCCCGATCATCATCCCGTCGACCACAAAGCGGGCCCTCAGGTAAAGCTTCTTCAATTTCGCCAGGACTTTCGGGTCGAAATGATTCAAGGCTTGACCTCTTCGAGGAGATGATCGATCACTCTTAGCGAGGTGATCCCCTCCGCCTGGGCTTTGAAGTTCGTTATGATCCGATGGCGTAGAATGGAAGGAATGACCGCCTTGATATCTTCCACCGAAGCGACGTAGCGATGATTCAGGATGGCCCTCGCCTTTGCTGCGAGGATCAGATACTGGGAGGCCCTGGGCCCCGCTCCCCACTCCACCCATTCCTTCACGAAGGGAATGGCTTCGGGTCCCTGCGGCCGGGAAGCCCGGACCAGCTTCACCGCATAACCGATCACATGAGAGGATGCAGGGACCTTTCTCACCAGGTCCTGCATCTGCAGGATCTTCTCCTTGTTGATGACTTTGTTAAGGATGGGCTGATATCCGGAGGTCGTTGTGGCGACAATCTCGATCTCCTGTTCCAAGGGAGGATAGTCGATCATGATATTAAACATGAACCGGTCGAGCTGGGCCTCGGGCAGGGGATAGGTCCCCTCTTGCTCAATGGGGTTCTGTGTCGCCAGAACAAAGAAAGGCAGGTCGAGAGCATGGGTCACCCCGCCTGCGGTTACCTTGTACTCCTGCATGGCCTGAAGGAGGGCAGCCTGCGTCTTGGGAGGTGTCCGGTTGATCTCATCTGCCAGGAGAATATGCGTAAAGATGGGGCCCTTAATGAAACGGAAGGAACGCCGTTTGCTTCCCGGGTCTTCCTCCAGCACATCGGTTCCAGTGATGTCGGAAGGCATTAAATCCGAGGTGAACTGCACCCGATTGAAATCGAGCTCCATGATCCCTGCCAGGGTCGAGATGAGCAGGGTCTTGGCCAGATCCGGGGACGCCCACCAAGCAGGCAGTGTCCCTTGCAAAAAAGGGCGATCAGGATCTCCTCGATCACCTTGTCCTGACCCACGATCACCTTTTTGATCTCAGAGAGGATCTCTGCCTTCTTTCGGCCCATCTCTTCGACCTGGGCCAGGTCTTCGTCGGGAATCACGTACTCTTTCGCTGCTTCCATCGGTCCTCCTTCACGTATTTAGGATGCAGGCAACAAGTTTCAAGATTCGTGGCAATTTAGCATTTTGAAATCAAAACCACAGGTTGTCTTTTTGTAGGGCGTGATCGCCGATCACGCCGTTACCATAGTGCGTTCGGGGAACGCACCCTACATTCTAAAAACGATAGGCAACAGGCACAAGGTTTCAGGTTTCAGCTCTTTAGCCTGAGCCTTTAGCCTCCCTGCCTTCAACCTTGTCAGCGCATCAGTTTCTTGGCAATCTCCCTTTCTTTCAAACCACCCTCCTTATCTCCCAGACATCTCATAAGCCTCAGCCAGACCCAGATGCGACCTCCGGATTGAAGGGATTGATCTGGATGGACGGTCTGAAAGGATTCCATCGCCGACTTGAAATCCTTTTGCTTCAAATAGATCTTGCCCAGAGTGGTATAAGCCGTGGGATGATCCGGTGATAGATCCCTGGCCCGGACCAAGAAGCTCCAGGGCCTCTTTCTCCCGATCCAGGCCGATGAGAACAGAGGAAAGCTTGTTCAGGATCGGAACCGAATTCGGGTTTTCCGCCAGCGCCCTCCGATATTCGATGACGGCAGCTCCCATTCTCCCTCTCTCCTTGAGCTGGTCTCCGAGATGGGCCCGGTTTCTTGCCACCATGGACTTGATCTCTTCCAGATCGAGACGTTCCTCGTCGGCGAGACCACCCTTGATCTTGAGCCTGCGGACATTGACCCCATCCACTCCCTTCAGGTTTTTTGAGGCGAGGAAGTCTTTCCAGTTCTTCTCGAACTCGACTGAACTCCACTCCCATCACCGCCTTGATCGAGTCGCCGGCTCCTCCTGTCGTCGGAATCGCCATCCGTTTCATGATCTCCCGAAGCCCGTCATGGCCGACCTTTGAGATGATAAACTCGATGGCTGAGGCAGCCTGGGCATAGGCCAGTTGAACATCGTCCGGGGTTTCGAGTTTCACCAGAGAGGGTTCCATCTTCTCAAACTTGATCAGCCGCCCTTCTGCCAGGGCCCGGGAGAGCAAGGGTCTCATAGAGTGGAGAGAGATAGGAGGACCCATTTCGCCATCGTGTCTCATCGTATTTTGCCAGTCCCTCGTGAAACCAGATGGGCGCCTTGTTGGCTGTGAGTTTGATGATGAGATAATGCATGTATTCATGGGAGATGGCATCGAGCCACCGGTAGCCGTGGACCAGCGATCTGGGAGAGAGGACCATCAGTTTGTTGAACTGGGCGATTCCCACGGCGCCCGTCACCTCAATGTCCCGGGCCGAAAGGGATGACGCATAGATAGAATGCCTTTGTATCGGGAAAGATCTCGATCCGGATCTTCTCCCTGGGGTTAAACCCATAGTGCTCTGCCATGAAACGGTAGGTCTTCTCCATGGCATCCATGATGTAATCGGCAAGGATACCATCCTGTTTCTCATCGAGGCTGATGGAGAAATGGGGACTCTCGTACCGTTTAAGCGACTGGGTGACCCCAATCGTCCCCTCGAGAAAGAGGACAAAACTCTTTCGCTTCTCTTCTTCCTCCAATTCGAGGCAGACTTCATCAGCTTCAGGGATTCCTGGTAATCGCCCCGGTAAAAAGCGATATGAGCGGCAAGTTCCAGAAGCTTCGGATCTTTTGGTTCCTGAGTCAGGAGATCCTTCACCTCCGACCAGGCCTCCTCCACGTCCCAGCGTTCCAGCTTTTCGGAAAGGGATTTGAGGACCTCCGGCGAAACAGCCCGGATTTCCTGAGAAAAGAGAAAGAGCGGAAAAGAAGAGCGAACATCAGGATGAATAAGGACAGTCGTTCTCAGTTTCATTTCGTTAACCCTCTAAAATAGTGTTCCACGCTCCTTCTTATACTGGGACGGAACCTCTTCTTTCAGAGACTCCATCACCTTTTCCTGAAAGATCTTTGGAACCTGATAGGCATCCTTTGAAGGCGGCTCAAACTCTTCTCGATCGATCCCCGTATAGCCCCTCTCCCTGGGCCGCTGAAACTCCGGTTGCGGAAGAGTGGGCATGGGAACCCAGGGACCATAATACCATCCCGGCCTTGGGTCGTAAGCATAGGGATAACCCCAGCGGGCTGCCTGCATCTGCATGGCCATCTGCTGGGCCATCTGTTGCATCGCCTGCTGGGACTTGCTCAGCCTCATGGATCGCCTCCTGCTCCGGCGGGATGGCGCCGGGGGCATCCTCTCCTTTAAGCTTCCCGGAGGCCTTGCCCATGGAGCCTGCTGCTTCTTTCAGGTCGTTCAGGATCTCTGTATCCATTCCCGGAAAGAGCTGGGCCAGCATCTCAAGCCTCTCTTTCAGACGGTTCGTCCTCTCTTTCAGGTTTTCCTGACGGGAAGAGAGGCCAGGAAATTTTTCCTTGTCGTCCGGAGCCATGATCTCTTTCTCATCAGGAGTCAGACGCTCCACCTTCTCTCTCAACCGATGGATGAGCTTCTGTTCTTCAGGTCTTCCAGAAAGATCCTTCTCCAGTTTCTCCGTCATGTTGAGAAAACCGTTCGAGCTGATTCCCTTTGAGAAGGGCCTTCAATTCTTCCATCAGCTCCTTAAGATCAGGTGGAAGAGAACGGAAAAGCTGCTGAAGCAGTCTCCTCAAGGTCCGGAAGGGATTGGCCGAGCCTCTTTTCGGTCTCCTCCTCAACCTTTGCGTTTGATCTCCCGATCGATCCCTTCTGTCTCCCTGAAGGATCTCCTTCTGCTCGGCCAATATCTTATCGAGCTCTCCGGATTGGCGGGACATCTCCCCCTGAAGCCGGTCGAAAGGAGCCATCCCTGCCCGGGCTCCTGCCCTTGAAAGGTTTGCCACCATCTCGGATAAGGCCTGAAGGAGTCTCTGGGCAGCCTCCAGGGCTCCTGCGAGGTCTCCGGCCATCAGCTTTTTCTGAATCTCTTCGAGATCCTTGAAGAGGTCCTGAAAGTCGAGGCCGCTCAGCTCCTGGCTGTTGATAAATTCGTCGGGAAGCCTTGTGGCCATCTTGCTCAGGGCTCCATGACGGAACGGAGAAGCTCTTCCAGCTTTTTCAGCTCCTTCATCACCGCCTCCAAATCTCTCCCGGTTCAGCGGGCCTTTAAGGTCTTTCATGAAATCGAGGAGCCGTCTCTGCCGATTTCTCAGCTCCTTGGCGAGGGCCTCCACCTCATTCATTCTTGCCCGCTTCGCAATATCCTCTGCGAGGAGGGCGAGGCGTTCCAGTTCCTGGGTCACGGTCTCTTTCGGTTCGTCAAGGACCCGGTTCTTCAGGGAGAGGAGGTTCCGCTTCAGGGCTTCCAGTTCAAAGCGATCCGGCCTCTCTTTCATCCGATCGAGGTTCCGGTCAACCTGCTTCAAGACCTCTTCCATCCCCTTGGCCAGACCCTCTTTCTCTTTCAAGTCTTCAAGTTGGTCAGCCAGCAGATCCAGGAGGGCGTCTGCAATCTGCTGGGCTTCTTCTCCTTCTTTGGCTGCCTGAGCCCTGTCGTCTCTGACCGAAAGGACGAACGTCTGGGAAGTTCCTTTCTTGGGGCCGGAGATGGAATCGTTGTCCCAGATCTCGACCCGATAGACCACCCGGTCTCCCGGAGCCAGACCGAGACTGCCGAGGTCCCATTTGAAGGTCTCAGGCCCCAGAGAGCGTCTGGTATCGCTACTCTTCAGATGGATGGAGCCGTCCCTTCCTCCCACCTGATAGCTCAACCTTATGGCTGTAATTCCAAAATCGTCCTTTCCTGTATAGACGATCGGAAGGATTTCACTGCCTGAAATCTCCAGGTCATGGCCTGGACTGACGATTTCTGCTTCAGGGTATTGATCGGGTATCAACCGGATCTGATACTGGACCGGATTAGGATTCTCAAACCCGAGATCATCCTTCACCTTAATATGATAAGTCCCCGGAGAAAGGACAAGGAGGCTTCCTGTCAACTGGTCCTCTTTCACCTTCAGGAGGAGCTGGTTCTCCTGATCCAGGATCACCTTCCCTTCCTTGATCGCCTTGGTTGCCCGGGCCTCCAAATTCACGACCGTTCCCTTCAGGGCCTCGATATGTCCCTCTTCTTTCACAACAACCGGAAGACCGGTATAATCGGGAGGGATCAGGGTGAGCCTCATCTTCCCAATCTCAGGCGGGTCCACCACTTGAAGGGTGTAGATGGGAGAGAGCGTGCTTCCATGGTTTGCCTGATAACGGAAAGAACTCTGAGCAGAGGCGACCCGGTAGCTGAATTGGCCGTCCCCTTCCGATTCCATTGCAAAGCGCCTGGGTTCGCCCCCTTCAGGCCAGATCGTCAAGGTGAGCTTGTCCGGAAGATAACCCGTGGTCTGGGCCCGGATAACCACTGGAGTGCCACGCAACACCGTCGATCCCTTTGGATCGAGGGAGATGAAAGATCTCTCTTACCGGCAGATTTGAGAAAGGATGAAGGATCAAAGCCATGGATCGGCCCAGGATCTGAGGGTCCAAGGCGAATACGATGGAAAAGGCGAAGAGAAGCGGGAGAAAGAGCCGGAGGTATCGAAGCGCTCCTTTGAAGCTGACCACCTGGCCCGGTCTGATCGAGGAGACCTCACCCACGGTTCTCCTGATCTGGGCAACGATCAATCTTTCTGATATCTGGCCCTGCCGTTGAATCCTTTTCGACCTGTTCAAAAAGGAGAAATGAATTGGTGACATCATCCCTGAGGTGGGGGAAGGTTTCCTCCACCCTTCTCGCAACCCGCTCCATGGAAGGCCTGGAGCCAATCCTCCATATCGCCAAAATCAGAAGAAAGAACAGGAAGACAATGGAGACGAGGGCATAGACAAAGGGCAGATAAGGGAATGCTTTCTTCAAATCGAGGATGAAGAAGCTTCCCAGAAGAACGAGGAGGAATCCGGAGGGCAGTAAAAGAAGAAATTCCAGGGTCGCGAGGAGCTGGAAGCGGAGGGAGATGCCCCTTAGAAACCCTGCAAGCCGGCCATAATCGTGGGCAAGACTTTCTTTGGCCGTCACTGGCTTCTCCTTTTTTTCTCTTCCTTTTCCCCCAAAAAGGAACCCGATGAAACCAAAAAGGATTTCATATAATTTAACCCACGGCAAAGCGAGGTGCAATAGAAAGGCTTTTCATCAAATCTCCGTGAAATCTTTATTGACTTCTACAATCCTCATGAATAGAATAATGATGAGTGGTGACTATTATTTCATTGGAGAGGTCAGATGGGAACAGATTGGGTTCAACGAATAGGTCGGTTCAAGAAAATTTTCACAGTGGATAGTGATCTTCTTTGCCGTCTTTACCCTCTTTGGTTTTTTCGGTTTGCCCCCCATCGTCAAATCTCTTCTAAGCAAGAAACTCTCTGAAGCCCTTCATCGGGAAGTGACCATTGAGCAGATCAAAATTAACCCCTATGCCCTTTCTTTAACCGTAAGGGGGTTTCTCGTAAAGGACAAAGGAGGTTCAGAAAAATTCGTCTCCTTTGACGAGCTCTATGTGAATCTCCAGAGTATCTCCGTCCCTCAAGATTGGCCCTCGTTCTCAGCGAGATCCGGCTCAAGCAACCCTATATCAACATCAAACGGATCAGACGAGACGACCTATAATTTTTCCGACCTCATGGAAAAGAAGGAACCCAAACCTGCAGAAAAGCCGCAGAGAAATCCAAACCCCTCAGGTTCTCCCTCAATAACATCAAGATCGAAAATGGAAGCATCGACTTCTGGGACGGGCCTAAGAATACGAAACATGCGGTCAGAGAGCTGACGATTGGCATCCCCTCGCTGTCCAATATCTCCTCGCAACATTGAAACTTTTGTTCAACCTGCCTTGTCCGCAAAGATTAATGAAACCCCCTATGTCATTCAAGGGAAAACGAAACCCTTTGCCGATTCCCATGAAACAGATTTTGATATCGATATCAAGGATCTCGATATTCCCTATTATCTTGCCTATCTTCCGACTGAAATTGAATTTCAAAATCGTTTCCGCTTACCTCGACACGCAGATCAAAGCTCGCGTTCATCCAGTACAAAGACAAGGGACCTTCCCTCACACTGACCGGAAATGTCTCTTTGAAAAAAGTGGCCCTGGACGATGAAAAGAACAACCCTTTATTCAGGCTCCCTCTTCTGGAAATAGGAATTGCACCCACAGAACCCCTTAAGAAAGTCTTTCATCTGTCCAAGGTTTCCATACAGTCCCCTGAGTTGAATGTTGTGCGGAATCAGGCTGGCGTGCTCAACATAGAATCCCGTTTCCCAAGGGTTGAAGAGAGAATCGGGGAGATAAAAAAGGGCGAAACTGCTCCAACAACGGTGGATGCCGATGAGATTGAACTAAGGGGGGGCAAGGTCTTTTTTTCAGACCTTTCCAGGAAGACACCCTTTAAGACGGTCCTAAGCCCGATTGAATTGAAGGTCGATCATTTCAGCAATCAGAAAGAGAAGAAGACAGCCTATGCCCTATCCATCACTTCGGAAGCCCGAGAGAATATCAATCTCCAGGGGGAACTCTCTTTAGAACCCTTATCGGCCGAGGGAGGATTGGAGATCAAGTCTGTTCCTCTGAAGAAATATTCGCCTTATTATCAGGACCAGATCCTGTTCAACCTCGAGGAGGGCCGCCTCGACTTCTCAACCCGTTACAAATATGCCAAAGGCGAGAAAGAGCCGGAGATTCTCCTCTCAGATCTTTCGGTCATTCTCAATGCCTTAAGGCTGAAAAGACAGGATGAGAAAGAGGACTTTCTGAAGATACCGATCCTTTCGGTCAAGGACACCGAGGTCGATGTCACAAAGAGAAAGTTGACGGTGGGCAGTCTTTCGACGGAGAAGGGAAGGCTCGCTCCTCAACCGATTCAAGAATGGGGAATCTGGATCTTCAGAAGCTCTTTCCTCCTTCCCCTTCCCCCCATCAAAGAAGAGCCCAAGAAGCTCGGAACCGGAAAAGAAGAAGGAAAAGAAATGGATTGTGGCCCTGAAGAAGCTTTCCCTCGATCAGTACACGGTCAAGATGGGAGACCAGGCGCCTTCGGAGCCCACCAGCTTCATCGGGGAAAAGATCACGGTCCGGGGCGAGAACATCTCGACGGCGAAAAATGCCAAAGGGAATCTGTCTCTCTCGCTCTTGCTCGACCAAACCACGACGCTCTCGACAAAGAACAGCGTGAGCCTCGATCCTCTGAAAGATCGACGGGTCTCTGGAGTTGAAAAACGTCGTTCTCAACCGGTATGCTCCCTACTATCAGGAGAAGATTCTATTTAATATCGAAGACGGAACGCTCGACCTTTCCACCGGCTACCAGTACGGCAAAACCGATAAGGACACGATCACAAAGCTTTCAAACCTATCCCTCGCCCTGAAATCGCTCAGGCTGAAGAAGAAGGAAGAATCCGAGCCTTTCCTCAACCTCCCGCTTCTGACCGTCCAGAAGACCGGGGTTGACCTCAACCAGAAAACGGTTTCCGTCGGAGAAGTCTCGACACAGCAGGGGACGCGTCTCGGTCCAGCGTCTCAAAGACGGAAAACTTAACCTTCAGACCCTCTTCCCGGAGCCTGCGAAGAAAGAGGAGACACGGTGCGGCCCAGGAGAAAGCAGAGCAGACAGAGAAGCCTTGGCTGATTAACGTTGGCAAGGTAACCCTCGATCAGTACAGGGTCGGGTTCGAAGACCGGATGCCCGAAGAACCGGTGACGCTCGAGGCAGAGGCCATTCAGCTTCTGGCGAGAGAATTTGTCAACAGCCAAGAACAGTACAGGGCAGGCATCCCTTTCCCTCGTCCTCAACAAGAAGGGGAGTATTTCCGTCTCGGGACCCGTGGGCATCGATCCTCTTTCCGCCAATCTCAAGGTAGCCCTTAAAGACATCGATCTCCTTCCCTACCAGCCCTATTTCGCCGATCAGGTGAGAATCGTCCTGACAGATGGCCACCTGTCAACCACAGGCAATCTCCAACTCAAAGACGAAACGGGAAAGGCATTCAAATCGTCTATAAGGGAGATTCTTCATTAAATGACTTTGCCACCATCGACAAGGCGAATTCGGAAGACCTGCTTAAATGGAAATCCCTGGCCCTTTCCAATATGGATATCGGAATGAACCCGTTCTATGTCAACATCGAGGGAGTCGCTCTTACCGATTATTATGCCCGGGTGATTATCAATTCCAACGGCGCCGTCAACCTCCAGCAGATCACGGCTGGAAAAGAAGGGTGAGGCCCGCAAGGAAACCGGAAAGAAAGCTTCTCCCAAGTACGGAGGAGAAGAAGACCCCACCTACGAGAAGGAATCGCCTCCTCAAACATCAAGATCGGGACGATCACCTTCCAGGGAGGAAACATCAACTACTCGGATTACTTCATCAAGCCGAACGTGACGGTGAACATGACGGAAATGGGAGGGAAGGTCTCGGGACTCTCGTCGGAAGAGGCGACCACGGCGGATGTCGAACTCCGGGGGAAATTCGGCAAGCAGTCCTCGCCGGTTGAGATCATCGGAAAGATCAACCCTCTCAAGAAAAACCTCTATCTCGACCTGAAGGTGAGCTTTAAAGACATCGAACTCAGCCCCATGAGCCCCTATTCCGGCAAGTACGCCGGCTATGCGATCGAAAAGGGCAAGCTCTTTATCGACCTGAAGTACCATATCGAAAACAGAAAGCTCGATGCCCAGAACCGGATCTTTCTCGACCAGTTCACTTTCGGCGAGAAGGTGGATAGCCCGACCGCCACAAAGCTGCCCGTGAAATTGGCCGTTGCCCTCCTCAAGAACAGAAAGGGAGAGATCGATCTGAACATCCCGGTCTCCGGAAGCCTTGATGACCCGAAATTCAGCATCTTCGGCATTATCTTAAAGATCATTCTTAACCTCCTGGTCAAGGCAGCAACGTCGCCTTTTGCCCTGATCGGAGCAGCCTTTGGTGGAAGTGAAAAGCTCGATTACATGGAGTTTGATTACGGAAGCGCTGCGATCCAGGGAGAGAGCCTGACCAAGCTCGACACCCTCATCAAGGCCCTCCACGACCGGACCCCGATTAAACTCGATATCGAAGGCTATGTCGATCCCGAGAAGGACAAGGAAGGGTTAAGGCAGGTCTTCTTCCAGAGAAAACTGAAGGCCCAGAAGTTGAAGGAGATGTCTGAAGAAAGGGCAGTCGGCCGTCCCCGTTGATGAGGTCAAGATCGAACCTGCCGAGTACGAGAAATATTTGAAACTGGCCTACAAGGAAGAAAAGTTTCCAAAACCCAAGAATGCCCTGGGGATAACAAAAGATATCCCCGGACCTGAAATGGAAAAATTGATGCTCACCTACACTCGAGGTCAAGGAAGAAGATCTGAGACTTCTGGCCAGCCAGAGGTCCATGAAGGTAAAGGAAGCGATCCTCAAATCCGGACAGGTTGAACCAGAAAGGGTCTTCATTGTGGGACCGAAAACCCTGGCGCCTCCCAAAAGGGAAAATTTGAAAGAGAGCCGGGTTGAGTTTAAATTGAAATAGGATCTTTTTCTTGGGATGCCTCTCGAGATGCCTCCATTGTCAAAACTGGTGGGCATGACACGTGGAACCCTTCAAACAATTTCTCCAAAGTCTTTCTTGGAAACAGCTCATGATTTCACAAATTCTTCTTTTCATCAAAAAGGACGTCTGGGAAATTCGTTTAAAGAGATCTTCCCCCGGCCAAAGCCTTCCTCCTTAAATGTCTTCGTGTGATTATTCTGGCCTTGCGAGGATTTGTGAAAAATGACGGTCAAAAGAGCGCCTCGGTTCTGACCTACTATACCCTGCTCAACCTTGTTCCCTTGATCGGAGTGGCCTTTGGGATCGCCAAGGGCTTTGGACTGGAGAAACTGATTGAAAGCCGAATCCAACAGATGGCCCAGGAGGCAAACTGGCAGGTGGATTTGACGGACCAGATTCTTAGATTTTCTCGTTCCCTTCTCGAGCACGTCAAGGGCGGGCTTATCGCCGGTATCGGTGTGATCTTGCTGTTCTGGACAGTCATATCGATCATGGGAAAGATCGAAGACTCCTTCAATGGGATCTGGGAGGTCAGGAAACCAAGGACATTAGTTCGAAAATTCAGTGATTACCTGACCATGATGTTCCTCGCCCCCGTCCTTCTTGTCATTTCGAGCAGCGTGACTGTTTTGGTGGCGAGCAAGGTGAAAGGGATCGTCAAGAAGATCTCCATTCTTGGGTCTTTCAGTTCGGTCATCTTTTTCTTCTGAATCTGCTGCCGTATGTTTCAATGTGGACTCTTTTGACGCTGCTTTACCTGGTCATGCCGAATACCAGGATCCCCCTCCGCTCCGGGATCGTTGGCGGCGTCGCGGCTGGGACGATTTACCAGATGGTCCAGTGGTTCTATATCAAATTCCAGATCGGGGTGGCAAGTTATAGCGCCATTTACGGGAGTTTTGCGGCTCTGCCCCTCTTTCTGGTCTGGCTCCAGATGAGCTGGACGATCGTTCTCTTAGGGGCTGAAATCGCCCATGCCAGTGAGCACTATGAAACGTTTGGTTTCCATCCGGATTATTCCCGCATCAGCGAGGGCTCCAAAAAGATACTCATGCTGAGGATCTTCCATCTGATCGTTAAAAGATTCGCACAGGGGGAAAAACCCTTGACAACCCATCAGATCGCCCATGCGTTGGAAATTCCCATTCTTTTGGTTCGACAGCATCTCCTGGAGATGACCGATGCAGGACTCGTCGTTGAAACGGTTCCGGGGAACAGTCATGAAATCGCCTTTCAACCGGGCCGTTCCATTGAATACGTTACGATCCAACAGGCCCTGGATCTCTACGAACAGCGCGGAGAGACCCGGCTTCCAACCCCTGCTTCTGAAGGAGGAGAAAAGATTTCGAACCTTTTGAAGGAAATATCCGAAGCCATCGAAAAGTCGCCCGCCAACCTCAAAGTAAAAGAGATCTGATTTCTCTCCGCTTCAACTGCAATTTGCGATTCAACCGG
>CAWHGS010000005.1:0-33726 GCA_963828805.1 uncultured delta proteobacterium
GACATCGTCCGTCAGGCTGACTCTCGGTTTTACATGATTTGAGCAGAGCTTGAATCCGATTATTCTTTAATGAGGTAGTTAACGACAAGGTCGCCGACCTGGGAGGTGCTGTATCCCATTTTGCCGGCAGCCAGGCTCTTCACATCTTTGCCAAGACCTTCATCATGGCCTCTTCGATCCCGCTGGCTGCCTTTTCTTCTCCGAGGTAGTCCAGCATCATCTGGCAGGCGGCAATGGCTGCAAAGGGACTGACGACACCCTTGCCCGTATATTTGGGAGTGGAGCCGCCCATGGGCTCAAACATCGAGACCCCCTTGGGATTGATGTTCCCTCCGGCCGCAATCCCCATGCCTCCCTGGATCATGGCTCCCAGATCCGTGATGATATCCCCAAACATATTGTCTGTGACGATCACATCAAACCATTCCGGATTCTTGACCATCCACATGCAGGTTGCGTCGATATGGGCATAATCGGTCTCAATGCCCTTGATACTCCTTTGCGACCTCATAGAAGGCCCTCTCCCAGAGGTCAAAGGCATAGGTCAGGACGTTCGTCTTTCCGCAGAGGGTCACCTTCTTTTTCTGATTTCTCTTCCGGCAGAGTTCAAAGGCAAAGCGGATGCACCGCTCCACCCCTTTTCGGGTATGGATCGCCTCCTGAATCGCAATCTCATCGGGTGTCCCCTTTTTTAAGAAACCACCTGCTCCCCCATAAGCTCCTTCGGTATTTTCACGGACAACAACAAAGTCGATATCTTCAGGTCCTTTGTCCTTCAAGGGTGTATCGACTCCAGGATAGAGTTTGACGGGTCTCAGATTGATATACTGGTCCAGCTCAAAGCGGATCCTTAATAATATATTCTTCTCCAATATCCCGGGCTTCACACCTGGATGCCCGATGGCTCCGAGATAGATGGCATCCATCTTTCTTAATTCCTCCAAGACGGAATCCGGAAGCGTCTCACCTGTCTTCAGGTACCGTTCTCCACCCAGGTCATAATGGACCAGTTCGTATTTAAAACCGTATTTTTCAGAAGCTGTCTTCAGGACCTTCAATCCTTCTGCAACGACTTCAGGCCCTGTCCCGTCTCCGGGAATGACTGCAATCTTATACATTTTCATCTTCCTCCTTGCATTAAATAATTAAATTTTCAATCCGGCATATGGCGCCGGCACTGACTGCCACGATTAAAGAAACCGGAGGCTAAAAACCTTTCATCCCTGAAAACTGGTAGCATATCTCATTGCTTATCTTTCTGGTGGTATCTGTAACGCCTTGGCCCCGATATCTCTCCGGTAATGGACGCCATCCCAGGAGATTTTGTGAACCGCCTGATAGGTCCGCTCAATCGCCTTCTGGATGTCTTCGCCGAGTCCGGTCACTCCCAAGACCCTTCCGCCATTCGTCACCACCTTCCCATCTTTCAAAGCTGTCCCCGCATGAAAGACAAAGATATCCTTCATTCGGGAAACCTCATCCAGTCCCTTGATGACTTTTCCCTTCTCGTAATCCCCCGGATATCCTCCTGAGGCCATGACCACACACACGGCCGATCGGGGATCCCATTCGATCCGGGACCGAAAGATTCCCGTGGATGCAGGCCTCCAGGATCGGGAATAATGTCTCCCTTCATCCGCATCAAGACAGGTTGGGTCTCCGGGTCTCCAAACCGGGCATTGAATTCCAGCACCTTGGGGTGCCCATTCCGAATCATCAGTCCGGCATAGAGGGCGCCTTTGTAGGGCCTTCCTTCCTCGCCCAAGCCCTGAATCATGGGTCTCAAGACTTTTTCGAGAATTCTTTCGTGAACCTCCTCCGTCACAACAGGCGCAGGGGAATAGGCTCCCATCCCGCCTGTGTTGGGTCCCTGGTCGCCGTCGAATACCGCTTTATGATCCTGCGACGATGCCATGGGAAGAATCGATTTTCCGTCGGTAAAGGCGATATAGGAAGCCTCCTCACCCATAAGGCATTCTTCGATCACAACCTTTTTCCCTGCATCCCCAAAGACTTTCTCCACCATGATCTCGTCGAGGGAATCCATCGCCTCATCGACCGTTTTACAGATCATGACTCCCTTGCCCGCCGCAAGGCCATCCGCCTTTACGACAATGGGAGCCCCTTTCTTCCGGATATAGGAGACCGCTTTTTCCCGGTCTTCAAACACCTCGTAGGCGGCGGTGGGAATATGGTATTTTTTCATCATCTCTTTGGCAAAGGCCTTGCTTCCTTCGATCTCTGCTGCCTTCCTGCTGGCTCCAAAGATAGCAAGCCCCTTCGACTCAAAAAGATCGACAATCCCTCTGGTTAGGGGTTCCTCCGGACCCACCACGGTCAGATCGATTTTTTCATCTTGGGCAAATTCGAGAAGCCCCCTCAGATCATTCGCCTTGAGGGGAACAAGCGTGGCCTGCTGTGAGATTCCCGCATTTCCCGGTGCGCAGAAGATCTTCGACACCCTTGGACTCTGCGCAATCTTCCATACCAGAGCGTGTTCTCTGCCTCCGCCCCCCACCACCAGTACCTTCATAGTTAACCTCTCCTTTTATATCTTGTCAACCGTATCAGCGTAAGAATTGCAGAGATCGACTGAAAATCAGAAATCCCAATTCAAATCCCAAACAAATCCAAAACTCCAATTTCCAATGACCGAACCTCTTTCGTTTCGGATTTCGGTCATTCGAGTTTATTTGCAATTCGGATTTCGGATTCGAATTTCCGGCTTAGTGCCGGAAGTGTCTCATTCCCGTAAAGACCATGGCGATATTGTGTTCATCCGCGGCTGCGATCACCTCATCGTCCCGGATGGAGCCGCCGGGCTGGATGATGGCCACAGCACCCGCCTCTGCTGCCTGTATCGACTCCGTCTCTGAAGGGAAACATCGCATCCGAGGCCAGAACCGTCCCCTTGGTCGGAGATTGGGCCTTCATCACCGCAAGCCGGGTTGAATCGACACGGCTCATCTGGCCTGCCCCAATTCCAATCGTCCGATCTTCCCGGACGAGAACGATGGCATTTGATTTGACATGCTTGGCCACCCTCCAGCCAAAGGCCATTGCCCTCAGTTCCTCCTCCGTCGGTTTTCTCTTGGTGACCACCTTCCAGTCCTTCATCGGCACCCGGCCCAGATCTCGGTTCTGGATCAAAAGGCCGCCTACCACTTTCTTCAGATCGAATCCGCTCTGGAGATAGGCTGTGTTGAGCGGGGGTGACTGAAGGATGCGGAGATCCTTCTTCGATTTGAGAATCTCCAGGGCCTCGGGAGCGTATCCCGGGGCAATGATCACTTCGAGGAAGATCTTGGACCATCTCCTCTGCTGTCTCCTTGTCCACCGGCCGGTTGAAGCCAATGACGCCGCCAAAGGCAGAGACCGGATCACAATCCCTTGCCTTCCGGTAGGAATCGGCCAGACCTGTGGTGGAGGTGGCAACACCGCAGGGGTTATTGTGCTTGATGATGACGGTCGCAATCTCGCCGATACTCTTTCACCGTTTCAAAGGCCGAGTCAACATCCAGAATATTATTGAAAGACAGTTCCTTCCCCTGAAGCTGGCGCGCATTGGATACACAGGGCTCTGTCATGAGATATTCCCGATAAAAAGCCGCCTTCTGATGAGGGTTCTCTCCGTACCGCAGTTCCTGGACCTTTTTAACCTGATAGGTATAGGTCTCGGGAAACTCAAAAGCCTTCTTACCCCCTTCGATCTGGCCCAGGTAGTTGGAGATGGCCCCGTCATAGCGGGCGGTATGCTGAAAGACCTTTTTTGACAGACCGGAAATTGGTTTCGATCGAAACCTCGCCCTTCTCCTTCAACTCGGCAAGGACAGGGGCATAGTCACATCGGATCAATCAGGACCGTCACATCCGGGTAGTTTTTGGCGGAAGACCGGAGCATCGTCGGCCCTCCGATGTCAATGTTTTCGATCGCCTCCTCAAGGGGACAATCCTCTTTGGCAACCGTCGCCTCAAAGGGATAAAGATTGACCGCCACAAGGTCAATGGGAAGGATCCCATGTTCGTTCATCTTCTTGACATGCTCGGGTCTCGACCTCTGGCCCAGAAGGCCTCCATGGACTTTGGGGTGAAGGGTCTTCACCCTGCCATCGAGCATCTCCGGAAACCCCGTGTACTCCGAGATATCCTTGACGGGGATCCCCTGCTCCCTCAATGCCTTCGCCGTTCCTCCGGTAGAAAGAATCTCCACCCCCAGTTGGGACAATTCCTTCGCAAATGATACGATCCCGGATTTGTCCGATACACTGATAATCGCCCTTCTGATTTTTCCCATACACCCTCCTCCTTTTATGATTTCGGATTGCGAATTGTGGATTGCGGAATTGAATTTGATTCTGCCTGATTTTCGAATTTCAATTCCGAACTCCGCATTCCGAATTCTGCATTTGATCAGTACCCCAGATCTTCTCCAACGAGAATGACAAGGATATCGGTAAACATCGGCTTTCGTTCATGAATCACGATCATGCGGCAGGCCCGATCCGGGGAGTTACAGTCTGCACACCATCCCAATTTTGCACAGGGAAGATCCGTAGTTAAGACGTCTTGCATTCGGTGGCGATGCTTCGTTTTTTACCCTTTTAATCGCCTCGTCCACATTTTTCACAATCTTATTGTAACCCGCAACGAGAATCACCTTCCCGGGTCCAAAATTGATGGCATTGACCCGGTTCCCGATGCCGTCGATGTTGACCAATTCCCCGTTCATGGTAATAGCGTTGCTGCTGCTCAGAAAAAGATCAGAGGTCATCTGAGCCTTACGGATTTCAAGGGACTGTTCCTTGGAGAGACCGGGAACCCAGTGATCGAAAACGGTATGGCCCTTTTCCCTCAACTTCTCCAAGATCCCCAGTGAGCGAATCGTGATCGATCCCCCCACTCCAACAGAGGCACTTGGAGTCACATATTTCAGGATTTCTACGGCGGCATCCTCCTTGGTTCTTACGTAAATCGCCTCAAAGCCATGGGCCTTCAATTTTTCAGCCGCCTTCCTGCACCGTTGCTCGATCCACCACTCCTTATTAGGATCCATCTTCCTCTCTTTTTCTAAAAATCAAAGTACCTTCCAACCCTACCCCATCTTTATTAACCCGTTTCGTTATCTGAACAGAAAGACATCATTTTGATTTAGCATAATCCCATGCTCGGGTCAACCCTTGCAGATGAATTGAACCCTCCCATTACACAAAAAAATAAAGAGCCTCCAGATATGCTGTGCCACCGGACTACAAAATATGAATCTTACCTCTCCGGGGGTATCTCGCCCCTCCATGGGTCGCTTGAACGCATGGTGTCATTGAAAATTGCCTGTTTTGCGACCCCAATTCTCACTCGGAAACTCTGAAAAAAGAACAATAACCTCCAGGGGAGAAAGATTTAACGACCTGACGAGGAGATTACACATGCGTCGCGTGACTTCCTGCTTTTTGGCAAGGGGATACTGCCCAATGTACTGGACCTCAACCACTGCCGCATCGGAACTGGCCTCTCCTGAGCGGTAAAACCCGTCGGCCGTGCAGAAAGTAGCGCTCAGGCCGCGTTCCTCCTTTGCCAAAATATCCTTCAAAATTTCGGCGATCCCAGACTTAATCTGCTCCTGCTCCGCCTTCGAAACGGTCTTACCAAAGATCGTATTGACCCAAGGCATGGCAAACCCCCTTTCCTTTCACTAATATTTGATTTGTTGGGAAATAACCGTAATTGAAGTTTTATAACGATAAAATAGCAATAAGAATAAAAAAAGACAATATCAACCGGCAAGAAAATGTGGAAAAGAGGCCGTGGGAGCTTCTCCGGGTTCTCATTTTTTATTGTGCAAAGCGGAGGTTTTCGTTTATGATTAGGTAAATTTATCTTCTATTTAAAGCCAATTTGGTCGAAACAACTGTTTTACACCCTCTTGGGTAACGGGAGTGCGACTGCCAGGACTATAATCTATTGCCGGACCGGAAGGAATCACCTTCCAGTTCGATTTCAGTCAAAGAATAGAAAGGAAATTCGGACTTGCCCGATAAAAGTCATCATTTTGAATCCAAAGAGATCAATGCCCTGCTCGAAATCAGCAAGGCCATTGCCTCGGGTCTCTACCTCGAAGACGTCCTTCGTCTGATCGTCACGGTCACAGCCAATCTCATGGACTCAAAGATATGCTCTCTCTGGATTCTCGACGAAAAGGACAATCAATTAAAACTGAAGGCCACCCAGAGCATCAGCGAAGAATACCTGAAGGAGAGAAGTCTGAACTTGGGAGAAGGGGTGGTCGGCCAGGTCGCCCTGCACAATCGGCCCATGGCCATTCTCGATGTCCTGAAAGAGCCCCTCTATAAGGAAAAGGACCTGGCCAGAAAAGAGGGGCTGGTTTCCATGCTGAGCGTCCCCATGTGCATCAAGAACCGGGTCATCGGGGTGATCAACTGCTATACCTCTTACCCCCACTCCTTTTCAAAGATGGAAGAAGAGATGCTGACAACGGTTGCCAATCAGGCAGCCATCTGTATCGAAAATTCAGGCCTGATGGAGACACTCGATATCGATGAAATTCTCAGGCTCGTTCTCGAAGGGGTGATGAAAAATATCGGCTTTGACCGGGCCCGCCTCTATCTGGTCAATGAGAAGAAGGACGTCCTCGAATGCAAGATGGCAGTCGGATTGGATGAGGAACGAATCAAGGATGTCGTCCTGCCTCTGGACCCTGCAGGACAGCGTGGTCGCCCGTTCGATCTTTGAGAAGAAGCCTTTCATCGTCCCGGATGCCGATGCACGATCCGAGGGTGAACCCGATTCTTAAAGAGAAATTTAACCTCCACTCCCTGGTCGTGATCCCCCTGGTCGTGAAAGAGAAGGCCATGGGCGCCATTGCCGCCGACCACACCGAGCCGGGAAAAACGTGACGAGGGAGGCCCTTGAATCGATGATGACCTTTGCCCAGCAGGCAGGTCTGGCCATTCAGAATGCCTCCATGTACCAGGAGCTCAAGGTCTTCAGCCAGCAGATGGAAGAAAAGATCCAGAAAGACAAGCGCCGATCTCAGAAAGACGGAGGCCCAGCTCATTCGGTCGGAAAAACTGGCGGCCCTGGGCCAACTGGCCGCAGGGATTGCCCATGAGATTCGAAATCCCCTGACGAGTATCAACATCCTCATCCATTCCCTGACCGAGAGCCTCCCGCCGGAAACCGCCCATCGGGAGGATCTCAAGGTGATCGAAGAAGAGATCCAGCGGATCAATGAGATCGTGGAACAGTTTCTCCGGTTTGCAAAACCCGCCCCTCCCCTCTTCAAAGAAACGGAAATCGTCGCCGTTTTTGATGAGATCCTTCAGCTGCTTAAACCCCAGTTTGAAAGGCAACGGATCTCTGTCAATAGGGATTTCAACGCCCTGCCCCCCATCACTCTCGACCGGGAACAGATGAAGCAGGTGGTGCTCAATCTCTTGATCAATGCCGTCCAGGCCATGCCGAGAGGGAGGCCGGTTCGATCTCAGCGCAAGGGTCCTGGAGGATAACCGCTGGATGAAACTCTCGATCCAGGATTCCGGGATTGGGATCCCTCCCGAAGACCTGAAGAAACTCTTTGATCCCTTCTTTTCGACCAAGGAAGGCGGCATGGGCCTCGGTCTCTCCATTGCCCACCGGATCATCGACCAGCATCATGGAAAGATTGAGGTCGAAAGCCACCCGGGAGAGGGAACCGCTTTTCATCTCTGGCTTCCCCTAAATCCAAAAGGAGAAGGATGCAGACCCTACTCATCGTTGATGACGACAAATCGATCCGTTACTCCCTGAAACGGATGCTGGAGGGTTCCTTTGCCATTCTCACGGCTCAGAATGGAGAAGAGGCCCTGCAGCGGGTCAAGGAAAACTCCCCGGACCTCATCCTCATGGACATCAAGATGCCGGGCCGAAGCGGGATCGAGGTGCTCAAGGAGATCAAACAGATCGATCCGAAATCCCTTGTCATTCTCATGACGGCCTATGGAACGACGGAAACCGCGATTGAGGCCATGAAATACGGGGCCTTTGATTATATCGTCAAACCCTTTCCCATCCCCCAGATGAAGGAACTCGTGGAGAAGGCCATCTCCCTTCGAAAGTTGATGAAACAGGAGGTCACCTATGCCCAGAGGGAATACGAAAAGCAGGAAGGAAGGGAAGAAGAACGAATCATCGGGTCCTCTCCAAAAATGCAGGAGATTTACAAGCTCGTGGGCCAGATCAGCCAGAGCGACATCACGGTCCTCCTCAGGGGTGAAAGCGGAACAGGCAAAGAACTCCTGGCAAGGGCGATTTACCACCACAGCCTCCGGGCAAATCAGCCCTTTCTTCCCATCAATTGCGCCGCCATCCCGGACACGCTCCTGGAGAGCGAACTCTTCGGCCACGAGAAAGGGTCCTTCACGGGAGCGATCTCACGTCGGATTGGAAAACTGGAGCAGTGCCAGGGAGGAACGGTCTTCCTCGATGAGATCGGGGACATGTCTCTTCCCACCCAGGCAAAATTGTTAAGGGTCCTTCAGGAAAGAAGTTTTGAAAGGCTGGGAGGAATGGAAACCATCAAGGTCGATGTCCGGTTTATCGTCGCAACCAACAAGGATCTGGAGACAGCGATCACCAATGGCCAATTTCGGGAGGACCTCTACTATCGGCTCAACGTTGTCTCCATCACGGTTCCCCCCCTCCGGGATCGAAAAGAAGACATCCCTGAGCTCGTCTCCTATTTTCTGAAAAGATTCAATCAGGAATTGAAAAAGAGGGTCGGCGGGATTTCCCCGGGCGCCATGAAGAAAATTCTTTCCTACGGATGGCCTGGAAATGTGAGGCAGCTCGAAAATGTCTTAAAGAGGGCCATGGTCCTCTGCCAGGGAGAGTGGATTCTCGAGGACCAGCTCGTCCTTGAAAAGGGCTGGGAGAAGGCGGGATCGAAGAGCCTCTGGGGAAAAAACCCGCTTGAGAATCTTCTCGATATCCTCTTCGAGGAACTCTCAGAAATCTCCGGATCCTCTCAGGAAACCGGATATGATCTCCCTCATTGAGAAAGGGCATGATTCTCCGGGCCCTTCAGAAGACGAAAGGGAACCAAGTCCAGGCCGCTCAACTCCTGGGGATGAATCGCAGCACCCTGCGGGGCAAAATGGAAAAATACCACATCAAAAAGGATGTGATGGTTTCGGAAGAAGACAAATGACAACAAAAACTACGATCATTTTTCAGCAAGACCTCTTTAAATTTGGAGAAAAGAGCTTCGCAAATGGGACAGTCCATCTTTTTCTCCATTCTTTTCCTAAAAGGAATCTTTAATCTCTCCATGGCTTCCAAACCGTCCTTAGCCGCTGAGACTTGCAAACTATTTCCGATAAAATACTTCTTTAACAGATGAAGGGTTGTCTCATCGTTGTTGACGGTCATGATCTTTTTATTGCCGTTACACGGCTTGCAGCTTCTCTCTTTCGAAAGCACCTTTTTTCTGCATGAGGTCTCTTGCCCGGGCGATACTTCTCACGCCTGATAACTGAATAGATTTGGCCAGCTCCAGCAGGCTCCTTCCTTCCCTCTTGTTCCGGAAGGTGATGATCATTGGGAGGTTCACTCCTGTAATGACATCGATTCCTTCAGGGTTTAAGAATGAGAGGGCGATATTCGATGGAGAACCTCCGAAAAGGTCTGTTAAAATCAGGACACCGTCTCCCCGGTCTACTTGTTTAACGGCTTCCGCAATCCGCCTTCTCGCTTCGAAGACATTCGTTTCAAGATCAACCGAAACAGCGATAATCCCGTCCATCCTCCCAACCATAAACTCTGCGGTCTCAATCAATCTCTCTCCAATCCGGGAATGTGTAACAATGACGGCTCCAACCATTTTGTGGATCTCCTCATCTATTGGTCGAATGTTGTCTTTGACAACGTCTCTCTAAATCAGTACCCATACAATGCCAATTAACTGCTGAGAATCTCTGAAACTTTTTCCTTGTCTAAATCCATAATATAATGGATACCACTGATCTCGGCTGCCTCACGGGTTAAGGCTGCGATGTCATCCCGCGATATGTGCTCGAGAGAAAATTTTCGACTTCCAGCCATGAGTTGACGCAGTCCCTGAGCCAGCCGCTCATAATAAGTGTATAGGCCAAGAGCTCCCGTTGGGATCTTTTCAAATTCGGTATCCCCCAGTTCACTTCGAAGGGCGCCGGCTGTTACAAAGATATCATCCTTTGAATGACCAAAACGCTCTATGTAAACTGGAACCTGATTATTTTCGATGGTTCTACCAATCGTCTTTCCTACCATGGCAGCAGCAATAGGCGCTCTGGCCATCCCGACAAGCTTTGCAAAAGGTGCGTTCATGGCAAGGGCCTTAAAGATCCCATCCTCGAATGTGAATCCACCTCCAACAGCCAGGGGAGGGACGTATTTTCCATTTTCATGAAGACGCCTTGCATACTGATAGAGAAGAGAATGAAGCTCCACCGGAGGGGTACCCCATTCATTCATCATCCGCCAGGGACTCATCCCGGTGCCGCCTCCTGCCCCATCGACGGTTAAAAGGTCAAGATTGTATTTGGAAGCGAAGACAAGGGCCCGCGCAAGATCCGCAGGCCTGTAGGCCCCTGTCTTTAGGAAGATATACTTCGCGCCCGCTCTTCGTAATTCTTCTATCCTCTTTGCGAAGGACTCCTCGGTGACCATTCCAACTCTCGAGTGCCTCTCAAACTCCTTAAAGGCCCCGCGCTCGAAGGCCTTGATCACCTCGGGTTGGGTCGGGTCGGGGAGGACGATGTAGCCCCGCTCGTGCAGCATCTGCGCCTTCTTCAGGTTTCTGATCTTTACCTCGCCGCCGATGTCCTTTGCCCCCTGTCCCCATTTGATCTCGACACAAGATACCCCGAGTTTCTCGATGGCATACTCATGGACACCGAGACGGCGTATCCTCAACGTTGGCCTGGACGATGATCGCCCCGTAGCCATCACGCTGAAAATCCTTGTAGAGCTGGACCCGGCGTTTCAAATCTACCGTATCGACGACCCGGCCATCCTTCATCACGGCCTCCGGGTCCATTCCAGCAACATTTTCACCGATGGTGAGGCCAGTGCCTGATAGAGCTGATCCGATGGCCAGCCCTTCCCAGTTGTTCTTCGCGATATCGGTTGATCCGATTCCGGAGATAATCCAGGGATAGCGGAATTTCAGACCTCGGTCATGGCCAATGACGACCTCAAGATCGACGGCAGGAAAGATCGCTTTGTCGCTGTCTGCCTCTATCCCATGGGCACCCACAGCGGTTCCCATGATGTTGAAGTGGGAATAATCGACAGGGTAGGCCTTTTCGGCCGCAGTGGTAATCACGCCAAAGGGCTGGGGATAGATGACCTCATGACCACGGTAGGCAGACTTGCCGATTTCGCACATGCCGATGCATCCATCCACGCAGGTGACACACATGCCCGAGGCTGGAACCACGGAACCTTCTGTCCTGTTTTTGGTTAACGTTGCAGCAGAAGCATTTATTCTTGACAGGGACATTGCATTTCTCCTTTCCGTCTCAATCCTTTTTGATCTCACAGGCCACGCAGGGTGCCATGTAACACATCATGTCATCAAACTTTTCCTTCTCGAGGCAGGGCGGACTGAGGTTGGCACATCCCCCGCAGATCGCCTTATCAGGCTCGGTATAGGTACACCGGAGCTGGCAGACAGGGCAGACATACATGCAGGCTCCACATAGACGACAAACTTCGGAACGGACGTCAAAGGGAGTCCCGATGCTCCGTTTTTCACCCCGGCTGCGGAATCCGATGGCCTTGGCCATCATCTGTTCCTCGCAGATCCGCACGCACCGTCCGCAGAGGATGCAGTCCTCGTGCTCCTGCCTGAAACGCTGTTGACGCACCTCGTAGGCCGAGGCCAGGTCCTGGATGATCTTTGACTGGGGACACGAGGCCAGAAGAAGTTCCAGGATCATCTTTCCGTGCCTGGACGACTCGTGAGGATGCCGTGCGCACACGGAGGCCTTCTTCCACGGGGTACGTGCAGGAGGAGACCAGTTTGGCCTTGGCGCCTTCTCCGATCTCTACCACACAGAGCCTGCATGACCCGTAGGCCGAGAGTCCCTCCATGTGACAAAGGGTGGGGATGGGAAACCCCAAAAAGCGGGCAGCCTCAAGGAGGGTTGTTCCTTCTTCCACGGAGACCTCCAAACCGTTGATTCTGAGTGTAATCATTTTGACGTCCCTTTGTGAATCGGCCTGAGAAGCTTAGTAAGAAACCACTCGAGCATTTTCACGTTCGCCCTGATCCCTGAGATTCTGCTTAGACCGACCTGCTCTGAGCTAAAGTCATCTCACCACAATCGGTTTGGCCTGCGCCCATTTTTCAGGCTATGATGACAAGCCACCTAGCTTACTTCGATCGCGCCAAATTTGCAGACGCTCTTACAGGCTCCGCACTTGATGCATTTTTCTCGGTCAATGGCATGCCTGTTCCTTTTTTGCCCCAACGATTGCCTCGGGAGGGCAGTTTTTTAGGCAGAGCTGACACCCTGTACAGTCTTGGTTAATGGTATAGGGGATCAGATCTTTACACACCCCCGCAGGACAGCGTCTGTTTTGGATGTGGTCGAGGTATTCCTCACGGAAAGTACCGAAGGGTAGAAAGAACGGGGTTGGCCGCGGTCTGACCCAGACCACACATGGCCGTGTCCTTTACCACATGGGCCAACTCCTTCAAGAAGAGAGAGTTGCTCGGTTGTCCCTTTCCCTGAAGAGATATCGTCGAGGATCTCATACATGCGCTGCGTCCCTTTTCGGCAGGTGAAACACTTTCCGCAGGACTCCTCTTTCAAGAAATTCATGAAGTATTTGGCTACATCGACCATGCAGGTTTGCTCATCCATGACGATCATTCCCCCGGACCCCATGATCGATCCGGCCTGGGCCAGGCTCTCATAGTCGATGGGCAGATGAAACATCTGGGCAGGGATGCATCCCCCGGAGGGTCCTCCTGTCTGGACGGCCTTCAGTCTTCGTTCTGATTGACCGGACCTCCTCCGATCCCGTTTACGATCTCCTCAATGGTGATTCCCATCGGGACTTCGACCAGTCCTGTGTTCTTGATCTTTCCGACGAGACTGAATATCTTCGTTCCTGTGTTCTTCTCGGCGTTCCAATCTTTTGCAAAGGAGTTGGCCCCAGCCTCCGATGATCACGGGGAATATTTGCCCAGGTCTCGACATTATTAATCACCGTTGGCTTTTGGTCGATCCCTTTCTGGACAGGGAAGGGAGGTCGTTGCCGCGGTTCCCCCATCTTTCCCTCAATCGATTTGATGAGGGCCGTCTCCTCACCGCAGACAAAGGCCCCGGCCCCCCTGACCAGGTTGATATGAAAGGAGAATCCGGAGACCCCAGAATTTCTTCACCCAGGAGCCCGAGCTCGACCTGCCTGGCGAAGGGCGATCAGACAGGTGTTTGATGGCAAGAGGATATTCGTTTCGGACATAGATGATGCCTTCCGTGGCCCCTGTTCCATAGGCACCGATGATCATGCCTTCGATGATCTGGTGAGGATTTCCTTCGAGGACACTTCGATCCATGTAGGCACCCGGGATCGCCCTCATCGGCATTACAGACGAGAAACTTTCCTTCCTGAGAGGCTGTTTGGCCAGCATTTCCCATTTCAGACCCGTTGGAAAACCCGGCACCCCCACGGCCCCGCAGACCGGACGCCTTCACCTCTTCTATGACCCAGTCGGGGATCCCCGGTTGAAAGGACCTTGACCATCGCCAGATAACCATCGTTTTCGATGTAGTCATAGATGCGAATGGGATCGATCTTCTCATTTCGGCTGAGGAGGGTCCGCACCTGTCTTCTTGAAAAAAGGGATGTCTCCCTGTTTCTCTAACGGATTCCGTCTTCTGGATCGACGAAGAGGAGATCCCTGAGCACCTCGCCCTTGGCAACGGCCTTGAATGATCCGAACCATGTCCTTGGTTTTGACCTTGGGGTAAAAAGTTCCCCGCGGTTCAACGAGCACGGAGGGCTCCATCTGGCAGAACCCATGGCATCCCGTGATCCGAAGATGAATCTTCTCGGTCAGTTTTTTGTCCAGGAGCTCTCGTTTCGCAATCCGGATGAGGTCATTGGCCCCGCTGGCCTGGCCGCAGGTTCCTGCCGGGATGACGAGGGTGGGGATACGTTAGGATCCCGGTCACATTTTCAGCCGATCACGAAGGGAGAAGAAATCGTAGATAGATTTGAGTCTTTCCATAAAAATGTCCTTATTCGGTTAGAGATTGACTCCTGTAAGATCGAGCATATGGCCTTTACATCCCCGGCGCGAGCAGATCTGAACCAATCCTCCCCTCCACGGACCAACATGGGAACCATGGGGGCACCGCAGGTAAAACAATGCGGAAGCACCGACCAGTTCTGCATGGCAATGGGGACAGAAAAAGTTGACCACCGTATCCTTTGGGACCTCATATTCGTAGTCCACAGAAAAACTGCCATAAAGACAGGAGAGCCTGAGCCACCCATGTTTCAAATGGAAGGAGACCGTCACCCGGATCGATGGATAACCATCGATATAGCGTTCCCGGTCCATCAGGCTGTGATTGCAGCGGGGACAACTCACCTCAACGGGAAAGATGCGTTCGTCCGTGGTAATATCGACTCGATCCAGCCCGACCGAGGCCTTATGGATGATCTCCTTGACCCGGTTCTGGGTCAACGTTTGGAAAATAGTGACCATCTACGACGACGATGGGGCCAAGGGCGCAGGCTCCAAGGCAGTTGACAGTTTCTAGAGTGATCAGGTTGTCAGAGGTTGTTTCGCCTGGTTTGATTCCTAATTGGCGCTGAAATTCTGAGGCGACAGCCCGGCCTCCTCGAACGTGGCAGGCTGTGCCAAGACAGGCGGAGATGAGATGTTTTCCCCGGGGTTTTAAACTGAAGGCTTTATAAAAGGTTGCCACGCCATAGATATCGACGAGAGAACGGCCTGTCTTTTCGGAGACAATCCGCAAGGCTTCTTCAGGGAGATAGCTATAATCGGCCTGGATGTCTTCCAGGATGGAGATCAAACCCGTCTGGCTCCCCCTGGTATGATTTTCAATGATCCTCAGGATAGGCTCCGGATTCATCTATCGGTACTCCTCGCAGTGCCAAACGCCTCCTTCGGGCTTAGGATAGGTACAGGTCAAGCGGTCTTCACAGAGACTGCACAGTCCCCAATATGTGTTGAGGTCGCTTATTCTGGGGTTTGGGGTTTTCTCACCCCCTCTTGGCAGGATATCTCCCTGAGGAACCATTTTGAGAGGAGATGGCACAATACCATCAAACTCTTCGCATTGAAGTATCGGTCGTTGCGGATCTTTTGTATAAGTGCAAGTTTTAAAGGCATTGCAGCATGAGCAGAGACCCGATGCTTCTTGCTTTACTTCGATGGGATTCTGCGCTTTTCTATTTTTCGGCGTGGGCATGGCAGCCTTGTTCATAGCCCCCTCCTTCGTTTGATTCGTTACTCAAATGTAAAGCAATTATTTTGCCAACGAAGTTGAGATCAAAAAAAGAACTTATAGAGAACCGGTTGAAGTAGAGAAACGTTAAGGAAATCAGGGGATTCGAAATAATGATGATTAAAAATGGATAGAACCGAATCTTGCGAAAGGAATAAGAAAAGAAGTTTTAGTTGGGGAGATTTGAATCACTGGGGAAAATTTCCTCGGTATCTTCATTTAAGAGGTGCTTGCCTTTTCAACCTTTCGAATTTTCTCCCGAAGCGTTTTCCGGTCAATCCCAAGGACTTCTGCTGCCCGGGTCCGGTTCCCGTCAACGCTGGCTAAAACATTGCGGATGTACTCGGCCTCGACCTCTGCAAGGGTACGGGTCAATCCCGTTTCCCTTAAAGCAGAGAAACGCATAAGCGAGGGCAGGTCAGGGACTTCGACGAGATTCCCTTCCGTCATGACCACAAGACGTTGGATCACATTCTCCAGTTCTCTCACATTTCCGGGCCAATGATAGTTTTTGAGGACCTGGAGGGCTTGATCTGAAAATTCAGGAGCCGACCTATTCAATTCTTTGGCAAATCTGGTTGCAAAATGGAAGGTTAAGAGCAAGATATCGTCCCCTCTAGACCTCAGAGGAGGAAGCTCGATCGTGATGACGTTGAGCCGGAAATAGAGGTCTTCGCGGAAAGGTCCCTTTTGTCAAAAGAGTGGGAAGATCTTTATTGGTAGAGGCCAGAATCCTCACATCCACCTTTCTCGGCCGACTGGAGCCGACCATGCAGACTTCCTTATCTTGAAGAACGCGTAGGAGCTTCACCTGCATTGGAGGCCGGGTTTCGCTGATCTCATCGAGGAAAATCGTTCCTCCGTCGGCGGTTTGAAAGAAACCTGCACGGGTCTCCGTCGCTCCTGTAAAGGCACCCTTCATATGTCCGAATAGTTCACTCTCAAGGAGTTCTTCCGGGATGGCGCTGCAGTTGACGGGAACAAAGGGAGCAGAAGCCCTCGCGCTGTGATAATGAATTGCCCTTGCAACCAGTTCTTTTCCGGTTCCGCTCTCTCCCGAGATCAATGCCGTGGCTGAAGTGGAAGCCGCTTTTTCAATATCACGAAAGACCTTTCGCATAGGTTCGGATTCGCCAAGGAGGCCATACAAACTCGATAAGGTCTGCATCCGGTTGGCCCTGTGCCATTTTATGCTGCCGTTGCTTATCCAGGACCCGTCGAACAGCGGTGAAAAGTTCCTCCTCTGTAAAGGGCTTGGTCAGATACTCCTCCGCCCCGGTCTTTACCGCTTTCACTGCTCCATCGATGGTGGGATACCCTGTAATCATCATCACTTCGGTGTCGCGCATATTCTCCCGGACATGCCTGACCAGATCAAGGCCGCTGATGCCTGGCATTTTGAGGTCAGTGATGACGAGATCAACAATGGTCCCCTTCAAGAAGCTTAATGGCTTCGGGTACGTTGGAGGCAGTAAAAACCTGATATCCCTGGGAAGTTAGATTCCGTTGGAGAAGTTCCAATGTATTGGGAGCATCGTCTACAACAAGGATACGCTCTTTTTCAACCTTGGTTGGCATCCGTATTAATTCCTTACTTGTTGAGATCCCTCAACAGGAAGTTGGATTTCAAATCGTGTGCCCTGCCCAGCCTTGCTTTCAACTTTGATCGATCCTCCGTGAGAGCTAACGATCCCATGGACAACGGGTAAACCCAGCCCTGTCCCCTGTCCGACATCCTTTGTTGTAAAAAAAGGGGTAAATATCTTTCCGAGGGTCTCCTCAGTCATGCCTACGCCAGTATCTTCCACAATGAGAGAAACATAATCTTTATTACTGGAGGTCCTGATGAACAGTTTGCCTCCTTCTGGCATGGCCTGTAAAGCATTGACGACCAGGTTAACGAGAACCTGATTGAGTTGTGATGGGTCTGCGTATACCTCCGGAAGGTCAGGAACAAAGGATCGCAACAGTTCAATACCCTCCTTTGCGCAGCGGGACTCAAAAAGATAGAGTCCCTCTTCGATAATCCGATTTAGATTCACCCATATCTTTTTGGAAGGCATCTGGCGGGCAAAGATCAGCAGCTTTTTTATGACTTCCCGGGCATAGAGAGAAGCATTCAGGATCTTCTCCACGTCCTGCTCCACTTGCAACGGGATCCCCGGGCATTTTTTTGCAAGCTCTGCAAACCCAAGAATGCTGCCCAAGGGTTCATTCAGTTCGTGGGCTACACCCGCAGCAAGCTGTCCAATCGTGACCAACCGGTCAGCGTGCCGGAGTTGCCCTTCGAGCCTTAACTTTTCCTCCTCATCTTGCCTCCGCTTAAGGATAATCGAAACCTCTTTGGCCACCGCATCAATCAGGCTTCGTTCTTCCTTCAGAAAAGGGCCTTCATCCAACTCGGGTTTTTCTTCCTGGTAAGTGACCTCGACAACGCCTCGTTTGTCACCATTGATAAAAATCTCTGCCCTCTGCTGATTCAGGCCCTCTTTAAAACCAGTGGTGGAATATTCTCGCCCATCGAGGACAATTTTGGCTGAGGTGATTTCCGGATACAGCCAGGCAGGTGCAAGGAGTTCCACAATACCCTGGAGAACTTGCTCAAGGGAAAATTCAGGCTCTGCACCCAAGCGAGCAATCCCATAGAGGCAGGTCAACTCCTTCACTCTTTCACGCAAATCGATTTGGATGTGACGGTGAATCGAGGCAATTCCCAAGGATTTCGGCAAGGCCTCTGTAGAGTTCCATGATATCCTTGCTAAAATAGTCCCCCTTTTTGCTCATTAGTTGCACAAGCCCAATGTTTTCCTGATTGACCACCACCGGAATTGTGACAACAGATCTGTATGTGCTTTCGACAGAAGGGTTAGGGCCGACAACCCTCGGGTCCGATTTCCACTTTATGGTTTCACAAGGAGCGAAGATTATGAAATCGATCTCTGAGGATCGGTTCGAAAGACGGGTAGCGGTGGAAGGATAATATTTGTCATGGTCCTTAAGCCACAACCCAATTGAGTCGCACCCAGTAAATTCGATGAGGAGTTTCGAGACTTGATGCTGGAAATCTGTTCTGAGAAGCCCGTGATTAGCAAGCTGTAAGATCCGATACGAGACGGTGTGGAAAGCGTTCACCTTTTTGAGATAGACGCGGGTGTCCGTTTGCTCTCTCCGCTGCTTCATGCCCGCATTATAACCGATAAAACAAGCCCTCAAAACTCCAAAGTCAAGGAAATTGGATAGCCCTTCATGATTCTCAAGAAGTATCTGCAAGTTATAATATGGCAGAAGTTTGGCTATCTACTGTCTTCGTTCTGTTTTCAAGGCCAAAAAACCTACGTTTTGAAGAATAAATAGAGACATATTCTCAATTTTATCAGAGGCTTATGCTTGGCAACATCCTAGCTTTTAAGGGGCCGAAAGTACAGCCAACATATTTTGGGCGTTGTGGTCTCTATTCCTTGACAATCATCTCCGTTTTTCGTATATTCAATCCAACCGAAAGCAAGTCTTATCTTTTCTGTATCATCTACAACAGATCAAGTTTCAATAAGACATGTAGCACCTTAACAGGAGAATGGACACCTCTTCGGTTCCAAGTGGAATCCCGGCCTTGGATGAAGTTTTGCAGGGAATCCGGCTAGGCGACAATGTCGTTTGGCAGGTGGATTGCCTGGAGGATTATTGTTTCTTTGCCGAACCGTTTGCGAAGGCCGCCGTAGCCGCCCACCGGAGTATAGTTTATTTGCGCTTTGCGTCCCATCCTCCCGTGCTGGCACCTAGGTCAGGGCTAGAAACGTTTGAATTGAACCCCAGTCTGGGCTTTGATCTGTTCACCCGGGAAGTCCATCGCCTTATTGAAACGCGTGGCCCCGGGGTCTTGTACTTATTCGATAACATATCAGCCCTGGTGGCGGAGTGGGCGACCGACGAGTTGCTTGCCAATTTTTTTCAAATCACCTGTCCCTTCTTGTTTGAACTGAATACGATCGCCTACTTTGCCCTGATCCGCGGCCAACATGCCCACTCCACCGTGGCCCGCATTCGGGACACGACACAGATCCTTGTAAACGTGTATCACGCCAAAGGGCAGATGCACATCCACCCTATCAAGGTTTGGGACCGGTATTCTCCACAGATGTTTTTACCCCATCTCGTTGCCGGTGAAAACTGGTCACCTCTTTCAGACAGCCACGAAGCCGCAGCGGTATTGACCTTGGCCCGTCAATCACCCTCGCTCGGCACGACCCGACCGCTGGCGCCCTGGGAAAGTGTCTATCAAAAACTTTTTCACTATAGCGATGGTCCAACCGGTTTTGACGAAACGAATCCGGAGCAATTGGCTTTAAAACAGGAACTGGGCCGCATGCTCATCGGTCATCATCCCGTCTTTGGCCGGTTAGGGGATCGGTATTTTACGCTCGATGATCTGTTTGCGATTCGCAATCGTCTGATTGGAGCCGGACGCATCGGTGGCAAGGCCGCCGGCATGTTGCTGGCGCGTCGTATCCTGTTGACGGAAAAGGACGAAACGGGGATTGACTTTGCAGAACGACTCGAAGACCACGATTCTTTCTACATCGGCTCGGATGTTTTTTTCACCTTTCTGGTCAATAATGACCTTTTCCGCCTTCGTTTGCAGTTGACCCGTAATTCAGCCATCTCTGAGGAAGAGTTTCAAGAGGTGGAACAGCGCTTTTTAGCCGGCCGTTTTTCGCCTGCCATCGAAGAACAGTTTCGAGTCATGCTCGACTACTACGGGCAGGCACCGATCATCGTGCGCTCCAGCAGCTTGTTGGAAGACAGTTTTGGCAATGCCTTTGCCGGAAAATATCGCAGCGAATTTTGCGCGAACCAGGGAACCCCTGAAACCCGCCTGACTGACTTTATGCGAGCTGTCAAGTTGGTGTATGCCAGCGCCCTCAATCCCAATGCCCTATCCTATCGCCGGAAGCGGGGCCTGGGCGAGAACGATGAACAGATGGCGATTTTGGTACAGCGTGTTTCGGGCATGGCGTATCGGCAGTATTTCTTTCCGTCTTTAGCCGGAGTTGCATTCTCGCGCAATCTCTACGCCTGGAATGACCGCATCGATTCTCAGCAGGGCATCATCCGCCTGGTTTTTGGACTGGGTACACGCGCAGTAGACCGGGTCGGTTCAGATTATCCCCGGATGATCGCAATCAGCCATCCTCACTTGCGCCCTGAAGTTGGAGCCGAGGTCGCCAAGTATTCTCAGCGCCAGGTCGATTTGCTTGACATAAAGGCCAACCAGTTTAATAGTCACTTTTTGGCGGACATCCTGGCCGATGGCGACTATCCCAATCTCTATCTCTTCGTTTCGGTCATGCAAGACCATCACCCCTACGACCCGATCTCGGGGCAAGTGGAAGGTAATGTGAATCAGTGGGTACTCACTTTTAACAATTTGATCCGCCGGACGGACTTTGTGACGTTCATAGGAAACATTTTGACCAAACTGGAGAAGGCGTATCAGCAAGCCGTGGACGTAGAGTTTACCGCCTCTGTAGATGGACACGGCCATGTTCGCATCAATCTGCTCCAATGCCGTCCACTGTTTTTACCCGGCTCGCCAGCGGACGTGTCGATTCCAACCTGCCTCGAGTGCCAGCAGATTCTCTTTCGCGCCCATCGCATGATTTGTGGCGGCTCTGTGGAGCGAATCCGTTATATTCTTTACATCAACCCTCAACGTTACTATCGCCTGGGTTCTGAGTCGAAAAAATCCCTGGGACGATTGGTGGGGCAAATCAACCGCCACCCGGAGATACAAGGGAACAGGATCATGATGATGGGACCGGGGCGGTGGGGAACCAGCAATATTGCCTTAGGTGTGAACGTGAGTTACGCCGATATCGATAATGCGGCGGTGCTGGTGGAAGTGGCCTTGGAAGAGGCTGGTCATGTGCCTGAAGTGTCTTATGGCACGCACTTTTTTCAGGATTTGGTGGAGGCCCAGATCATTTATCTCCCCTTATATCCAGACGATGCGGCCGCGGAGTTTCAGGAGAAATTCTTTGAGACAGCGCCGAATGTCCTCTTGGAGTTATTACCTCATGCCGACGAATATAAATCGGTTTTACATTTAATCGATGTGCCCAAAACCACTGGTGGATCATTTGCCCAAGTCATTGCTGATTCGCAAAGCCATCACGCAGTATGTTTCTTGGATAAGGTAATTACGAAGACTTCTGAAAGAAAATCATGATTAATGATAAAGCGTTCTAATCCCTTTGAGACCACCAAGCGGCATGTTTGTTTTGCCTTTTCAGAAGACGGCCCCCTTTTTAGGAGCAGTGGATAATGATGTTATGAGAGTGTAACGTCGAGTCACCCGGCGAAATTTCACCCCGGGGCCGAGTAGAAGAGACTGCCAATGGGTGCCCCTGATCCCCATGCTCGGACAAGTCGGTCCCGAAGGGTCACGCTCATCTCCTATGTAGCTTTATGGCACAGTCTCTTTTCTGAAAAAGGAAGGCAACCCTCTTTGTTTTTGTAAGATATCCTCGATTTTCAACTTAAAGGGCAGATCCCTTTATCCATCAGTGAGGTTTTAAGGCCGTTTCTGGAACTGCAAGGTTCATTTTGAACGGATTGTCTATCCTCCCCCGTTCACTCCGAACAAGAGTCGAAGGGTTGACGATCCGGTTTAAAAAATATTAATATCTGTCGGAATTTAGTTAGAATGTTAGGAAAAAGAAAGGAGAACCCCATGAAGAAAAAGGATCCTAAGAAACCATGGAGAAATATCTTTCCGGCGATTCCCATTCCCTTGAATAAGGACTATTCTATCAATGAGAGGGAGTTGAGGGACTATGTCCGGTGGCTCTGCCGGGATCGACGGAATCGATGGCATTGTCTGCAATGGCCATACGGGAGAAATCACCTCCCTCAACCGGGCAGAAAAGAGAAGGGTGACGGAGATCATTGCCGAAGAAGTGGGGGATAAGGTTCTCATCATCTCGGGGATCGCAGGCGATGAAGGGACACTCGATGCGATTGACCGTGCAAGGGAGATGCAGGAGGTTGGAGCTGATGGAATCCTCTTAATGCCCCCCCACATCTGGCTCCGGTTTGGGATGAAGCGGGAGTCGCCTGTCAAGTACTTTCAGGATATCGGCAAGTCCATCGACATCGGAATCATCATTCACCAGTATCCCTTTGACTGCAAGGCCTTCTACCCGGTAGAGATGGTTCTCGAGATGGCCAAGATTCCCAATGTCAAGGCCCTCAAATGCGGGATCCGCCAGATGGCCGTTTACGAAAGGGATGTCGGAATCCTGAGGAAAAAAGCCCCGAAGCTTACCATCCTGAGTTGTATGGATGAGTACCTTGTCTCAAGTCTTTACATCGGAGTGGACGGCGCCCTCGTCGGCTTTGGGGGGCTTATCCCTGAACTGATCACAGAGGCCTGGAAGGCCGTGCAGGCCAACGATTTCGTCAAGACAAGAAAGCTCCAGTCCAAGATCTTTCCTCTCGCTCAGGCGGTTTATCAGATCGGGCAGCCCTCGGGCGAGGCCCATGCGCGGCTCAAAGAGGCCTTACGGCAGAGAGGGGTCTTCAGCTCTTCCCTGATGCGACCTCCGGTTATGCCCATCAGCGACCAGGAGAAGAAGGCGATCACCCGTGCCTTAAAAGAAGCGGGATTGAAATAATCGAAAACCCGAAAAGGTAGGGGTGTTGTCTTACCCCTGCCTTATTTATTGACTCAGGAACGAATAAACGATGAAATGGTCAAGCAAGTGGCTCCAAGGGTTTACGCTCCTATCCATCGGTTGGCTGATCTTTCAGTTCTACATTATCTTCTATCCCCAGATTCCCCTTATTCAAAAACCGGTCCACGTGGCCTTTGCCCTTGCCTGTTGTTATTTGGCCTTCCCTCTGTCAAAAGGGGTTCTCGGTAAAAAATTTCGCCCTTTGGACTGGACCTGCGTCATCCTCTCCTGCCTCATGGGAATCTATTTTGTCCTCGATTCCGACCGGATACTCAATCGAATGACCTTTATCGACGAAGTTCTCCTGAGAGATTATATCGGCTGTATCCTCCTCACGCTCATGCTTCTGGAAGGAACGAGAAGAACCACAGGAAACAGCCTGGTCTATGTGTTGCTTTTCTTTCTGGCCTATGCCTTTTTAGGTCCCTGGTTTCCGGGTTGGCTCAAGTTCAAGGGAATGAATCTGAATCAACTGACCGAAGTCCTCTTCCTGAGTGACAATGGCATCTTTGGCATTCCAACGGGTGTGTCGGTCGATTATCTCTTCTATTTTGTTCTCTTCGGTTCCTTGTTCGGCGCGTCAGGCGGAGGCCAGCTTTTCACGGACTTAGGCCTGAAGGTCGTGTCCAAGACCAAGGGGGGAGCGGCAAAGGCATCCGTCATCTCGAGCGCCCTTTTTGGGATGATTTCAGGAAGCGCTGTGGCCAATGTCGCAGTGGACGGGATCTTCACCATCCCCCTGATGAAGAAATCCGGGTATTCGAGCGCAGAAGCGGGGGGCATTGAGGCGATCACCTCGACCGGCGGGCAATTGATGCCCCCTGTCATGGGCGCCGGGGCCTTTATCATGGCCGAGATCCTGGGGGTTCCCTACTTTGACATCGCCAAGGCTGCGGCCCTTCCTGCGGTGGCCTTTTATCTTTCCCTCTTTTTGATCATTGATTTCAAGGCGAGGCGCACCGGCATTGGCACCCTGTCAGCGGAGGAGGCCCAGATCAAGGTCAGGATCCTTCCGCGTCTTTATCTGCTGCTTCCCGTCATAATGCTGATCTATTTCATTGCCAATGATTACTCGGTCACCTGGGCGATTGTATGGACGATCGTTGCTCTTGTGGTTGTGAGTTTTTTCCGGAAGGAGACCCGGTTAACGCCTTCCCGATTCATTGAAGGCTGTCTGGATGGCGTCCGGCAGGTGACAGGGGTGGCTGTCCCGATTGCAGCCATCGGCATCATTATCGGAGTGACCGTCCAATCAGGCCTAGCCATGAAATTTTCGAGTATGCTGATGGAGATCACCGGCGGGAATCCCATTCTCACCTATCTCATGGTCATTCTCGGCTGTATCGTCCTGGGGATGGGGCTGCCTACGGTGGCAGCCTATATGATCGGCGCCATCCTCTTCGTTCCGCCTTTGGTTGGTTTCGGTCTCACGCCCCTGGCTGCCCATCTCTTTGTGTTCTATTATTCCATCCTCTCCATGGTGACTCCTCCTGTGGCCCTGGCGGCCTATGCGGCTGCAGGTCTGGCGAATGAGAGTGTTTCGAAGACCGGATGGGCGGCCTTCCGGCTGAGCCTGGTCTGTTTTCTCATTCCCTTTGTCTTTATCTATGACCAGGGAATGCTCCTGAAAGGCCCATTGGATGGAATCCTCATCGCGTCCTCCACGACCATTCTCGGGATCGTAGCCTGGGCTGCCTTTATGGCAGGATACTTCATGGGTCCCCTCCGCCTCTTTGAGCGACTCCTTTTTCTTCTTGCCGCCCTCGGATTGATTGCGCCTACCGTTGCAGGGGTATGGATTCCAAGCATTATCTTCTTTTTTCTGCTCGCGGGATGGCGATTTTTTAAGACCCGGCTTAGAATCGAAGGGGAAAAAGGTTGAGGTTAAGGTTAAGGTTGAGGCCTATTTAAAGATCCGCTTCGTCAATGTTTGCATACCCAACCCCCTTCCAGAGTCAATATCTGGGTTAATCTCAGGTAATCACGGAATACAGAACTGATCTGCCAAGAGGTCGGTGATGAAACCATGGGCGGGAGCATGGGTGATCATGAAGTCCACTTTGGCGGCAAGGGCTGCCTCCTGAGGGGTGACGCCACAGGCCCAGAATACGGGAATGATCCCGTCAGGGATTTGGCCTACCGGAGGGCCAAAAAGGGGGTGAGCCAGATCAGCCCCGATGGCCGAGGGATCGCCCATGTGGATCGGAGCGCCGTGATTAAAGGGGAAACGGGATGTGACTTGAGTTGCAACGATCGCCTGCTCAGGAGTGAGCCACCGCATCGTCACCACAAGTGGACCATGGAAACGACCCGCAGGGACAGTAGACAAAGTGGTCTTCAGGACCCAGCGGTTTTGGGTCGTGGGGACACCGGCGCGTTCAAGAGCCTGGTCAAAGGTGATCCCGGATCCAATCAGAAAGGCGACAGAGTCAGGCCGCCAGAGATCGAGGATATTTCGACGATCGGGTTCACGAGCACCCTTGCGATAGACGGCGTATAGGGGAAGATCGGTCCGAAGATCGGCCCGGGGGGCGCTCATCTTAGGTTCAGGATTGCCTGGATCGGTCACCTCAATGACAGGACAGGCACGGGGATTGCGCTGACAGTAGAGCAGAAACTCATAGGACAGAGCCTGGTTGATCACAACCAGATTACACTGCACATATCCCAGGGCAAGCCCACGGGTCGTGCCTGTGTGGCGACCTTCTCGAATATCGATCCTTTCCTGTTGACTGGGTGTCAAGGCCATTTCCATCAATTCCCTCGGGACCTGTATGTTATTAAGAAATCCGGAACCGCCTGTCAAGTCGACTTTCCCTTGACATTTTTCTAAATGTATTTATGATTGAGACAGGTCATACCAGAAAAAAGGAGGAGATCATGAAAAATGTTAGAAGAACCTTAATGGGGACGGTTATCCTGGTATCTTTCCTAATGTTTCCTATCCTCATGGAATCCCAGGCAATAAGCGCCGAGCTTAAAGGGCCGGTCAAGTTTACCTTTGCGTCCATGCCTCTGGGAAGCGCATGGTACGTCTATGCCGCCACCATGGC
This sequence comes from uncultured delta proteobacterium, assembly GCA_963828805.1. Lineage (GTDB taxonomy): Bacteria > Desulfobacterota > BSN033 > BSN033 > UBA1163 > CAWHGS01. Next base: position 26,314 of record CAWHGS010000005.1, read on the forward strand.
CCAGATGCTTAGAAAGGTCCTCCCGGAAGGATCTGCCATTGATGTCCTCCCTCAGAGTGGGGGCATCGGGAATCCGCTTTTGGTCTCTCAGGCTAAAGCAGATGTGGGGCTCTCCAACGTGGCAACGGCACGGTGGGCGTTCGATGGAGTTTATGAATACCAGGGAAGACAGGCAAAGAATATCCGTGCCCTTGCCGGAGGGCTCAATACGGTCTTTGCCGCTGTCATTTTCAGAGAAGATTTTATCAAGAAGACAGGGATGGATTCGATCGAGAAGATCGTGGCCCAAAAATATCCTGCCCGTTTTATTATGAAAACGAAAGGATCCCTATCCGTTCCAGTGGCTGAGATCATTTTCTCGACCTATGGTGTGAAGCTCGATGATTTCAAGACATGGGGAGGGTCAAGCACCATGGCTTCTCCTGAGGCCATCACCAATACGCTTCGGGATGGACGGGCCGATTTCACGATCGATGTGGTTCCTCCCGGCCAGCCTGCGGTCGCAGAGCTTGCCATGACTGCGGACGTTCGATTCCTTTCCCTGAACGATAAGGAGAGGACAAAACTGAATGAGAGAGGCCTCTACAGTGACGTCATGGCTCCCAACTCTTTCAAAAACCAGAATTATGAGGTCAAAACCGTCAACCCGGGCACGGTCTTAATTGCCAATGAAAGTGTTTCAGAAGAGCTGGCCTATGTCATCACAAAGACCCTGTGCGAAGGGAAGGAGGAGATGGTGAAGGCCCATGCCTCCATTAAACCCTTCGATCCGCAAAACGCATGGAAACCTGAAAAAACAGGAATTCCACTCCATTCCGGGGCCATCAAGTTTTACAAAGAGAAAGGATGGATGAAATAAAGAATTTCAATCTTCATTCAAATAATGACCTATAACCAAACGGTTCATCCAATCTCCCCATCCTCGTCCTTTTTCCGAAAGGTTGAGGGACGATTTAAATATTCGGTTTTGGCTAAAGATTTCAAGGTGCGTAGGCGAGGATTTAGCCTATCTCTTCATTAGAAAGAAGAGGGTGGGGCTGGAACGAGGGTAAATTATGGGAAAAGACCTGAGAAGTTTTTTGAAGCTGGCCAGGGAGAGGATCCCCGAGGACTTCCTTGAGATCGAAGAAGAGATCGACCTCCGTTATGAAACGACCGCCTGGGTCAAGGGCCTGGAGCGAACAGGAAAAGACCCCATCTTTTTTTTTAAGAGGGTGAAGGGATTTAAGCAGCCTATCGTCTCCAACCTCTTCGGATCAAGAAAGGTGATGGCCTTAGCTCTGGACACTGCCCCGAAGGAGTTACTCGACACCTTTAGAAAGAGGCAAAAGACCCCGATTCCTCCCCGACACGTATCGTCAGGCCCCGTTAAAGATATCGTCTTCAGGGGAAATCAGGTTGATCTGTCCTGCCTTCCCATTACCTATCATCATGAAGGAGACTCTGCTCCCTATATTACAGGGGGGATTTTAACCGTCCTCGACCCGGAGACAGGGAAAGCGAATTGCAGCTATCATCGCCTGATGGTCGTCGGCAAGAACCGTTTGAGGGCTCACCTTGCACCTGGAAGGCACCTCGGCAGTATCTTCAAGACCCATGAAGAAAAGGGTGTCCCTCTGCCCTGCTCCATCTTTATCGGTCATCACCCTGCACTGGGTTTAGGGTCTGTAGCCATGACGCCACGGGGAGTCGATGAAATCGAGGTGATGGGAGGGATGGTGGGAGAACCCGTTGGTCTCCTCAAAGGAGAAGCCGTCGATTGCGTCTATCCGGCTCAAGCGGAGGTGGTCCTTGAGGCAGAGATCCTGCCCAGGGTCCGGGAGGAGGAGGGACCTTTTGCCGAATTCACTGGCTATGCAACCGGAGTCCGAAAGAGAGAGGTTCTCGAGGTCAAAGCGATCTGCATGCGAAGAGACGCCATCTATCATGACCTGATTGCCGGCGCTAATGAGCATCTCCTCCTCGGATTGATCGCAAGGGAAGCCCACTTCCATGAACTGGCCCGGTCCCTCTCTCCTTTCGTTCGAGCGGTGTCCGTCCCCCTTTCGGGCGCAGGGAGGTTCCACTGTTATGTCTCCCTGGACAAACAGAAGGAAGGGCAGGTCAACCAGATTGGCATGGCCCTTCTCAGTGCGGATCCCATGCTCAAACTTGTTGTGATCGTTGATCACGACATTGATGTTTTCAATGAAGGGGAAGTACTCTGGGCCATTTCTACCCGGGTCCAGGCGGACCGGGACATTCACGTGATCCCCAACTGCACGGGATCGGATTTAGATCCCTCAACCCTTTTCCCTCCGGGATGCGAAGGGAAGACAGCCAAGGCGATCGTTGATGCGACTGCCAAACCGGGCCTTTATTACGAGGCCTACTCCCGAAAAAATCGTGTTCCCGAGACCCTGGCAAAGAGGATTCAGGAGAGGCTTATCGAAAAGAATCTCATCTCTTGAACTTCTTTTTTTGCAGGGAATGGCTTAACAAAGGGAGCCTTTTCCTCTCAGGATTCTATTCGCAGTGAACTCCAGCGGGGACAAGTACGTCCGTACTTCTCGATCAGAAGGTTCGCCCCGAAGCCTTTCCGACCGGCTTACCCATGTCCGTGTGGACAGATTTTTATGCAATATCTGGCTTAGCCTATGTAGTCGTCGGCACATCCAGCCTGAATTCCTTGAGGATCTCCGCGATCTGTCCCCAGGTCTGATCCTCGACAAAGACCCCCGCCTTTTTCCGCTCCACTTCGATCCGCAGCTCCGGCTCGCCTGGAGTTAGGATCTCGTCTACGCCGGGAACCGTCGGGCTGCTCTTGAGGTATCCGATCAGATCGTCCACTTCAGTGTGGAAGGTCTCAGGGGCGACAAAGCGTGCGATGTCCACCACGACCATGAAGATGCCGTTCAGGATGGGGCCGGGATTCGGTCGCGAGTAGCCGGCGCGCGTCAGGATCCCGGCGAGCACGTCGATCATCACGGCCAGGCAGTAGCCCTTGTGGCCTCCCGCCGGCAGGATCGAGCCCGGGGGCGTGCCGTAGATTTGATTCGGATCGGTCGTGGGGTTGCCGTCAGGGTCCAGTACCCAGCCGAGGGGTATCTTTTCGCCGCGATTCCGCTTGACCCTGACTTTTCCCTCGGCCGCAACGGTCGTGGCGATGTCGAAGCTGATCGGCGCCGCCTTGCCCGCCGGGCAGGCGAAGGCGATGGGGTTCGTGCTGAGGCGCGGGGCCCGTCCCCCCCACGGCGCCATCCGCTGGCCGGCCCCCCCGGCGTTCACGGAGATCAGGGCCAGCATGTTGCGGTCGAGCGCCATCTCGGCGTAGTCCGCCAGCCGCCCGATATGGTTGCTATTGAAGACGCCGACGGCCGAAACCCCGATGGCCTCTGCTTTCTGCATGGCGACCTCCATGCCCCGTCTGGCTACGATCTGGCCGAAGCCGAACTTTCCATCAACCAGCGCTGTGGCCGGCCCATCCTGAAGCACCACCGGTTCGGCTTTAGCGTCGATCTCCCCTTTCCGCCAAGAGGCGATATACTGCGGGATGCGGATGACACCGTGCGAATCATGGCCGCGCAAATTAGCCCGAACCAGGAGATGGGCGATCCAGTCTGCCCCCGGTTGGGGTACGCCGATAGACGTGAAGATCTGGCTACCGAGCTTCTCCAAGGAGTCATGGCGAAACGTTGGCATGAAGGAAGGTCTCCTTTCGGAAAAAGTCAAAAACGAGGACGTCACGTAGTGGTTGGCAGGAGGGTGGGAGAACAAGCTTGACTTCGAACTCGGAAGGCCGATCTCCCGTCCTTAAATTAATCTGCCGACAGCCCGAATCTTTGCCAGTCTTATGAAAGTTATTGTAATGAAAGGTACAAATGATTGTCAAACAATTTCTTATAATTTGGAAATGGAGAAATTATTGCTTTCATTGCACAAAATTAAAACCCCATTAAATTATCCTTGAGTGAGCGGGACAAATATCCTATAACGCTTCTGCCAAGAGAAAGTGTGAGAATCAGGAAGAGTCTTGAAAGAACAGTTTTTGAAACAACGGGGTTACACTTTTCAACCCAAAAAAGTTTGCGGTTTGAAGATCAGATAGAGCCTTTTCCTCATTTTTCCACGGGATTTACGATTGGCAAGATATGTTCAATTTTAGGAGGCTGATGCCAGTCAGAGAATATCATATTTTCCTGTGGACTTCTTTCAGAAATCGTGGAGATGGGAGAAACGATTACTTTAAAAAGACCGGATAGTTTAAGAATGGCGACTTTCAACTTCTTGTTGGTATCTTCCCTCGATGGGATTCCCAATCAGCCCCAACAGGCCTCCCCCTTCCGTGGAACCTTCTTAGATGTTGAGAAATTGGGGGTGGCCAAGGAATTTCGGAATGGAAGAATTCCGGAGAGGACTCGATCTAAGAACTCTGCAGAAGGAAATCAAGGATGGCTCGATTGACTTCGTCCGGGGCTTCCCACATCGGGATGTGGCCGCCCTGTTCGATCACCTGGAGTTTTGACCCGGGTATCGCCTGTTGAAGACTCTCTGCGACAGGGGTGGGAAAGAGGAGGTCCCTTTCGCCCCAGATCAGCAGGGTGGGCTGTAACACGGAGGAGAGGTAGCCTTTCAGCTTTTTCGCGTCTTCCGCATTCTTAAAGGTGGAATAAAGGACCCAGGTCGTTCCTTTGATGCTGGAAATCCGGTACTGACGATCCAGGATCTCGGGCGTGATGAGCTTAATATCCGAAACACACTCTTGAAGGATCCACTTCACCGACTTTCTATTTCGACTTGCAATGACGAAATAGGGAAGTAGAGGAATATCTTTGATGGCCACCAATGTCCTGAAGGATTCATTCCTGACCTGATCGAGCACATCCGGTGGCATGGAATTGATCAGGATCAGCTTGTCAACCCTTTCCGGAAAGAGGGCTGCCATGGCCCATGCAAGACCGCCTCCCATCGAATTTCCGACCAGGGTTGCCCTCTCAACTCCGACCCCGTCCATGAAATCCTTGAGAAACTGGATGTAGGTCTCAAGGCGATAGGGAATTTTCGGCCTGTCTGAAAACCCGTGGCCAATCAGGTCTAATACATAAACTCGATGGTCCTTGGAAAGGGCCTCAATCTGCTTTTCCCATACCCACATGGCAGCACCGAAACCGTGGAGCAAGATGACAGGTTTTCCTTCCCCTTTCACTGCAAAGAAGATGGTATGACCATTGATTTCAATGGTCTCAGGAGACAGGGAAGGATTCCAGTCAATTCGATCCGGCCGGACAAGGGGAGTACTGCATCCCCACAAAAAGGCCATCGTTAAGATGGAAAGAACCCATCTCGGCTGAATCATGCGTATGCTTTTTATCCAAAGAGGCGATCTGATTTTACAAATGGTACATCTGCACTCTATCAAAATTATTCGATTTAATCAACCCCGCTCCTTCGCTTGCCTACCCCCGTTTTTTTAGAGCAAGGCCTGGGCAGATAGAGTTGAATGCTAGGGCGTGGCGGTGGTTCTCTATTTCTGGAGGGACGGGTGGCAACTCATTATAAAGGGCTTCATAAGTGTATGGAGTGTGGAAGGACGGGTTTTTCCCCAGATCGAAAGCCACCCGTCGATCTTTTGGTGCTGCTTGAAAAAAAGGTTCCAAATAATTATCATTAATAAGATAGGAGAAAAAAATGAAGAAAATTATCCTCATTTTGTCCTTTCTGGTTTTCGCTTCTCCCGCATGGGCAACTATTTACAAATGGACGGATCAAAAAGGGACGACCAACTTTACAGATAACCAAGATAATGTCCCCCCCGGGTATCGCGATAGCGCCCAAGAAATCAATATCCCCAAAATGCAGACTTCACCTTTTTTACAAGCTTCTGGCGGACAGTCAGGGGGGACCGGAACACAACCCCCACCGATTGCGCAGACGTTAATTCCTGAAGGTGACTTTGCGATCAAATTGGCTGAGGCGCTCAAAGTGGGGAGGCCTCAGAATGAGGCAGAAGCTGAAAGTATTTTGGCTTCGGCCGGTATTGCACCAAAGAATGGGTGGATTGCGGATTATCCTGTGACCCCAGATATTATTGGCGAGCTACAAAACTCCATTGGTGCGGCAGCGGATTCCGGCAAATTACCTCTGGATAAGAATGCAGCACTGAAGGCGTTAGAGCATCTCGCTGCCAGGCAAGGCTTACCAGTTGAGGCAGATACTGAGAGTCAGGTGACCCAATCTGAACCGCCTCCGAATGGCGATGCGTATGTCAATCCCGATGTCATCGATAATTATTATGACGATCAAGGTCCGCCTGTTGTGACGTATTATCCTCCGCCCCCGGAGTACCGTTATTTTCAGGTTCCTTATCGGTTTTGGTGTTCCGGGTTCCGATTCCGGGGATTCTTCGCCCTGAATGATTTTCACAGATCCTGCTTCGTGAATGGCAAGCGGGTGACAGTCAGCAACCATTTTGTTGATCTCAAGACAAGAAGAGTCATTGCGATCAATCCCAGGACGAGGAGCATTGGAAAGTCTCCTATAACCAATGTATCCCAGGCAAGAAGGGGTGCTTCTTCAATCCTGGAGCGTAGCCGAGAACGGAGGAGGGTCAGAAGTCCGATCGCAGGGGGGATTAAAACAAGTTCTGGCCCGCCGGTCATCGCAAAAAGGGGGCGCGACATATCGACCTCTGGAGGCCGGGTTGCTGCAGCAAAACCACCAACAACCAGCCATTGGGTGGGCAGGAGCCAGGGAGAAATTGGCTCAGGAAATCCATGGGGAAGTTCTTTCACTCAGCGAGATGGCAGTGGGGGGCGAATGACCGATTCCAGGCTACCTTCTTCGTCCATGAATGGAAGGTCATCTGGGGGATCTCATGGTGGCAGTGGCTTTGGAAGTAGCGGCCTCTCAGGAGGCGGAGGTTCCAGGTCAAGGTAAGGGGGAATATAGGGGGGTCGTAAATACCCTCTTGCCCGGATGGTTAGACGTTTCCTATTCCTGGTCATAAAAAGTGTAAGATACTACTCACCGCTTTAGATCTTCTCGCTGGGCAGCTGGATTAATAGTGACTCCTCGCCTCAAATGGTTCGGCCCTTTACTGAGCTTTCGTCCTCCTCCCTGCACTTTGAAGGAAACTACCAACAAAAAGGGTCGCCAGTTCCGATTCGATTTCGGATCGGTGATGTCAAACCCCATTGTCTCCTGCAACGAAGCTGGGTTTCGCGGCAAAGATATTAGTATGCTCTGAGAGGAAATATTCATTGGCTTTGTCCTGGCTCAAATCTCATTTGGAACAATTAGGGGCGGCCGGACAATGAAGATGGCTAAGAAGGTTAAGCTGCTATGATGGTTGCGTTTTTCTAACCCTAAAAGCTGAGATATGAAAGTCAAACAGAAACATTTCCTTATTAGTCCCGATTAGTTAGATTTGGCAAG
>CAWHGS010000006.1:0-12687 GCA_963828805.1 uncultured delta proteobacterium
TCACTTCATCCCCGATCTTAAACGCTTGATGAGTCCTCTCGCCGACGAGACAGTACCGTTTCTCATGGTAATGATAATAGTCGTCATGAAGGCTTGTGATCCTGACCAGTCCTTCCACGAAAATGTCCTTTAATTCCACGAAAAAACCGAAGGCCATGACGCCGCTGATCACGCCATCAAAGACCTCTCCGACCTTCTCTTTCATCAAGCGGACGCGGTAGCGGTCGAGGATCTCTCTCTCGGCCTCCATGGCCACTCTTTCCCTCTGAGAGAGATAGTCCGCTTTCTTCGCCAATGCTTCCTCGGGGATGGGAACCCCTTTCTTTGCCAGAACCCTTTTCAAGAGACGGTGGACGACCAAGTCCGGGTATCTCCGGATAGGAGAGGTAAAATGGGTGTAAGCCTCGGATGCCAGGCCAAAATGGCCGGGGTTCTGGGCGGCATATTTTGCCCATTTCAGGGAGCGAAGCAGGAGGTTGTTGACCACCCTTTCCTCGGCTTTTCCCTTCACCTCTAAAAGGACTCTCTGAAGTTCCCTGGGAGAATCCTCAGACTCCTTTCTCATCTTATAGCCCAGGTTGGAAACAAATCTCTGAAATTCGAGAATGGCTTCTCGCTGGGGTGGCTCGTGAATCCGGTAGAGAGACGGGTGTCCGCTCTCCATCATAAAATGAGCCACAGCCTCATTGGCTGCAATCATAAATTCCTCGATGATCTGATGAGCAAGGTTACGCTCGGCCCGGATCACATCCTCCGTTTCTCCCTGGAGATTGAGAATGACTTCAGGCTCCGGGAGGTCGAAATCGATGGCTCCCCGCTCCGTCCGCTTCTTTCTGAGGGTCTGTGAAAGCGACGCCATCCATTCGAGAGATGGAAGGAGGGGCCGGTACCTTTGCCTCCATTCCGCATCCTCATCCACCAGAATCTTTCTCACGATCGTGTAGGTCAACCTTTCATGGCTGTGGATCACGCTCGGATAGAATCGTACGTCTCTCCTTCCCCCGCTCGAATCGTATCGCAGTTCCACCGTAAAGGTTAATCGATCCACCTTTGGACGAAGGCTGCAGATTTCATTCGAAAGTTCGGCCGGGAACATCGGGATGGCCCGGTCCGGAAAGTAGACGCTTGTCCCTCTGAGATAAGCCTCGTCGTCGAGAGCTGTTCCTTCCCTGACGTAGTGGCCCACATCGGAGATCGAGACATAGAGTCTGAACCCTCCGTCTTTCTCCTTCTCAATGGAGACCGCATCGTCGAAATCTTTTGCCTTTTCTCCATCAATCGTAACCGTGGGGATCTCCCTGAGATCGACCCGGTCGCTGTATTCTTGGGAAGGAATCTGGAGGGGAATCCCTCTCGCCTCCTTCAAGGCTGCCGAGGAAAACCGGAAGGGAAGGCCATACTTGTGGATGATGATCTGGGGTTCCACCTCCGGATCATCAGGATATCCGAGGATATGGATGATCCGGCCCTCGGGTCTCGCCCTCTCGGTCGGATAGCGCGTAATCTCCGCCACAACGATCTGGTGGGGTCGGGCCTGCTTCGTCTCCCCTTCAGGAATATAGACCTCCTGGAGGACTCGTTCATCCTCGGGGACCAGGTACGAATAGTTCTTCCCTCGCATAAACTTGCCCACGACTTTTTGCAGCTTCCTCTCCAAAACCCGGATGACCCTTCCTTCTTTTCCTTTCTTCCGGACGGATTCCACTCTCACCACGACCCGGTCCCCGTGCATGGCTTCCCCGAGGTTTCTGGGGCTTAAAAAAACATCTTCCTCTCCCGGCGTCTCGGGGATGACAAAGCCATATCCATCGGGATGGCATTTGATCCGGCCGACCACCAGATTCATCTTTTCCGGAAATCCATACCGGTTTCCCCGGATTTTGACGACCTTTCCCGCCTCCGCCAGGTCCTTCAAAAGCTCCTTCACTCCCTGCCTTCCCTCTTTTTCCAGATTCAGCAGGCGGAGGATATCCCTCACGAGAAGAGGCCGATCTTCCGCCTTCATCAACCCAAGGATGTCTTCGGCCAAAAGACCCGTCTTGCTTCGCTTTGCCTTCTTTTCTTTCGTGATTTTTTTCTTTCCCATTTTATCCGGATATCCAATCGAGGCTAAGCGGACGACCTTCAATAGATATTAGGTCTGAGGGTAGGTTTAATTGCCTTCATCGTTTGTTTCATCATATCTCCGAACTCGACACTCCGAACTCCGAACTATCTTTTTAATCTTCTATTCCCCCTCTTCCTTCAACACTTCCCTTTTGATCGTTCCAAGCACTCCTTTGAACCCCGGAATCTCCGGCGCAAGATCACTCTCCAGCAACTCGATCTCTTCCCCTCCCTTTACCCCCAGATTCAATTCAATCGCCCTTTTGACCTGTCTCTGCTCCCAGACGTCGACTTCTTTAATCTGAGGAAGAGGAGAATAGTATTTCAGGACGCCCAAACCAATGACATCCGCAGCAATCCGGTCCCCTGTCGCAATGATCAGATTCGGCTCAGCAGGCCTGCCTTCCCAGGGTCCATCCTCAACCATCACCCTTGTTCCGTCCACAATATGGAGATCCGGGCTGCAGACCAGGTTCAGTTCTGCAACCACCTCCTGCCAATGGCCTCGATCAACGAGAAAGGGCCGCTGCCTGAAATGGGTCGTCCCCACAATATTCTTTAACGCAATGCTGTAAGCGGCAGATCGATGGGTCTTGATCACGGGGAGGTTAATCACCCGGTCCACTTTATAAAGGGTCTCCGTGACGTAGACCTTCTTCAGGTATTGTCCCTCAGGGATTTCCACCGAGACCCACCCTCCTTCATCAAAGGGAATCAGTTCTGCTCCCGCCTCCTCCGCCATGGTCTTGATAAAAGTACTTTCCATATTCTTGCGGGTGGGGAGCTTGATAAAGGCGGACATATCTCCCACGAGCACCCGTCGTGCTCCGGATTCGTAGAGGATTTTTGCAACAGCCGCCACCACCTTTGGATTGGTGGTCGTGGGAGAGAGGGCTCCGCTGACGATGTTGGGCTTGAGAAGAACCGACTTGCCAAGGACATCCAGCCTCTCCATTCCCCCGATGAGGTCAAGAGCTTCCCGCACGCTCTTTTCGATGTCTCTTCCATGGACAATGGCCACGGAAGCCTTATCCCCTTCTCTGAAAGGGTTGGGCCGTGACGGAAGCCGATCACCTTTTTTGGGAGAAATAATAAAAGGCCTCCAGAAGGCACGAAGGCGGAAGGTGAAGAGCAGGAGCAGGGCTACTCCGAGGGCAACGAGGAACGAGCGCCGGGCCATTCCTTTTAAGGCGATCTGCATCAGGTCCCTCCCATTAAAAAAGAAAAAAGGGGCACACGTGATCCCCTCTTCCTCCCAATGGCTAAGTTCATTTCAACCCTTCGTGTGTCTATATCTTTGCGCCGCCTAGAAATTTTAATGAAGATCCGATGATGAAAGGGAGAAGCATCGCAACTAGGATGCCGAGACCAATCAATACAATTAGAGGGAGGAGGACGGCTAACACAGCCTTTCCCGTGGAGATCCCGTGTCCCTCCCTCACCCCGAAGATGGTCAGCACCAGGGAATAGATTCCTCCAATACTACTTCCAATGATGGGGATAATGCCAAAGAGATTTCCACCGCAGGCATAGGAGAGGGCGCGGAAGGTCGTTTCAAATCCCTTTTTATTCCCTCCCACAATCATGAGGCAGAGGTGGGTGATACCGCTTCCCACCAGGATCGAAAAGGCAATCATAAACGGCAAAGCGATCAAAAAAACGATAAGAAAAATGGTGAAAAACGGGATCATGGATAGGAGGTGCACCGGTATCAATTGAGAGGCAAAGAGCCATTGCCAGAAGACCGCCACGCAACTTCCAATCACTCCGCAGATTACTCCGTAGATCAGCGGGGCCCAGTATCCCTGCCCTTCGGCAACCTTCTTGAAGAACTGGGTTGGAGAAAAGAGGACTTCCCGTGTTGTGTTGATAAAGGCCTCAAAGAATCCTTCCCCTTTTTCCCAGGAAGGCGCGGGTCTTTCTTCCGATGAGATCTCACGGACCTGGCCCTCATACGTCTTGGCCATCTCCTGATATTGAAAAAACTTGGAAATAATGATGCCGCACTTGACGCACTCATCCGTTTCCGGCTGTTCAAATCCGCACTGAGGGCAGGTAACCATCTTCCCTGTATAGGGCCTTTTCTCGGCTGAAGGCCCAAGCTTAAGCGACGGCTGGGGGCTCGGAGGAGGTTCTCGTCTCGGCGGTGATTCCGGTCTCACGGCCTCAGGTTTCCACCCAGCCTCAGGCAGTTCCTGGGTAGTTTCCAGTCTTTCACTCGATGGCTCCTCCTCCACCTTGACCTTTCCCCCAATCTCCTCGAAGGCTTTGATATACCTCTCCATTTCTGCTTTCGAGATTCCCTTCTTGATAACGATGGGAACCTTTTGGAATAAACGTTCAGCTCTCTCGGGGGTAAGGTTGAATTTCTTCTGCAACCCTGCAAGCAACCGGGCTTCTTCCTCCGGTCCCGCCACTGTGAGACCTAGAAAAGTTACTTTGTAGGTAGCCACCGCCTATCTCCTCCCTCGGTGAAGGATTAATATCTTTAGATAGTTAGCATATTCTGTTCAAAACTACAAGAATTATTTAGAGTCCGTCATGACGGAAAAGGTACGCTAATGTGAAAACTGGGGTTGGCAAGTGGACGCGTGGCGATTGACATTTTTCTGTTATCCTATCTTGAAATGATGTAAAATGACTCGGCAAAGAGACAAACAGCTTAAAAGGAGGCACTGTGTTTCAGACGAGAATCACCCGGCTTTTCGGAGTGACCTATCCTATTGTCCAGGGCGGCCTTCACTGGCTCGCCACGGCTCGTCTTGCCTCGGCCGTATCCGAGGCGGGCGGATTGGGACTCATCTCCAGCCTTTCCTTCCCTGACCGGGAGGCGCTGAGAGAAGAAATTCGACGGATGAAGCAACTGACGAAGAAACCCTTCGGGATCAACCTCTCCATGCTGCCGGAAATAGCGAAGGTGGACCGGACCGAGGAAATCCTCGATGTGACAATTGAAGAAGGGGTCCCCGTCATTGAAACATCCGGGAGGAGTCCGGAGCCTTTCGTCCAGAGGCTGAAGAAAGAAGGAATCAAACTCATCCATAAGGTGCCATCCGTCCGTTTTGCCAAGAAAGCGGAGTCCATGGGTGCTGACGCGGTAACGGTAGTCGGTTTCGAGTGTGGCGGTCACCCCGGGATGGACGATGTCACTTCCCTTGTTCTCATCCCAAGGGTCTCTGATAGCGTAAAAATCCCTATCATCGCAGGCGGCGGCATCGCAGATGCCAGAGGATTCTTGGCTGCCCTTGCTCTGGGAGCGGAAGGTGTGGTGATGGGCACGCGTTTCATTCCCACTCATGAGTGCCCTGCCCATCCCCGGATCAAAGAATGGTTCGTTAAGGCCAGTGAAACGGATACCCTGATGATCCAGCGGTCCATCCGGAATGCAGCCAGGGTCATGAGAAACGAGGCGGCCGAAAAGGCCCTTGCCTTGGAACAGAGGGGGGCAACTCTCGAAGAATTGATGACCGTCATCAGCGGGGACCTTGGCAAAAAGGCCCTCGATGAAGGGAACGCGGACAGCGCAGTCATTGCCTGCGGCCAGTGTGTGGGGTTGATCCATGAGATCAAAACGGTGAAAGAGGTGATCGAGGAAACCGTCCGGGATGCCCAAACCCTCCTCGAGAGATTGTCGACCCTGATCAGAAAGGAACCTGAAAGATGATACTGCGAAATCTGGAACATCCTGAGGTGGAAACAACCCGTTATCGGGCCCATGGGGGAGGCATCGCCCATATGATTTTGGACACCCGGCACTTGCAAACCCTGATGTTTTTAGCCCATGCTTCCGTGCCCCCCGGACACACGCTCATCGGTCACGTGGATCCCATGGAAGAAATTTATATTATTCAGAAAGGGCATGGCCGTATGCAGGTCGATAACGAAACACGGGACATCACGCCGGGGGATGCGCTTCATATCCCGATCGGCTCTTTTCATGAGTTGATCAATACCGGTGAGGAAGAAATGACGATTTTGGTCGTTGCAGGGCTAATCCCGGACTAAAACCCTCTTGCCCGGAGGGCACCCCTGCCTGCGCCAAGGCTCCCGCCTACGCGAAGCCCCCGCTTCGGCGGGCGTAGGTAGGTCGGCAGGCAGGCTCGAACCATGGAAGATGAGCTTTTGGTTTAGGAAGTTACGCTATGCGCATGCTCCATGACGTTATGCGATTTTCTATCTAACCTGGTTAATGTATTTTGGTAACGTTCTCTTTTCGAAATTCGGTTATTAAGAATTGCTCATTATTTGGATATTGGTGCTTGGGGTTTGATCATTTCGTTTTTCAGGGCATCGAGATCCTCCTGAAATCCCCATCTCTTCATGAGCCACTCGATCTGCTGCTCGGCGTCCATTTTCCTGAAACCGCCGATCTCAGAAGCGTCGAGGGTTTGAAGAATCTGACGGATTCCGGTCGGATCTGAAGAAAACAGACGGGCCACCTCACGGGCGATGAGTCCGATGTTCGCTTTTTGATTATTGGGAAAGTGTCCTTGTATTACGATGATTCGAAGGTAAAACTCCTCTTTCCCTTTTCCCTGCCGAGAAACTCCTGAGGGATTCTGTGCTTGTTCTCTTCCAGCGGCGTTCCCCTCCATCAGTTCCACCATCGACGGGGAGATAGGAATGGTGAATGAAAACGTGTTGGCATTCCTGGGTATCTCGTAAAAGAGAGGAAGATTCTTAAAAAGCACCATTCCAATGGGTGAATTGTAGATTCGGTTCAAAAACTCCAGCATGCAGGAGCCGATATCATTCGAAATCAGATGAGAGATATCGATAATCTGGGTGATGAGATCCTGTTTTCTCAACTCATCCCGCTCTTTTTCCTCCTCCGCCCTCTGTTTGTTCTGGTGCAAACAACCCCGAAAATCTCCGCAATCTCTGCATTCCGGTCTTGTCTTTACAGTGGTCAGACCGTTGCTGCCCGTCATCTCTTCAATCGAACCAAAACATTCTCTCCGCTCCATGAAACCCTTTTCCTTTTCTCCCCCATGATCGTCCAAACAGAATGAATGGACTGTTCTCATTCTAAGATTCTGCATCGTTTGGTCTAAGGTTTTTGGTCTAATATTCTATGTCGCATAGGTTTTGTTCGCTCTTGGCCTCAGCCTTAGCCTGGACTTCTTTCTCAGTCCTTTCTGTATTTCAGAAGCCAAAGAATCCCGATCACAATCAGAAGAACCGGCAGAAAATATGTCTTGACAAAGACCGGTATTGAAAGATGGATCGAATAATAACGTGAACCGAGGATTAAGATCCCGACGATCGTCGTAATCCAGCCTGCCACGCTCCTCCTGTTTCGAAAAAGGTTCCCGATCCCGAGGGCAATCACCAGCCAGGGCCATCCCTCCCTCAATCCATAACCTGCGCCCATTCGGTCCAGAAGGATCAACAATCCCATCACGATGAGAGCTAACGCCAGGGCCATCCGTTTTCTCCTTTCATCTTAAGATGTCTCCTCTCTGACCGATCCTGCGAACGTTCCATTCTTTCCTCTTGAAGTTTCCTTTCAAAATATGATATTTGAATGAGAAAGTATATCTTGCTTACCTTATTTTGGATTAAAACGCAATCAACATTGAATCTCGTTCACCAAAAGGAGAAGCCATGGAATCACGATTGATGAAACAATTTGCATTCATCATGCTCATCCTGTTTTGCTGGACCTTTGTCATCCTGCTGGTGACTCCCAAATGATCTCCGTGGAGGGACCCCTTTTTTCCTCTTGCCTTTGACCTTATTTATTACCGGGACCTTCGGCCCTCCGGCCATTCAAATACCTGAACTGCAGAAAGGACCATGCTGCCATTGTTTATGGACACGAAACTCGAATCACGGCCATGTTATTTTCGAAGTAACTTGATGGGTTTGATTATTTAGTTAAAATGTGATAAAAATTTGTGTTGTCTATGGACACGGACACGGCACACGTGTCACGAATAACGTTATTATAAGAAAAGCCCACGTGGCTCAATGGTAGAGCAGCTGATTTGTAATCAGCGGGTTGGCGGTTCAACTCCGTCCGTGGGCTCCAAATATCAACAACTTAGGTTGGTTTACATAATCAGTTGAAGAATTTTTGAAGTATTTTTGAAGAATAATCTTTATTTTCGGCCTAAACTCTCCAAAGCCTCCCTTGTATCCTCTGCCCTCAAATGAGTATATCTCATCGTGGTTGATATTTGGGTATGGCCTGCGGCCTTGGCAATTTCCTGAAGTGAGTATCCCTTCTTCGCCATGTCGGTTAGAGCTTTGTGCCGGATGTCGTGAATCCGAGCGTCCTGGACCCCTGCCCTTTCGCAGCAGGTCTTCCAAGTGGTCTTGAGTGATCCGATACGGTTTCCCGTCTCGTTTCTGGAAAACATAGGGACCCACGACCTTTTGTAATCCTCTCACTGCCTTTAGACGGGAAAGAAGCTCAAAGAGGGGTTGGTTTATCCAGATTTCATCTGGCACTCTCTTCGTGCTGGTGCTTTCCCCGAAGGTTATCTTTCTTTCTTTAAGATCGACCTGACTCCATCTCAGCCCAAAAATCTTGCCGGACCTTTGGCCAGTATGGTAAAGTGCGTCCATGATGTCTGACAGGTGATGGGCATTGGGGATTGATCGAGCCTCTTTCTTGATGGCTTCAAATTCTTTATCGGTAATGTACCTGTCTCTCTTGTTCTCGTGGAATCCTTCGACTTGCGCCACTGGGTTTCCTTCAACATAGCCCCACCTTATGGCCTTGGAGAACGCATCGGAAATCAGAGATTTCTCCCGGTTCATGGTGGGTCCGGAAACAGACTTCTTGGTTTGCTCCGATTTCTGTTCCCTCCGCCATTCAAAATATTTATAGATATCCTGAGGCTTAATTCCATCGATGGGGCGTGTTCCGAAATACTTCAGAGGATAGTTCGAGTTCGTCTTGTCGGATCGGCTTGATTTCTTCCCAGGACTGATCTCTGCAAGATAGCGCTCAATCAACTTCGAGAAAGGAATTGATTGTCCCAGTATTTCCTTAACCTTGTCCTGTTTTCGTACCATCTCTTCTGGACCTCCAAGGAGCAGAATGGTTGCTTTTGTTAGGTCGGCAAGCGGGATTCCGGTGGATTTTCTAATATCCTTCCAGACGATCCACCAGAAGGGAGAACCAGGCATCTTAACAAGCCCTTGGGGAGCCTTGTATTTCTTCTTTCTTCCCATGCGGATCAGATTACCGTAAGGGAGCATTTTTGTCAACCTCCATTTATGATTTCGTCTGCCAACTTCTCAATATCGTCGATTGGCCTCTGCTTTCTCTCCCATTCCTCAATCGTATCTTCCCTGAATCTCCAGAGCTTACCGAACTTGATCCCCGGGAGATAACCAATCCGAGCGAGTTTACAGATCTGACGCTCTGTCACACGAAAACGCTGGCAAGGTCATGAGAGGTCAGGTAAGTCATTTCTAACTCCCCGCGTAAGCAAAGATTAGAGCGTCGAAATGTGGGAGAGTTCGTCGCCACAGGTTCATCGGTTCCCCTTATCGTCACCACCTCTTTGGATGTATAGGCGCAGCGTTTGCCCATGATGCTTGCTCTGATAAGCCTCAACAGAAGTTTTCATCCGGTATAAACTTATTCCTCTGCTTTCCAAAAACTCCTTGACCGCCCCAAACAGGTCGTCAATCCCTGGGGACGCCTCGTGAGAAGGCTCATCTTTGCCCGTGGAAGCTGCTCTGCGGCCCTTTTGGCGTGGTGTGACAGTATCCTCCAGGCTGAGAGAAGGACGATTGCCCTGTGACATCCCTGGTTCAGAGACTCCAGGTCGCGGCAAACCCTTTGGTAAATGCGCCTTTCCATCGCTGTGACACTTATCCTCTTTTGCTTCTTCCCCGTCTCCTTACGCGTCACCGCGTCGCATGGTTCCTTCATCGCGGCCAGCCGCCGTGCGACGGTCATCCGACTTACTCCGGCGACAGCCGCGATGCGCCGGTTGCTCAAACCCTGGGCTTTCAGATTCAAAATCTTTTTATCAAGATCGTTCACCAAACCTTCTCCTTCACCATTCACCCGCCAGAAGGAAACCGGAACCCGGCGCCCCCACGATTATAGACAGGCGGTTCGAGCGACGCCGACGAAAGCCGCCCTTCTCCCTCTTTTCTTTATTCGTAGAGGTAAATTCAATCCCTCTATGCTCTGGCTATATATAGAATATCTCCAAAAGGTGAAATGATTTTCATTCGAAATCAGCCCCTACAACTTCAAAATGTGAAATAACCTTCATTCCTTTGTGCTTTTATTTCATAAACTGGAGTTGTTCGTTTGACTTTTTGAAGCGACTCCGCAACTCTCGACTATGTTCAGCGCAAACATCCTCGGCCAATGGTCCCTGATCCAATTCCCTTTGAGTTTAATCTCCATCGCTGTGGTAAAGATTATTGTACACTCGCGCTAACCCACCCCAGGCGACAAACTGGTTACATTACCAAATTCTTGAGTAACAATCGGGTGAGAGCTCGAGACTTCCACCCCATTGGCTGAAGAAATTCGCACCCTTGGAAGAACTCCATTTTGTCGTGCTTTCGGGATGAAGAATTTCCAGTCCGACGTTTCATAGTTGTCTGTTCCGTAGGTTTCCCATCTTTTGGACTGAACACGTTGTAACTTTTGAGTCACTTCGCAATCCTCCTTTATCAACAGGGTCAACGAAGCGAATCGAACCAAATCTCGGATTATTTTTGAAAAGGTGCCGAAGGCAAAACCGAGCTCTTTCCCTCCGAGTAAGGGAATACGAACGTGCCTCGTGAAGCAGATTATCATTGGGCTTACGCTTCACCTTTCCAAGGAAATAGGGCAGGGCTTTTGCAGAGGATGGAGGTAACTCCTTGTACGCCCTGCTGTTCAACAGCTCCCAAAAGAGGCACAAAGGGCGGGAGCTTATCCCATTTCTTCTTCATTCCTGACATACCTTTTTCCTTTGTTCATTTTCAGGCTGATGATCTGGCTCTTCAGAGCCTTTATGGTCATCGCAAACGCTGACGCTGGCACCAATGCTCCGCCGTTATATTCCGCAAGGTCCCGGAAAAAAGCATCGGTTGCTTCAAAAACAAAGACGATGTTATCGGCTTGTCGAGTTAGTTTTGGGGAGTGACCTTTGAGTTGTTGGTATCCTGCCTGGTAGGCATCCAGCGTGGTATAAACTTTTTCCATTTTACATCTCCCTTTTTCTTTACTGCTTCAGGGAGAAGTTAATACTAACTCTTCGGGATGTCACGAAAGATAAGGGGGGGTGTTTATTTTATTGGGGGGTTAGATGAATTTCTTATATCCACCGTTAATAAGGGCCTTTGCTCCATTAAAATGATTTTTGACATTCTTTGTTTTAAGAATAAAGTTCGTCGTATTCTGACAATGTGTTTGAAGCATCGTCGCATGAGCCTACTGTCTTTACAAGGTCAAATACCATCATATAAGATTTCCAGAGGTTTCCCTTTTTGATAAGAAGGTTTTTATTTTTTTGGCTGGTTTTGGCGGATTTTGTCTTTGGTAATTTGATTGCTTTTCTCCAGCGCACGAGGTGTTTTTGTAGTCTTTTCAGCAGACCCTCAATGCTTTCGGGGGATGATAGGTCGATTATCGCCATAACAAATTGTTCCTTCCCTTGGAGTTGCCACAATATCTCAACGGGGTGATTTGTTCGTATGAGTAGTTACCAGGCCGTCGGCCACGGGGGGCGGGTAATCTACAACATAAGAGGTCTGCAAATGGTGTTTTTCCTTTTGGCAAATCGGATGGGGAAGCAAAATGGGTAAACCAACATCAGTACGTACCTTCCAACGAAGGTTCATAACTCTGATTGGGGCCAATTTGTTTACTTTGTGATTGACAATCCACGGCTCATCAGAATCCGATGCTTTCATCAGGACTCATTGGGACGAACGGAGCGTAATTCTCCAAGTATTCCTTCCGAAGCTCCTGATCTTTTCCAGCCTCTGCTCCCCTTTGCGTCCTGTTCGAATCTCCGAAAGAAATCTCTATACTTTTGGGATCTCCTCATAAACTCCCATATCCATCCCCGCAAAGACGAAAGAATCCATGTAATCATAATCGGAAGGTTCAAACTTGAAGTCTTTTTCTTTTTTTCCTTTTTCTTTTTTCATTCTCGCCCCGCAAAAAACATAAGCGGAAACCGGGGCAGGAGTTACCGGCATTGGGGTGTGACCCCACTCCCCCAAAAAGTGTATTTTATTGATACTGCCTTCCCCGTCAACTCCTTCTTGGCAATCGACTTGAACGAATCGCTAATAGAGTACCCATCTTCTTTATTTCCCACAACAATTCCCAATTCAACCCACGTGGCCTAACCCCACATAGATCCTGCTGTAATCCATACCATATTTTCTTTTTCTTGCCTCTTCTGCCAATTCCGGTATGGTTACCTTCCCTTTCATTCTCGTAAGCAGTTTCAAAGAATTCATTCTGGTAGCGATTGCTTTGCCCCTGTCGTCCACGTTTCTATTAATGAGCCGGTAGGCAATCAGTAAAGTATTTATGTTTTAAAGCCTCATATGTTTGTTTTTCACCTTTGAGTTTCAAATCAACACCGATTTTCGCAGGGT
>CAWHGS010000007.1:0-14491 GCA_963828805.1 uncultured delta proteobacterium
CCCGATTTCTTGCTCTACGGCGATGATATCGGTCTTGTGGTCTTCGAGGTCAAGGACTGGGCCCTGAACCAGATCCGCGAGGCCCACCCCCACCAGTTCCTCGTTGCCTTCGGCGAAAGACCCGAGCCTAAGAAGAACCCTCTTCACCAGGCCCACGACTACCTCGTGTCCCTGAAGGCCAAGATCCGGAAGACGGCCTCCTCACGGAGGACTCCTAATCCATGGGGGCATTTTTACGTTGCTAATACGAGGGTAAAATTTTTCTTGACAAACGTTTTTTGTTGCATTACACTAAACAACCATGCCCGCAAAATCATTCGGACAGATCATCAGGGAGTTACGAATCAAGAATAGAGATTACGACAGCCTGAGGGAATTTGCCCGAAAGGTTGGATTATCGGCAGCCTATCTCAGCCGGATCGAAAACGAAAAGGAACCGCCTCCTTCAGAGCAGATCGTAGAAAAACTGGCAGAAGCCCTTGGGGCAGATAAATACGAGCTTTTCAGCTATGCCGGAAAAGTCCCGACGGAATTCCTGGAGACATTCAAGAAGAATCCAAGAGGCATGGCTTCTTTCATGAGAAGAGTCAAGGAAGCAGGCTTGGAGACGAACGGCGAATGGAAGGAACTCGAAAAGAACATCTCCGAGATGAAAAGGAAAGCTCAAAGATGATCGTTGACATGGATAAGGTCGCCTGGCTCTCGAAAGAGGAGATCCAGCAGAAGTCGATGGAGCTTCTGGCTGAATGGAATGTTTTTACCGGCCGAAGGGTTGACCCTCCCATTGCCGTCGAGGCTATAGCGGAAAAATACCTCGATATTTGTGTCGAGTTCGACAATCTTGAAGAACTCCTTGGAATTCCCGATGTCCTGGGAGCAACCTGGGTCGAAGAAAAAAAGATGGTGATCAACAGTTCTCTCCTGGAAGGATCCGAAGGCCGGATCAGTTTCACCTGCAGCCACGAGATCGGGCACTGGGTTCTCCACCGAAAATATCTACACGAGCGGTTCACACGGGTGGAGAGAGACCCAAGAATGCACACCCCAACCGTGGTGTGCCGGGCTTCCGCCTCCAAGGTGAGAGGGGAGTGGCAGGCCGATTATTTCAGCGGATGCCTCCTGATGCCCCGACAGGCCGTCGAGGCTGCCTACCGGGAAATTTTTGGTCCCCGGCCCCTTGTGATGTACAACGAGAGAAGCTGTGTTAATCCCCGCAACCCCCTCGTCCTTGATCCTGCCCATGATTCGGCCAAAGAGATCGCACGGAGGGTTATTGAAGGGGGGAACTTCACGAATGTCTCAAAGGAAGCCATGTGCTTCCGGCTCCTGGACCTCGGGCTCCTGGTCGACCGTGCCGGAAGGTCCCTGTCCGAATCCCTGGAAGCCCGTTGGAGGAAAGGGGAGGGAGGCCGAAAAGGATCATCTGCAGGATGCGTGGCGAAATACACCCGTTGAGAGGGCTGCAAATGAAGGTGTGTTTTTTTGCCCCGACCGTTTAACGTTACACAACAGAAAACACGTGGAGGCCGTTATGACCGAGCAACCTGTGGAAATCTACATCTGCGAAGAAGGTGGGACTGTCCTCTTTCAATCCATTCCGGGGCTCAAAGAGCTCATGGAAGAGATCGGCAAACTCGAGTTTGGTTTTAACCCTTATTGCGGTTGAATCTCCTGGTTAGAAAAAAAGTGATCCGTTGCCGGTGATCAGTGACCGGTTTAACTCGAAAATAGCGTTGAAGCAACCCGATAAGCCCGTGAGGTTCCGGGCTAAAGAAGAGGACTCGATGCAGGGGCAACTGGCCTTCAGGAAGAGATTGAAGGAGATGATTCTCGCGAGAACCCCGCTCTTTTACCTTGGAAGCATTGAGATCAAGATGTGTTTGGAGGAGCTGAGGGTTACTGCGGCCAATCTGGACATCGATCTTAACGTGTTCAGCCTCTCAAACGGAACACTCAAATCCAAAGGCCAGAAAACGGCTACGGACCCCATCGGAATTCTCGACACGATCCTTAAGAGATCGAAACACTCCGGGTCGGAAAGGCAGACGATCTGGGCGCTCCCATTCTTTCATCTGATGCTGCAGGCACCGGACGCCTTGATTCTCAGCAGGCTCAGGGAGATGATCGAATTTAACAGGTTTACCGAAACGACGGTCATCATTGGAGTGCCAGGCTTCCGGCTTCCCGGGGAACTGGCCGATATCCCGGTGATCGAGGCTCCCCTTCCGGACCGTTCGGAGATCGAATCAGCCCTGGGTGCAGGATGCTCTCCGGATGAGAGGCAAAGGGTAGGCAACATATGCCTTGGTCTCCGGATGCGGGAACTGGAGGACCTCTTCGCAAGATGTCTTGTCCGGCACGGCCGGCTTGACCCCGATGGCATCCACGCCCTCAAGGCCGAGACCCTCACGAAAAGCGGCGACACTCTGCTCGAGATTGAGTTCCCTATGGACCGCCTCGAACAGGTGGCCGGAATAGAGGCTCTCAAAGGATGGCTCAACAGAAGGGGAAAGGCCTTCCTGAACC
Source organism: uncultured delta proteobacterium (assembly GCA_963828805.1). Taxonomy (GTDB): domain Bacteria; phylum Desulfobacterota; class BSN033; order BSN033; family UBA1163; genus CAWHGS01. The sequence continues at coordinate 2,527 of CAWHGS010000007.1, forward strand.
CCTCATTCCTAAGGGATAGGAACCTGCCCTTACCCAAGGGCATCCTGCTGACAGGGGTTCCCGGCTGCGGGAAATCTCTCCTGTGCAGGGCCATTGCCGGATCCTGGGGAATCCCCCTGGTACGGCTTGACCCTTCCAATCTCTACTCTTCCTCCCTGGGCTCAAGCGAGAGGAACCTCAACCGCTGCCTTGAGATCGCCTCGAACGCCTCTCCCTGCGTCCTCTGGGTGGACGAGATCGAAAAAGGGTTCGCCCTGAGCGACCCCCGGACAGACGGGGGGGTGACCAGCAGACTCCTGGGGACCTTTCTCCATTTCCTCCAGGATAGAAAGAGGCCCGTATTCGTTGCGGCAACATCCAACGATATCCGCTCCATGCCTGCAGAGATGCTCCGGAAGGGGAGATGGGACGAGATCTTCTTCATCGATCTCCCCGGCAGGGAGGAGCGGAGGTCGATCTTTCAGATCCTTCTGAAGAGACACCTCTGGGACCTTGAAGCTGATGACACGTGCCTCAGGCTCTCCGAGGGTTTTTCAGGCGCGGAGATCGAGCAGACTGTCGTGGAAGCCTCCCTCCAGGCTTTGCACCAGGGTGAGGCGTTAACCCTGTTTCACCTTCAGAGATGTTCAAAAGAGACGATCCCTCTTTCTACGGCCATGGAGGACAAGATAGACCTCTTGAGGAAATGGGCAAGGGGCCGGGCACGGCCGGCCAGCGACAGCAAGCCGGCGTTCCAATCACTCCCAAAGGTATCGTTCCTGTATCCAAAGGAGGAAAGGTCGCTTTGAAACGGACGGAGATGAACCGCCTCATCCAGGAGATGACCGGACCCGATCAGGATCAGAAAAAAAGTCTTGTGCAGATCCTTAAGACCCATCCGGGCCACTTGAAAACCCTTTTCTACTGGATCAAGGTCGTAGACACTTTTGCGTCAGATACCTTTGACCAGAACTCGCCCTCCGAAAGATCCGGGATACCTCCGGGTTCTTCTGCCGTCCATCAGGGAGAAGAACAGGGCGCATGTCTTCTGGAAACTGCTGGAGGTCTATTTCGGGAAGGAAGGAGTGGTCATCCCGGCCGGCGTACTTGTCCCATCAAGGTTCGTTCAATCGGTATTGAAAAGGTTCCGGGCCGAAGACGATTGCAGGAGAAAAAGGGTTCTGTTTGAGATGCTCCTCCTCTGCAACCCTTCCCTGGCCGAAGGTCTCACCCCGGAGGACTGCCTCATCGGGCTGCATCACACGGACGAGCTCTTTCGCTGCAAGGTTCTTCACTTTCTCTACGGACACTGCCGGGAGGGATCTCTTTCCCTCATTCTCAGGGAGATACCCCTGATGAAGCCTGACCCGTCTCCCATGTTTTACGGGACGTTGATCTATTTCTTACGGCTCCATCCCGAGATCAACTGGGTGGAAGAGATAGAGCCCATGATTCACCCCGGAGACGTCTGACAACGGCCTGCGGCTGCTTCATCAGGCGATGAAGGAGACCGCTGGCAAGGCATCAGGCATTAAAAGGCATGATCCAACCTTTGGGGCAAAGCGGCGACAGGAAACAGGGAGAAGCGTTAAAAGACGAGGTCCCCCGAAGTGAGTTGACGGGGATCAGGCTGGAGCGGTTTGAAAAGATCGGCTCCAAAATCGACTGGAGGTGAAACATGTCCCACTTTACGACGATTAGGACAGAGATTTATGATTTGGATATCCTCAAACAGACCCTTTCCGATCTCGGGCATCCGTTTGGGGTTGAGAAGAAGGTCAGGGGCTTTCAGGGCGAGAGGGCCGTGGATCTTGCCGTCCCCTTTGGTTCCCGCTTTTGCATCGGTTTTAAAAAAAACTCTAAAACAAAGAGCTACGAGATCTGCGGGGAGGATGAACTTCTCCGGCTGGGAGAGGTCCAGAGGCTGATCGACCGGATCCGCCAGGAATACGCCTACCGAAAGGTCCTCCAGGCGGCACGGGCTCGGGGTTTCGCTTTGGCGCAGGAAGAGAGACTAAAAACCGGAACCATAAAATTGACCCTGAGAAAAGTGGCCTGAGCCAAAAGGAGGAGAGTCTTGGAACAAATCACAGTGACCATTAAAAATGGAAAGGTGGAAATGGAAGTGGAGGGCGTCAAGGGCGTGAGGTGCATCGAGTTGACCCAGGCCGTCGAACAGTTACTCGGAAAGGCAGTCAGCCAGGTTTTGAAGAAAGACTTTTATCGAACGCAGCAATTAAACAGAAGATCGATATAAACCTTAATGCTGCAAACCTATCTCATAAAAGAGGGCAGGTAGGCTTGCAAAGCCTTAAGGCGGAAACCTTTGAAACGCTGCACCACTGATGAGAATCGATATTTTCGTGGGGCCGAACCCGGAAATGTAAAGTGAAGGGGAAATTAATCCGGAAACTGTGGCAAATCTCGCTGAAAATAGCATCGTGCAAAGTGCATGGAAGCATGTAGGGGCTTGCAGTATTGCACTCAACTCTGTAATATTGGCACATGGCCCGTAAGCCGAGAGTCCACCCTCCGGGGGAGTTATGCCGCTTCATCCTGCGCGGTAATGGCAGGCAAGGTCTATAGGAGGGTGCCAATTCCACATGGATGAAGGCGCTATTATTATTCAGCTCGAAGAATTGGCGGGGAAATTCGGCGTACAGGTCCGTTATGAAGCGATCAGGCGGGACGAAGATCTGACGTTCGTGGTTGGAGGGCTTTGCCTGTTCAAAGGAGAATATGTATTAATCATCAACCCAAAGGCCTCAGGGAAAGACAAAATCTGGAACCTGGCGGCAGCTTTAAAACATTTTGATCTTGATCAGATTTATATCCTGCCAGTCATCAGGGAAATATTGGATAGACTTCCTGAGCAAAAGCCCTTTGGTAATGTTTCCAGCAGGAATAATCAGCAAGCTATTTAAAGCCATGCCTGAGGAAAGGGTCAGCGTGATTGCCTATTGCGGTTACCGGGGGGAGAGACTCCGAAGACATTCTTCCTCCACGGCAAACAGATAGAAGTCGTTGAAATTCTCAGCAGGTGGATCGAAGGGTCTATAAACAGACGCTATTTAATAGTCTGTTGAAAACGGAGATTAGAACTTCTGTTGAGGTGATAATATTTTCAATCGTTACCCACTCGTCGGCCTGATGACCGATGCGGACATCCCCCGGCCCGAAGAGAACCGTCGGAATTTTTCCCATATGGAACAGATGGGAACCATCCGTACAACCCGCCTTTGCTCCTGTTTCCGGTTTTTTCCCGGTCACCTCTGTAACTGCTTCTACAAGAGCCCGGACGACCGGCTCATTCTCTGAAACGAGATAAGGGTCCCAGTGGTTCGGCCTCACCTTCAGTTCGATCCTCAGATCCTTTTCTATTTCAAGAATGGGATCGATAATCTTTTTCAATTCTCCCATGACCGTTTCAACGGTCTCTCCAGGGATCATTCGCCTGTCCAAAACGATCTCGCACCGGTCTGGAATGATGTTTTCCTTCGTGCCCCCATGGACCAGGGTGACCGAAAGGCTGGGCTCCGGAACGTCGAAGGCGTCATTGCGGTTCTTGAATTTAATGGAATGGATCGCTTCGATCAACCTGGCCCCATAGAAGATGGCGTTTATTCCCAGATGAGGTCTCCCCGCATGGGAAGCCTTTCCCCTCACCCTTATATCAAACCAGCGTAAACCTCTATTCCCTAATTCCACCCTAAGGTTGGTTGGCTCTGCGACAATTGCAAAGTCTGCCTTCCGGCCGATACCCTGTTTGAGGAGGTAAACCGTTCCGTACTCGCTTCCCGTCTCTTCGTCACATACGGCCATGAAGATGATTTCCCCATGGAAAGGGATTCCCGAACGCTTCTGCCCGATCATTGCTGCCATCATGGAAGCAATACCCGACTTCATATCTGAAGATCCGCGGCCATAGATCTTGTGATCTTTGATTTCTGCTCCAAAGGGATCCACGGTCCAGTCCTCACCCGGCGGGACGACGTCCATGTGCCCATTGAGCAGAAGGACCTTTCCTTTTCCCTCTGCCGGGAAGCCTTGCCACCACATTGCAGGCGCCTTTTCTTCCTTCGACGATTTCTGCGTCGATGTGATCTTTCTTAAATTTGTTCAAGATAATTTCTGCACATCTGCGAGTGTCTGCCGGAGGGTTGACACTGGGGACCCGAATGAGATCTCTCGTCAGTTCTACAATCTCATCGTGCGCGAGGTACTGATTCATTTTCTCTCCTTCCTTATTTCGAAACAGATTCTGAATTCAATCGTTTTATAAATTTTGTTTAATGTCAATAGAATAGCTTTGGCTTTAAAATTACCATGAATTCTATAAGGCTGGACCAAAGGGGGAGAATCACATTTCACCCTCAACCTGAAGGCTTGAGCTGCGGTATGGGTCAATAAGCAATCCTCGGCAGGGGTTTGACAATTTAAATGGATTCGGATAGGATTTCAAAAAAAGGTCCCAGCCTTTTTGCCCGGCCTGTCGTCAGGCAGGCGTCAGGCAGGAATTTCAGGGTCCAAGGGGTCAAGGGAAAACTCCGAAAAAAGATATCAAATAGAAGAACTTGCATAGGAGGATAAAGAGATGAGACGATTTTTGTTTTTCTGCTGGATCTGTTTAACTGTAGCTCTATTTGCAGCAACCTCCTTCGCCCAGAAACCGATCTATGGAGGCTCCTTAACGATTGCACAGGGTGTTGAGCCTCCGGGGCTGGATCCGACCACAGCGACTTCTGCAGCGATTCCCAGAGTGGTTTACAGCAACGTCCTCGAGGGCCTTGTCCGGATCGACCGGGCTGGGCAGATCGCTCCGGCGCTGGCCGAAAAACAGACGATGACGAAGGACGGGAAGGAATATACGTTTTTTTTAAGAAAAGGCGTCAAGTTTCATGACGGGAAACCCTTTGATGCCGAGGACGTCAAGTTCACGTTCACCCGGCTGCGTCGACCCGAAGGCAGGCATTGCCCACCCGGAGTACTACAGCGATATCGAGTCGGTCCAGGTCGCAGACAGTCACGTCGTCAAGATCAAGATGAAGAACGTCAATTCCCTCTTCCTCTTCAATCTCGCCCGGCCTGATTCAATCATCGTCAGCAAGCAATCCGTCGACAAGCTGAAAACCGCACCGGTCGGTACGGGCCCTTTCAAGCTCGTGGAGTGGGCGCGCGGAAACTACATCACATTGATCAAGTTTGACGACTATTACCGGAAAGGCCTCCCCTATCTCGACAAGGTCACCTTTAAATTCATCGGGGACCCGAGCGCCCAGATCGCGAGCCTGAAAGCGGGAGACATCGATGTGATCGGTTACGATGTGAGCCCGGAGAATGCTCGCCTCCTGGAAAAAGATCCCAAGTATAAAGTCCTGGACGGCAATACGACCAACAAGGTGATTCTTTCAACAAACAATTCGAGAAAGCCCTTTACGGATGTCCGCGTCAGAAGGGCCATGGCCTATGCCATTGACCGGAATGCCATCATCAAGGGAGCCATGTCCGGTTATGGCGCCCCCATTGGAAGCCACATGGAGCCCGGGAACCCCTATCATATTGATCTCCTTTCGGTCTATCCCTACAACCCTGAAAAGGCAAAACAGCTCTTAAAAGAAGCGGGGTATCCGAACGGGTTTGACGCGGTCATCAAGCTCCCGGACCGATTCGCCTATGCCCGGCGGACAGGCGAGATCATCGCGGACATGTTGGGTCAGGTCGGGATTCGTCTGAAGATTGAGGTCATTGAATGGGGACAATGGATTGACCGGGTCTTCAAGAATGCCGACTTTGATCTTACGGTCATCGGTCATGCAGAGCCCTTCGACATCAACATCTACGCGAACCCGAAGTACTACTTCCGCTACGACAATCCCAGGTTCCAGGAAACGCTTAAGAAAGCGTGGTTGGAGCCTGATCTCAAGGCCCGGAAGGAGCTCTATGCGACCCTTCAGAGAATCATCACAGAGGACGCAGTCAATGGTTACCTCTTTCTTATGCCTAGCCTTCCAACGATGAAGAAGGAGGTCATGAACTGGTGGAAGAATTATCCGATGACCGCCCAGGATGTGTCAGAGGTCTGGATACAGAAATAAACGGCACGAAATTCGCGCCTCTTGCCCTGTCTTCTCGCCTCAAGGAGAGGGGTCGGGTGAGAGAGATTTTGAATCTATCACGGGGCCTGAAAACGTGTACCCTCTTTTCAGGCCATTTCTTTCTCTAATGGCAGCCTATCTCTTTAAGCGAATCGTCATTCTCTTTGTAACGCTCATCGTCGTCTCCATGACCATCTTTGCGGTTCTGATGGTTATCCCGGGAGATCCGGCTCAGCTTATCCTGGGTATCCATGCCACGCCTGAAACCCTTCAGGAATTGAGGCACAAGATGGGCCTGGATCGGTCTGTGACTGCCCAGTACCTCAGCTATATGAAGAACCTGGCCATAGGTGACCTGGGACGGTCCATTACTTATGATGTATCGATCCATTCCCTGATTCTTTCCAGGCTTCAGGTGACTGTCCCCCTGGCGACCCTATCGATGGTCTTTGCCATTTTTCTTTCCATTCCCATGGGAATCTATTCGGCGCTCCATCGAAACCGGCCCGGGGACTATGGGATCATGGTTTTTTCGCAGATTGGCCTGGCTGTGCCTGCCTTCTGGGCAGGGATACTTCTCATCCTGCTCTTTGCCGTCACCCTGCACTGGCTGCCGGCAGGAGGGTTCCAGCCATGGGGAGGAGATCCGGTGAAGGCCTTAGGGTCCCTTCTGCTTCCTGCCCTCTCCCTGGGCTTTGTCAGGGCTGCGGTGCTTACCCGGATGACCCGTTCCTCCATGCTCGAAATCCTGGAAGAAGATTATGTGCGGACGGCTCGAAGCAAGGGACTCTCCGAAAGAGCGGTGGTTTACAAGCATGCCTTCCGGAATGCCATCATCCCTGTCATCACGATCGTGGGACTTCAAGCCGGCGATCTTCTTGCAGGCGCCATTATCATTGAGAATGTCTTTCACCTCCCGGGGGTGGGACGACTCGTTTTCGAGGCCATCGGACAGAGGGATCTTCCTGTCGTGCAGGGAGTGGTCCTGTTCGTTGCCGTTTTGATTGTGGTCATCAATTTTCTAACGGATGTCGCTTATGCATACCTCGACCCGAGGATCCGATATGATTAACTCAGATATTGCATAAAAATCTGTCCACACGGATCATTTTAATTCTTACATTTTACCTTGGAAGGACATATGACCTTTCGCCGCACCTTTAAAAATGTCAATTTTACCATCGGCATTTGCATCACTCTGGCGATCATCCTGACCGGGCTTTTCAGTCTTGTTTACACTCCTTACCCTCCCAACAAGATGAATCTCTCGGCTCGCTTTCACGGCCCCGGCGAAATGCATTGGCTTGGAACGGACCAGTATGGAAGGGATATTCTGAGCCGGGTCATGAAAGGATCGACCAATTCGATCATCGTAGGCCTGGTCGCCGTCTCGATCGGCATGGGCTTCGGCATCCTGCTCGGATCTCTGGCCGCCTTCTGTAAAGGATGGGTCGATGAAGTCATCATGAGGGCTTCGGACGTTCTTTACGGTTTTCCCGCAGTCCTTAGCGCCATCCTCATCACCTCTATTCTGGGTCCTGGAATTATCAACAGCATGATTGCCATCGGCATTTTCAACATCCCGATCTTTGCGAGAGTGACACGCGCCACGTCACTCTCGGTCTGGGAACGTGATTTTGTCACCTCGGGAAAGGCGATTGGAAGAGGGAATACGGGGATCATCTGGCAGTATATCCTCCCCAATATTCTCTCTCCCCTGATTGTTCAGGGAACCGTTCAGTTTGCGATCGCCATCCTGGCAGAGGCCGGCCTGAGCTATCTTGGACTTGGAACCCAGCCTCCCCATGCCAGCTGGGGAAGAATGCTCAACGAGGCGCAGACATTTATGGGAACCTCTCCCTGGCTGGCCATCTTCCCCGGATGCGCCATTGCTCTGGCGGTGCTGGGATTCAATCTCCTCGGGGATGGATTAAGGGATGTTCTCGATCCGAGGCTCTCACGAACGGGTTGACGGAATGAAGAATGCGGATTGCGAAATGGGGAATGGCAAGTTTTGAGTGAGACGGTTAGGGTTGAGAGATTCGAAACTAAGTTCTCCGAACTCCGAACTAATCACTCCGAACTGTATTATCTTGAACCTTGAACCCTGATCTATTCAAAGGAGACAGACCGTGAACCTTGACCGTGTCATGAAGGAGTTGAAGAAGGAAGAATTGGTCCGGCTGACCCAGGACCTTATTCGCATTCCAAGCGTCAGACGGGAGGGCGAGAGAGAAGAAAAGGTCGCCCTTTTTCTCGCCCGTTATCTTGAAGAGATGGGGCTTGACGTCGTCGTTGAAGAAGTGGAACCGGGTTCTCCAAATGTTATCGCAGTGCTTCATGGCCAGGGAGAGGGCCCCTGCCTGATGTTTGAAGGTCACATGGATGTTGTTACAGAAGGGGATGTTTCAGAATGGAAATACGGACCCTTCGAGGGAAAACTTGCAGGGGGCCGCATCTATGGCAGGGGGGCCTGCGATACGAAGGGGAATCTGGCTGCTGCGGTGAAGGCGGTCCATGCCATCAGCCAATCAGGAATTCCCTTTAAAGGAAAGATCCTTCTTGGAATATTGGTCGACGAAGAGGGACTGATGACCGGGGTCAAACACTTTATCCGTCAGGGATGGGCCCGGAGTGTGGATGCCGCCATCATCTGTGAGCCGGAAGATAATCAAATCTGTCTCACCCAGAAAGGGGCCCTCCGGGTTGAACTCGTCACTTCAGGAAAGATGAGCCACGGAGCGATGCCCCTGACGGGTCTCAATCCTATTCCGGGCATGGTCGCGATCTTGGAAAAGATCCGCCAACTGGAAGAGGAGGAGATCGAAAGGCTCGGCAAGGATCCTCTTTTAGGATACCCGAGCCTTACCCCCACGGTGCTTTGTGCGCCCGTAAAAGGGGAACCGCAACTGAACGTGATGCCTTACCAGTGCAGGGCCTTGCTCGACATTCGAACCGTCCCGGGACAATCCCACGAAGTCCTCAAGAAGCAGTTGGAAGATATTGTGCTTGAAGAAGAGACATCGGTCCGGAGCAGTCTCAAAGCCGGTTTCTTAAAGGAGATTCGAGAGAGCCTCGAAAAGGGTCTTTCGAAGGATATTTGCTTCGGGGCGAAGCTCAATGTCTTTGAGGATCGACCCTGGACAAAGACCTCTCCGGAAGAGCCGATTGCCAGGGCCGTTGCAAAAGCAATGAAAACATTAACAGGTCAGGAGCCTGTTTATGCCGGAGTCCCCGGAGCGACAGACGGCACTTTTCTGACAGCCTGGGCAGGAATTCCTATTGTCACGACAGGAGCCGGAAAGTGGACGATTCCTCATCACAAAGATGAGTGGGTTTCAGTGGATGATCTCTATCTAACAGCCCAAATCTACGCAGCCAGCGCCCTGGAATTTTTGAAGTGAAGAAGACAAAAAGCAGAAAAATACCTTCCTCTTGGGCGGAAGGCTTACGAGGCTTGCCAGGAAAAAGAGGACTTACCTGCAAGCCTTGGGTCTGAAGTAGCTCTGAAGGCACGCGATGACGCGTTGAGGTTATGGATGCCAATTCAATGTATGAGGATCAGATCGAGAGGTTTTCGGCGGTCTGAAAACAGAGGGAATATGGCAGATACTCAAACCTGTTCTCCATGGCCCTTGGCTAATCTGGATTTTTATTATGTTCGAATGAAAGCTATCAGTTATAAATAAGACCTTCTCAAATCAGAAAGCTGTTTGAAGATATTATTTGCTGAGCCATTCTCTGCATTTTTGTGCTGCTCCAGGGGCATCGTAGGCAAATCCATCAGCACCTATTTTGTAGGCAAAGTCTTGAGTAACAGGAGTGTCCCCAACGATGACCTTTACTTTTTCCCTTAATCCGGATTCTCTTAAGGCATCCAGCGTAGTCTTCATCTCAATCATGGTCGTTGTCAAAAGTGCACTCATAGCTACAATATCCGGCTTTTTCTCCCTCACAGCCCGAACAAACTTCTCCGGGTTGACAGAAGTGCCCAGGCCATCCTCCACCGTTAACCCTTGTCCCCTCAAGCATCATGATAACGAGATTCTTTCCGATATCATGCAGATCCCCCTTGACCGTGCCTATGATAACGGTACCATGTTTCTCATTACTTTTTGTCGCTATGTTATTCTTAAAATGAGACAAAGTTTCTGACATAGCCTTTGCAGCCAGCATCATCTCTGGGATATAGATTTGACCCCCTTGAAATTGCTTACCGATGATCGCCATGGCAGGAATCAATCCCCTCTGCACAACCCCTGAAGGGTTAACACCGGAGTCTATATCCTTTTGCACAAGGTCGATTAGACGAGGAATATCGCTGTCTAATAATGCAGAAACATAAGTCTCAACGCTCAGATCAGCGGCTAACTGAACCTTTTCTTTCGGTTTTGGTTTCACCTCAGATATGGAGATGCACCCTTTCACTCTGCCCTTTTCAAGGTTAATGGGATACCGGCCAAATTCGAAGGTGGCGTCGATCATTGCTTTTCATATTGGCACGAGGCACATAATCAGTGAGGCTGTTTGAAGAGGCAACCATATACCCTCCACCAGGCGCAATTGTTCGGATCCTTTCGTAAACCTCTGCGCGGACGTCTTCGGGCGTTCCTAAGGTGAGGGTCGAGTTCAGATCGATATTACCCAAGAGACAGATTCTGTCCCCCCATTTCTTCTTGACCTCTTCGATGTCCATGGCGTTTGGCTGCACGGGGTGAAAACCTTGAAAACCACAATCAATCAAATCGTCCATCACTTCCGGAACAATTCCCGTCGCTATGGAAAAGATATCCCAAGCCTTTGTTACGACAGATATCTCCCATCTTCTTATACCATGGGAATAGATATTTTCTTAAATACTTTGGGTGGATGAAGGTTCCGGAATTGTGGGCAATATCGTCAGGGTTGATCACACCCCCGACACAAGGATACTCGATCGCTCTGAGGAAAACCTCATACTGGAATTTCCCAACTTTCTCGAACAAGGCCTTAATCAACTCTTGATTATTTTCAAGAGCACTAAAAAAGCTTTCTGCCCCCATACATAACCATACAAACGTATAGATACTGCCTACCATCAGGACGGCTTTCATCCCCGGAGGAAGGATTTTCCCAAAGGTTTCCCATTTGGCAAGATCCATTTTATCAATGGAAGGCCATGGGAAGTTTTCAAACTGTTCCCAATTCTTTATGCCCCCACCGTGTTCAAGCGCCCATTTTCGCGGCACTTTTTGCCCATATTCGGTGTGGACCGCCTCCCCCTCGATCGACATAGCGTTCGGAACTAGTCCTTCCTCCCGGATTCCAGAATAGGATGGAATGAAATAAAAACCAGCTGAATGCCAGAAATCCACATGGTCTTTTAACGTAACGACCTTTCTTCCTAGGAAGCTTTCCTTAGTCGACTGATCGACGACAAAATCTCCTAAAGGTACTCGATCGGGTTCCGTACAGCGAAGGGTACACAAATACCTCTCAAAATCGGGCTTGGGCGTCCATTCCATTTAGGACCTCCTTTATGTTTGATTATCATTCCTCTGTTTTTCTTAATAGACATATAATTTCATCCAACAGATTCCCTTCTCTTTCTATTTCCAAGCCTCATTCCCTCTGATTTCGATATTTCACGCTCAAACCAACTCTTATTGGATTCCTATTCAAGCGATGAAACTTACATTAATCCCGGCAGCCACGTCGCAACTACTGGAAAAGCTATTACAATTAACAATGCCAGCACCATCATAAGGATGAAAGGAACAGATCCCGAAACAATTTCTTGCACGGTAACGAGATCCCCTAACGTCGCTTTTATTGCAAAAATGACCATCCCAAAGGGCGGAGTGAGTAAACCAACCTCTATCGTTATTATCGCGACAATGCCAAACCATACC
>CAWHGS010000008.1:0-10971 GCA_963828805.1 uncultured delta proteobacterium
GATACCTCCTCTTCGACCCTGATCCCCTCTTTTCCGATCACGTGAAGGCCATCTCCAAACACGGCCGATTCCAGGACCCATGGTTCTTTCTTCAGGAAGTCTAATGCGGGGATGAGAGGACGACACTCCACTTCCAGCACCCCCTGTGAAAGGGTCTTCGATTTCAGCTCCGAGGGAGTACCCAGGGCGATAATCTTGCCCTGGTAGATGAGGGCCAGACGACTGCAGTATTCCGCTTCGTCCATGTAATGAGTCGTGACAAAGATGGTCACCCCTCTCTCCGCCATCTCCTGGATGAGGACCCAGAAATTTCTCCGGGAGATCGGGTCGACCCCGGACGTAGGCTCATCGAGAAAGAGGATCGAAGGCTCGTGCAGGATGGAGCACCCCAGGGCCAGCCGCTGTTTCCATCCAACAGCCAGCGTCCGGGTGATCCGATCCCGGAGTTCCCCGAGACCCACCCTCTCCAGAACCTGCTCCTCCCTTTCCCTTTGGAACGACCCGGAGAGACCATAAATTCCCCCAAAAAAATGGAGGTTTTCATGGACGGTCAGGTCATCGTAGAGCGAAAACTTCTGGGACATGTACCCGATCGCCCCCTTGATCTTCTCCGGTTCTTCCGTCAAATCGAACCCAGCCACCCTTCCCTTGCCGGAAGTGGGCATCAAGAGGCCGCAGAGCATCCGGATCGTCGTCGACTTTCCGGCTCCATTGGGTCCGAGGAATCCGAAGATCTCTCCCCTCCCGACCTGAAAACGGATATGATCCACGGCGACAAAATCTCCAAACTTCTTGAGCAGATCTTCCACCTCAACGGTCAGGGGTGCCTTTTCCATCACTGTTTCCTCCCCCGGACGATGGAGATGAACGCGTCTTCTAAGGAGGGTCTGACAGGCGCCAGATCAAAAACCCCCATCTCCTCACCTTTCAGGATCTCTGCAATCACTCGCCTGGCCTCTTCCGAATCATCAACAAGAACATGAATCTTATCCCCGGACAAGACGAGATTTCGAATGATCTTAATTCCCTCCAGAATCTTCATCCCTCTCTGAAGATTTTCTGTTCGCAGTTCCAGGATCGTTCCCTGGACCTGACTCTTCACAGCCGACGGCGTATCGGCGATCAGGATCTCGCCCTCGTAAATCAGAGCGATACGGCTGCACCGCTCTGCCTCATCCAGATAGGAAGTTGAAAAGAGAATGGTAACCCCTTCTTTCAACAGGTCATAGAGAATGACCCAGAAATCCCTTCTTGAAAGGGGATCGACTCCGGTGGTTGGCTCATCTAAAAAAAGGACCTGGGGGGTATGGATCAGCGCACAGATCAGTCCCAGTTTCTGCTTCATCCCGCCGGATAAATCCTGCGCTTTCCGCTTTCCAAAAGGCGTGAGATTAGCAAACCGAAGAAGCCTTTCGATTCGTTCTCCTCTCTTCTTTCTTGAAACCTGATAGAGGTCCGCGTAGAAATGGATGTTTTCAAGGACGGTCAGGTCTCCGTAGAGACCGAATCGCTGGGGGAGATAGCCTATCTTCTCCCTCAACAACTCTGTTTCGCTCCGTATATCGCATCCAGCTACCCTGGCGCCTCCGTCATCCGGGGGTAGAATCCCGCAGAGCATTCGAAGGGTCGTCGTCTTTCCGGAGGCATCGGGCCCCACCAGGCCGAAGATCTCCCCGGAATTGACCTCAAGATTCAGACGCCTGACAGCCGTCAGGGCTCCAAAGGATTTTGTCAGATCGGTTGCTTCGATCGATAGCATTCAGGGCTTTTGCGAAGGGGACGACGTCAGGAGAATCTTTCCATCGGCTGGCATCCCGGGTTTCAGTTCATGATTCGGATTGGAGATATCCACTTTGATACGGTAGACCAGGGTCACGCGCTCCTTTTCCGTCTGAATAGATTTTGGCGTAAACTCGGCCTGAGAGGAGATAAAGGATATCCTGCCATTGTCTTCCTTTTTGGGCCGCAGGTCGGTCGTCACAATCACTTCCTGGCCCCACGTGATCTTGCCAAGATCGGTTTCCGAGACGTAAGCCTTGAGCCAAACTTTCTCGATATCGGCCAGGGTAAGAACCGGTGTCCCTGGATTGACAACCTCACCGACTTCAGCCGATTTGACCAGGACAACACCGGAAAAGGGAGCATAAATTACCGTATAGCTGAGTTGTGTTTCGGCCAGTTTTAACGAGGCCTTCGCCTGTTCCACCTGAGCCCTCGCATCATCAATATCTTCCTTCCTGGGGCCCTCCTTCACGAGGAGGTAATTCTGGGTTGCCCTCTCCAGGGTTGCCCTGGCTACCTTCAGTGCTGTTTCCGAATTGTCATAGGTCTCCTTCGGAATCACCCGTTTTTCATAGAGTAACTTCATTCGTTCATATTGAATCTGCCTGTTGTCAGAATCAAATTTTGCCTGGTTGACAGCCGCTTCTGCCTCCCTGATCTCCTCAGGCCTTGAACCTGCCAGCAGCTTATCGAGTCGCGCCTGGGCCGATACGAGTGTGGCCCGGGCCAGTTCAAGGCGATTGCGGAGGTCCTCGTCGTCCAATCGGGCAAGCACCTTCCCCTTCTCCACCCACTCTCCTTCTTCAACGTAACGGTTAACAATCCTTCCAGGAACCCTAAACCCCACATCCGCTTCCGTGGCTTCGATATTTCCTGAAATCTTGATAAAAGGTTCCTTTTCTCCTTTTTCTCTCGTCAAAAGATAGAAGAGCGTACCTGCAATTGCAGCAACAACAATGACAAGAACAAGTATCCTCTTCTTTTTCACAAAGATCCCTTCATTAGAAGTTTTCAGTGGTTCCAATTATAAAGAAAAAGAAGATAAAATAGAAGGGTTAAAATCTCAACCCACATATCGTTTAGTTTCCTTCCGATTCCGGCCCACGAGATAGGCGTTGAAACCTCCTGCTCGATTCTGCATAATACCTTCCATGAATAGCGCTGATCCAAGACCGGAAGATGAAACTCAAAGGCGACCCTGGCACATCCTCGCCATTCTGCTCATCTCCCTCATGCCGGCAACGGCCAATACCTTCCTTTATTCATTTGTGATGCTCTCCACAGCCAAAGATTGGGGCTTAACACCCTTCTGGGCAGCGCTCATTGGCTTTGCCCCCATGGCCGCCCAACCTGTTGGAGGTCTCTTTTTCGGAAGCCTCTCAGACCGTCACGGCCGCAGGACTGCGCTGCTGGGGGCGATCTTTCTTTCGGCTCTGTCCGCGGTCCTTTCAGGGATCTCTCTGGGACCCATTGATTTCGGCGCGTACAGACTTGTTCTCGGAATGGTCATCGGGGGCCAATGGGCTGTTACCATGACACTGGTCAGTGAAATCTGGTACGCCCCGGAAAGGGGCAGGGCCGTTGGAATCGTTCAGACCGCCTTTCCTGTTGGTTTTATCTATGCCTCATTGATTGCCTTCTGGGCCGGTGGCCTCTGGATGCTCCTGCTCGCCGGGATATTAGCCTTCCAAAAAAAGGAAACATACATTCATAAAAAGCCCAAGATAGATAAATCCTTTTTTAGCCTCATCAGGGAGAAGAACCTGCTCATACTGATCTTGATCACCCTTTTGGGGTGTGGCACCTATAACGGAGTTTCCCTCTGGCTCGTCTCCTTCCTAAAAGAAATCCGGTCCTTTCCTATCTTTCAGGCAAGCCTGGGACTCTCCCTCTTTTCAACGGGGCTGGCGGTCGGACGACTTGCCTTTAAAGCTGCTTGAAGTTCGGGGCGGTCAGATTATCCACAGGCACATAATCGTCGGTAAGAATTACCGGGGCAAACTGATCGAGGTATCTCTGTAACTGCTCTTGAGGCATGAGGTAGGAGATCCTCTCGCTCTCTTCCAGTCGGCTCAAACTTCTTGCGAGGTCCTCGATGTCCACCCTTTGGGGGCTTGTCACGACAATTCGGTTCACGACTCCCATATAGTCTTTAAATTGACCGAGCGTTAGGAGATGAACATTCCCTTTGCCGAACACTTCCTCCAGGGTCCGGAGATAGGAGGGCAGAAAAGATCCTTTTTCGAAACGGTCGATCACATTGGTCAGAAGGAGTCCGTCCTTTTTTAAAAGCCTCTTCAGTTCCATGGCGAATTCTTTTGTAGTGAGATGGTAAGGAATCGAGAGATCATTGAAGACGTCCTCGAAGATAAGATCATAGCTTCCCTCTGCCTTCCGATTCATCACAAACCATCGGCCGTCTTCGTTGAATGTTCGAATCCTGGAGTTCTGCGAAAGCCCGAGATACTTCTGACTGACCCGGGTTACCTCAGAGTCGATCTCAACCACGTCGATTTCCGCTTCCGGATGAGTCGCCTCGATGAACCTGGGAAAGGTGTAACCACCTCCGCCGATGAAAAGCGTTTTAAAGGATTTCCTTTTCCCCCCCTGCCACTCGACGATTTCCTTGAAGCCCCGGATGTACCGATATTGAAGACGAAGGGGATTAACCGGGTCTGAACAGGAATGGGTCAATTGGTCAAGATACAGAGTGATGAGCCGATCCTTACTGTCGACGGGATCTCCTTTTAACCGTATGGTGTAATAATTGCTTTCTGTGAAGAGGAGGGTCTCCTTATCCAGAACAGGCTTGAAACCGTAACGATGAAGGGGCACCAGGAAAGGCAGCACGAGAAGAAAAGGAAGGATTCTTCTTCGCCGAACGAAGAAACCACCGAAGAGAGGAGCGGCAAGAAAAAGGATCGTCCCCGTAGCAAAGAGGAGATTTCTCGTCCCCATCCATGAAATGAGGAAGAAGCCTGAGGTGAACGTGCCCAGGATCGAACCCAGGGTGGAGACGGCATAGATCTTTCCGACCACGTTGCCTGTCTCCCCCAGATTCCTGAGGGTAAGCTTGACAACCACAGGTGAGACCATTCCAAGGAAGCAGGATGGGACGAAGAAAAGGATGGCTGTGGCCAGTAAGATCCGCACCATTAAACCGGTGTGAAAAATGTCCCCTCCTGCCCAATCGGTCAGGGCAGGAATGGAATAGACCCCCAGGCTTGAAAACAGAAGAACCCACCCGAGGGTCGAGAAACGGGGAGAGTGATCCGCGATCAGTCCGCCCAGGTAGGCTCCCACGCTGATACCTGCCAGCACCACCCCGATGATACTTGTCCACGTATAGAGAGAGACTCCCAGGTAAGGGGCCAGGATCCTTCCGGCCACCACTTCGATGACCAGCATGCAAAAGCTGGCAAGAAAGACAACGACGTAAGCCTTGATTCTCTCTTGCCTCATGCTAAATGGTCACCTATCACGCTCCTAAAGAACGCCTGTCTGAACATTCCTGGGAAGCCAAAGAACAGATCATTTTGTCAGCTGCTAAACGGTCAGGAGTGTGTATCCCATGTCACTGGCAGGACCGAAGTCTTTCATTACGGAATTGAATATCTCCTGAAGGTTATTCCACGGATCTTTGTTGGTATAGAAGCGAAAGAGAAAGAGCATGTCCACCACCAGACTGTTCATCCAATCAACGTCGGTTGTATAACCGACCACTGCCTTCGAACCCGAAGCCTTCAATAAATCTTCACCAAATTGCTGGCCCGCCGACCCGGCGAGAACACTGCAGGACCCAATGTAGATCAGATTCGGGTAATCCCCATAACCCTGGAAGGCATCGCAGAGCGCCTGTGAATCGATTCGTTCGAGGGCCGTTTGAACCGACCCCGGAGATCCATGAAAGGCAAGGTAAAAAATGGGGGCATTCCAGGCGTTCGGATCGATCCAGAGGAGTCCGTCCGGTTTGCGGGTATAATGAGCAAGGTGCTGCGATGACTCGACATATCGATGGGCAACCTGCAGGGGGGGATGAATCAAGGGACAGAGTGATTCAAAAAAGCCTTTGACCGAAGTGTTATGAAAGACACGATCCTCCCAGGAAGATTCGAGGCAGACGAGTTTCATTGCAACGCCGCTACTCGCAAAGGGCCAGGTTGGGTGGCCCGCGGAGGTACATTCTGAAAACCAGTCCGGACTCTCAACAGGGCAACACTCTACACAACACCGTGAACAGACTTCATTCTTGTTATCCAGGCAGAGATAGCGCCCTTCAGGGGTTGTCCCGTGCTTCCAATAGCAATCCTCAGCCATGAAGATACCCTCCTGTTCTTTGCCGTTCCGCATTGTTGGGTAAAGAAACTAAAAACAACGAACCAGTCTCCCATGAGGAGCCCGGTCATCCGGACTTTTCCCTTGACCAAGCCTTAGCAGTGTGAAAGAGCTTTTCCGCAGTGAACGGCCCGTTACAAGCCCCCGAAATCCTGAGGCCCGAGAATCTCGCCCCGAACTACGCGTATTTGAAGTAGTACGCCAGCGGAATCCAGCTTCCCGTGCTTGAACAGGTGACAGGATTAGCCGGATCATGTCCGGAATGGCAGAGGGAACGCCGCAGATGGGCGTTTTTGAGACACGCCGCTAGATGAGCACTTCTTCCATCCATCCCAGCTTGATGAGCTGAATGCGGCTTAAATCACTCACTCCAAGGTGATAGGTCTTGTCGGCCGCCACGATATGAATGGGAGGAACATCCAGCGCCCGGTCTTCGCCAAAGAAGGCGATCCGCTTCGCCTGCAGAAGATGAGCGCCTACCGCATCTACGGCCACGGGATCAGTTCCCACGATCAGCCCTTTATAAGGCCAAACGTATCTCCTGTCAAAAAAGTTGGCTCCCCTTCCGTAGAACTGGGGCGTGAGCACGCTGAGGATGTTCAACCGGGTCTTTCCCTTGACGATGGGGTAAGTCCAAATCTTGCCAAGGGGGGAGCACCCTTCCTCATGGTAGCCCGAGGGGTTGGGAACAAACTGGATATAATTTTTAATGCAGGTCCCAACCCCTGACCAGTGATGGGTCCTCAAGGGCCGGACATTGATCAGCGCAGTGGCGTTCATGAAGATCGGATTATTCAGAACTCCGCGATCGGCAATATCCATGTTCTTCTCCAGGCACTCCCGCATCCAATAACCGGCGCTTAATGGCCGCCTCCAATTCTTTGGGGGTCGGCAGTCTGTTCCACGCGTTACTCTTGATCCCCACCACATCCGAACTCTTGACCAGTTTTTTCCAGGCTTCCAAAGGTTCATTGGTTCCGAGGAGAGTCTTGACGGCTTCATCAAGCATCATCTGCACGATCTCTCCTTTGATCTTGTCCTCGTCCCCCAATGCCTCAGCATTCCGGATGAGGACGACTCTCGCCAGTGGTTCTGTCCGGCCTTCCCCAGGAATCCCCGACCCCAGGGTGGCGGCTATCGTGGTACCGGCTGCGACTCGAAGAAAATCCCTTCGGGTGATCGTTTTCTCTTTCATTCAACGCAAGCTCCTTTCTGAGTCGGATAGGGCTAAATCAGGCGAGTCCGAGGTCAGCGTCCTTCAGGCAATTTTTCCTCTGTAGCTTTAACCAGAACCTCGGCATCGGCCTCCGTAAGGGCTCCAAAAACAATGAGAACAAATTCGTTCCTCCGCCGGGCAAGGGTCCATTTCCGGTCCTCCGTTTGTGAACGATCTCTTCCCCCGGCATCGGGGAGGTAAGCCTTCATGAAGCTCCGGTAAGCATCTTGAGCCTCTTTCACCCCAGGATATCGAATCAGAAGTAGTTGAGTCTTCTGCTTATCCCGAAGATATTGGCCGAGCACAGCCTCTGTTTTCCGGTCCAGGTTCAAAATGTTCTGGTGGGCTATGAAGAACCGCTGGTTCAGGAGAATATGACTTCTGAGATAGCGAACACTCTTATCGACCAGCCCACTGTCCTTGCCCGGAACAAAATCAAGTAATTTTGGCTCCGGACCTGTTGCCGGAATTGAAGTTGCCGCGGCCCTGCCCATTTTGAGAAGGGTTGGTTCGACCTCCGCCCCTCCCCCGTCTGCATAGATACTGACAAAATACTTTCCCTTCCAGAACCGGAGCAGCCCTCCCCCGAACTCCGATCCCTGACCGATCCCCACGGCCTCGTCCTGACGGTCAAAAGAAAATACTCCGTAAGCATCCTCTGAAGAACCCATTTCATAAAGTTCAATGGTAATAGGCGGTTGATTCGATCTCTCATACCGGCGAGCCGTCAGATTCTG
This sequence comes from uncultured delta proteobacterium, assembly GCA_963828805.1. Taxonomy (GTDB): domain Bacteria; phylum Desulfobacterota; class BSN033; order BSN033; family UBA1163; genus CAWHGS01. The sequence continues at coordinate 8,071 of CAWHGS010000008.1, forward strand.
AAAACCGAACGCCAGAAAGAGTTCAGCGGCGCCGTCGATGTAATCGAACAGCGTCTTCGAATTGTATTTCATCTCAATCTCGTCCCACTTCCAGCCTTCGACCTCAGCGGGTAGAGAAATCGCTTGATCCATTTTCCCCTTCTCTTCTCCCTGGACCATTTCGGCAGCCGTAAATATCCAAATGATCATAACAAAAAATGTCCAAATCTTCATGTGAGTTTCCTTACACATCTAAGTGCCCATCCGAATCCTCTCCGGGATAGGGGATCGTGATTTGCTGTAAGTCCGTTCCTATTACCGCATTTTCAAAGCGTTCTTTCGCCGCATCGGCGAACTTCCCCATATCCTCTTCCTTGTACCGTGGACTGATGTGGACGAGCACCGCGGCCCGAGCACTCGCTCTCTTAGCAACCCGTGCAGCATCGTCGACCGTCATGTGGCCCTTCGCCTCTGCTTCCGCTTGATGTTCAGGTAGGAACATCCCGTCGAGAAAGGCCAGATCTACGTTCTCGCATAGACGATAGAGAGTCTTGTTGGGCCTCGTGTCGACAGCGTAGCAGATCTTTCGTCCGGGTCTGGGCGGCCCGAGAACCAGGTCGGGCGACAGGGTATCTCCGTGGTTGAGCGTAACGCTTTCTCCCCGCTGTAATTTCCCCCAGAGCGGCCCGGAGGGTATCCCCAGGGCCCTGGCTTTCTCCGTATTGAACTTTCCCGGACGGGGATGCTCTTCGAGACGATATCCAAGGCAGAGAGTCGTATGTTTTAAAGGTCCCCAAAGGATACGGACCAGGTCGTCCTCATAGGCCACTTCCGCACGTCCTTCATTCCATTCAAGAAAGGAGAGTGGGTAATCGAGAAAGAAAGCCAGGGATTCGTGAACCTGCCGTATGAAGCGTTCGATCCCCGGCGGCCCGAGAATCGTGAGCGGACCCGCGTCAGGCACCTGGGCACGCATCATCATGAGTCCCGGTATCCCAAGACAGTGGTCTGCATGAAGATGGCTGACCGCCACCACCCGCAGAGACTTGATCCCAAGCTTCGTCTTTTTCAAATTGATCTGACACCCTTCGCCGGCATCAAAGAGATAGACCTGCCCCTGAAGTCTTACCGCTACGGAGGTGAGAGACCGTCCTGGCATGGGCATCATGCCCCCTGAACCGAGAAGGGTACATTCCATTGTATCTTGATCCCCTATCTACATCTTTAATTCCTTTGGGCATCGCCTCGCAACCAGACCCATGCCCCGGTTCGGGTCACTTCCTGGCATCAGCGGCCTTGGCTGTTCCTGTCTTCTCCTCGATTGCCTTGTTAAGGAGCGCAACCCCTTCCTTGGAAGCAGTTATGGAAGCGGTCAGGGTCTCACGCGCCAGGTCCGGGTTATGGAAACCATCGGAGTTTTCGGCAGTCCAGAACTCCCAGAGCACGTGGGCCTCTTCGTGTTTCTCCCGGGCTTTAACCAGCACACCCTCGGCCACGCCCGCCCGTTTGGCGACAGCGTAAGTGTCAATCAATTGGCCGAGCCAGTATTCGGCCTTGCGCATCTTGCCTCTCGTGTAGTTCTGGACGGCCTCGATCTGATAGAGTTTCTGCTCGGCGGTGGCTTTCGGATGGCAGCCGAGGCAGGCCTCCTTGATGTGGTTCCTGGGCCGGATCACGCCGTGGTTTGAGAAGGTCTTGCCATTTTTCGCCTTTCTGCTTGGGCATGTGGCACTGGTGGCACTGAACGTTTGCCCTGTCGTGGACGCTGCCGGCAAAGGTCTCAGCCTCGGGGTGCTGCAGTTTGATCAGGCGGGCGCCGGTGACGGGATGATTGAAGTCGTAGAAATCGAGCTTCCGGTAGTACTCCAGGAGCTGCTTCGCATTCTTGAGCGGAAAATCATTCGTCCGCTGGTCGTCGTAACCGACCTTCTTACCGTCGCTCCACTGGGTGCCGGCATTGCAGGCATACTCCACGTGGCACTGAGCGCACATCATGCGCGAGTCAGTCTTCTGCATCACGCCGATCTTACGAAAATCCCGGAAATCGATCACCTTCAGGTCAGTTGAACCGTTTTTCGAGAAGATGTTCTTTGCCGGGTCTTTCTCGATGGCCTGGATCAGGGCATCACGCACCACACGGGGTTTGGCCCCGTGGGGGTCGTGGCAGTGAATACAGCCCACAGGGTTCTGGGTGTCCTTGGCTACTTCCACGATATCAGAGGTGCGATCCCATTTTCCCCCCTTGTCACCCATGAATTTCCACTTCAGGATATGGTCGGAGGTCTTGCACTGGATACACGTGGGATTACCGGCCATGGCGGTCTCAGGGAGCCTTTTGCCGGTGTCAATCAGCACGTCCCAGGCCTTGCCGGTAGCATCGATCGCCATCCAGCCATTCTTAAACTGGAAACGGCCGCCCTGGAAGCGGTCAACGACGAACTGGTCGATGACCATGAAGGCGTGACCGCGAGGTTCGTTATGTTCAAACGTGAAGCCGTGGCCTGCAAGGAGCTTATCCTGCATGGGCGAGCGGCCTGCTGGAACGCCCTTTTCCTTGCGGGCGGCAGCCTCGTGGTTGACCTTAAAGAAACTGTCGTACTGGTCCCTGTGGCACTTGCCACAGATCGCGGCGTCAATCTTGGTGACCGGCTTCACGTCGCCCTGGCTCTCTGCGTGCTTGACCAGATTCTCGTGACAGGTGCCGCACCCAATCTTTGCGTGTCTGGAACCTTCTTTCAGCGCCTTGACCTCTTCATGGCATCCGTAACAGGTTTCCTTGTCCACTCCTTCCCTGGCCGGCCTGGCATTGGCCGCAATCAATTGTTTGGAAACCGTCAATCCAACGACTGCAACCATGACCACTGCCAGTGTAACAAAACCCTTTTTCCACATAGATCCCCTCTCCTTTCCATCTGATAACAG
>CAWHGS010000009.1:0-58282 GCA_963828805.1 uncultured delta proteobacterium
TTGCCACCCAGGCTGAGGAGGCACAACTGGCACATCTTTATGATGTAAAACCCTCCCAGGTCGTCATCATCCCACCCGGGGTGGATACTTCCCGGTTCTATCCCATAGAAATGGATGAAGCCAAGGATATTATTGGTTTCCCTAAGGACAGAAACCTATTGCTTTTTGTCGGGAGAATCGAGCCGCTCAAGGGTCTGGAAACACTGTTGCGAGCCCTGGCAGAAATTCGTCAAAAAGGAGTGCTCGAATGCGAATGTTATTCCCTGGCGATCATTGGTGGAGAACCCGGTGTTCCTGCGGAAGATATGTCCTCAGAAATGACCCGGCTCAAAAAACTGTGTGATAAATTGGGAATAGGAGACCTGATCCTGTTTCTTGGTAAACGCGCGCAGGAGACCCTTCCTTATTACTACTCCGCAGCTGAGATCCTGATCATGCCCTCGTATTACGAATCCTTTGGAATGGTCGCATTAGAAGCGATGGTCTTTTTTAGAAACAGGTTGGGATTGTTATGCAATATAATAAATGTGAAGCAAAAGACGTGGAATACTTTCAAAGTGTCGCTGGAACGCGGTTTGGAATCCGGCTATTTGCGCATCATCTTAGAATGCGATGGGTTTGGAATCACAAATTGGTGATGTGATTCCGTCCCAGATATACTGAGGAAGTGCGAAAAATTCGATTGGTGCTCAATAATGATGTATTTGAGCGTTCTCCGTAATCTCCGGATAATCCGGCGGATACCGGAGACACTGGAATACGTCGTTCTGAGCACCAAATTAAAATTTTGCGCACTTCCTCGGTATATCTGGGACGGATAATCACATCACCAATTTGTGATTCCAAACCCATCACGGATTTACTGAGATAGGATGCGCAAATGGCCGGATTATCGCTGACAAACCGCGTTCCGACGACACTTTGAAAGTATTCCACGTTTTTTGCTTCACATTTATTATATTGCATAGCAATCCCAACCTGTTTCTAGAAAAAAGACCTATCACCGATGTGATATAGATGCACTCATGCTAGAAACGGATTGATTGAATAAGTGGCGATTGATACTGGAAATCGCTATTAGTATAAATTGTTCGTAATTCTTTTAAATCATTTTTTTGTTGATTTTTGGAAAATGATAAAAGTGATGATAAAAAATTACATCTAAATTTAAAATTCAAAAAAAATACGTTTGGATTTATTGAGTATATTTGTAAATTGAAAAATATTGAATAGGAAATTTTCGATACTGATAAATAATTCTACTGTTTTTAATACGGAATTGTCAATTAACAATGGGCATTCCTTTGAATATATCATTCATAAATGATTATCATCAAAGATAATAGAGATATCGTAAATTAATCATTTTAAAATGAATTATACTGATAATGGGAAAAAAATAAGACATGTATAATTATGAATGCTTAATCGGGGATACTTTCGATTCTAGAAACAATGGCATAAGAAATCTGTTTAATTAATCTTATGACTTCATCGATAAGGGAAATAGCTTGCCCACCACCAATTTTAATTCGAATAACTCCACCTGAAGGATTTGGAATGAATTGCAAAAGAATGACTGTTTTTTCTTTTCCAATTCCAATAATCCATACACTTACGCTATTGGATACTTGTTGCGGAATTCCCCCATTCTGGGGTAATCCCGACAGTGATTCGATTGAATACCATATTCCCTGGGGCACCCCATATTTGAAGTGCACGTACTTTTGCTCCAGTGAGGATTTAGACGTATCCACGGATTCTAATGTAATTTCTGGCACTTCTCGTGAATTACGTTCGGAAATACCCATTCATCAGATTTTTGTGGAAAACAAATTTGTTCTAAACATAAATATTCCAAGGGCCTTTCAATCGAAGGAAAAGGCCGAAAGGTTCATAAAGGAACATGGGGGCGCTCTTGTCAACTTTGAGGAGGCGATGAAGAACGCTTACGAAGACATGTATTCCGACACGAAACAGATCCGGGAAAGAAGAAAGATGAGAAAGATGCGGATGGAGCAGAAGAAATAGTGTCAGTGACAGTGTCATTTTCTGTAACAGTAACACTCTCTTAGAAAACTTTACCATGGCAGGAGATAAATGATTAAAAAGAATCATCATGGGAAGCCTTTTTTAGGGCCGATTTTTTTTCTGACACTGACACTGTCACTGACACTTACATTCAATACCGATGCTCAGAGCGCCGACCGGAAACCCGTCAAACCCTCTCCCAAAGACAAATGCCCTGTTTGCGGGATGTTCGTGGCAAAATATCCGGACTGGATTACCCAAATCCTGTTCAAGGACGGGTCTTACGCCTTTTTTGACGGCGCCAAGGATATGTTCAAGTACTACTTCAATCTGAAAAAGTATAACCCGTCCAAGAAACCCGGAGATATCGAATCCATCTACGTCACAGATTATTACAGCTTGAAACCCGATCGATGGTCTTCAAGCCTACTATGTGGCCGGAAGTGATGTTTACGGACCCATGGGGAAGGAGCTCATCCCCTTTGCGAAGGAAGAGGAGGCCAAGGAATTCATGAAGGACCATAAGGGGAAATCGATCCTAAGATTCAAGGAGGTCACCCCTGAACTGATCCGGAGTTTGAATTGACGACTGAGAAAATCGAATCTCTTTCTTCTCCTGTCTCTTGATCGGCGTGATCCTGTTGGGAATGGTTTTTATTCACGCCTCATTGGGTGAGAAAAGCCTCGCTCCACCATCTTCAAGAAAAGATCGGAAATGGTTGAAACCTTGCAACTCACCGATCTCTGCCTTTTTACGGAGGCAAGCTATACGAGGCATCTCTCTCAGGCCGATCTGCATACCCCTTTTCAGGATTCCCCGATGTCCTTCGAACATTTCCCGTCGGGATCCCTCGTCGCCTCCGCCTGAAATGATCCGGAAGATCGAATGGAAAGCTGGATTGAACGTCAGAAGAACATCATCGACTTTACGCTCTCCTCTCTCCTGAGAAGAAAAGGGAAAGAATATGGCACTCGTCTTTGTCTATACCCTCGTCGTGTTTCTGCTGGCCTCGGTCGTGTTTTTCACCCACTCCCTCAAGAAGGAGGCATCGATCATCCTGAAGGGAGCGCCTGAAATGGTCGTCCAGAGGATGGTTGCCGGAAGGCATGACCTTATTCCCCTTCGCTACATCGAGAAGATCAAGGAGATCAGAGGGAGTCAGTCGAGGTCAGAGGCCGGCTCTGGGGATACTATTACGATCCGATCATCGGAGCCAATTACACGCTGATGGTCCCCGAGGATTTCAGCCTGGCCCTGGAAAGATCGCCATTGGAACAGGGGTTTCAAGGACGCGGCTGCCTTTGATGGGCGACGAGATGGAATTCAGGGCCTATGACGGAACGATTCCTCCAGTTCGAAGCTGAGGAAGATTCTCTCCTCCGAATCGGAGCTGGTCTCTTCGGACCTGGTGCTGATTTCGGAGGATGACTTCAGAAGGCTTTTTGGTCGGAGCGAAGGCTAGGCCACGGATCTTGTCCCTGCAAGTCAAAAATCATGAGGGAACTCCCTACGATTGCCTCAAGATTGCCGAACTTCTTCCCGGATACGAGAATCATCCTGAGGGACGAGATTCTGAGGACCTATGAGGCGGTCTTCAACTGGCGGGGCGGGATGATGATTGTCATCTTCTCTGGGAGCTCTACTGGCCTTCATCATCTTTGCATGGGACAAGGCCATCCGGGTTGAGCGCTCGAAGAGAAAGAGAGAGATCGGAATTCTCAAGGCGATCGGATGGGAGACCTCCGATGTGATCCTGATGAAGTTCTGGGAGGGGATGGTGATTTCTCTCTCGTCTTTCCTGTCAGGGATTCTTCTGGCTTATGTCCATGTCTTTCTTGACCTCCTCGGTCCTCTTTGAGCCGGTCCTGAAAGGCTGGGCTGTTCTTTACCCCCAATTTAAACTCATTCCTTTTATCGATGCCTCCCAGATGGCCATCCTTGTTCTTCCTGACCGTCGTTCCCTACACGGTGGCGACCATCATCCCCTCGTGGAGGGCTGCAACGGTCGATCCGGATTCCGGTCATGAGGTGATAAGGCAATCAATGATTGAATTGATCGAACGTCAGAAAGATCTTTAACCAGGAAAACCGAATGAGTTTGTCGCCATCCAGGGAATCAGCCTTTCAGATCGACTCCCAGCAAGGTGACCGTATTCAAAGGTCCGAGCGGTTCAGGAAAGACAACGCTCCTGAGCCTGATCGGCTGCATGGCAAGGCCTACCTCCGGAAGGATCAGACTCTTGGGAACGGGAGATCACGAGCCTTCCGGAGACGGTTTCTGACCGAAATCAGGCGGAAGACCTTCGGTTTCATCTTCCAGCAGTTCAATCTCATCAAGGGGATCACGGCTCTGGAGAATGTGATGCTGCCTGCCTATCCCTCCGGAGAGAGACATGCTTCCCTGAAGAAGAGGGCGCATGACATCTGCTCGATCTTTTCGATGTCTCCCAGAAGGCTGCCTCGAAGGTGGAATGGCTTTCCGGCGGAGAAGCCCAGCGGGTGACCATGGCGAGGGCCCTGATCAACAATCCCTCGGTCATCATCGCCGATGAACCGACGGCACATCTCGATACCAAGCTCTCCCAGGAATTCATGGAGATTATCGGGCAGGCTTAAAGAGGATCGAAAGACCGTTCTGATCGCCAGCCACGACCCCCTGGTCTATGAATCGTCCGTGGTCGATCGGGTGATCAATCTCCGGGATGGAAGAGATGGAGGGAGAGGCTCGATGATCTTTCATCCCTGCTGATCCTTGCCCTCTCATGGCTCTTCGATCCTGATCAGCTTCATGGTCCTCTATTCCGCCTACTTCGGGGTCCAGATCCTGAGAAGATGGGACCTCAAGAGCGGAAGCGAATTGCAGCTTGATCCTCGAGAGGAAGAACCTATCTCATTTCGACCCTTCTTGGCTATCTCTTTGGCTTTCAGCTCCTCTCCCTTTTTCTTTACATCTTCACGGTCGACCATCTGCACTCCCTTCTTTGTAGGCGCCATGTGCGCTGCAGGCACTCTTTACGTCAACCGCTATGGCTATCCTGCCCTGATCCTGAAGGTGATCAATTTTCTCCTCGCCGGGCTCTGGCTGATCTTAAACTATGCGGACAACCGGGGATACGATTATCCCCTGATCAAGAAGAAATACGCTCCTTCTCCTTATCCTCACCCCCTTCCTCCTTGCGGAGACGGTCCTTGCAGGCCAACTACTTTCTCCGTCTCAAGCCGGACATCATCACCTCGTGCTGCGGAAGCCTCTTCAGTGCCGGAGCAGGCGAGCATTTCCTCAGAGATCGCAGCTCTTCCGAGCCTTCCGATGAAGATCGATCTTCTATCTCTCTCTGGCTTTAACCGCTTGTTTCGGGAATTGCTTTTTCTACTGGAGGGACAGAGGAGGATATCTATTTTGCCGCGACTTGAGCGCCATCACCTTTCTTGTCTCCATCCTTCATCATCTCGTTCATCTCTGTCTATTTTTATGAACTTCCGACCCACCATTGTCCTTTTTGCATTTTGCAGAGGGAATATGGATATGTCGGTTACCCTCTATATGTGACCCTGCTCGGCGGAACAATCTACGGGATGGGAGTGGGACTATTGATGCCGTTCAGGAATATCAAAAGCCCAGTCTAAAGGATCCTCCCTTCCCTTCAAAAGAACCTTGCCCTGGCCTCATTGCATATTCTTCCTGATCTTTACGAGTATCGTCACCTACCAGATGGTATTTACAGATTTTAGTCTCGAAGGATATTAGCTCTTTCCCTTCTGGACTCTGATGTTCAGTGAATCCCTCTTACTGTCTGGAAGGTCAAAGTCGCTATTCCTCCAGGTTTTTTTCTAAACTTGATGATGACTTGTCAATTCCCTCCCCTCCACATCATATAGATCGACCGGAAAGACGATCAGCACCAGGATGAGAGAGGTGAGAAGGCCGCCGATCACCGGGGCTGCAATCCGCTGCATCACATCCGCACCCGTCCCGCACTGAAAAGGATGGGGATCAGGCCCAGGTTGGTGGCGACCGTCATGACTTTGGGCCTTAGCCTCTTGACTGCGCCATACATGATTGCTTCTCGCAGGTCCTCCACTGTGTTGAGTCGGCCCTCTTCCTTCCATTTCTGATAGGCCAGATCGAGAAAGAGGAGCATGACAATGCCCGTCTCTGCGCTGATTCCCGCCAGGGCAATGATTCCAACCCAGGCGGCCGTGCTCATGTTGTAATTGAGAAGGTAGAGAAGCCAGAAGGAACCCACCAGAGGAGAAGGGCACGGCCAGAAGAACGATCATCGTTTTTATCATTGAGCGGGTATTGAGATAGATGAGAAGGAGGATGATCAATGCCGTCAAGGGGATGACGAGCTTCAGCCTCTCCTGGGTCTTTATCAGATTCTCATATTCCCCGCTCCATTCAAGCCGGTATCCCTCGGGGATCTTTAAGGGAGGCAAGCGCTTCTTGGCCTCTTCGATATAACTGCCAACATCCTTGCCGGAATAGTCGATGTAGACATAGGAGGACAAGGGTTCCTTCTTCGCTCTTAATCACCGTCGGCCCTTTGACGATCTTGAGATCGGCCAGTTCACCGAGAGGGATCTGGGTTGCATTGGATCCCAGTTGGACAGGCACCAAGACCCTTTTCAGTTTTTCGATATCGCCCCTGAAATCCCTGGAATACCTGACATTGACCGGGTAACGCTCCCTCCCCTCAATCGTCGTGGTGATATTCGTCCCGCCGATGGCAGATTGGATGACGTCCTGCACATCCTCGATCGTCAGACCGTAACGGGCCGCTTCCTCCCGTTTGACATCGATATCCAGGAAGTAACCCGTGTTCACCCTCTCTGCATAGACACGCTTCTTGTCCCCGGAAGCTCTTTCAGAAGAGTCTCAACCTCCAGCCCGAGTCTCTCCATCTCCTCGAGCTTTGGCCCCATGACCTTGATCCCCACAGGGGTCCGAATGCCGGTGGAAAGCATATCGATCCGTGCCTTGATGGGCATGGTGAAGAGATTCGCAACACCGGGGATGGTCAGGGCCTCATCCATCTCATTCTTCAACTGATCGACGGTCATCCCTTTCTCCACTCCGATTCCGGTTTGAGATTGATGACCGTTTCAAACATCTCAAGGGGAGCGGGGTCTGTCGCCGTCTCTGCCCGGCCTGCCTTTCCAAAGACCTGGGCCACCTCAGGGATCTTCATCAGAATCTTGTCCTGGATCTGAAGGATCTTTGATACCTCTGAGATGGAGGGACCCGGAACAGTCACAGGCATATAAAAAAGAGAGCCCTCATAGAGGGGCGGCATGAATTCCGAACCGAGTTTCGAGAAAGGGATAGATGGTCATGCCCATGAGGATGGCCACGAAGAGGATCACCGCCTTTTTAAACCGGAGAGAGAACCTGACCATGGGTTCATAGATTCGTCGAAGGAGAAGGTTTAAGGGATTCTTTTCCTCGGGTCTTGATCTTTCCGCGAATGAAGAGGGTCATCAGGGCAGGTGTCAGAGTGATGGCCAGGAAGGACGAAAAAAGAATGGCAAACGTCTTTGTATAGGCGAGGGGTCTGAAGAGCTTGCCTGCCTGGGCCTGAAGAGCAAAGACGGGAAGAAAGGCAACGGTAATGACAAGAAGGGAAAAGAAGAGCGAGGGACCCACCTCTTTGGCTGCCTCGATGATGACATCCATTCTGTTCCCTGGTCTCCCGTGCGCCTCCCATTCCTCCAGTTTCTTATGGGCATTTTCTACCATGACGATCGAGGCATCCACCATTTCACCGATGGCAATGGCGATGCCACCGAGGCTCATGATATTGGAGGTCACCCCCAGATAATACATACAGATGAAGGAGATCAGGATGGCGATCGGAAAGGTCAGGATCGACGACCAGGGCGCTGGGAAGATGAAACAGAAATACAACACATACGACGCTCACGGTTAGAGAGAGCTTTACAATCGCATCCTTAAGGGTGTCTATGGAGCGATGGATCAGATCGGTCCGGTCATAGGTCGTGATGATCTTTACCCCTTTGGGGAGACTCGGCTCGATATCCCTCCTTGATCTTCTCTTTCACCCTCTCGATGACCTTCAGGACGTTTTCGCCGAATCGGACGATGACGATTCCTCCGGCCACTTCCCCTTTTCCATCCAGTTCTGCCAGGCCCCTTCTGATCTCAGGTCCCAGTTGGATATGGGCAACATCCCTCAGAAAGATAGGGGTTCCGGTGCCATCTGTGCCCACGGGAATGGTTTCCAGATCTTTCAGGTTCTTGATATATCCTCTTCCTCTCACCGTATATTCGATGCCCGAAAATTCGATGACCCTTCCTTCGACATCCTTGTTGCTCTTTCTGACCGCCTCGATCACCTTAGTGATCGGGATGTTGTAGGAAAGGAGTGTTTGGGATCCACGGTGATCTGGTACTGTTTGACGAAACCGCCTATGCTGGCAACCTGAGAAACCCCTGGCACGCTTTCAAGGGCCAGTTTGATATTCCAGTCCTGGATCGAGCGAAGCTCAGCGAGATTATATTGACCTGATTCATCGACCAGGGCATAACAGAATCCCCATCCCACACCTGTGGCATCAGGACCCAGGACAGGATTGACATCTGCAGGAATCTTGTTTTTCACCGACTGGAGATATTCCAATACCCTGCTCCTGGCCCAGTAGATATCCGTTCCCTCTTCAAAGATGACGTAGATAAAGGAGCTCCCGAGATAGGAGAATCCCCGCACCGCCTCCACCTTTGGAGCAGCCAGAAGGGTCGAGGTGATGGGATAGGTGATCTGATCCTCAACGAGGTCCGGGCTTCTTCCGGTCCATTCCGTGAAGAGGATCACCTGCGTATCGCTCAGATCAGGGATGGCATCCAGGGGGCTTCTTTCAGCGCCCAGTATCCCCACACCGACAAAAAGAGGACCACGAGAAAGATGATCCATTGATTTCTGGCGCTCGCTTCAATGATCCGTTCAATCATTTTTCAAAGACCCCCTTCAGTTTTGCCTCTGAATCGATCAGGAAATTGGCAGCGGATGCAATCCTTTCACCTTCTTTGAGTCCTTTGATGACCTCCACCATTCCCTCGGCCCTCAGTCCCAGGGTCACCTCTCTCGGCTCAAAATATCCTTCCCCTTTGTCCACATAGACCACCTGTCTGGTCCCTGTATCAATGACTGCATCTTCAGGAATGACAAGCCTCTTTCCAAGGTCGATCTTCAATTCCACGTTGGTAAACATCTGAGGCTTCAACGGCCATCCGGATTGGGAAGTGTAAACCTCACCTTCGCCGTTCTCGTCTCACCGGAAAGAGTCGGGTAGATGTAATCGATCTTTGATGAGAACTCTTTTCCCGGAAAATGGCTGACCGTAATGTTTGCGGTTTGCCCGATCTTGACCAGAGGTAATTCATGGACATAAATATCCGCGATGACCCAGACGGTCGATAGATCGACCATGTCGAAGAGCTTTTCTCCGGGCTCCACCCGCTTCCCCTGAACAGCCGGTTTTTGGATCACATACCCGTTCATGGGACTATAAAGGGTGAAGGTCCGGATCGGTTTTCCACTCTCCTCGATCTTATGAATCTGTTCATCGGTTATCTCCCAAAATTTCATTCTCTGCTGGGCCACCTGAATCAATGCTTCAATATCGAAGGTGAGCATTTTGCCCGTCGTGTTGTATCGGTCTCCCCAGGAAAATTCAAGGTTTCTCTGGAATCGATGGGACTTATCGTTCTTCCATTTTAGCAGAGATTAAGATATTCCAGTTGTGTGGCAAAAAGCTCGGGGCTGTAAATCTCGGCAAGAGGCTCTCCTTTTTTTACATACTTCCCGGTAAAGTCTCCATAGAGCCGTTCGATCCAGCCTTCCACTTTCAGGTTCACCGTGACCAGCTTCCTTTCATCATATTCGATCCGGCCCACGGTCCGGATGATCCTCTGAAGGGGTTTGACCGTGGCCTCAACCTTCTTGACGCCGATGAGCTGCTGCTTATCGGAAGGAATCTCAACTGCCGGAAGTTCTTTCCCGTTCGTTTTCTTGGGAACCTCGGGCTGGGCCCTCCCCTCTTTCTTCTCGATAGATTCCTGCGGAGCCGCCCATGTTGAATCTATTGAAAACCAGAGGAAGGGTCCAAGGAATAGGATGGTCCAAAAGGTAAGGTTTGTCTTTTTCATATTCGCATTACCTCCACTCACTGTGTTCCTATCGCTTCTTGCAATATATATCATGAGTCCTGCTGTTCCACAACTCTAAACGGAAGGAGGTCGGTCACCAACCAGAGTTAAGACGGATAGGGAGGGAACTTCGGGGTTGCCGGATTTTGCGGGAAAGATCCAGGCAGGGTTTTCACTCTCTCCCGAGTTGCTGAACATGATTACGAATCATGCCCTACAAACATGATAAAGACATATCTCATTTGGATGATTCGTGGATCATCCATCCTTCGATCTCTATCTCCAAGGCAGGGGAAACGGTCAGTGATCTCTGAGTCTCCTCCGAAGCCTTCCGACAGAGGACTTCCACGTTTCCCATCTCTTTCGCCTTGCCGTAGCGGGCCGTAATGGCAGCCCCCTTCTCGATCTCCGCCGCCTCAGGCTCTCCTCTCAGAAGCGAGAGCGGGCCCGGGTATTGGGCCACCTTGAACAGAAGATCCCCTTCCCGGGAAAAGGTCTGGATTTTCTGATTCTCCTCCTCATTTCTTCCAACGATGAGCCTTGCCTTGGGAGAAAACCGGAAGTGTCTTCCCACCTTCAGGAGGTGAACATCGTTGAGCGTAAAGCCGGGATGATGGGCCAGCAGATCCCTCATCCGCGAGGCAAATCCGGGATCCGTCAGAAGGCACCCTCCTGCAGGACAGGGATAGTCATGGATGCCGAAAAAGGCCGCCATCTGGATCTGCGGTTTTCTCGACCGTCCCTGGAGGCTCAGCAGCCTTTCCCGATCCACCCACCCTTCTTTTTCCGGCAGGGACGGCGGAAGCAGCTTTGCGGAGAGAGGCCTCAGAATGAGACCTTCCAGACCCGCCTCTCTTTCAATCAGGCGCATGGCGTCCCTTCGCTGAGACATGGGCCTTTCGCCCAGGACCTCGCCCGTGACAATGAAGGAAGCGCCCGCTTCCTTCATATATTCCTTTGCCCTCTTCATCATATAAATCCGGCAATCGATGCAGGGGTTCATGTTGCTCCCGTAGCCATGCTTGGGATGCTTCACGATCTCCAGAAATTCCTCGGAAACATTTAACACCTTTAACGGGATGCCCAGGGACTGCACCGCCTTTTGAGAAGCCAGGCAGGTTTCTCCCCGGTTCGTACAGTTGCAAAAGACCGTCAGGAAATTGAGGGCCTCCAGTTCAATCCCCTGCTCCAAGAGGACCCTGGTCGCAAGAATGCTGTCCAGCCCTCCCGAAAGGAGCGTGATTGCTTTCATCTCAATACCTCATTCATCGATCCCGAACGAAAACCCTGGAGATCCAGAGTCACGTATTGATATCCGATCTTTTTCAAACGACTGACCACTTTTTCCCTCAGGGACTGTTCCATAAAACGTCCCATCTCCTCCTGATAGACTTCAATCCTGGCCAGGTTCTGATAGTGTCGGACCCGGACCTGTTTGAACCCGAGGCTGAAGAGAAAACCTTCAGCCTCATCGATCATCTGCAACGCTTCGGGCGTGATGTCTTCGCCGTAAGGAAACCGGGACGCGAGACAGGCAAAGGAAGGCTTATCCCAGGTCGGAAGGTGGAGGGCCCTGGACAGCTCCCTGACATCGTTTTTCGTGCACAGAGCTTCCCGAAGGGGACTCCGAATCCCCAGTTCCTGAACGGCCCGTCTCCCGGGACGGTGATCCCTGTCGTCATCCAACGTCGACCCCTCCAGGATGAACGGAATCTCTTCCTTCCTCGCGATCTCCAGCAACTTCTCGAAGAGTTCCTTTTTGCAGTAAGTAGCAGCGATCAGGGGGATTCTTTGAAAACCCGTCGATCTCCATCTCGTTCGATTCAATCAGCATGTGTCGCACGCCGATCGTTTGGGCCGCTTCCTTTGCCCCTGTCAACTCCCGCTCAGGATAAAGGGGCGATCGGGCCGTCACTGCAATCACATTGTTTTCCCCAAGGGTGTCTTTCGCAACTTTCAGAAGGAGCGTGCTATCGACCCCTCCCGAAAAGGCAACGAGCACCTTTCCCATCGTACTTAATAGATTTTTCAGGCGATCCAATCTCTCGTCGGTCATGATCCTATCGTTCCCTTCAAGTTAATGTGCCATGCCCGGAGGGCGCCCTCGAACGATGAAAATACTCCGGGCCATTTCTAGGTTAAGGTTACGAGCCCCTGCCTAAGCCGTCCCGACCAGCGCAACAGTTTCGTTTAGGGTCGGACGGTTACGTATACTTCTCATGACGAATGGACGTTGCCGCAATGACGATACGGGCATCCTCGCCGCCTGGCACGAGACGCTATGCGATTCCTACATTGATCAGAACAGGATCTCCACGGCCTGATAAGGACAGACAGGAATGCACAGTTCGCAGGCGATGCATCTGTCCCGATGAAAGGAAACTTCCATGGCTGACCGTTCCACATCGAGCGCCTTCGTCGGGCAGACAGAGATGCAGGCAGTGCAATGGGTGCACCGATCCTCATGCCATTTGACATCCTGAGCAAGAGACTGAACCTCCACCCCTATTTCGCTGAGATATTTGAAACCTGCCTCGATGTTCGCCCTCTTTCCGGTAATCTCAAGGACCAGCCTTCCCTCCTCCCTGGGGGTGATCCTCGCCCTCATGATATTTACCTCCAGATCATAATCCTTGATCAACCTTGAGATGACCGGCTGGTCAATGAGATGTTGCGGATAACTGAATACGATTCTCTTTTTCTGCATGGGATGCCCCCTTTCAAGGCAGAATACTGTTATAAGGTTCGAGGATCGCGTCGCCCAATGGGCGACAGGCTTAAGGAGCGATTCACTTTGTGAGTCTTGAGGCTAAACGTTTAACGCAACATCAAAAATCTTTTACCTTAAGCCTCTAACCTCAAGTCCGGTGAAACCGGACGGTCCTTAAGGCCCTGCGGGACGCTCCTCAAGGCCATTCGGCCGCTCTTTCATCACCCTTTCTTTGCGATGGGACGCTCTTTCAAAGGTTTCAGGGCGATCCCTGAATCGACCGAAGGAAGAAGCTCAACCGCCTGGGTCAAAAAGAATTTTCCTGTCTCAATCCATTCTTTTAAGATCTGAGCGACCTCCCTCGCCTTGCGGTAACTGGAGAGACCGGATGTGGGAATCTCCTTTCCCTGAAACGGAATCCTGCCGCTCTTGAGCTGCTTATAATTCACTTCTCCCAGACTTCCGGGAATACCTTGAGGATAGGATTCGCTGTAGTCGACGATCTGGGCCCAGATCTCTTCATCCCGAACCAGGGTCGCATCTCAGAATCTCCTCGTCTAAAATGGGGATGGGAACACCAATGCCCACCGTGAGGGTCACCCCGTACCCCGTAAAGGAAGTGCCTCGAAGCCAGGCCGGACTCATCAGCTTCAGGTCTCCAGAGACAGAGAGGGTTCCCGCCGGCGCTTTGGGAACCCCTGCTTCCGTCCGCTTCACTCCGGGGTTGTGCTGCGTCCCGCTTCCGACCACATACCCGACGCCTCCGCCCAGGAAGATTCGAGTGCCCAGTCCGATGGTCCTGTAGAGCGGATCGTTCAGAAGGGGGCTCAGCTGGCCCGCACTGCAATAGTTGGCATTGCCCATCTTGGGCTGCAGTACTCCCATGTAGGTGTAGATGACCCGGTCGGAAAGATTGACCGCCACATTATAGTTTTGATAGGCGTTCCTCATATTGAAAAGAACGGCCTCATTCATATCCTTCAGGGCAATGGTGGTCTCCAGATTCTTCTTGGGATAGCAATCGGTCCCATAGGCCGTGGCTGCAAGCCTGATATCCTTTCCGGCAACCAGCTCCTCGATGACATACGCTCCCCCGTAGGCAAACTTCCCCGGGAAGATCTTATTCCTCGGATCATCTTCAGGCATCGCCGTCGCTCCCAGGAAGAAATCGACCGCTGCAAACCCCGTGTAGACCGGAACATCATTCAGAGTGGTCTTTCCTCCGCCCAGCTTGATCCTGGGTTTTGTGTGGCCCACATTAAAATAGGCCCCTGATGAACACATGGGGCCAAAGGTCCCTGTGGTAACCACATCCACCTCCTGGACGGCCTTCTTGATCCCCTTCTCGGCAGCATAATCAATGATCTCCTCCGCCGTCAGAACGATTGCCTTTCCTTTTCTAATTTTGTCGTTTATCTCTTCCAGGGTCTTTGCCATCACTCACCTCCGAAAAACAATTTTCGATTTTCGATTTGAGATTTTAGATTTTTCAAAGTCGAAAATCCATAATCGTGATCTATATCTGGTATGCGGGAGAATCGCCATTTTCCTTTTCGATTTTTCTTCTCACCATCTCGTCCAGAGTGATTGACTTCAGAACCCTGTGCAATGCTTCTGAGACCTCGCTCCAGATATCCCGGGTCACGCAGGATGAGGATCTCCTGCAAAGTTTAGAGTCTTTAATACAGTCGACCAGGTAGAGCGGGCCTTCCAGTGTTTCAACGACATCAAACAGACAGATTTCAGAAGGAGGTTTCGCTAAAGAGTATCCACCCTTGGAGCCTCGGGCCGATTTGACTATGCCGGCCGTCCTTAATGGAATAATCACCTGTTCGAGGTACTTGATCGAAATCTCCTGACTTCTTGCGATCTCTTTCAGTTCGATAGGCCCTTCTCCGAAACGGGAGGCCAGTTCCAGGATCGCCCTCGTCCCATATCTAATTTTTGTTGATAATTTCATCAGTTATAAAATTATACTTTTTCTATGGGAATAATTATTTCTAACCGGCTGTCCTTCGATTTGTCAAGAAAGTCGGACGAAGAAAAGTGTCTGTGCCAGTGTCAGTCCCAGACAAGACCTGATCGAGTGCTCGCCATGCATGAGGAGGTATTATCCTTAATTTTTTGAAGCTTCAGAGAACTGTATGCTTTCATCTGTCTCTGTCTACTGGAAACTGACACTGTCACTGACACTGATTCTATTCGTAACGGAGGGCTTCAATCGGATCGAGCAGGGATGCTTTTCTCGCAGGATAAAATCCAAAAAAGACTCCTACGGAACCCGCAAAGAAGAACGCCAGAAAGATGGCTTGGATCGACAGGAGCGTCGGCCACTGGGTGAAGGAGGACAGGATATAGGTTCCGCCAATGCCGATCGTAATCCCTAAAATTCCCCCGATCAGGCTGAGGACCAGCGATTCGATCAGGAACTGGAGCAGGATGTCCTTGCTCTTTGCGCCGACGGCGATTCGGATCCCGATCTCCCTTGTCCTTTCCGTGACCGAGACAAGCATGATGTTCATGATCCCGATCCCGCCCACGATCAATGAGATGGAGGCAATCGCCCCCAGAAGCAGGGACATCACATTGGCCGACTGTTGGGCGCTCGCCATCACCTCGGTCAAATTTCTGACGGTAAAATCGTTGTCCTGGCTTGGCTGGATCCGGTGCCTCTGCCGGAGGAGGGCGTTGATCTGATCTTCCGCCTCCTTCATCAACTCCGGTCCCTTGGCCTGAACCGCAATCACCCTCACCATCCCGGGAAACTGCATCCCGAAGAGCCTCTTTTGAGCGGTGGTCAGGGGAACAAAAATTGTGTCGTCCTGATCCTGTCCAAAGGTTGTCTGACCTTTGGATCCCAGGACGCCGACCACGGTGAATGGAACCTTCTTGATTCGAATGATCTGGCCGATCGGATCGATTCCCCCGAAGAGATTGTCCACCACCGTCTTACCCAGGAGGCACACTTTCGTCGCCCCGTCCACATCCTGCTGCGTAAAGGGCCGACCCGAGACGACCGGCCACTCCCGGATGTCGAGGACCTCCGGCGTCGTCCCGTTGACACTGGTGGACCAGTTCTGATTCCCGTAAACAACCTGGGCAACCCCCTGAAGGTTGGGCGCCACATACTTGACCGCCGGAACCTCCGAAAGAATGGCCTTCGCATCGTCAACGGTCAAGGTCGGAACCGTCCCTGAGCCCCAGCGCATCCCTCCACTCGTTGAACTCCCCGAGAGAATGATCAGAAGGTTCGACCCCATGCTGGCGATCTGTTCCGCGATCCGCGCCTTCGCCCCGGAACCAACGGCGATCATGGCGATGACGGCGCTGACACCGATGATGATTCCCAGCATGGTCAGGATGGAGCGCATCTTGTTGACCATGAGGGCCCTTAATGCAATCCGGAGGCTGGCTAAGAAAGTCGTCATGAGGCCTGTCTTCCTTCAAGGGCAAGAGAGGGCGATACATTCCTTCGATCGTCCACCACGATTCCATCCCTGAATGAGATGTTTCGGCCGGCATAAGAGGCAATGTCCGGCTCATGAGTGATCATGACAATCGTGATTCCCAGATCCCCGTTAAGGCGCTGAAAGATAGTCATGATCTCCACGCTTGTCTTTGAATCAAGATTTCCTGTCGGTTCGTCTGCCAGAAGAATCGAAGGCTGATTCACTAAAGCCCTGGCTATGGCCACCCTCTGCTGCTCCCCTCCGGAGAGCTGGCTCGGATGATGATGTTCCCTCCCTCCCAACCCCACTTGAGAGAGGGCTTTCCGGGCCATCTCGCTCCGGTTCGAGGCATGTTTTTTCGAATAGATTAACGGCAGCTCAACATTCTCGAGCGCGGAAGTCCTCTTAAGGAGGTTAAACCCCTGAAACACAAAACCGATCTTAAGGTTCCGAATCTCTGCCAGCTCATCCCGCTGGAGATTCTTCCCATCCATGCCCTCCAGCAGGTAGAGACCCCGGGTGGGCCGATCCAGAAAACCCACGATATTCATAAAGGTTGATTTGCCGGAGCCTGAGGCGCCCATGATGGCCACGAACTCACCCTTTTGGATCGACAGGGAGACCCCCCGGAGGGCCTGAACCTCCACCTCGCCGAGCATATATATCTTGACCAGATCCTGAACTTGAATGACCGGTTCCATTGCGTTTATCTACCCAGGCCGCGCGAAAGAGAAGGAGCGCCGCTCTGCGCCTGGCTCTTTTTGCCGGAAGTCTCTTCGACGATCACCTCTTTACCTTCCTGAACGTCACCGGAAACAACCTCGCTGTAAGTGCCATTGGTGATCCCCAGGACAATGGCGACCGGGACCGGTTTTCCCTCCGGTGAAAGGACCCATACCCGACCGGGGCGCCTGTCTTCTGCGGTTGTGGGCTGACTCGATTCGGTGAACTTTCGCCTCTGCTCTTCTGTGAGGAATTCCCATATCTTCGGTCGCAAAAGACTCTGGATTCGGGTCCTTGCCTCTTCCGGTTTCGCCTTTTCCCGGATCTCCTGAATGTCCTGCCTTGACGCCTTAACGACACTCTCCACCTTGGACCGTTGCTCTTCCGTCAGGTTCAACTCCCTGCTTAACCGCTCCACCAGCTGTTGGCCCGGCTGGAGAGGGCCCTTCTTTCCTCTTCTCCGCAGCGCCTTCTGTTTTTACAGATGAGGGCTGAAACCGAAGGGCTGAATTGGGCACCTTCAAAACCCCTTCCCTGTGGGCGATCAAAACCGTCACATTGGCCGTCATCCCGGGTTTAAGCTTAAAGTCCCTGTTGCCCACCTGGATGACCACATCATAGGTCACCACGTTCTGCACGGTCGTGGGCGCATTCCGCACTTCCGACACTTTGCCCCGAAAGGTCCTCTCAGGATAGGCATCGACCGTGAAGGTCGCCTCCTGCCCCACTTCGATCCGTCCCACATCGGCTTCACTCACGTTCGTATCGACCTGCATCGCCGTCAGGTCCTTGGCGATGGTGAATAGCGTTGGAGCCTGGAGACTGGCTGCCACCGTCTGACCCACATCCACGTTTCTCGAAATCACCGTGCCGTTGACCGGAGACCGAATGGTCGTGTAATTGAGGTTCGTCTCCGAAACCTTCAGGCTCGCTTTGGCCTGCTCGATCTGAGCCTTCGCCGACTCCACCTGGGCCTTCGCCGTTTCCACCTGGGCCTGGGCCGACCCGATCTGTGCTTTGGCCTGTTCCACCTGGGCGCGGCTAGCCTCCTTCTGGGCGACGGCTGAATCATAATTGGCCTGAGCCGTATCAAGGGCTGACTGGGCAATGACATTTCGTTTCATCAATTCCGCGTTTCGATCCAGAGTCCTCTTGGTATCGAGAACCGCCACCTCGGCCTTGGCAAGGTTGGCGCGGGTGGTCTCAAGACCGGCCTGCGCATTGAGAAATCCGGCCCGAGCGCTCTGAATGCTCGCCTCCGCGTTCTGAAGGCTCGCCCGGGCATTCTGCACACTGGCCCTTCCCTGCTGGACCTGGGCATCAAAGATCGCCGGATCGATCTGGGCGATCACCTGGTCCTGCTTCACCTGGGAGTTAAAATCGGCATAGAGGGCTTTGATTGTCCCTGAGACCTGGCTGCCCACCAGGACCGTGATCACGGGATTGATCGTTCCGGTGGCTGTCACTGAGTAGCTGATCTCGCCCCGCACCACCTTCATGGTTCGAAACTTCTGATTCGATCCGTTTGACCTCAGTTGCGGGTAATAAAGATATCCTACCACGCCAAGGATCACTGCAATGATCAGGATCGCAATCAAATACTTCCTCTTCCGGTTAGGCATCTCATCGGTCCTTTCTCTTTTTCCTGTAGTACAAACGAATGGGAACCCCCTCAAAAGAAAAAGCCTCTCTCATCTGGTTAATCAGGTACCGGTGGTAAGAGAAATGGATTCCCTCCGGAATATTGGTATAAATCAAAAACGTGGGAGGAGCCACAGACACCTGAGTGATATAGTTGAGTTTCACTCTTCGACCCTTATAGAGAGGCGGGGTCAGTTTCTCCACCCATCGTTCAAACTGTTTGTTCAGGGACCCCGTGGAGATTCTCTTCCGGGCCTGCTCGGTCACCCGGTCGACCTGATCCAGAATCTTTTCGATCCGCTGGCCTGTCTTGGCGGAAATAAAGAGAATGGGGGCATAGGTGAGGTACTTCAGGTTTTCATAAACCTTCTTCTCGAATTCCTTCAGGGTTTCGGAATCCTTCGGGATGAGGTCCCATTTATTGACCACAAGGACGCAGCCCTTTCCCTTTTCATGGATGAACCCTCCGAACCCGGGCGTCCTGGTCCGTCACTCCCTCGGTCGAATCCAATATCATAAGAACCACATCGGATCGGTCGATGGTCCGAAGCGCCTCGACAATGCTGTACTTCTCCAGCTTCAAACTGATCCGGCTCTTTCTTCGAATGCCCGCGGTATCGATGAGGATATACCGTTTTCCGTCCTTTTCGATCGGCGTATCAATGGCGTCCCGCGTCGTGCCCGGAACTTCATCTACCAGGACCCTCTTGTATCCCAGAAGGCGATTGATCAGGGACGATTTTCCGACATTGGGTCTCCCGATCACGGATACCCTGGTCGATGCTTCTTCTTTCGGTTCTTCCACGGACTTGGCAAAGTCTTTAACGATGTCATCAATCAAGTCGTCCACACCGTAGCGGTGCTCCGCGGAAATCGAGTAGAGGTTCTCTATCCCCAACCCATAAAAATCGTAGGCCTTCTCTTCATGCAGAGGTCCGTCAACCTTATTCACCGCATAAAAGACGGGTTTCTCCTGCCGCCGCAGGAGGTCTGCAATCTCCTTGTCGGATGGGGTCAACCCCTCTTTTCCATCCATCAGGAAGAGGATCGCATCCGCTTCGTCCATGGCCAGCTGGCACTGCTCGCGCATCTGGACAAAGATCCGATCCTTTGAAACGGGTTCAAAACCTCCGGTATCAATCAGGGTAAAGGGGGTATCTCCCCACTGGACGTCGGCATAATTCCGATCCCGCGTCACCCCGGGCTCATTGAAAACGATCGCCTTTCTTCCCCCGAGCGATCCGATTGAACAGGGTTGACTTACCCACGTTGGGTCTTCCCACAATGGCGACAATAGGCTTCATGACAGCGCCGGATTAGCCCTTTCCATAGTAATAAGACGGAGGGCACCCCTTCTTTGTTCAGATGCATCCATCATGATTGCGGACAACAAGCAATCAGGAAAATATGCGTAACTATTCAAAAACAATTATAAGATACCCACTCATACCATACAATGGGAAGCAGGGCTTGCCCGCCCTCACTTTTCAATTTGCAGGAAGTTGCAGGGTGCAGGAGGCCTGGTCGGGCCTCTATCTTTTTCTCGTCTTTGGCCATTTCCCGCCCTCAGTCCAATGTCTGAACGTATGGTCTTTCTGTCTGAATCGCGGCTCAGCAGACAAAAGCCTTCTCTTCCCGCCCAAAATGTGGTAAAGTTCCATCTATTAGAATCTTTATATGAGTAATTAGCGGGTCATGATGCCGGGAGGAAACAAAACAGATAGGTTCTTTAAAAGACTGGCGCCTTTTCTCCTCTTTCTGTTCCCCATTGCCTTTTGGGCCCCGGAAACTCTTTCTCAGGTTTCCGGGACGGGCGAAAAAGCGCTTCCGGTTCGGATCGGAGCGATCGTGTTCCAGGTCAGAGAGTTTGAAGCGACTCCCTCGCCCATTCAGATATTGGAAGTCCAAATTGAGATCATCAATCGAAGCCAGAAAGTGACCGTTCCACCCAATACGATCAAACTCGTCGCCGCCCCGAAGGAAATCACATTCCCCCCTTCACGGCCTGCGAACCCATTCGCTCCATCTCCGGAGGAAGTCCTGCTGACCTATCCTCTCCCACCCATGGCTGTCCGCATCATGATCGTCGGGTTTCCTGTCCCAAAAGAGAAACCGGAATCGATCTCCTTTGAAGTGCAGATCAACCCGCCTGAAGGCGAAAAAAAGACTGTCACTTACAATTTCTAAAGGATCTCAAAAAAGGACAAGGATTCCAGGGATTCATTTTTATATTCAAAAGTTTGAACCCTTGGCCCCTCGACTCCTCGAACTCTTTTAAACTATGGTGAACGACAAAGAAGTTGTCATTGCGAGGAATCTCGCGCTTCGCGGGATGACGAAGCAATCTTCTGAGATTGATTCGCTTCCTGCTACCGCAGCAGGCGCTCGCAATGACAGCCCGGGGCATGTCCACTTATTTAGAACGTTCACTATAATGTGAGAACGCAATGGCCTCTATTTCAATGTCCGCATTCTTGGGGAGCCTGGCGACCTCGACCGTCGACCGGGCAGGCGGATCGGCCGGAAAATAAGTGGCATATACCTCATTGACCGGAACAAAATTCCCAAGGTCCTTCAAAAAAATGGTGGTCTTAACCACCTGATCAAGGGTCAGACCCTGGGACTCCAGGAGGTGCTTAATATTTTCGAGACTCCGGCGGGTCTGTTGTCGGATATCTCCACCCACCAGCTCTCCGGTCGCAGGATCGATGGGGATCTGACCGGAGATAAAGATAAGATTTCCGGCCTGGATGGCCTGGGAATAAGGGCCAATGGCATTGGGCGCTTTTGGGGTATGGATTACTTTCTTTTTCATGATTCGTCCTCCCATAACCGGTATATTTCAGAGACGCTGCTTAAGATATAATCGGCGCCGGCCTTTTCAAATTCCTCTCTCTTGATGTAGCCGGTTAAAACTCCAACGGTTTTCATCCCAACTTTCTTGCCCGCCAGAATATCGAGGACATGGTCTCCCACCATCACGGCTTCAGCTCCGGATACCCGGAGGGCCTTCATCACAGAGGTCAGATGATCGGGGTGGGGCTTCACCTTCCTGACTCCATCCCGCGAAACAAAAACATCGCAGTAGGCATCCATGTCCGGGAAAACTCTGCGGACCGCATCTTCGCAGTTCCGTGTAACGATCCCGACCTTCACCCCTTTTTCCCTGAGAGAGAGCAATACGCCTTTGGATCCGGGAATCAGTTTCCCTCCTGCGGCAGCTTCAAGCTCCACCTCCTTCAGGATGTGATGGGCGCCATCAAAAAAGGTCTCGGCCTCCTTTGCACGCTTCTCCTCCACCATGAGATGACGGACCTCTTCGATGATTTCCAAAAGGTATTTCTCATGGATCCGTTCCTCTCCGATACCGTAGGCCTTCATCCATTCGAGGACCCGTCTCCTCATCAGCCCGAAATCGATCGTCAGAACAGCCAGAGTGCCGTCGAAATCGAAGACCATGGCCTTCATGAGATGATTTTTCGGAAATAGCATGAACCAAGCACTCCCGGGATCTTTTTCCTCACCCTATTCTTTTCATTCTTCATAGATATCCCAGATCAGGAATGGCTGTCAACGTGGCTTTTCTCTTTTCCCTTGCACGTCCCTGAAAAAAATAATAACATGGACCTGTCAATAAAACAGAAAGGAGAAAAATCGAGATGGCATCCTTAAGAGACTATATTCGAGTAGCTTCCGGCAAAGGGAAAGCCGATCTCCTGATCAAGAACGGAAGAGTGGTCAATGTTTTTTCGGGCCAGATCGAGAGGACCGACGTGGCGATCTGGAAAGGTCTTATTGTCGGGTTCGGAGATTATGAGGCAAAGGCGGTCATCGATGTGGAAGGCGATTTCCTCTGCCCCGGGCTGATCGATGGCCATGTTCACATTGAATCAAGCATGGTGACGATCCCGGAATTTGCCCGGGCCGTCGTTCCCCATGGAACGACCACCGTGGTGACCGATCCCCACGAGATCGCCAACGTCCTTGGCTCCAACGGGGTCCGTTTCATGGCTGAATCCGCCCGGGGCGTTCCGCTCAATGTTTTCTTCATGATCCCTTCCTGTGTGCCGGCAACCCATCTCGAAACCTCGGGGGCCGTTCTCAGGGCCGACGACATCAAGACCCTGCTCGCGGAGCCCTGGGCTCTCGGCCTGGCAGAGATGATGAATTTTCCGGGAGTCATCTCGGGAGATCCGGAAGTCCTCAAGAAGATCGACGCCGCCGAAGGAAGAAGGATCGATGGCCATGCTCCTTTTCTCTCCGGTAAGGATTTAAACGCTTATCTGGTTGCTGGAATTCGCTCGGACCATGAGACCACAAACCAGAAGGAGGCAAAGGAAAAATTGAAGAACGGGATGTGGATCATGGTGAGAGAGGGAACCACGGCAAGAAACCTCAACGACCTCCTCCCCCTGGTGACCCCCGAAAACGCGAGGCGCTTTTTCTTTGTCACAGACGACCGCCATCCAAGGGAACTCATCGAGGAAGGACACATCGATTCCATGGTTCGAAAAGCGATCCGGCGGGGAACGGATCCAGTCCTGGCAATTCAGATGGCAACCCTGAATGCGGCAGACTATTTCCGCCTGGAGGGTCTTGGAGCCCTTGCCCCCGGTTACCGGGCAGACATCGTCGTCTTTGACCACCTCTCCCGGTTTCAGATCAAAAAGGTATTCAAAGATGGCCGATTGGCGGCAGAGAATGGAAGGACAGTCCCCTCGCGGTTTCCCAGGAGTTCATTCTCCTTGAGCCGTTTCAAAGAGACAACCCCGGGGATGGGGACGGTGCAGATCAAACCGCTCTCTGAGGAAGCGCTCGTCATTCGCGGCGAACAACCTCAGGCCAAGGTGATTCAACTCATTCCGGACCAGATTATTACAAAAAAGGCGGTAAGGGAAGTCCTGCTAAAGGATGGAATCGCTCATCCCAATGTGAGAGAAGATATCCTCAAGATGGTTGTGATTGAACGCCACCAGGCGACAGGAAACATCGGAATCGGGTTTGTTCAGGGGTTCGGGCTAAAAAGGGGAGCCATCGGTTCAACCGTGGCTCACGACTCCCATAACCTTGTCATCGTGGGAACGAACGATCCGGACATCTTAAAGATCATCGAGGAGATTAAATCCCTGGGAGGGGGAATGGCCGTCGCTTCGGACGGGAAGGTTTTGGCTTCCCTCGCCCTTCCCATTGCCGGCCTCATGTCCAGGACCTCAGTCGAAGGGGTTGATTCTCGGTTAGAAAAACTTCACCGGGCCGTGAAGGATCTGGGTTGTAAAGTCCGAGACCCCTTTATGGTGCTCTCCTTCCTTGCTTTGCCGGTCATTCCGGAATTGAAGCTGACGGACAAAGGCCTGGTCGATGTCACCCAATTCAAGATTGTGCCGCTGTTTGGGGAGGAATGAGTGAAATTCGGATTGCGAAATGCGGATTGCGGAATAAAAAAAGTGGGATCCAGGACTTCACCATAGTCAGACCGCGAGATGATATTGGTGAAAGAAGGTCAGCATGTCAATTTGTGAATTTGAATTCTGACACGTGACAGGGTCACGGTCACGTATTTTTTGAAAGGGGTCCATTATGGATTGGGATCACCTCTTAAACGAAGCCCTCCGCCATCTTCAGGATTATCTCCGAATTGAGACAGTGAATCCTCCGGGAAATGAGATCAAGGGCGCAACCTTTTTCAAAACCATTTTTGAGAAAGACTCCATCCCCTCCCAACTCTTCGAACCCTCTCCGGGAAGGGGAAACATCCTCGCCACTCTGAAAGGAGACGGCAGCAAGAGGCCGATTCTCCTCCTCAGCCACATGGATGTCGTCCCCGTTGAAAGGGATCGGTGGGAAGTGGATCCCTTCTCGGGAGCAATCAGGGAGAGTTACCTCTATGGCCGCGGAGCCCTCGATAATAAATCGATGGGGATTATCGAGATGATGGTCCTTCTCATCTTGAAACGGGAAAAGATTCCCTTGAAAAGAGACATCCTCTTCTTTGCCACAGCAGATGAAGAAACCGGGGGAAGGTGGGGCGTTGAGTGGGCCATGGAAAATGTCCCTGCAATAAAGGAGTCCGAATATGCTCTCAATGAGGGAGGTTACGTCGTCCTCAATGAGGCCGGTCGGCCTGAGCGCTATGAGGTCTCGAGCGGGCAGAAGGTCCTTTGCCAGATCAGGTTAAAAGTGAAGGGCACCCCCGGCCACGGGTCGATGCCCCACTCCGACAACCCCAACGTAAAGCTTGTCCAGGCACTGGAGCGGGTGACACGTTGGGAGACCCCCTATAGCGTCCTCCCGATGGTCAAGGAGTTTTTCCTGAAAATGGCTCCCCAGCAGCCTTCCGAAGACCGGCCTTTCTTCAAGGATATTGTTAAGGGCCTAAGCGACGCTTCCTTCGCGAAGAGATTCACCTCCAACCCGATCTATAATGCCATGGTGAGGGATACCCTCTCCCTGACCGTCCTCCAGGGAGGAAGCAAGGTGAACGTGATTCCATCGGAATCAACCGCCATGCTCGATTGCCGTCTGATCCCCGGCTCATCAAAAGAGGACTTTGTGGGAGAACTCAGGAAGAGACTCGGAGATGGAATCGAGGTCGAGGTGATTTCTGAAAGCGTGTCTCTCCCTCCCTCTCTCTTTGATACCGCCCTCTTCAGGGCCATCGATCACTATGCCGGGCGGAATGACCCGGGGTGCCCGGTCGTTCCTCTTCTCCTTTCAGGCGCTACGGACAGCCGTTTCCTGAGGGAAAAGGGAATCATCGCCTATGACTTCTGCCCCTTCCGTCTGACGGAAAAGGAACTCATGAGGGTGCATGGGAACAATGAACGGATCGCCGTTGAAAATCTGAGATTTGGAATGGAAACGATGCTGGACATCGTTAAGGAAGTAGCCGCCTAACGGGTCGCTGAAAAAGTCTTTTTGCCGTCTTTGCGAGCGAAGCGAAGCAATCTCGGTTCTCAATAAATCAACAACTTCGAGATTGCCGCGTCGCAAAAAACGCTCCTCGCAATGACAATTCAGGACTTTTTCAGCAAACTGCTAAAACAATGGATTGGAGTTTAAGGGTTGGCTAATGCCTAAACCGCCATTCTAACCTCCTGTTACCGTGGTGACTTTTCCATCTTCATAAATCTTTCCTTCTCGCTGTAAATGCAGCCGCAGTATTGCTGCCGGTAGAGTCCCATCGCCTTCGAGACCTTTACCCCTTCCCTCCAGCCACGCCGATAATCTTCATAGTGGAAAGAGATGCCGACTTCTTCGGCAATACGTTCTCCCATTTCCCTGATGAGGTCATGCTTCTGAAAAATGCTGTAAAGCAGGGTCGTCGAAAAGCTGTCAAAACGGCTTCGTTTAGCCTCCCGGGCGGTCGCCTCGAGCCTTACTGAATAGCAGTACCGACACCGCTCTTCCGGATGAGGAGCAACATTCTTTAAGAATTCTTCGAGCAGGTATTCGTTCCGGTAGATCACCTCCAGGCTCGATTTCCCCGAATACACCTTAAGCGTCTCCAGCCTCTTTTGATACTCCTGAAAGGGATGGATATTGGGATTGAAAAAGTAGCCTGTGACCTCCTCCCCCTTTCCTTTCAGTTGCAGGAAGGGAAAAATGGCACAATTGGCGCAGCAGATATGGAGAAGGATTCTCATGGTCTCCTCAAAACAATAAATGTCAACTGTCAACATCCAAATGTCAAATCTATGCCAAATGAACCCAGGTCATATCACTGGGCCAACCAGAGCTTAAAGATCTGATTCAAAATTTCCGTCTTTTTCTTCAGCATCTCCTGTTTCGATTTACACCGGATCGTTCCTGCGGCTGCCCCCGGATGGCCATCCCCCATATTCAGAAGTCTCATGATCTCCCCGATATTTTTCTTACCCTTCTGCCGGTTCGCCTTAATCGAAAGGGACATGGAAATGCCCAGGTGGTTGCTCTTCACTCCCTGCTCCAGCAGGCTGTAGATCTCCAATACCGCCAGCGCTTCCGGATAACTCAGAAAAGCCAGGTTTCTGATCAGATGGGGTCTCCGTTGAAACGGGGTGAGGTCAATCACAACCACTTCTTTCTGACGGTCTTCCTCCAGGAAGAAGGAAGCTCCCTGAATGATCTTGATCATCCTCCCCTCTTCCTCGCGGTACTGCTTTAACCGCCTCTGAACAAACGGGAGATGCGATACCTCTTCAATGGAACGATCCCGAAGCTGCTGAACCACATTTCTCATATAAACAATGTGATCGTCCGTGGACGGAGAACGGGTCTTCAGGGTCCAATCCACCACCTGTCCGGGGGTTTCTCTCCGCCATTCTTCGATCGACGCATAGGCAAAGCTGTCGATGGTATCCGCTTCATCCACCGCTTTCAGGAAATGGGGAGGGAACTCCCTCTTTTCAGAAAAATATTCATAGACGACCCGGCTGCAGCTCGGCTTCAGATCGAACCTTCCCGGAATCGATGAAGGGTCGATGCCGCGGTATCCCAATTCCTCCCTGTTCCCTTCATGATGGTCAAACCAGAGTCCGCACTGGATGGGGTAAGGCAAATCACAGACCACATCCCGCTCCGTAATCATGATTTGAGCTTTCGTGATCGCGAGCGGTCCCGTAAAGATTAACCGATCCACTCCCAGGGCCCAGGCACAGAGGGCCGCGCTGACGATGCCGTCAAAATCGTTATGGGTGATGATGGTTTCGTAGGTTTCCTTGGCGGAGAGAGAAACGGTAAATCCCATAGTGAAAACTTAACAGAGGAAAGGAGCCGGGTCAAATGAAAGAGAGCGAGGCCAGGGGTGGAGCGTCCTGCACACCCCCCTTTTCATATTGAGTTCACGCATAGCAAGCCGGACCGCGGATTGACAGAGATGAAAAACTCCTTAAAATGAAATTGAAATTCATTTTCAAAAAGAGGTCTCTATGGAAGCGACGCAATTCAAGGCCTTGATTTCAGGAGGGGGACTGAAAGCAACGAAGCAGCGCGAGGAGATCTTCAGCATCTTTCTCGGTTCGCCGGGCCACCAGAACCTCGCCCAGATCTATGCTCGGGTCGCAAAAGTCAATCCCAGAATTGGCTATACCACCGTCTACCGAACCCTGAAGCTTCTGACCCGCCTGGGCCTGGCCACCCAACGGAAATTTGCGGACGGCGAAACCCGGTACGAACCCGCGTCCGATGGAAGCCACCATGATCACCTGATCTGTCTCCACTGCGGCGCGATCATCGAGTTCGAAGACAAGGGCCTCGAAACCCTCCAGAACACGATCGCTCATCGCTACCGGTTTCAGCCCTTCCATCACCGCATGGAACTGTACGGCCTCTGTTCGGGCTGCGCTCCGAAGCGAAACCCCGAGGGAGAAAGAAACAGAGGATGAGATCCGGCCCGAGGAAAACGAAACCCCCAACCTCCTCCAGAGAAAACATTATCCTCATCGGAAATCCGAATGTGGGCAAATCGGTGATCTTCAATTATCTGACCGGAACGTACGTCACGGTATCGAACTATCCCGGAACAACCGTGGAGGTGACCCGGGGGGCCCTGTCGGGACCTAAAAAGGGTGTCCAGGTGGTGGATACTCCAGGAGTCAATTCTCTCATCCCCATGTCCGAAGATGAGAAAGTCACCCGGGATATTCTTCTCCACGAACCTCCAACCCACCTCATCCAGGTGATGGATGCAAAGAATATCCGCCGGGGGCTTGCTGATCTCTCTTCAACTGCTGGAGATGAATCTTCCTTTTCTCGTCGTTCTCAACATGTGGGACGAAGCAAAAAGCCGGGGCATTGAGATTCAGACCCGGTCCCTCTCAACGATCCTCGGAACCCCGATCCTCAAGACGGTGGCCACCCGGCGAAAAGGCCTCGAAAGGATCCGGGACAATCTCAACACGCGCCTTCCTTCCACGGTTTCAGTCTTTTATCCCGAGGCGATCGAAACGGGCATCTCCCGCCTCCTACCCCTCCTCCCCGAGGCTTCCCTCTCGAGACGGTCCCTGGCTCTCATGCTTCTCGCGGGAGATGAAAGCCTGACCTCCTGGCTCCACCAGAATCTTTCAGCAGAGGCCATCCTTGAGATCGAGAGGATCCGGCTTGAAACCCAGAACCGCTCTGCCGAGCCCATCGGTTATTTGATCAACCAGACTCGACTCCGGAAGGTCGATGAAATCCTCTCGGACGTGATGTCGACTTCCGAGAGGCCCTTCAAGAGCCTCTCCGTTTCGATCGGTCATCTTTCGATCCATCCCTTCTGGGGAGTCCCCATCCTTCTCCTCGTTCTGTTCGTCACGTATGAATTTGTCGGAGTCTTCGGAGCCAAGGTCAGCGTCGATTTTCTGGAAGTGACCGTATTCGGGAAATGGATGCTCCCTCCCCTGACCCGCCTGATTCAGCGCTTCCTGCCCATCCCCATTCTTCAAGATTTCCTCATCGGCCCCTATGGCCTCTTCACCATGGCCCTGACCTATGCGATTGCCATCGTTCTTCCCATTGTGGGCTATTTCTTTCTGATCTTCGGGCTGATGGAGGATTCCGGGTATCTCCCGAGACTCGCCGTCATGACCAACCGGATCTTTAAAAGGATGGGGCTCAACGGAAAGGCGGTTTTGCCCATGGTTCTGGGACTCGGGTGCGACACCATGGCGACCATGACGACCCGGATTCTGGAGACGGAAAAAGACCGAACGATCGTCACCCTGCTCCTGGCCCTCGGGGTTCCCTGCTCGGCCCAGCTGGGCGTGATCCTCGGCATGTTTGCAGGACTTCCCGCTCTTTACCTTCTCGTCTGGATCGGAGTCATTGCCGGTATCATGGTGACGGTGGGATATCTGGCTTCCCGTATTCTCCCCGGCGAGGGGTCCGATTTCATCCTGGAGATTCCTCCTCTCCGGGTCCCCCAGATTTCGAACGTAATGATTAAAACCCTGGCCCGGATCGAATGGTATCTTAAAGAAGCGGTTCCCCTCTTTATCCTTGGGACCCTGATCCTCTTCCTCCTCCATCAGACAAATGGATTGGCGCTCCTTGAAAGGGGGCTCTCTCCTTTGATTACCCAGTTTTTAGGACTTCCTGTTAAAGCAACCGAGGCCTTTATCATCGGATTTCTTCGGAGAGACTATGGGGCGGCGGGCCTCTTCACCCTGGCTAAACAGGGAGGACTCGACCCCCATCAAATCCTCGTGGCGTTGGTGACGATGACCCTCTTCATCCCCTGCATTGCCCAATTCTTCATGATGATCAGGGAGAGGGGATTCCGGAAAGCCCTCTGGATCACAGGCGTGGTCTTTCCCCTCGCTTTCGGGATCGGCGGGCTGCTCAATTTTGTTATGAAATGGTTCGGGGTTTAACATGGAAAATTCCCCCACTCATCAGTGCCCTCTCTGCGGGAAGAAGTTCACTCCAGGCGAGATGAAAGGGTGTTCGGGTTGCCTCCTTTCGAAACAGTGCGATCTCATCTGTTGCCCTCATTGCGGTTACTCTTACAAGGAGCAATCGGCCCTTGTCAATTTATTCAAGAAATTTCTTAAAAAGAAAGGCTAACCCATGGAAAAAGAAACCGAGAAAAAGAGAGGACCCCACCGAAAGCTGTGGGGAGCGGTGAACGGAGTCGAAGAGGACCGGATTGACGAGATTCTCGAACTCATCTGGACCTTGCGGGAAAAGGGGGTCTCTGATCTGAATCAACTCATCGAGAAAACCGAGGACGGCGAGGTCCGATCCATTCTCCGGATGATGATGCGAGACGGCCTGTTCGAGGTGGAAGGGAACCGGATGGTATTAAAAGAAAAGGGGGAGGAAAAGGCCAGGGAACTGATCCGGCGTCATCGCCTGACCGAGAGGCTGCTCCTGGAGATTTTTGAAATGTCGGAAGATGAGGTGGAAGAGGAAGCCTGCAAGCTGGAGCATATCTTGAGTCCCAATGTCACTGAGAGCGTTTGCACCTTCCTGGGCCATCCTCCCACCTGCATCCACGGAAAGCCTATTCCAAGGGGGGAGTGTTGCACCCGGTTCAAAAAAGAGATGAAACCGCTCGTCATTCCTCTCGAGGACCTGGGATTAGGGGACCAGGGCCGTATTGTCTTTATCGTGCCCAAATCCCACCAGAGGTTGGATCGGTTGAGCGTGATGGGAATGATTCCCGGAAGCATTGTCCGGATGCATCAAAAACATCCATCCTTCGTGCTCGAAATCGGCGAAACGACCCTCGCACTGGACAGAGATATCGTGAAGGATATTTACGTGAAAAAGGTTTAGCCGGGGTCTGCGCAGAAGGGCGCTCACCCTCAAGATATGGGACGGTCTCTTTTTTTCCCCACCAGATCTGGCCCTTTCCACCGTTTTTTCCATCTCCCATAAAAAAAATACTTGACAAGATGCTTATTGTATGTATAATGTGCAACTATCAGGTATACACTGCGCTCATGCTAGCTGTACAGGAGACATCCAGTGTATAGTCGACATCAAATCAACAACGAGGTCCTAAGATGAAACGGGTCGGGATGGTGAGAGTCGGTCTCTATCTTTCAGATTCTCAGACAAAGAAGCTGAAAACGATCTCCAAGAAGAAAGGGCTCACGGTCTCCGAAATTATCCGGAGGATGATCGATGAGGGATTTGAGCGACCGAAGGAGGAAAGGTGAAGGAAGGAACGACCTTCCACCTGACAGAAGGGGGCTCCCGATGAAATGTAAAGACTGCCAGAAAAAAATCGCCTTTGACCACTACCTGGGCACCACCGGTCCGGTTCCCAACGGAGGGAATTTTCATCTCGTCTTTAAGTGTGACTGCGGATTCTATATGGTTCCCTTCGACCTCGTTCAAATCAGCAAGGGCAGAGGATTGATTTCGTCGGGGAAGATGAAACGCTATAAGATGGCTGAAGAAGAAACATCGGACGGGAAGAAACTCTCACGGGAAGGCTTAAAAATCTTTAACAAACAGGGAGAAAAGGCCTACGACCAGTGGACGAAAGAGGTATTCCTCCCCTTGATGGATGCGAAACTCAAGAGACTCAGGGCCTGCTCTCTGAAGTAGAACCACTCCCGAAACCACCACACGTTCCTTCTCTTCTGATCCAACGGCTCCTCACCACAAAAGGCACCGGTCGGGGATGATGCTCCCGGAGCTTTGAGAAAGGGTCATCCGGAGGCTGCAGGCGCCCCGGCGAGGTTATCTTTTGCTGCTTTTGGCTGCGGCCTCGATCAGACTCCGGATACCGGCCGCGGGTCCCCCGGAATGGCCAAAAACCGCTGTGCCGGCAACCAGCACTCCCGCCCCTGCTTCTACGACCAGAGGGACCGTCTTCGGCTCAATTCCTCCATCCACCTCCAGTTCACACCCGGAGTTTCGCAGATCCAGCATCTCCCGGACCTGCCGGATCTTTTTAAGGGTGTACCCGATGAATTCCTGGCCTCCAAAACCCGGATTGACGGTCATGACCAGGACCAGATCGAGTTCCTCGAGGACTTCGTCAAGGGTGCAGGCAGGCGTGGACGGATTAAGCGCCACCCCGACCCTTCTTCCCAGACCTTTGATGAGCTGGAGGGTTCGGTCCAGATGAGGCGAATTTTCCTGATTCACGATGAGGATATCTGTCCCGGCCTGGACAAAGGCCTCAACGTATCGTTCAGGCTGATCAATCATCAGGTGTGCTTCCAGCGGCAGACGGGTTCCGCGCCGCATCGATTTTACGATCGGAAGTCCCAGACTGATGTTGGGCACGAACTGACCATCCATGACATCGATGTGGAATCGGTCTGTTCCTGCCTGCTCGGCGGCTCTAACCTCATCGCCCAGCTTCAAAAAATCGGCAGAAAGAATCGACGGCGCAATTTTGACCATGACTACTCCTCCCCGCGTTCATTCGCAGCCTTATGTAACAGATGGGCG
The DNA here is from genome assembly GCA_963828805.1 of uncultured delta proteobacterium. Classification (GTDB taxonomy): domain Bacteria; phylum Desulfobacterota; class BSN033; order BSN033; family UBA1163; genus CAWHGS01. Next base: position 32,595 of record CAWHGS010000009.1, read on the forward strand.
GCCCTTTCGTCCAGGAGCCACCCTAGATTCTCCCAGGCTCATCTTTCGATTTCTCTCCACTCCCGTCCATCCCGCTTCAGGAGCGCTGAAGCCTCCTCCGGACCCCATGTGCCTGCGGCGTAATTTGGAAATGACCGAGCGTGGGAAGAATTCCAGACATCCTGAATCGACGCGATCACTTTCCATCCGGCCTCCACCATATCGGCGCGCTGGAACAACGTTGCATCGCCGCACATGGCATCATAGATCAGCCGCTCATATCCCGTGGTCCGCGCCTTTCCAAAGTAGTCCGCATACGCAAAGCTCATGTCCACCGTACCCAACTTCATCAGTCCCCCGGGACCTTGGCCTGGAAGCTCAGAGAAATCCCCTCGTCAGGCTGAATGTTGATGACAAGCTGATTGGGCTTCAGTTGTTCGACGGGAGTCTCGCGGAAAAGCCTGAAGGGCGGCCGCAGAAACTGGATCGTAATCTCCGTGACTCGCCGGGCCAATCGCTTCCCCGTCCGGAGGTAGAACGGAACGCCTGCCCAGCGCCAGTTATCAATCATCAGCCGGAGGGCCGCAAAGGTTTCTGTTCTCGAATCGGGAGCAACGCCCGGTTCCGCCCGATAGGCCGGGACCCGCTGATCTCCCTCCATTCCTTCACCGTATTGCCCGCTCACCGCTTTCGTCAATACTTCTTCCGACCCTAACGATTGAACGGCATGAAGCACCTTTGCCTGTTCATCCCGCACGGCATCGGCATCGAAGGAAACGGGACATTCCATCGCCGTCAGGGTCAGTAACTGGAAGAGATGGTTCGGCACCATGTCGCGCAGAGCGCCCGCAGTCTCGTAATATCCCGCCCGGTTTTCCACGCCCAGGGTCTCTGCCGCCGTAATTTGAACATGGTCAATATACCGGCGATCCCAGACCGGTTCGAAGATACCGTTTGCAAAACGAAAGGCCATGAGGTTTTGCACCGTCGCTTTGCCGAGGTAATGATCGATCCGATAAATCTGATGCTCACCGAGAGAGGTTTTGATTTCTGCGTCGAGGCTCTTTGCCGAGGCGAGATCGCTGCCAAAGGGTTTTTCAAAAATCACACGCCGGCTCTGCCCCGGCTCTTCCCGGGTCAGGCCTGCCACACCCAACTGCCGAACGATCCCGGCAAACAAATTCGGAGACACCGACAGGTAGTAGAGGATGTTCTTGAGCCCCCCGCGATCTTTAGCGAGCCTCCCAAGTAACTCCTTCAATTTCTGGTAGCTCCCCGGGTCATCCAGATCACCCGAAAAGTAATGAAAGCGCTCCGAAAACCAGCCCCATCTCTCCGGAGCGACCGGACAGGCGAATTGATTCAGGTCTTCCCTGAGTTGCTGCCGAAAAACGTCCGGGGGAATGGCCCTACGTGCCATACCCACCCCGAAAAAGCGCTCCGGAAGAACCCGGTATTTTGCCAGATTATAGAGAGCCGGAATCAGCTTTTTCTTGGTGAGATCTCCTGAAGCCCCAAAGATCACGAGGGCGCAAGGCGGTGCGACCTCCCCTTCGATCTCCACGCTATCACATTCTTCAACAGCAGGTCTCATTCCCTTGACCACGTTGGTCCCTCTCTTAGCTCTCTTTAGAATTCCAAAGCCTCATCCCATGTTCTCCCGGGTCTTTCGATATAGCCCCGAAATATGAATCACATGACGGATAACACTTCGGCTAAGGAAACGATATTCCCTCCAGCCACCGGCAGAAGCTCAAACAGAAGGGCCAGATCCGAAAAACCCCTGGCCCTTCAGAGAGACGAACCTTACTTAGAAGCCATATACTTGAGAAGATCAACCACCCGGTTGGAATAACCCCATTCGTTATCGTACCAGGAAACGACCTTGAAGAACCGTTTCTCTCCCTTGAGATTGTTCTGGAGGGTCGCCAGAGAGTCATAAATCGATGAACTGCTCGAGTGAAGAATATCCGTCGAGACCAGCTCTTCCTCGGCATACTCCAGGATCCCCTTCAAGTACGTCTCCGCAGCCTTCTTCATCGCCGCATCGATCTCATCGATGGAGGTCTCCTTCACGGAGCGAAAGGTCAGATCAACGACCGATCCATCGGGCGTAGGAACCCGGAAAGCCATCCCTGTCAGTTTCCCTTTCGTCGCAGGCAGGACCTCTCCCACGGCCTTCGCCGCTCCAGTGGTTGAAGGAATAATATTGATGGCGGCTGCCCTTCCCCCTCGCCAGTCTTTCTTGGAAGGGCCGTCAACGGTTTTCTGAGTCGCCGTGTAGGCATGGATGGTTGTCATCAAACCGGTTTCAATCCCGATCCCCTCTTTCAGGAGAACATAGACGAGAGGCGCAAGACAGTTCGTCGTGCACGAGGCATTGGAAACGACGTGGTGAATCTTGGGGTCATACTCCGTTTCATTCACGCCCATCACCAAGGTCTTGATATCGCCTTTTCCGGGAGCGGTGATCACAACCTTCTTGGCTCCGGCTTTGAGGTGAAGGCTTGCCTTCTCCGCATCCGTATAGAGACCCGTCGACTCGATCACATAGTCGACCCCTAATTCCTTCCAGGGAAGAAGATCGGGTGTCTTCGTGGCTGCGACACACCGGATCTTGCGGCCATTGACGACGAGAATGTCGTCTTCCTCTGCGGAAGGACCGCTCTTTTCGGTTGAGAGTTTTCCGGGGAATTTGCCGTGAACAGAATCGTATTTCAACTGGTAGGCGAAATACTTCGCATCCGTCGTGACATCAACGACGGCAACGACATCCATTTCTTTCCCCAGAATTCCCTGTTCAACCATGGCGTTAAACACGAGCCTTCCGATCCTTCCAAAACCATTGATTGCAATTTTTACACCCATATGTCCCTCCTCGAAAAAGGTATTTTTTCTGTTTCTCGTCTCCCGGCAGCGTCGGTCCACCCAACAGGCAACCGTAGTTTGTAATTATACTACCTTGCGAATCATTGAGCAATATGTCATTTTTTAGAAACAACGGGGCCCTGCAAGCGAAAGAGAGCCGGAAAATGAGGTTGATGAGCTCGATTGACTAAAGAGGAAAATCGATGAAAAATCGCGGGAGTGGCGTCCTTCTCCATATCACTTCACTGCCCTCACCTTACGGGATCGGCGATCTGGGTCCATGGGCTTACCGATTTGCAGATCATCTCTCCCAGACAAAGCAGAAGTATTGGCAGGTTTTGCCCTTAAATCCCACAGACCCAGGCAGCGGAAATTCCCCTTACAGCAGTCCTTCGGCCTTTGCCGGGAATACGCTCCTGATCAGCCCTGAACTTTTAGTTCGAATCGGGTTTACTCACAAGAGAGGACCTCGCAGCAATACCTTCCCTCCCACAGGAACACTGCGACTTTACTTCAGTGCATTCCCTATAAAATCACACTCTTTCAGCGGGCCTATGAACGTTTCAGAGCAAATAAGAACGAAAAGATGCCTTTGATGAATTCTGCGCAACAAACAGGGCGCCTGGCTCGAGGATTTTGCCCTCTTCGTCGTCATCAAGAACCATCATCACGGGAAGGCCTGGGGGGATTGGGAAAAGGACTTAAGGGACAGGAAACCAGAGAACCTTGAGGAAGTCAGAAATGACTTATCACGATGAATTGGAACAGGAGAAATTTCTTCAATTTCTTTTCTTTAGACAATGGCTTCGCCTTCAAAAGCTACTGCAATGAGAAAGGGAATTAAGCTGATCGGGGATATTCCGATCTATGTCAACCACGATAGTGTCGATGTCTGGACCCATCCCCATCTCTTCAAACTGGATGACGAAAAGACGACCTTCCTTTGTGGCCGGAGTTCCTCCGGACTACTTCAGTCAAACAGGACAGCTCTGGGGAAACCCGATCTATCGATGGGACATCCTTCAACAAACGGGGTATCCAGTGGTGGTTTGAGCGGATCGGCCACAACCTTCAGCTCTTTGATATCCTGCGCATCGACCACTTCAGGGGCTTTATCGCCTACTGGGAAGTCCCTGCGACGGAAAAAACGGCCATCCAGGGCCGGTGGGTTGAGGCTCCTGCCCATGACTTTTTCACCTCCCTTCTTCAAAAGTTCCCGGCGGAGGCGCTCATTGCTGAAGACCTTGGAGTGATCACGCAGGATGTGAAAGACGTGATGAATCGATTCGGGTTTCCCGGGATGCGCATTCTCCAGTTTGCCTTTGATGGAGACCTGGCAACCCATCCCTTCTTGCCCCACACGTATGTTCCCAACTGCGTCGTCTATACGGGAACGCACGACAATAATACCATCGCGGGATGGTTTAAAAACGAAGCGACGCCTGAAACCCAGCAGAGAGTGTTTCGTTATCTCGGCAGGCATGTATCGGAAAGCGAGCTGCCGAAAGAACTCATCCGGATTCTCATGATGTCCATCGCCAATACGGTGATCATTCCCATGCAGGACCTTCTGGGTCTGGGTGAGGAAGCACGGATGAACCGGCCCTCCACCGCACATGGAAATTGGGAATGGCGATTCTTCCCGGATCAGTTCACCTCTTCCCACCAAGAGACGCTTCTCGAATTGACCACAATCTACGGAAGGGCCCTGTCGTAGAAGTGACGGAAAACGACTTCTGAATCAACGATCCCTTTGAAGGACCCAATCATTCCAAGAAATCCTATTTTTTCGATTCGTCGATGACCTTCGAAAGATCCGTAAGGAGGCGCTTTGAAAAGTTCTCCATGGCCTTGCTCATGGCCTGGGCAAAGCCCGAAGGCGTCTTCTCGCGAAGGGGCTCAAACATTTGATAGTCGCGTTGAAACACGACGCTTGCGGGTACGGTTTTCTGGGTCGAGTCCAGCAGGATCACGGACAGACTGAGCGCCGCTTTTGAGACTCCCTCCTGATTCAACTCCAGGAATTCATCCACCCTTCCCTGAAGAACATACCTCGTAGGCTCGATGTTGTCCGAAGAGAATACGGCTCGGAAGAGACCCGCCTTGGCCAGGTCACGGATGAGATAGCCCGACACCATCTGACCGGGGTTGACCATCCACTGGTTGTAGGGATCGCTCTGGTAGCTGAACGGATCCTGGCGATAGATCATCTCTTTCGTGCTGAAAGCTTTGTCTACAAAAAAATGTTTCACCGTGATCAGTTCGTCGCCCTGCTTCAGCCCTTCCACCACAGGAGAGGGATATTCGAGAAGATACTGTTTCATGATGATGGGCTTGTTTTTCCCAAGACCACACCCGGAAACCAGCGGGATAAACAACAGAAAGACACCCACGTATCCCGTAAAAGGTTACCCTTCGTTGACCTCGCCTGCCTTGTCCGTTCCTGTGAAATGCTCTTATCTTTTTCAAAGGTTCCTCCTCATTTGATGGTGGGTGGGGGGGTGGGTTCACTGAAGATGAGATCGGAGGGGTTGGTCTTAACCTTTTCCATCAGCACCTGCAGGGAATCGAGAGCGCGCCGGAGGCTTTCAAGGGTAATGATCAGGTTCCTTGCAGAGAACATCGCTTTTCCGGTCTATCCCCTCGAGCAGAGTGTTCGCTTTTTCTGCAGTCTCTGAAAGCCTCATGGAATCGATTTCGCTTTTGATTTTCACGATTGCCGAGTTGGCGTTGGCGATGGCCCCTCTTGCCTCTCCGAGAATGGCTTCGACTTGTCCGGAAGCCAATATCTTATCTATTCTTGCCGTCGCGTTTTCTAAGTTCGCTCCTGTTCTTGTGGAGGTTCAGGGAATCCAGCTTACCCTGTACGTCTTCAACCAGGTTCTGTACTTTGAGCAGAGAGTTCTTTGCCTCAACCAGCACGTCTTCCATCCTTTTTTCGGTGAGCACACGATTTGCCTTCTCAGTAATATCCTTCACGTTGGAAACGGTGGAATCGACTCCTGTCATAATATGATCCATCTTCTCGCCGCTCAACAGATTGCCGATCGATTTTATCGTCATCTTGATTTCATCAGAAATTCCCTGGGTATCTACCTTCTTCAGATTATCAACGACCTCTTCAATTCCTGAAAAGAGCTGCTTCAACTGGGAAGGCTGAGAGGAAATGATCGGGTATTCGGAGGCAAAATTCAGTTTGGGTGAGCGATCGGGCTTCGCAGGATCCTTGCGATCGAGTTCGATGAAGACAATGCCCGTGATTCCCGCCGACCTGAGCTGGGCCACAGCATCACGGGCGAGGTCCCTTCGCAGGTTAATCTTCATGACCGCTTCAATCAGATTATTGTCAGGGGCGATCCTAATCTTCTCAACACTTCCCACTTCAACCCCCAGGTATTTGACGGCTGAATCCATTTGCAGCCCCTGGACGGATTCATCGAAATAAACTGAATACAGTTTTCCCTTTTCGAAGTATTTTGAGGCCCCCAACCATACAACAGCAACCATCCCGATGAGGACACCGAGGGTCACAAAGAGTCCGATCATGAACTTGGATGTCTTCCTGGCCATCTTATGTTCCTTTCGTCTCCTGTTCCGGCACTTTCCGGTTGAAAAAGTCGAACACCCGGGGATCGGTCGCATGATCCTTCAGCCATCTTGGATCGCCCTCCGCGATGATCCCCTTGGCGCCCTTATCCAGCATGATGATCCGGTGAGCAATATTGAAGATCGATTGCAGTTCATGGGTAACGACCACCATCGTCGTCCCCATCCCGGCATTGATGTTCTTGATGAGAGAATCCAGCTCCGCGGACGTAATGGGGTCCAATCCTGCCGAAGGTTCGTCGAAGAAGAGGACGATGGGATCGAGCGCCATGGCCCTCGCAAGGCCGGCCCTCTTCTTCATCCCCCCGGAGATCTCTGAGGGAAGATGGTTATCGTATCCGGCAAGGTTGACCATGCCGAGTTTCATCTTGACGATCAGCTCGATGGCCTCCCGGGAAAGATCGGTATATTCCTGAAGCGGCAGAGCCACGTTTTCGGCCAACGTCATGGAGCCAAAGAGAGCGCTCGATTGGAAAGAGACCCCCAGTTGAGTCCTCACCTTTCTCAACTGTCGTTCATCCGCCGTCCGGATATCCACCCCATTGATCTCCACTTTTCCCGAGGAGGTTTCGTACAGACCGATCAGATGTTTCAAGAGGGTCGATTTGCCGCAGCCGCTCCCTCCAAGGATGACAAAAATTTCTCCTTTGTCGACCTGGAAGCTCACGTTTTCAAAGACCGTATTGCTGCCAAACCGGGCGGTCAGATTCTCAACCACGATGATCGGTTCTTTGTCCATAGAATAACGTCCGGTGAACCCGGAGGGAAAAAATCCAACCCCTCCATGCGGGGAGGATACCTTGAGGGTATTCAAAAAATTGGGTTAGCCTTAACCTCACCCTTAATCCGCAATTGTAGATGTACGTAAAAAGAACGGCAAAGGCCGAATCCATCACAATGACGAGGAAGATGGCAGCCACGACCGCTGAAGTCGTCGCAGACCCCACGGCCTCTGCCCCTCCCCTCACCTGGAAGCCTCTCTGGCAGCCGATGCCCGAAATGAGCATTGCAAAAACCACCGATTTGATCATGCTCTTTACGATGGAGGCAATGGTGATGACCTTCATCGTTTCCTGGATGTAGGTATAGACGGTCAAATCGAGCCCAAGCACTCCCACCACCAATCCCCCTGCAATTCCGAAGAAATCAGCATAAAGGGTGAGCACGGGGACGACCAGCATGGCCGCCAGAACCTTCGGAATGGCAAGAAACCGGGTCGGGTCAAACCCCATCGTGACCAGGGCGTCAACTTCCTCATTCACCTTCATTGTCCCGATCTCCGCGGCAAAGGCGGACCCTGACCGGCCCGCCACGATGATCGCCGTCATGATCGGTCCAAGCTCTGAGACCATGGCCACCCCTACCAGAGAAGCCACATAGATGTTGGCGCCAAACTGTTTCAACTGGAGAGAGGACATGAAGGCAATGATCAGACCGAGGAGAAAATTGATCAGCCCCACGATCGGAAGTCCTTCCACTCCTGCCCTCTTCATGTAAAAGAAGACATCTTCCCATCGGACCGAACGAGGATGGGAAATAGAGTGGATCAGGGCCGTCAGGAGGTCTCCCAGAAACGTCATGATCGAGACAAAATCGTTGTAAATATCGAGACTGGCTTCCCCGATCTGTTCGATGAGGCCGGAAGAGTCTCTGATCACTGATGAGGGGCTTCATCACAAGGGCCTTCCGGTTGATCAGGCCCATGATTTTCTTTGCGTCTTCGGTCACATTTACAAACTCGAAAGGAATGGACTTTGCCTTTGTTTCCTCCTCCAATTCCATCAGTCCGAGAGCGCCCGCACTATCGAGGAACTCGATCTTTGAAAGGTCGACAGTCACGCTTTTGGGTTCTTTTCCTCCAAGGAGGGCTTTGGCCTCAGAGAGGAAGGCCTTGAGGTTCACTATCTCCAAACGACCTGACAGTGAAAGAGTGACTTCTCTTCCTCTTTCGCCATGAGAGTTAATTTCGAAAGTTTTTTGAGGGGGCACCATCTTTACCTCAAATTAAATGACCTAACCTTCCCTTTTCCGTCAGAACCTCATGCTGGCTACCCGCAAGCTGACCCGGCCGTCCTGCCGCCTCCACTTAAGCACTGGAAACGCTCCGCTCTGCCGACACCTATTTTTTGATATCGGACCCGAGCATGATGGCGAGACCACGAGTGTCTTCGTTGCTCTCCAATGCGATCTTGACAAGACTCGTCAGAGGGACGGAGAGAATCATCCCGAGCGGTCCCAGGACCCATCCCCAGAAAACCAACGAGAGGAAGACAACCAGCGTCGACAGACCCAGACCTTTCCCCATGAGCTTCGGCTCCACGATATTCCCCAGGATATTGCCGACGGCCAGGAATCCCAGAACCGTCAACAGGGCGGAACCCGCTCCTAACTGGACAAAGGCGAGAAGCGTGGCAGGGACAGCCGCAAGAATCGAGCCGATATTCGGCACGTAGTTCAGCAGGAATGCGAGCGTGCCCCAGAGCACGGGATAATCGACTCCGAGGATCAAGAGCCAAACTGAGATCGAAAGGCCGGTGACGACGCTGATCAGGGTTTTAATGACCACATAGCGATTGGCACTCCGGCTGAATTTCTCAATCGTGGCCAGTGACCTTTCGGGGTTTTTCAATGCAGCCTCCAATTTCTTGGGGAAATCGGCTGCCTCGAGCAGAATAAAAACGATCGTCAGCAGGATCAGAAACGCATTGGTCAGGACACTGCTCAGCGTGGACAGCAACGCGCCGGCCAGGCGCATCACCGATCCCGGATGAAGGGATTCACGAACCTCTGCCTCCGGTATATTCACGCCCTTTTCACGGAACCAGTCGATGACGACACCCATATTGGTTGATAACCGCTCCTGATACTGGGGGAGCGAATGCAGGAAGTTGTTGAGCGAACTGCCGACGAGTACTCCCAGAAGGGATCCGACGGCCAGGATCGTAACTAAAATGAGAAGGAGGGCTAAGACCTTTGGTACGCCTTTGCCTTGCAACCAGAAGAGGGGCGGTGTGCAGATCACGGCAATGAATACAGCCAGGAAAAAAGGAACGAGAAGGGAACTGGCGGCCTTCATCGCTGCCACGATAACGATAAAGCTGGCCATGAGCACCAGGGCATGGGGCCTGCCGGTCGTTCCTGTGTTATCACCCATCAGAACCTCCACAAGTTTCTTGCCCTTGTTACATCAGCCCTTCGACTCCCCTGACTAAAGGCCCAAGCTTGCTCAGGGCTGACCCTGAGCGGCTGTTCTCGCCCGGCCTTAAAGCGCGGGGCCTGGCGCCGCCGAATGGGTCATCTCCTTTGAGAATACCAGTTTATCATCGCCGATTCGATAAAAATTTTTGATACGGGCGACCAGCTCATATCCGCTTCGCTCATAAAATCGGATCGTCGCTCCATAGGTCTCCTGCGATGAGGTCTCGATGAGGAGCATGCGACCCCCGCGCCTCACGACCTCCTGCTCGACATGTTCGATCAGAATTCTTCCGAATCCTTTCCCCTGGTCTGCCGGATCGACCACAATCCAGTAGAGATCATAAACTCCTTGTGTCAGGGGCGTCGGGCCATAACAGGCATATCCCTTTACAACAATGGAATCTCCCTTTTTAACCTCCAGTACGGCAAAGATGTATCCACTTTCCTCTTCCCCGCTATCCAGGGATTCATCGACCAGTTCCAACGCCGTAGCGATCTCCGGATCATTAAATTTCCCTGAAGAAACGACCATCTCCTCAATTCGAGGCCGATCAGCGGGACCGAGGGAACGGATACGCAGTTCTTTCTCTTTTCTACGGTGACTGACGTCCTGCTTCATCTTTCTTCCCCAAGACAAACGTGGAAAAAGGGTGTCTCTTCGTTGCCGCTTAATATAACACGTTATGCGGCTTCAACAAATCCGATCCCCAAAGGAACCCGGATGAATAGAATTTATCAAAGAAAGAGAGCGGATGCAAGAGACAAGATTTGAGACAACTTGAATTCCTTGCCTCTCAGGTGAAAGTTATATATAATTAATGCCTGTCCATAAATGTTGTAATCGTCTTTTTTTGTCATTCCCGTGAAAACGGGAATCCAGTCTTTTCAATGCGTTCTGGATACCCGCGTCTGCGGGTATGACAAACAAAATGAATTTATAAACAGACACCAATTCAAAATTCGAACGGGTCTCCAAAGAAAATACCGGTGTGAGCGATTGCAATGGACACAAGGTCTCGACAGTCGGCCAAGTCGTGGGCGGTTCCTTTTCATACCCTCGGCAGATCCGCCATTGATCTCGTAGACAATCTTGGTGCGGCAACCCTCTTTTTCAGCAAGGCCTTCGTGTTGATATTTCGACCCAAGCAGTTCCCGGAGATTATTCAACAGATCTATCATATCGGCGCCAGGTCAACGACCATCGTGTTGCTCGTCGGATTGTTTACCGGAATGGTCCTCGGCCTGCAGCTTTACTATACCCTTGTCGAAATTCGGCTCTGAAGGCCTGCTCGGTTCAGTCATCGCCCTCTCCCTCATCCGAGAACTGGGGCCTGTTCTGACGGCCATCATGATCACGGCCCGGGCAGGCTCCTCCATGGCTGCGGAGATCGGGATCCTGCGCATCTCGGAGCAGATCGACGCCCTCTATACCATGCGGATCGATCCCATCCGGTATCTGATCAGCCCGAGGATCGCGGCCTCCATCATCAGCTTTCCCCTATTGACGGCCTTCTTTGACCTCATCGGGATACTGGGTGGGTATCTCACAGGGGTCGTGCTCCTCGGCGCCAGCGGAGGAACCTACTTCAGTCGCATTCAGTCTTCCGTTGACCTCGTTGACATCAGGGGTGGATTTATCAAAATCCCTTGTCTTTGCGGTCATTGTTTCAACCATCTGCTGCTATCAGGGTTATTTCACCCATATGCGACGGACAGCCACGGCGCCAAAAGCGTCAGTCTCTCCACCACATCGGCGGTCGTGCTGTCCTGTGTGACGATCCTTATTGCGGATTATGTGGTTACTTCCTTTCTCATGTAGAGGGTACCTATGGAAACTCCACTGATCGAATTCAGAGAGGTGACCAAGCGGTTTGGCGATCGGACCGTCCTCGACCAGGTCAACCTGAAGATCTACGAGAACCAGATCACCACGATCATGGGGAAAAGCGGCACAGGCAAGAGTGTGCTGCTCAAACACATCATCGGTTTGCTTTCTCCTGACGCGGGGACCATCCTTTTTCAGGGAAAACCCATCAACACAGATGAAGAAGGGCGAGTGGGATCGATACAGGAGCCAGATCAGTTACCTGTTTCAAAACAACGCCCTTTTCGACTCCATGACGGTCTTTGACAATGTCGCCCTGCCCTTGAGACAGACGACAACCATGAGCCCGAAGGAGATCGAGAAAAAGGTGATGGCCAGAATCGAACAGACCGATCTCACGGAAGCAGCAGCCAAATATCCGTCCGAACTCTCGGGCGGCATGCAGAAGCGCGTGGCCCTGGCGCGGGCTCTCGTGACAGATCCGAAGATCGTGCTCTTCGATGAGCCGACGACCGGACAAGACCCGATCCGGAAAAATGTGATTCTGAGCACCATTGCCCATTACAGGAAAAAGTTCGGCTTCACTGCTGTCCTCGTCAGTCATGATATTCCCGATGTCTATTTCATCTCCGACCGGATCATTCTCCTCTGGGAGGGAAAGGTGGCCTTCCAGGGACCCTATGAGGAATCCACCCGTGTGGATCACCCCATGGCAGAGGAGTTTCTCCGGAGCCTCGAAGGGTTTCAGGATGAATTGACCGGGCTTCTTTCGAAGCAGATGTTCAGGGCAAGATACGCCATGACGTTAAACGAGAGGCAGACGGAAAGGACCGTCACCGCTGTCCTCTTCAGCGTTCAATTCGATCTGCTCGCTGAAGCACTCGGACACGTGGCAGCGGCTGAGGTTCTTAAGGCCCTGGGGAAATACATCAATACGAACTTTACGCGCCCTGGGCGGATTCTCTGTCAGAACCCATACGGGAGAGATTCTGGCTATCCTCCCCTATACCGATTTCCAGGAGGGACAGCAACTGGTGAAAGATTTTGGCGAGGGACTTCAGAAGGAGACCCTGTCAAACATTGAGGCTCTCGACCCAGGCCAAAATCGGCGCCGACGCCTGTTTCGAAATCTCCGTTTATGCCGGTATTACGGAGGCCAACTCCAACGAGGATATTGACAGGATCATTGAAAAGGCAAGAGCGAACCAGGGAATCATCGCAACCCATCGATGCGATCCGAAAGGCGGAGCGATATGAAAAAATACTCTATGGAAACAATCGTCGGCATCTTTGTTGTCATCGGCCTTCTCTGCGTGGGATACATGACTGTGAAACTGGGCAACGTTTCTCTCTTCGGAGAGGACACCTATGTCCTCTATGCCAGGTTTACCTCTGTATCAGGGCTTGAAAATCGGCAGTCCCGTTGAAATCTTCGGCATCCAGGTGGGAAAGGTTGAAAAACTGGAAATCGATCCTCAAAAACAGATTGGCATGGGTCGAATTGGGAATCAAGAAGGGGATCAAGGTGTATGACGATGCCAGTGCATCGATCAAAACAGCCGGGTTGATTGGCGACAAATTCATCAAGGTTGACCCTGGAGGATCAGGGGACTTGCTCAAACCCGGAGGAACCATTACAGAGACATCGCCCGCTCTCGACATTGAGGATCTGATCGGCAAGATATGCCTTTGGAGAGGTTAAAAAGGACGGTCAAGGAAAGCAAAGAGGGGACGAAATGATTTTAGGGAGGTTGCCATGAAGAAAGCGACTTGCAGGGATTTTGCTCATCTTGTGGACTGATGTTTCCTCTGGTGTCTATTCGGCTGTCCCTCTGGAAACGTGAAAGATCATGTTAACCAGCGTCTTCGAGGTCCTTCGCGATCCCGCTCTGAAGGGAGAATCGGGCAGAAAGGTCAAGAAGGAAAAGATTCGATCGATTTCAGAGGAGATGTTTGACTTCACCGAGCTTTCGAAAAGATCCCTCGGTCAGAACTGGAACAAGCTCAATCCTGATCAGCAAAAAGAATTTATCAAACTCTTCAAATCGCTCCTGGAAGAGACGTATGCCGACAAAATCACGTCCTATACGGATGAAAAGATCATTTTTAAGAAAGGAAATCTAGCCTTTCAGAAAAAACGGTGGAGGTGCAGACCACGATCGTCACCAAGACTTCAGAGGTCCCGATTGACTACAGGGTGATCGAGAAGAATGGGAATGGAAGGTGTATGATGTGGTGATTGAAGGGGTCAGTCTGGTCAGCAACTACCGCACCCAATTCAGGGAGATCCTTGCCAATAAGACACCCGAAGCGCTGCTCGAAATCCTGCGAAATAAGGTCGGCAAAGGACAGCCAAGTTAGGATCAATGCCTCACACGAAGGGAGAAAGGTAATGAAACGAACGTATTCTTTCATTCTGCTCCTGGCTTTTTTATTAATCGGTCCCGTGCTCTCCTTTGCCGATGAGGCCTCAACAGAGCCCATCGAAGCGCTGACACAAGAAGAAGAAAAGGCGCCTGACGTCTTCCCGGTGATAGCGGATTCGAATCTTATCGGGGACGAGGAAACACCCTTTGTTGTTGCGGAGCAAAAAGAACCGGATAAGTTTGTGCCGATCCTCGGAGAGGCCGCCGGGGAGGAAGACCTTGCTTCAGAGGAAGGAGAAGAGGCTGCTCACATTCCGGATCCTTTCCGGCCATGGAATAACGCCATGTTCCAAATCAACGATAAGCTCTACTTCTGGGTCCTGAAACCGGTAGCCCAGGGATACAAGCGTGCCGTTTCGGAACCTATCCGGAACTTGTTTAACAATTTTTTTGACAACCTCAGGGCGCCGGGCCGGTTTGTGAACAACCTGTTGCAGCTCAAGATGAAAGGGGCCGGAAATGAGTTCGTCCGCTTTGTATTTAATTCTACCGCAGGCCTCGGGGGTCTCGCGGATGCCGCCAAGGAACTCCTCCACATCCAAAAATCTCCCGTGGACTTTGGTCAAACTCTTGGCCGTTACGGGATAGGCCAGTGGTTTTATCTTGTTTGGCCCATGATCGGTCCTTCCTCTCCTCGCGATACGCTCGGATTCGCTGTGGATCGGGTCATGTACCCGTTCAGTTACATCAGCTACACGAACATCTCCTTCGGGGCGGCAACTGGAATCGTTGTATTCGAAACAATTAGCGATACCTCCTTCAACATTGGAGATTATGAGGCCTTTAAAAAAGCAGCCATCGACCCCTACGTCTCGATGCGAAACGCCTACGTCCAGAACAGAAAAAAAACGGTGGAGGAATAAGGTCTCATCAGGCATAATACTGGGAGTTTAAATCCTTATCCCGGCACCTTGATGCTGAATCTATTTGAGATTTAATTCGAGTATGATCCATACAAGAACGGTATCCCAAGAAGTCGTCATTCCGGCGAAAGCAGGAATCCGGTCTTTCAACGGGTTGGATCGTCCGGCAGCGAAACGATGAATCTATGGACGGACACTAATTCAATCTTGCAGGAGGCTGCTCTTCATGACTCCGACGGATCGGAAAGGCTGCCATCTGTGCCTCTTGGCTCTTGTTTTGGCCGGCTGCGCCACAGTCTCGTGACTCTCAGAGCCCCTGGCCCAGATCTACTCCGTGTCGGAATCACCCCTGACTATCCTCCCATCATCTTTAAACAAAACGAAGAGATCAGGGGGGCCGAGGCAGACTTTGCCCTGAGGCTCGGCCAGGCCCTCAACCGGCAGGTCCGGTTTGTTGAACTCCCCTGGGACAAGCAGATCCCTTCCCTGATCGAAGGAACGATCGACATCATCATGTCCGGCATGACCGTCACAGAGGCGAGAAGGGCCCGGATCAATTTCACCGACCCGTACCTCAAAAGCGGCCTGGTAACGTTGATGCGTGCCGGGGATGCGCAGTTTCTTTCCCTGAGGGACATTCAAGAAGGCTTCGTCACGGTGGGGGTGGTTTCAGGGACCACGGGTGAGGCCTATGTTCGAAAAAACTTTCTGAATGCTGCTAACATCATCTCGGTTCGGAGGGCGAGTGACGCCCCCTATCTTCTGACGAATATGAGGATCGATCTGTTCGTCAACGACGCCCCTTCCATTGTCTGGCTCGTTTCCGAGAATGAAGGAACCCTGAAAGGTTTCTGGGAGCCGTTAACGGTGGACTACCTCGGCTGGGGAATCAGGAGGGACGACAAGGGTTTTCTAATGGAAGTGAACGCCGCTCTTAACCAGTGGAAACGGGATCGGAACGCTGAAAGAGATCCTCACGCGATGGCTTCCCTACTGGAAGGCGTTTGACTAATCCGATTCTTTAGACCCCTTAAGTGTAAAAGAAATCCCCCCGTTCTCGCGACGATTCCAAGAATCGGGGGGATACTGTCAATTCCGCTGTCAATCGATTCTCTATCTTAACGCCGGCCGCCTCCGCCGCCCACTGTCCGCCAACGCTGCCACCTCTAGAACCACCGCCACTCATGCCACCCCCGCTGGGGCCTCTATAGCCACCACCGCTCCGCCGCCGCCACTCCCTCTGGAGCCGCTCGTAACCGCTATAGCCTCCGTCGCTCGGCCGAAATCCCTGGACCTCTCGTAACCTCGCTGCCGGGCGCTGAAGTCCCGGTTCAGGTTGGGCCGACTCTGCGTAAAATTCTGCCGGGTCTGGGGACTTGTCCCGGACCTTGACCAGCCACTCTGAGTCCGCTGTTGCCAGCCTTTGTCCGTCCTGCGGTAGACGCTCCCGTCCCGACCGGCAAAGACATTGTTATCTCGTCTCGGACTGGTTCTATCCAATTGCCTTTGACTTGCCTTATCCCATCGGTCTTGCCGATCTGTCCTGCGTGCCACTAATATTCTTTCCGGGCGTTCTGTCCTGGGCACCTCTTAACTCTTTGCCTGCCACGCCATCCCTGGTGCCTCTCAAGTTCTGCCCGGGCCTTCCTTCTCTGGTCGCCCAAGCGTTACGCGTCGTGTTGTTCCCGTGATTGTAAAGGTTCTGCCTTGACTCAGGCCTTATACCTGCAGTCCTGGGATAATTGGCTGGATGACTCATATTCATCGGTCGGGCGATGTTTCCGTAGTGGTGAGAATACGGATGGCCGTACCCATGGCCGTACCCATGGTACGAACCCCAGCCCCAGGGTGTCCAACCACCGTAACCCCACCCCCGCCCCAACCCCAACCGCCACCCCAGCCCCAGCCAATACCCCAGCCCCAGCCTGAGATGAAGCCGGCGCCAAAACCCCAGCCAAAACCCCAGCTGCAATAGAAAGGATCATAAATCGGAGCAAATCCCCAGGTGAGAGGCCAGGGAAAATAATAAGCGCCTGTCCATGCCGGATAATCATAACCTGTCCCGTAAACAACGGTGTCCCCATAAACGTAGGAACCAACATATCCGGGGGTGTAGCCCATGTAGACGACATCCGGTGTGGAGTCATAAACGTGGACATATTTAACATTGTAAACAGGACTCTCCGGCGGGATGGTGTCAATTTCGCTCGGAATCGAATCGGCGACGACCCATGGACCATTGGAGTTATCGGACACAAACCAGACTGCCTGATCGCAGGCATAGTATTTCCCCTGAATCTTAAGAACCTGCGTTCCCGTGTTGACGGCGTAGTCCATATTCGTCCCTTTAACTCTTTCGAACTTTGGTTCGCCATCGTAAGTCACATTCAGCTTGGCTTCACTTCGTTTGATGGCAGCGGTCTGGGGAATCTGCGCATCCAGCACAGCCTCCTGGGCCTGAGTCGTCCCGGCTACAAAGGCAAGGATATGGCCTTTGGCCGAGCTGGGTGGAATCTTCATGAAATCGGAGGGTAATTTCTCCGCCGCCACATAGGTCCAGGGCCCTTTGTCGAGAGAACCGCTTCGATACCAGCGGCCGGCGAGCAAAACATAGTACTGCTGCGCCTTGACCTCCATAAACACTTCGCTCGGGGTATTGCTCATATAGAGGAGCCCCGTGCCCTGCACGGACTCAAACTTGGGCTCCCCATCGGACACGATCAGTTCAGTGGGTACTGTGGCTACAATGATCTGAGGCGGAGTCTTTGGCTTCGCCTGGTCCTGGCCCGCTTCCGACGGGTCCTCCGTCTGAGACGCTTTCTTTACGATCTCGAGAACGGAAGGCGGCGGACTGGCTATCGTTTTCCATTGTCCCATCACGTCGAGAGTCGAATACCAGAAATCCCCTCCTTTCAGATAGTAAGTCTGGGTTGAAGGAGCGTAAAGAATGGCAAACGGGGTATTGATCACCCGCTCGAGATCTGAATTCTCCACTTTTCGCAGTTCCGGTTTGCCGTTAATGCTAATCAAGGCTGATGGAACCTTGGTAAAAATAATCTTGGGAGGATCGGTGTTGAGTTTATCGGCAACAGCTTTCTCTTTTTCAATCGCAGCGATTTGGGCGAGAAAACGATCGAGAGCCATCGGGGTTCGCTCCCAATTGTTCACATCTCTTGAAAGGAAATCGGCCAATGCTTTCTCTTGATCTCTTGTGGCGAACGGGAATTTTACCCTTTCAATCTTAAGATCCGTAAATTCCACCATCCGCGTGTCACGGTTGGTGATGGCACGGGCAGAAAACCATACCACGCCAAAGGTCGGTTCCTTTGAATCCTTTTTTAGGATGGAGAGAGCGGCCCGGGCGCTCACCATATCCCCCTTGAAGGATTCCAGCTGGGGTTGATAAACGGTAATTTTCCCTTCCTGGGTTGCTATCTCTCGTGGCCAATCATCCTGGGCTCCACTTGCCCCGTACCAGAATAAAACAGCGATTGCAACAGAGGCCAAAACTCCCAATAATTTTAGTTTAGTTCTGTTCATCTTTCCCTCCCTTAAATGATCCTCAACTCCCCTATGCCACAGGAGGGTTGAGGAAAGACAATTCATTACCTTCTCCCCATGTATCGGTCATAGGCCCCAAAAAAATCGTTGGCAAGGGCTTGAGTCTCTGGTTTCTGGCCTTTCATGTCCAGTTCAACCCTGGTCCTTCCATCATTCTGCCTCGCGACCAACACTTTGACATCGGTTGAACCTCTCTTCCCGTAAATAATCCCTGCCCCATTATCCACCGAGGTGATCTGAATGCCTATTTCCTCAGCAGCCCGAAGGGCATTATTCCAGACAACATCGTAGGAAGAAGCGGCGGGAGGCGGCGCAACACCACCCGGCGGCGGTCCCGCGTAATAATAGCAACCACCCAGCTGGACGGATAAAAGAAACAGGACAATAATGGGAATGCAGCGTCTTTTCTTATCCATCTCGTTCCTCCCTATCATTTACCTAATTAGACGGAACAAATTTAAAAAATATTCATCTCAAATTCGATTTCATCATCTCTTTTTCGCTCGTCAGACCCTCAAAAACTGGGTTCTATTTCCTCCCGGATGCTTTCTCGATCGCCTGGATCAGCGGCGCTGCATGTGGATTCCCCACATCCTGGAGAATGAGGATATCCGTCGGATCGATCTTCTTGCCATAATAGGCCTCGTTCCATGCGTCTCGAACCGCCACAACGGCTCCGTCGAGCGAGATTCCTCCGTACAGCCCCTTGGCGCGGGAGAAGCTAAGAATGTCTGCGCTCAGATTGGCAGTCGATGCAGAAGCGCCGGCCCCGATGGGGCCTGCAGCGATGCCCACATCTGCTCCAAGCTTAACGCTGCTTGACAGCAGTGCCTTGACACCCCGGTCGGTCATTGCCAGAAGGCCCACCTCTGCGGCCTGGCCACCGATCTGAAGGCCAAAGCTTGCCCCTCCGATCGTGTAGAAGGCTGGCCCGGCCCAGCTTCTCGTCTTCTCATTCCATGCCACGAACACTCCACTGCCGCCTGAAACTCCAAAGATGAAAGCACCCTTCAGGACCTGCGGAGCAATGAAAACACCCTTTGCCTGCTTGACGAGGTCATTGAACACACTCATATTGCTGTCAATGGTGAAACTCTCCAGCGTAAATTTCGCCTTTTCGGCTAGTTGGGCCGTCTCCATCCTCGGATCAGCGGCGGATGAGGAAACCGAAAAGAAACTGACCATCCCCGCAGCCAAAAAGCTCAGTGTCAAAACCAGCCACACGCTCCCTGCTCCAATCAACCATTTCTTTGTCGCCATGATGCCCTCCCTTCCCTTTCCCGGTCTTTGAACACTACCGGTCTGTCTCGATGTTGATGTCACGCCCTGACTTTCCACCCTTGCTCTTCAGGGGTATGACCTGTTGCCCCTAGCTTTAAGTTTAAGCACTGCGGTCCTGAACATCAAGCCGCACGACATACACCCCCCCCCACGTATAAAATTTTCGTATTGATTCCTTTCAATGAAAGACCGCTAATATACCTCCAATACGAATCCAAGGTATCATTTTATCCCGGAATAGTAAACTGAATTCTATATTAAAATCAAATGGTTGGCCTATTCCCAATCCCTTCTTCACGTTCGGAGGAGACCGTATGGGCTGGCGATGCAGCATTCATCACAGGAAGCCTTCGGATAAAATATTTCCTCCTCCGGCAAGGAACAAAAACGTCCGTGCTTCTTGACCAGAAGGACCGGCCCTGCCTTCGCCGTAACGGCTACGCCCAGACAGGCCGGAGCCTTTCCGACCGGCTTGCCCATGCCCGTTTAGGCAAATCTTTACGGATTATCTGGCCTTAAATGGTCGTAAAAAGATGCTGGGCGACGAGGGGAGATTTTCTGCGAAGCTGCTATTTGTTAAAATCGAGGGCCATAAACTGTTCGGTGGTCAAGCCATAATCCTTTTTTGTCTGGGATGGATCGACTCCAAAAACGATAGCGCCCACGACTTCTTTCTGTCGGACGAGGGGGACACAGATGATCAAAAGCTCCGATCCCCCCTGGAAATAAAGCCTATCCTGAACGATCTTTCTTTGCTTAAAGGCTTTTGCAACGTAGTTATACTTGGAAAAATCGTCCATTTTGAACGTCCCGACGATATATCTTCCGGCCACCGCAAGCCCCTCCATGTTAAGAATCCCGATCCCAAAACGAACCGGTTTCTCCTCTTTTTCCGCGTCTAAAATGATCTTGTCCAGAGTCGCCTGGATGGCGTTGTTATCTCCATTTAATAGAGGACCCATCATCGGACCGACCATTTTTTTAATCACTCTCTTCACCTCCTCTTTGAAGGTAAGAGCGGATGGATCGGCATTTGCCACACCGGCACAAAAGCCGGAGAAATTCAGAAGAGCAAAGCTGAAGATAAAGAGACAAAATGGAAACAAGAATGGCCTTCTGGCTGACGTCTGAAAGCATCTGAAAGCCAAATATTCCCGGGTCATTCCGATTCGAAAGTCCGGTCCGCTTAAGCCTCTCTCGTAAATGCCCATCGCTCCCTCCTTTTCATTTAATAATCCAACGAGAATTGACCCATTCCACGGCACCAGGCCCAACCCTTCAGGACGGTGTGGAAAGCGCCGCTCAGGATCAACCCTGAGCAGGCCCCGGCATGGATGCCGGGGAGTCGAAGGGTTGACTTTGTGTTCAAGGATGTTTAAGATCGTCCTATCCAATGAATCATACCACAAAAAAGAAGAATTTGATAAGGATCTTCTCATGAAAAGACGGTGTCCTTTCTGTCATGGAGAGGCGGAGATTCCTGAGGCGCCGGAGGGATCGGGGTTCTGCCGCTGTGGCGCCTATGGCCAAATCAGCTTGTTAAGCCAGGCGCATCACTTTTCCGAAAGGGCGAAGAAGGCGTTGGGGATCGACCTCGGTAGAACCGGAAGGGTTGTGGAGATGGTGGACGGGGGCGTCGTCTTTGAAGAAAAGGGGGAACCCGCGGTCATCCAGTGGGCAAGAAAACCCGGATAGGCCGGAAATGTAACTCCTAAAATCAAACACTTGCCTTGGTCCGACCCCAGAGAACATTGCGCCTCAATTTCGCAGCCAGGCTTTCCAGCTCATCCCAGCGATGATAGGCCTCGTCCAGCTCCTTTTCCAGGGCCTCCAGCCGGTCGCTCGCCGCCTTTACTTTAGCCAGATCGCGGCTTGCGTAGAGTTCAGGGGAATTCAGGGTCGCCGTCAGGCGCTGCTTCTCTCTTTCCAGGGCTTCGATTGTCTGCGGCAGTCCTTCCAGTTCCCGGGTCTCTTTGTAGGACAGTTTCTCCTTCTGCCTCGGAGGTCTTTCCGTTTTCTGTGTCTGCTCCTTTGACGCCATCGACTTCGTCGCCTCAGCCGAAGCATTGCGCTGCATGAGCCAATCGTCATAGCCGCCCACATATTCCTGCAGACACCCCTCACCCTCAAAGACAACCGTCGAGGTCACCACATTATTGAGAAACTCACGGTCATGACTGACCATCAGGATCGTACCGTTATACTCAAACAGCCGGTCTTCAAGCAGGTCGAGGGTTTCAGCGTCAAGGTCGTTGGTGGGCTCATCCAGGACAAGCACGTTGGATGGAATGATGAAGAGTTTCGCCAGGAGCAGGCGATTCCGTTCCCCGCCGGAAAGAGAACTGACCGGCGACAGGGTCCGCTCGGGCGAAAAGAGAAAATCCTGAAGGTAACCGACAACATGGCGTGAGCCGCCACCCACGACGATCATGTCGTTGCCGCCGCCGATATTCTCCCTGAGGGTCTTGTGCTCGTCGAGCTGCGCACGGAGCTGATCAAAATAGGCAACCCTGATCCCGGCGCCCAGACGAACCCTTCCCAACTGCGGTTTAAGTTCACCGAGGAGTATCCTGAGAAGGGTCGTTTTGCCGGACCCATTGGGTCCGAGGATACCCACCTTGTCCCCGCGGAGAATCGTTGTTGAGAAACCATCGACAATCTTCTTATCTCCCCAGGCAAAGCAGACCCCCTCGGCATTCACTACCATCCGGCCGCTCCGTTCCGCTTCCTGGATTACGAGCCGGGAGACACCTGCCTGCTCCTGCCTCTGTGCCCGCTCCCGGCGCATCTGCACCAGTGCCCGGACCCTGCCCTCGTTCCGGGTACGACGGGCTTTGATCCCCTGCCTGATCCAGGTCTCCTCCCTGGCCAAGGTCTTGTCAAATCCCTGCCACTCCTTCTCTTCCGCATCCAGCAAGGCCTGCCGGCGTTCGAGGTAAGTCCTGTAACCGCAGGCAAAGGAGAGCAGACGACCCCGGTCGATCTCCACGATCCGTGTGGCCAATCGATCGAGAAAGGCACGGTCATGGGTCACGAACATGAGCGTCTTTTCATGCTTGAGCAGGAAATCCTCAAGCCAGACAATGGTGCTGATATCAAGGTGGTTGGTGGGCTCGTCCAGCAGCAGAAGGTCCGGATCGTTCACCAGGGCCCTTGCCAGAAAGACCCGCCGCTTCCACCCCGCTGACAACAACCGGAAGAGGGCATTCTCATCCAGTTCAGTTCTTGCGATCACCGTTTCCACTCGCTGGTGAAAATGCCAGGCGCCCGATGTCTCAATCTCGTGCTGGACCCGTTCGAGTTTTCTGATCAGGCCGTCATCACTGCTTTGGCCGATCTGAAGGGTAAGCTCGTGGTATTCTCTGAGCAGACCTGCATGCTCTTCGCCGCCGGAAGCCACGACGTCATAGACCGTTCCCGGCAGGTCATCGGGCACATCCTGGGGAAGTAGGGCAGTTCTCACCTCGCCGCTCTGAACAATCCCCCCTGTATCAGGCACGATCTGGCCGGCCAGCAGCTTCATAAGGGTCGATTTGCCTGAGCCGTTTCGGCCCAGCAGGCCGATCCTTTCGCCGGCCCCGATCTGGAGCGTCATGCCATCCAGTAGCCGTGGTCCGCCGAAACTAACGGAAACATCATTGATCAGGATAAGCGCCATATACCATGAGTATAGCCGGGAAAGCACGGGATTGACCACTCTCGTGATTCCCAGGCTCCGCCGGTGATGGCCTGAAACGTGGCAGGAGGAAACCGAGGCCGCTTCTTCCCCGATGTCAGGGCTCTTCCGGGGAATGATTCATCTCCATCCCAAAAAACTTCCGGGTGAACTTTTCCTTCTCTGGTCTGGGTCTGAGCCTCTCACTTCGAGGGGGACATACTGATGTCGCCGTAGTCTCCGACAGCGCGGGAATGGGTGTTGTCAGAGTCCGTCAGAACGGCTATTCCTTTGGCCACAGGAGGGGTATCTCCCTTTCCAAAGGAGCGATCGTAGTCGGAAAGCACGTTGCGTTCTTCTGTGACCCAGGTGCCTGCGAGGGCACGTCCGCTGCGGACCACGATCATCTTTGTCCCGCTCGAATAGGGAGAATCGAACACCGTCCCGATAGGCAATGTGTCACTCCATATATATTTTATCGCCTTGACGAATGGCAACCCTCTCAGCACAACATACACACCCAGGACGCTATCATCCCCGCTTTTGATCTGTTCGTTTGAACCGGTGGGAAAAATCATCGCCCGCCAGCTCCAGCGAAGAATCGGATAATTTCCCAAATCCCATTTCTTCTCATAACTGATCTGCACGCTCAGGTCCCGTGCGTCAGCATGAAGGAACTTCTTTTCTCCTTCGGCCTGCACCGAGTAAACCCTGGCCATATTCTTCTGATCCCTCGATACCCAGTTCGAAGGGCATTGGCCGACTTCGTCGCCGTCGAAGGTGATCGGGATCGGCGACTGGGCGTAGAGACTCTGGGCGCAAAAAACGAAAATGACGACAAACAATAGTTTCATGAAATCACCTGTGTCTCAAGTAAACCCGGCATTCAAAGAGTTACGGACACGAAACACGCAGCAGCCGAAACGCTACTTCGGTGTGCAGGCACGAACGATGAAAAGTTACCGGGTTGCTGACACTGACACCGACACGCTGTTTTCTAAAGAATTTAAGGATGTCCCCAGGCATTCGCATATGTCGCTAACGACGCCTGCCCGGACGCGACGCTGAAACGCAGGACGTCTCGCTGTCATGGCGGACATCGGCAAATCCAACTCTCGCAAGCCGCCGGGTCACGCCGGCGCTAAGGTCAATGCGGCGGCCTCTGCTCCCCGGCGCTCCGGTGTAGTGAAGCAGCTTTCCGCCTGGTTTCAGAATCCGGAGCAGCTCCGCGTAGAAGGCATCCGCGTACAATTCGCCGGCGACGCCCAATGTGGGTGGGTCGTGGTTGACGATATCGAATGTTGCGTTGCCGAAACCCGGGATGATCTGTGTCGCATCGCCATGGATCAGCGTGATCTTTCGGTCCTGAAAGAGCGGCTGTGAATGAGGGTTCAGCCGTGCCATCTCCAGGACGTTCTCGTCCTTCTCAATAACCGTTACGGAGTCGGCCGTGGACGCGGCAAGGATCGCCGTATATCCTAACCCCATACACGTATCCAGCACCGCACCCTGCACGGGCGAGACCAGGCGCAGTTTAGCCTCTGCGTCCCTCCTGGGCGTTGTTCCCTTGATCCTGTGCATCAGGATACCGCTGATTTCCAGGGCCGGCCAGTCTGCCGTCGGCCGCAGCTTGTAGGTCCGCCGGGTCGCATTCGAAAATCGAATAACCTTCTCAACCGTGCCTTCCCAAACAGCAAAGACGGCATCTTCACATTCCGCGATCATCCGCAGATCGTCCGGGGAGACCCGGGCCCCGGCTGACAGACGGACATAGCCCTCTTGCAGCGAAACCACGGTTTCCGTTTTCCCCAGATCCAGGGAAGTCCGGGATTGATTCCCGTGCCGAAACTGATTCAGCATTTCTGACGCCTGCACGGACGAGAGAAGAATCACGGAGTTTCGTCTCCCTCAGGCTGACAACGTGTCAGGCAATCTTCTTTCCTGCATCAGGAGGAGCAACCGCATAAATCTCATCCACTCTTATCGTTCCTACCGCCCTTATATCCAGGTTTATCTTTTCCTTGATCTCTCTGGCAAATCTATCAAAGAGCTCTCCGGAAGTCTGAAACCCCAGAAAGGTCCCTTTTACCTGATAGCCCGCCACCGGACTCAACTTAAAGGCTAATGCCGAAACCCTCTTATTAAGCTGCAAATTCTTGTTGGTTTTGTCCCCGAAGATGTCAGCGAAGGCTATCACATCCTCACTGACAGCTCTTAGACTTCCCTTGGGTGCTGCATTGACTTCCAGGGCGGTAGAACCTGCTGTCGCCAGGACTTTGGCGCTTCCGGGATCGTTAAAAACATCCATGACTTCTCTTGACATCTTGGCCATATTCAAACCTCCAGTGCTTTTTAAGTCTAAAAAGAGTTACAGACACGAGGCACGGACACGTCATTTAAAATGAGGCCCACGTGCCTCAATAGTA
>CAWHGS010000010.1:0-79089 GCA_963828805.1 uncultured delta proteobacterium
CTAGTTCCCGGATGAGGAGAACCATCTCACCGATTACCTCCTCGGCCGACCGAAAGGTTGAATCGATCAGCACGGCCTCCTCATCTCTTCGGAGCGGCGACAGGGATCGGTTCATATCGTTCCGGTCTCGCTGCATCACCTCTTGAAAGGTCTCACTAGAATCGACGTTCACTCCCTTCCCGGTCAGTTCGTCAAACCTCCTTTTTGCCCTCTCCTCGGGCTTTGCATCCAAATAGAATTTTACGTCCGCACGGGGAAAAACAACCGTACCCGTATCCCTCCCCTCAAGGACAACGCCTCCCCCCTCTCCCATCTCCCTCTGCATCTGAACCAGCGCTTCCCTCACCCCTTTCCTCTTTGAAATCTCCGAGGCGAGAAGACTCACCTCGGGAGATCGAATCTTCTGGGTCACATCTCTTCCGTTGCAGAAGATTCGAATCTCTCCGCCCTGGTCAAGAAAAGTGATTTGGAGAGAAGAGGCCCACTGATAGAGGGCATCCTCATCCTCAAATTCCTTCCCCTTCTCTTTAGCCTCAAGCGCAACGGCCCGATACATGGCCCCCGTATCGATATAGACATAACTCAGTCGCCTGGCCAGTCCTTTTGCAACGGTGCTCTTTCCAGCCCCCGAAGGGCCGTCAATCGTAACCGTCAATCTCTTCCTATCCTTTTGTTTCAACCCTTCACCCTGCAAAACTGAAGCCGACAAAATCCTTGAAATACCGTAACCTTGCTCTCAGACCGGGCTGTCCGACCATAGAAAGACACGACCCTTCTCCACCGCATCGACTGCGTCTCTAACCCTTTGGAATAGGGAAATTGAACCGCTTCGGCAGAATGGGAAGCGTATGATGGCACGCAGGCACAGCCTTTTTCCGCGAGGCAATATTCAGAATTCGTTTACCATATCAGGAAGGATTTTTCAATGATGACGAGGCAGAAAACAGGTCTTCCTTAGTTAGACAATAGATATCTCGTCCAACGGTCACGGGAACGATGCCCGTATCGTCATTCGGTAACGTTTTTCGTCTTAAGAAGTTCCCTAACCGCCCGACCCTAAACGAAGCCTGCCTGCCGGTAGGCAGGGGCTTCGTAACCGTAACTCCTAACCAGCCAGGACAATTCTCATGTTCGAGCCTGCCTGCCGGTAGGCGGGCGTCCTCCGTCCATGGGGCATTAAGTGGTTTCAAAGGGATTAGCAACGCAGGTCATCCCGAAGCTCTCTGCCACCCCCTCACAAACAAGCTTTCCATCGATCAAATTGAGACCTTTTCGCAAGGCCTTGTTCTCTTTCAACGCCCTTTCGTATCCCTTATCCGCAATCTGAATCACATAGGGAAACGTCGCATTGGTAAGGGCAAGCGTTGATGTCCTCGGGTAGGCGCCGGGGATGTTGGCCACACAGTAATGAACAATTCCCTCTTCCATATAGGTCGGATCTTCATGTGTCGTTGGCCGGGTGGTTTCAAGACACCCACCCTGATCGACCGAGATATCAACAACCGCCGAACCGGGCCGCATCCGCTTAAGCATCGGCCGGGTCACCAGCTTTGGGGCCTGGGCGCCGGGAATGAGAACGGCCCCGATGACAAGATCTGCTCCGGCGATCTCCTCGCTGATCGTCATCCGATTCGAAATATAGGTGGTGACGTGTCCCTGGGTAATATCATGGAGATAACTGAGCCTTTCGGGCTGAATATCGAGAATGCTCACCTGGGCCCCGATTCCGACAGCCACCTTACAGGCGTTGGCTCCCGACACCCCCGCGCCGAGGATAACAATCTTTGCGGGAGGAACGCCGGAAGCTCCGCAGAGAAGAACACCCCTTCCTCCACGCTGCGTTTCCAAGCACGCGCCTCCTGCCAGGATCGATGCCCTTCCCGCGATTTCGCTCATCGGCCGGAGCAGAGGAAGCATGCCATTCTGTTCTTGAACCGTTTCATAGGCGATCCCCACAATTCGTCCCTCAAGGAGCCGGTGGGTCAGGTTCTGGCTGGCAGCCAGATGGAGGTAGGTAAATAATATCTGTCCCGGCCTCATGAAGGAGAATTCCGGATCAAGGGGCTCTTTCACCTTGATGACCAGGTCTGCTTCAGCCCAAACATCCTGCGCCTTCTCGATGATGGTGGCTCCTGTCTTCTGATATTCTTGATCCGAAAAGCCGCTGCCCTGGCCTGCTCCTTTCTCCACAAGGACCCGGTGGTGGTGGGCAACCAGGGCATCGACACCCTGCGGTGTCACCGCCACTCTCTTCTCACCTGTCTTGATCTCCTTTGGAACCCCAATCTTCATCTTCCCCCCTTCAGCCCCATCGGGCTGCAAGACGCTTCGCAACAGATTCGACTCTATGCTCCATTCATCGGACCTCTTCAGCCGTACTTGAAGCGATCCAACTCGACCGACCGCCCCCGTGTTCAAAGCCCCTCTCTCCGGACCGAATAGACCCAGGGAGAGGACTCTTACTACATCTCAAGATCCGGGCTGGCATCCACGAACCGTCAAGGAACGGTTTTCTTTATCCCTTCTTCTCCCTTGGGTGATCCTTGAAAAACCGCTTGATCGACTGGACACAGATCGAATTCTCTTCATGGCTGCCCAGGCTGACCCTAAAAAATCCTCCCCGTCCGCGCAGGGGGGCAAAGGCCTTCAGCATCACGCCATCCTTCTCAAAGACATAATCGACGATGGCCTTCCCGGTGACTCCGGCATCCGTGGCATCGATCATGACATAGTTTCCATTCGAAGCGTAGGGCTTTACGCCCGGGAATCTTCGAAAGCTCCTTGCAGACATACTCAACACCCGCATTGTTGTAGGCAGCCTTTCGTTTCAACTCGTCTTCTTCGTCCAGGGCCGCTTCTGCCGCAGCCATCGAAAGAAGGCTCGTATTCCACGGAATCTGGACTTTGCGAAAGTACTGGATCATTTTCTCATCGGCCAGGGCGTATCCGAAACGAATCCCAGCCATCCCGTAGGCTTTAGAGAAGGTATGGGCCACGATGAGGTGATTGTATCTCCGGAGGAGAGGCGCTTTGGACTCGTGTTCGGGATGATACTCCAGGTAGGCCTCGTCGATCAGCGTCGGAATTCCAAGTTCCACAATCTTCATCAGGTCCTCATCGGAGATAAAATCTCCCGTGGGATTGTTCGGGGTACAGATGATGATCAACTTCGTCCGGGGGGTGACGGCCCGGAGCATGGCCGGAATGTCATACTGGAGATCCGGGGTCATGTCAACGGGAACGACCTTGCCCCCGCAGGTTTTTGCCCGAATCCCATAGAGCGAAAAGGTCGGATGGGGAAGGAGAACTTCGTCACCCGGGGTCACAAAGAGTCGCATGATGATATCGATGATCTCGGAGGAGCCGTGGCTGATATAGACGTTTTCCGGTCCGAGATCATAGCGCTTCGCGATCTTGGCGCGGAGCCTGGGCCCATTGTCGGGATACCGGTTCCCCAGTCTTCGCCGCCTCGACGATCGCCTGTAGGACCTTCTCCGAAGGCGGGATGAGGGTTCTCGTTGATCATCATCCGTTTGAGCTCCGGCCGCGACCAGGCAATCAGGAGATCATCCGTGTCATAGGGTTTGATGTCGTCAATCCAGGGAATCAGAAAACGCTTGAGATCAGCCATAAAAACCTCCTCGAGTATTATGATCGAGGCTGGAGGACCGCTTCGCTTGAGGCTGGAGGCAAACCGTTTCGCGTTGACCTCAACTCTCAAGGCCCGTAAAACGGGCCGCGCCTCAACCCTCTGGGCCCGCCCACCTAACTACCTATCTATACAGGTATCTTAAAACAAAATATTTTGTCAAGCCTTTTTTAACGTCTCCAGGTCGAAGCGATACTTCCCCGATTCGACCTCGAAAACATATTGATCTCCCCGGTGAAAGGCATGGAGGACCTCCACCGGGATGTTCTTCGAATCGTAGATGATGCTCTCCAGAAAAATCCCGGGCGACCCAGCAGGAAGGCCCAGGAGCTGGGCATCCTTCCCGGTCAAGGCAATGGCGCGGAAGGTCTGAATCGACCGGTGGAGATCGACCTGAAACTTTCTCGTCAGAAGATGATAGAGGGACCCCGTGAGCCGCATCTTGAGGATGGCCTTTGTACTCCTGGTGGGGAAGGTAGCTCCGTTCAATGACGAGGGGAATGTTGTTCCCCAGGCGGAGCCGTTCGGTCAGAATGACCAGTTTCTCCTTGCCCAGCATCAGCTTTTCCGCCACCTCCGGAGGGGCTTCGATCACGGATTGTCGGATGAGTCTCGTCTTGGGTACAATCCCCATCCGGATCATATCGTCCGTGAAGCTGGAGATGTGCTGAAGGGTGTATTTGACCGGTGGGACCGCCCGGGCCATGACAAAGGAGCCGACGCCGTTCTTTTTCTGAACCAGACCCTTTGGCGACCAGATCGGAGATCGCCTGCCGGACCGTGTTGCGATTGACCCGAAAGAGCTCGGAGAGTCGTCAACTCCGAAGGCAGCTTCTCATGGAGCCCATAGCGGCCCTTCTGGATCATCTCCGTCAGCCAGTGACTGATCTGGATGTACTTGGGAATCGCCCGTTTCAGGTGGAAGGTTTCGGCCATGGATTTCCTCTTCAGGTGGACGTGACTCATTCCTTTCAGTCCTGACTTGCCCGTCACGAACCTCATGACGATCAGCATCGCCACCACGATCAGAATGAGAATCGTGCACATGGCATTGGCGCTCGCAGTCCGGCCGTCGATGTCGAGAAAGATGATCTCGATGGCGGCCAGCTTCACCTTCGCGGAGACGAGGAAGATGACGGCGCTGATCGTCGTCATGGCCCTCATGAAGAAGAAGATCATGTTCGAGAGGAAGGCGGTCTTGGTGAGGGGAAAGACGACCCGTGGAAGGTCGTGATCGGCCCCCGCACCGAGACTGACGGCCGCCTCCTCAATCGATTTGTCGATCTGTTTCAGATTGGCGATGCTGGAGAGGACGCCCAGGGTGAAATTGGCGATGATGATGTTGATGATGATGATCCAGAACGTCCCGTAAATGAAGAAGTAGGGCTTGTTAAAGGCCAGGATATAGCCCAGCCCCATCACGGTTCCGGGGATGGCCGCCGGCAGCACGCTCAGGATGTAAAGGATCTGGTTCCCTTTCGGCTTCTTCTTTTCGATGATGTATCCGGTGAGGAGGGTCAGAGAAGCGCCTCCCAGGGCGACCAGAATCGAAACCCAGAAGCTGTTCCAGATCGGAGCATACTTATAGGCGATGATCGACTGCCATTCCCCCTTCAGGACCGAGGCCCAGAACTGGGTCCAGATCGGCCCATACCCGCCCAGGGAAGGAAAGTCAAAATGTTTGAGGGTCAGGGAAAAATCATAGGGCCATGTCTTGACAAGCGACCCCACAAAGACGGAAGCGAAAACGATGAGAATGAAAGACGCAGGGAATCCAGCAGTAGAGGGTGAAGGCCCATCTTCTTGAAGGGACGGGAGGGTTGCAGAAAGGGCCGTGCCTGACCGCTGATCAGGGCGTAGCTCTTCTTGGTCAGATAGTAGTTCAGGAGAAAGGCCCCGACCGAGGGAATGAGGAGGATGACGCTGATCGTGGCCCCGAGATCGAAACGCTGCATCCCGATGACCTGCTGGTAGATCTCGGTGGCCAGGACACTGTAATTTCCACCGATCACCACGGGAACGCCGAAGTCCGTGATGGTGAGGTTAAAGACGAGTGCGGCGGCGCTCGCAATCCCGTATTTCGCCGAAGGAAGCGTCACCTTATAAAAGGTCTTCAGGGCGGAAGCCCCCAGGCTCTGGGCCGCCTCGTCCAGTCGGGTGTCGACCGCAGAGAGGGTGGTATAAAGGATGAAGAGGGCATTGGGAAAACAGTAGAGACACTCTGCGACGATGATCCCTGTGGACACCATAGATATTCCAGTCGGTGTGAAGGAGATAACGGGTGATCAGACCGTTTCGGCCAAAGAGCAGGATCAGGGCCAGTCCCTGGATGATCGAGGGAGCAATCAAGGGAAAGGTTGAAATCGTATAAAAGATTCCTTTCCCCCGAATCGTCGTCCGGGTTAACCCGTAAGCGAAGAAAAAGGCGAGAACCGTGGTGATCAGCGTGGTGACAATCGAGACATAGAGGCTGTTGGTGAAGGATCGAAACATCCTCGGATTGGTAAAATAAGTGGCATAATTCTTAAGGGTAAAGAGTCCGTTCTTGAAGAAACTCAATTTGCAGATATCGAAGACGGGATAGAGCATGAAAAAAACAAGGATCGCCAGGAGAAAGCCCATGGCGACCCAGGTGAGAAGTCGGTCACTTTCGAGGAACGAGGAGGCAGGAGAGCTCTGGAGCGGTTCGGTTCGATTCAACGAGAAGCCCTCCTTCGTCGGATAGACGGTAAAAGCCTCCGGGGGAAAGTAGAGAAAAACTTCCTCACCCTGCCTGAGTTGTCTCTGCTCAAACTCCTTTTCGATCACATCCGAGATCATTCTTCTCCATCTAATATTAATGACGAGACGGACCGCCGCTCCCAGGAAGGTGACCACATCGATTCTGCCCGGAAGGAGGTTGGAAGGCTCAAGATGCTCCGGGGGCTCGCCCAATTTAAAGACCTCGATCTTTTCGGGTCGGATGGCAAGAAGGACTTCCTCTCCCGCTGAGGAACCTTTTTGCCAACTTTGAATTCCTCTTCCCGGTATCAACCCAGCTCCTCAGTCCAAGCGCCCTTAAAAAAGTTGGAGGTCCCGACGAAATCCGCCACAAAGCTGGAATTGGGATATTTATAAATGTCGATAGGCTTTCCCACCTGCCGGAATTTTCCCTTCTCCATGACGACCACCCGGTCTGCAATGGAGAGGGCTTCTTCCTGATCATGGGTGACATAGATCATCGTCTTCTTCAGTTCCTGCTGGAGCCGTTTGACCTCCGCCCGAAGCCGAACACGAATCTTTGCATCCAGGGCGCTCAAAGGCTCATCCAGGAGAAGAACCTGAGGATCGGGGGCAAGGGCTCGGACCAAGGCAACCCGTTGCTGCTGACCTCCGCTTAACTGGGGGGGATAGAGCTTTCTCCAGTCCCGAAGCCCGATGAGATCGAGCATCTGATCCACCCTTTCCTCCATCGCCTTTTTAGGCATCTTTCTCACCTTCAGACCAAAGGCGATATTCTCCTCAACGGTCATGTTCGGAAAAAGGGCATAGGACTGGAAGACGATCCCGAACTCCCGCTTCTGAGGGATGAGGTTATTGATCACCTTCCCGTCAAAAAGGATCTTCCCTCTGTCACGGTTTCAAACCCGGTGATCATTCTCAGGACCGTCGTCTTTCCGCAGCCGCTCGGCCCGAGAAAACAGAGGAATTCTCCCTCCTCGATCTCTAAGTTCACATGATCCACCGCGGTGAGTGTCCCAAACTGTTTGGTCAGATTTTCGAGCCTGAGGTTTCGTCCCATCTTCTTTCCCTCGAGGTCGTCCGGTTTCTCTCTCCTCTGAGCAGGTGATAAAAGGGGTCTGAAGCTGTTTACCTATCTGAATAGGTCTTTTAATCGATTTAGAAATAGATGTCAATCCCGCCCCTGACTGAGCCTCCTCCTCGGGAAGAACCTGCTTTCAGCCCGAGAACAGGGCTTCTGATGAAGGCAACCCATGTCCCCCATCACGACCCAATCCAAAAAGGACACAAAAAAAGGGCACCCCTTCGGAGTGCCCTTTCACGCAAGTCAGGTTCTACTCTACTTCAGGAAAAGATTCTCCCACTTTTTCAGGATGGCATCTCGGTTCTTGCCCTGCCATGCAAAATCCATGGGATAAAGTTTGATCTCAGAGAGTTTCGGCATATCGGGTCGGGTGGGAATGCCCGGCAGGGTCACGCCCAGCTTGAATTCCGAGTAGGCCTTCATCGCATTGGGACTGATGGCCCAATCCAGAAATTTCTTGGCTGCGGCCGGGTTCTTTGCTCCCTTCAGAAGGGCATTGGCCTCGACCTCGTAACCCGCCCCTTCGACCGGGAAGACAAACTCAACCGGGGCTCCGCCCTTCTTTAATTCACCGACGACGAAATCGAAGGAGCAACCGACCGCAAACTCTCCCTGGGCCGTCATCTTGGCCGGCCGGGACCCGCTCTTAATATACTGACCCATATTCTTGTCCAGCTTCTTCAAGAACTCCCATCCATCCTCTTTCCCTTCCTTGGCCCCATACATCTGAAGAAGGCTGGCAACCTGTAAAAACCCTGTTCCTGAAGCAACGGGATTGGGCATGGCGATCAGATCCTTGAACGCCGGATTGAGCAGGTCATTCCACCCTTTGGGCATGGGCAAGCCCTTCTCTTTCAGAACCTTCGTATTCACGCAGAAAGCGGCAATATACATATCGATGCCCGGCATAGAAATCTCTCGGATGGACGAACCGTTTGTCCAATTTTTCCGTGCCTTTGGCTCGATAGGCTTCTACCATCCCGGCGGGAATGAACTGTTCCATGTTCGTCACGGCCCATCCCCAGATGCAGTCGGCTTGGGGATTGTTCTTTTCGGCCAGCATTCGCGCACCCAGTTCACCGGTGGAGAGCCGGATGATGTCGATGTCGAGGTCCGGCAGGTCCCTCCTTGCAACCTCAAGATACTTCACGGTCTCATCCGTTTCGAGCGAAGTATAGACGGTCACTTTTTCCTTGGCCATCCCTGTCGTAAACAGCAATAGAACCGACACGAAACCGATCAACAAAATCATCCATTTACCCTTCATAGACTTAACCTCCTTTTTCGTTTGTGATTTTTTTCAAATCTAAAACTCGAAAGACCCTTTTGTCAATCACCCCACTTATATCGAAATCGATCTCTTTTGTCAATAGTTTTATCTTGCTTTTTAAGGGTCTCTGCAAAAAGGTTGACAAAAACCTTTTTTTTCATTAAACCTGTCTACATAGGTAGCAAGGTAAAGAAAACAACCACGTTCGAGGCACCCATCATCAGATAAAACCCAATAGACCGAATTCCAATAACGAGAGAGCGTTGGAGGATGGGCGTCTGATTGGAATCAGGAGGGAAGGAATCATGAAAGATCAGGCAAGGGTTGTGATCATCGGGGGAGGCATTACCGGGTGCAGCATCGCTTATCACCTGACGAAAATGGGATGGCAGGACGTGGTCCTTCTGGATAAGGGAGAACTCACGAGCGGGGCGACGTTTCATGCGGCCGGTCTTGTGGGCCAGCTTCGCTCTTCGGTCAACATTACCAAGATGCTCAAGTATAGTATTGAACTCTATGCCCATCTGGAAGAGGAGACCGGGCAGCACACCGGCTGGAGCGAGGTGGGAGGGCTGCGGATTGCCTCATCGAAGGACCGCATGGAGGAACTTCGCCGTTCCGCGGCCATGGCCAAGACCTTTGGACTTCCCATGGAGTTGATCAGCCCCAAGGAGGCCTGTAATCTCTTTCCGGTCATGGACAAGAAGGGAATCGTCGGAGCCGCCAATCTCCCGACGGACGGGCAGATTGACCCGAGCGGAGTCACCTATGCCCTGGCTAAAGGGGCTCGGGACAGGGGGGCAACCATTTATACCGAAACCCGGGTCACCGGCATTAAGCTGAAGAACGGCGCAGTCGACGAAGTGATCACAGAAAAGGGAACCATTAAGGCGGAAATCGTCGTCAATGCTGCGGGCATCTGGGCTCCGGAGATTGGGAACATGGTAGGTGTTTCCATTCCTCTCATCCCCATGGAGCACCAGTATCTCATCACCAAGCCTCTGGAAGGCGTCCACCGCGGAATGCCCACCATGAGAGACCCCGACAATCTCGTCTATTTTCGCGAGGAGGTCGGAGGGACTCATGATGGGGGGCTATGAACACAATCCCATCCCGTGGGCTCTGGACGGCATTCCAAAAGATTTCACCAAAAAACTTCTGAAATCGAATTATGACCATTTTGAACCCCTCTCCCTCCTTGCCATGAAGCGGGTTCCTGTCATTGGCAAGGCCGAAATCATCACCCTTCTCAATGGACCCGAGGCCTTTACCTCCGATGGTGATTTCATCATGGGAGAGGCGGCAGAGGTAAGAAATTTCTTTGTCGCAGCAGGTTTCTGCGCCCACGGGATCGCCGCAGGAGGCGGGGTGGGCAAGA
This sequence comes from uncultured delta proteobacterium, assembly GCA_963828805.1. GTDB lineage: Bacteria > Desulfobacterota > BSN033 > BSN033 > UBA1163 > CAWHGS01. Next base: position 10,103 of record CAWHGS010000010.1, read on the forward strand.
TGATGGCCGAGTGGATCATTGAAGGAGAGCCGAGCCTCGACCTCTGGCGTCTCGATATCAGGCGCCTCGGAGGCCATCATGGAAGCCAGAAGTACGTCGTGGATCGTGCGATCGAAGTCTATGCCCACCACTATGCCATGAGCTGGCCTTATGAAGAGATGCAGTCAGCCCGCCCCATGCGCACCAGCCCCCTCTACCCTCACCTGAAGAAGATGAGGGCCGTTTTTGGCGAAAAATCGGGATGGGAAAGGCCCAACTGGTTTGCCCCTCAGGGCGTTACTCCCAAAGATAGGCTGGGATGGGGGCTTCCCAACTGGTTTGAATATGTTGGGAAAGAGCATGAGGCCGTGAGAACAAGGGCAGGAATCATCGACCAAACCTCCTTCGGAAAGATGGAGATCAAGGGGCCGGGGGCTTTCGACTTCCTCCAGAGGATGACGGACAACCAGATGGACAGGCCTGTGGGTTCGGTGACCTACACTCAGTTGTTAAATGAAAGGGGCGGCATTGAGTGCGACCTGACCGTGAGTCGGGTCCGTGAGGATCAGTTTTACCTGGTCACCGGAACCGCCTTCATCAAACACGACCACTCATGGCTCCAGAAACATCTTCCACAGAACGGTCCTGTCTCCATCACGGATATCACCTCTGCCAGGTCCTGCATCACCCTCTGCGGGCCCCGGTCAAGGGACATTCTGAAAAAGGTCACTCAGGACGACATCTCAAATGAGGGCTTCCCGTACATGACCTGTAAAGAGATCTTCATTGGCTCCGCCCCTGTCCTCGCCCTCCGGATCACTTATGTCGGTGAATTGGGATGGGAACTCCATCTGCCGGTGGAGTACGCCGCTTATGTTTACGATCACCTCTGGGAAGCGGGAAAATCCTTTGGTCTGGTCAATGTGGGTTACCGGGCCATCGACTCCCTGCGCCTTGAAAAAGGGTACCGCTACTGGAGCGGGGATATCTCACCGGAACATACCCCATTTGAGTCCGGGCTCGATTTCTGCGTAAAACTGAATAAGGGAGATTTTATCGGCCGCAGCAGCCTCATGGCTCAACAGGAGAAGGGGATCACCAGGCGTCTGTCCTGCCTGACCATTCAATCGGGACCTTTGATGCCTGTTGGCAAAGAGGCCATTCTGGATGGGGATAAGGTCATCGGATTAGTCACGACGGGCGGGTTTGGACATACGGTTAAGAAACCGATCGCCTATGGCTACCTTCCCGTTCAATACGCTCATCCGGGCACCCGCCTCCAGATTGAAGTGGCGGCACAGAGATATGAGGCCATCGTAGAGAAAGAACCCCTCTATGATCCGGAGAATCTGAAAGTAAAGAGTTAATAGATGGGAAGAGATAGGGTTCCAAGTTTCAGGTTTCAGGAGTTTCGGGTTTCGGATTTCGAGGTACGGGTTTTAATTTGAATCTTGAAACTTGAAACTTATTTGAAGAATTTGAGATCCAAGATGGAATCAACGACGATGTCAGCCACTTTTTCCAACTCTTCTCTGGGTGTCACACCTCCTTCAATGGTTCCAATCGTTAAGGCCAGGCCGGCCCTCTTCCCCATCTTCATGTCATTGACCGTATCTCCGATGAAGACGGCCTCACAGGGCGAAACAGAGAGGTCGCGGCAGATGGAAAGGACCATCTCCGGATGGGGTTTGGGTTGGCTTGCCTCACCTGAGCAGAGGATCCTATCGAAGAGACCGTCCCATCCGAGGTCTGAGATCATGGCCTCCGTATCCTTCCGTTCATCGTTGGTGGCCAAGGCAAGGGAGAATCCGGTCTGCTTCAATTGGGAGAGGAGGCGCTCAATGCCGGGGATCGGTCTCAGCAACTGCTTCCGGTCCGTTGTCGCATCGGCTTCGTCAAAGGCCTGGGTCACCCACTGTCTGGCCTCATCCCAGGGGTATCCCTGCTGGTAGAGTGCCATGGTTCCGATAATGATCTCTTCCGGCCTGGGGGAAACAGGACAGGGCCCTCTTGGATCGATCCGACCGCTCGTCGGGTCAATTCCCCAGGCCCTGAGCAAAAGGGTTTTCATCTCTCCGTCTCCCCCGAGGGCCTTCACAAGGAGTGTGATCCGCTTTCGGATGAGAGGAACCCATGTGGCTGCAAAATCGATCAGGGTCCCGTCCTTATCAAAGATCACCAACCGACAGGGAATACGTTTTTTGTTGAATTCGATCCCGGGCATAGAGTCCTGGTCCTTGCAAGACGGAACATATCATAAGAGACGATTCATATGAATTCAATGGTGAAACAGAGAGATCATCAAGCTTCCTCCCTGGATGTCCTGATCTTTGATATGGACGGGGTTTTGATCGATGTCTCGGACTCTTACCGGAAGACGATTCAGAAGACCGTTCATCTCTATCTCACAACCCTCCTTGGATTAAAGATTGACCCCGAAAAGCTATCCCTGGATAAAGCCATCTCCCTTTTCAAATCTGCGGGAGGGTTTAATAATGACTGGGACTTGACCTCCGGGCTCCTCCTCTATCTTCTCTCTGTCTCAGGTCTTCCCGCCTTTTCGCAAGCCTCGTGAAATTCTCTACGATCTCTGAGATTGTCGACCATCTTAGAGCAAAGGCTAAAGGTTCCCATGCCAGAAGGACGTTGCGGGTAAGTCTCCGGCATCTCTCTTCCTTCTTGGGTAAGGTCAAGTCCTCCGGCGGGGGACTAAAGAGTGTTCGCAAGCACTTAAGGAATTCGTGGGATGGCTGGGTCTATCGATCGGGCGATCTCGATCGGGAAAATGTGATTAAACGGATTTTTCAAGAGGTTTATCTGGGTGAAAAGTTCACCCCGTGCTATCACCTTCGTCCCCTCTTTTATCCGGGAAGAGGATATTACCTCCGCGGAAAAAATGATCATCCCCCGGCTTGTCCTATCCACGCTTCAGAAGAAACTCCGGCTCGGCATTGCCAGCGGCAGACCCAGGTATGAAGCAGAACTGGCGCTGAAACGATTCCGCCTTTCTTCCCTATTTTGATAGCGTCGTCACTCTCGACGACTGTCTCGAAGAGGAGGATCGTATTCTCCGTGTCACTGGAAAGCGAATCAGATGTTCAAAGCCTCACCCCTACCCTCTCCTGAGGGCGATTCATGAGATCGGTCTCTCCCACCCCCAATGTGGATACGTAGGGGATGTCGTGGATGACATGCGGGCGGCCCGTTCAGCAAGAGACAAAGCATCCGTCCTTGCGATCGGTTTCATCCGTGATGAGAAAGATCGGGCAGCGGAGAAATCTCTCGTTCAAGCGGGTGCGGACCGGGTGATGCGACATCCCAAAGACCTCCTCGGCTTGCTGGCCCGGGGGAAAAGAACCCCTTTTTCTTAAGAATTAAATTGACAAAAGCAAGTATTTCCATTATAAACCTGTCTAGATAGGTAGCTAGGTTTCACGGGAGGATTGCCATCGAAGGCTCTGTCCTGCTCTTTGCCGCCCTCATTGTTATACTCGCCCTGGTCTTTGACTATTCCAACGGGTTCCACGATGCGGCCAATGTCGTCGCAACGATCATCACCACGGGAGCGCTTTCTCCAAAGAAGGCCCTGATGATGGCAGCCCTCTGCGAATTCATCGGTCCCTTCCTTTTTGGAACGGCAGTCGCCCATACGATCGGTAAAAATATCGTCGATATCTCCGCCTTTGACACGAAGATTCTCGACCTCCCCGTCTTTATCATCATCGCCATGCTCGTCGGCGCCATCTCCTGGAATCTCATCACCTGGTTTTTCGGAATCCCATCGAGTTCTTCCCATGCCCTGGTAGGAGGGATGGTCGGTACGGTATTGATCGCCTATGGACCGGATAAGATCCTCTGGAAAGGACTCCTCTACGTGGTCGCCTCCTTGATCCTTTCTCCTTTTCTCGGTCTTCTCTTTGGCACGCTTTTTCTCAAGGCAACCCTTCATCTCTCTCGAAACGCGACACCCAGGGCGAACCTCTTTTTCAACCGGATGCAGATCCTCTCTTCCATTGCCCTCGCGCTCAGCCATGGCGCCAACGATGCTCAGAAATCGATGGGGCTCATTACCCTGTCCCTCGTCATTTTAGGAATCTCCCCCACCTTCCACATCCCGTTTTGGGTTATCTTCAGTTGCGCCACTGCCATCGCCTTAGGCACGGCCAGTGGAGGGTGGAGAATCATCAAGACTCTGGGCTCCAAGATCTACCGCTTGCGGCCTGTCCATGCCTTCTGCGCTCAAACCGCCTCTGCCACGGTCATCCTCGGAGCCGCTCTGCTGGGAGGTCCTGTCTCGACCACCCATGTCGTCTCATCAAGCATCATGGGCGTCGGAGCAGGCCAGAGGATCTCCGCCGTCCGCTGGGGCGTTGCCAAGAACATCATTGTCGCCTGGTTCATTACCATCCCGGCCTCCGGAGTCATCTCCGGATTAACCTTTCTGCTTTTTCGCGCGATCCATCCCCGTTTCTGATGGAGAAAGGAGAAACTCATGGCATTCGGATTTAGAAAGAAAAAACCCTTTTCCAACGGCGAAAATCGCTTCTTCGATCTTTTGTGCCGTCAATCCGCCAAGACCGTCGAAGGCCTGGAGGCTCTCTGGGTCTTTGCTGAAAATGGCAACAGGGAAAACGCCAATCTCGTCCGGAATATTGAACGGGAGGCGGATGAGCTGAGACGGATCCTGATCGAGGAGCTTGACAGGACCTTTGTCACTCCCATCGATCGAGAGGATATCTTCGCCCTCTCCAGGGCAATCGATGATGTGGTCGACTATGCCAACACGACGGTCGATGAGATGGAAATTTACGAAGTCAAAGGGGATGCGCACATCCAGGAGATGGTCAACATCTTACGGAAGGCGGCAAGGGAACTGAATGACGCAGTCAAGATTTTAAAAGACTATCCGAAGATCGCCTCCGAGCATGCGCTTAAGGCCAAGGCTTATGAGAACACGATTGAAAAGGCCTACCACGTGGCCCTGGCCGATCTTTTCAAGGGAGCAGACACGGTCTACATGCTGAAGATGAGGGAGATCTACCGCCATCTCAGCAATGCCGCCGACCGGGGCGACGAAGCCGCCAATATCATCTCGAGTATTGTGATGAAACATTCCTGATACGAGGACAGAGTTGAGAGCAAAGGTCAAATAATCTGAAACGGGTTCACGCGCAGGAGATGAAGGATAACATTCGAAGTTTAGAGTTTGGAGGTCGGAGTCGCAAGACCAAACTCTTCCGAATGACCATTTTGTCTTGTCTCTCCGCGGAGGGAATGAGGGAATGCCTTTGTGATTTGAACTGGAATCAATTTTCCGGTCAGACTTAGATCCCCTTTAAAATTGACAATTTTGTTCGCCCGGGTCCGGCCGGTCGCGTCGTGCTCGCTCTGTCTGCTTCGGCCTTCCACCAGAACCTCTAAGACACAGCCCTCCAACCCCTTATTCTTTCCGAAGGTAATCTCCTTCTGCCTTTCCTGGAGGATTGCGAGCCGTCTCTCCTTGATCTCCGTCTCCACCTGGTCCTGAAACTGCGCGGCACGGGTCCCTTTTCGAGACGAGTATTTGAACGAAAAAAGATCATCGAACCGGATCTTTTCCATCAATTCCAGGGTTTCCTGAAAATCCTCCTCTTCTTCACCGGGAAACCCCACGATGACATCTGCCGTGATTGCGATCGAAGGGCATCTTTCCCTGAGTCGTTCGATCTTCTCAAGATAAGAAGCCCGGGTATAGCCCCGGTTCATTCTCTCTAGCATCCGGTCTGAACCCGATTGGAAAGGAAGTTGGATATGCTCGCAGAGACTTCTTAATTCTGAGAAGGCCCGGATGAGCGCTTCAGAGAGGTCGGCAGGATGGGACGTGGTAAACCGAATGCGCTCGATCCCATCAATGTCATCGATGCGGCGAAGGAGTTCCGGGAAATCCAGCCCCTCTGCCAAACCTTTTCCATAGCCATTCACATTCTGACCAAGAAGGCAGACTTCCTTCACCCCGCGATCTGCCAATTGCCTGATCTCTTCGAGGATCTCCCGGCTGGGCCGGCTTCTCTCCCTTCCCCTGACATAGGGAACGATACAGTAGGAGCAGAACCGATTGCACCCCTGCATAATGGTCACATAGGACTTCACCTTTGTCCCGTGCTTCCGCGGGAGAGGCGTCTTCAGGTAGCCTCCTTCCGGATCAAAATCGGTCTCGCAGATGCGTTGACCAGAGTCCACCACCTGTTTTACCAGTTCCGGAAGACGGGAGAGGGCATGGGTGCCGACCACAAGGTCGAGATAAGGGACTCGCTTCAAAAGGCGTTTGCCTTCCTGTTGGGCCACGCAACCCGTTACGCCGATGATCGTCCCCTTCTCCTCTTTCAATTCTCTAAATCTGCCCAGCGCGCTGTAAACCTTCTCCTCAGGCTTCTCCCTGACACTGCAGGTATTGACGAGGATGAGGTCTGCTTCTCTCGCATCCTTTGCCTCCCGGTAAGAGGCGCCTTCGAGGAGCTGAAGCATCCGCTCCGTATCATGCGCATTCATCTGGCAGCCGTAGGTTTCGATGTAAACACGCTTTTCCATATATTCCGTCATTGCAAATTGCAAAATTAACAATCAACAATTAGCAATGAAAAACCCGATTCCTTTCTTTGCAGCCTATTGCTAATTGCTAACTTTGCACTGGATATTTTGCAATTGATCTTAGTCAGAGTTTCCATTTCTTCAGGAGGGGGATGGAAGGATAATGCGTGAGGTCCAGGTGAAGTGGCGTAATTGAAATGGAGCGATTGGATACCGCCTCAAAATCGGTATCCCCTCGCTGATCGAAGGTGAGTTGGCCGCCCCCGATCCAGTAGTACTTCTTTCCCCTTGGATCTGTTTTTTCAACCACCGCACTCCCGTTGTGGATCCACCGGCCCTGTTGCGTGATCTGGTAAGACCGGATCTCCTTTTCATTGAGGTTGGGAACGTTGACGTTGAGAAGGGTGTCTTTAGGAAGCCCTTTCTTCAGGATCGATTCGGCCACCCTCACGGCAAAGCGGGCAGCCGGGTGGAATTTAAATTGACTCCGGCTGACCAGGGAGATGGCAAAAGAGGGTATGCCCAGAAGGGTCCCCTCAAAGGCGGCAGAGACTGTTCCAGAGTAAGTGATGTCGTCCCCGAGATTTCCTCCTTTGTTTATCCCCGAAGCGATCAGCTGGGGCTTCCCGGAAAGAATGGCGTTCACGGCCAGGTGGACGCAATCCGCGGGGGTTCCATCGACTGCATAAAAATTTCGCTTGATCTTTTCTACGCGGAGGGGACGGTGCAGGGTAAGTGAATGGGCGATGGCGCTCTTTTCCCGATCGGGAGCGACAACGAATACTTCTCCAATCTCGCTGAGAGCCTTCGCCAGGATGATGATTCCTTTGGAATAGATCCCATCATCATTGGTGACGAGAATCTTCGGACGTTCACGCATATTTTAAAAGATGACGGTGAGTTGCTGGAGAGAAATCCCATTCCCTGAAACCTCGAGCCAGGGAACTTGATCCTGAAGAGGAGTTGGTCGGGGCGAGAGGATTTGAACCTCCGACACCTGGCACCCCATGCCAGTGCGCTACCAGGCTGCGCTACGCCCCGAAACCACAACACTCTTACTATATTCAATTTTGCGACAAAAGTCCAGACCTTTATTCAGAAAAAAACAGCGGTTCCTCTGGCACCGGTCAATTCATCGACCGATCCTAATTCGGCGACTTTTTAGGCTCCATGAGAGTACCCATGCTCTGTTTTACTTTCTTCTCCCCTCTCGCAAAAATCAGAAGTGCGGCCGAAAGAACAACAATCAAAAAAACCAGAATCGCCATGGTGACAGCGCCGATCATCAGAAAACCAATCAACACCTGCGACATCTTCTATTTTCTCTCCAAGTCCAGAATTGAAAAAAACAGGAACAATGCTCATTCAAACAAGCTCATGCCCCATGCTCAGTGGGCACCCACAAACCATGAAAACAATGTATTCCCCTCTCCCGCTGGCGGGAGAGGGTACGGGTGAGGATGGGACTTCTTGGGTTTCCCCCTCACCTCAATCCTCTCCCCCTGTCGGGGGCGAGGAGGTGTTTGGGGTTATTTTCTAATCAAAAACAAGGTCACCTACGACTGAAGAGCGGAGCCTTCAAGGATTCTCTTTATCCCCTGCAGTTCCTCGCGAATGAGGGAAAGCAACCTTCGTTCCTCCCCCTCTGCCCTATTGTCAACCGCCTTCACCCTCAGGCTTCGGCTTTCCTCTCTTTCCACATCTCGTATCTTCTTCTTGGCCCCTGCTATCGTAAACCCCTCTTCGTACAGGAGTTTTTTGATCTTTAAGATGAGTTCCAGATCTCTTTTCCGGTAAAGCCGCTGGGGGGACCCTGATTTGTAAGGCTTGATCACCCGAAATTCAGACTCCCAATACCGAAGGACATGAGGCTTAAGTCCGGTAATCTGACTGACCTCCCCGATGCGGTAGTAAAGCCTTTCTGAGGAGATCGGATCGGTCCGGGATTGCCTTTTCGTCAATCTGGGCAAACTTTTTCTCTGCCTCTCGTCTGTCCATACCCTGAGAGCAGATGGGTCGACAGACCCTAGTAAGGTGGAGACTGAAAATTATGTCCCCTGATGGTTGAGGCCTGCCTTCAGGACCTGACTCGGCTTAAAGGTCAAAATTCTCCTGGGGCTGATCTCGATGTCGCTGCCCGTCTGCGGGTTTCGACCTCGCCTGGCCCTTTTATTCCGAATCACGAAATTTCCAAACCCGGAGATTTTAATCTTATCCTCGGTTTGAAGCGTCTCCTTGATGATGTCGAAGACAGACTCGACAATCTTGGACACTTCTTTCTTCGAAAAACCCACCTTCTCGTAAATGTTTTCGATGATGTCGACCTTTGTCATGGCAGCCCCCTCCTTTCTAAGAAACCCTCATTGCCTCAGTTCGACTCGAAAGATTTCCCTCAGCCGTTCCGTAATTCTTTCATGGTACTGGTTTACCTCTTCATCTGTCAAGGTCCGATCGTTGGCTTGATACCGAATCCGGTAAGAAACCCCTTTCTTCCCCTCGGGGATGGGCGCCTTCTGGTAAACATCAAAGAGCGTCACCTCATCGATATGGGGTTCGCGGGAAGCCCAGATCGCCTCTGCCAATTTCCCTGACTCCAACGAGGCATCGACAACCAGAGAGAGATCTCGGTAGACCGCCGGAAATCTCGGCAAGGACTGAAATCGCTTCTCCTCTCCTGCTGACTGGACGAAGGGCTCGAAATTCAACTCGAAGAGATAAGCCCTTTCAGGAATGTCGTAGCGACTCAGGATCTCCGGGTGAATCTCTCCCAGAACGCCCAGGGCTTCTCCCTCAAATAGGAGCTTCGCCGATCTTCCGGGATGAAGGTAAGGCACCTCCTCAATCCGTTCAAACGACACGCCTCGCATCTGGAAAGCATCCAGCACCGCTGCGACACATCCTTTGATGTCGTAAAAATCGATGGGCCTCGACTGGGAAGCCCAATGGGATTCTTCCGGCGACCCCATCCCAATCCCCGCAAGGTGCCTCAATTCCTTGGGTAGTTTTTCCCCTGCTTCAGGAAGAAACACCTTCCCGAGTTCGAATATCTTGAGGTTTGTATTCTTCCGTGAAAGGTTGTATCGGATGGTCTCTAACAGTCCCGGAACCAGAGTCGTCCTCAGGACTGAAAAATCTTCGGTCAGGGGATTCAGGATACAAAGAGATTTGCTCCGCCGATCCTCCGGTGAAAGTCCAATGAGCTTATTCCAGCCTGGGGAGACAAAGCTATAGGTGATCACCTCATGAAAACCAAGATGGACGAGAACTTCCACAGCCTTTTTCTCGAGGAGATAATCCCTGTTCTTTTCGGCAGGAAATGAAGAGCTTGAGGGAAGGGTAATCGGGATATGCTCGTATCCATCCATCCGGGCAATCTCTTCGATCAGGTCGATCTCTCGTTCCAAGTCCCCCCGGTAAGAGGGAGGGATCACCGTTAAGAGGCCATCCCTTTCATCCTGGACATTCAACTCAAGATCTTCAAGGTAGGACCTTACCTTAGGAATAGAGATCTCAGTCCCTAAAACCTGGTTCGCCTTTGAAACCCTCAAAGAAATCGGCTTCGGCTGAAGGGGCGCGGGGTAGGCATCGATCGCGCCGGACACAACCCTTCCCCCCGCAAACTCCTGGATCAATTGGGTAGCCCGATTTGCGGCAAGAAGGCACGCGCCATAATCGATCCCTCTTCCGAAACGGTAAGCCGCCTCCGTCTCAAGGCCGAGTCGATTTGAAGTTCGTCGATTACTCATGGGCTCAAAATAGGCGCTTTCCAGGAAAACGGTTGTCGTCTCCTCCTTGATTTCGGAGTTAAGCCCACCCATCACGCCGGCAATAGCCACCGGCTTTTTGCCATCACAGATCATCAGGTCCTGGGGACTCATGATCCGCCTGACCCCGTCAAGCGTAACGAAGGCCTCACCCTCCTGGGCCCTCCGGACAACAATCCTCCCCTCCTCCAACACCTCAAAATCGAAGGCATGGAGGGGCTGGCCGTATTCCATCATCACATAGTTTGTAACATCAACCACATTGTTGATGGCCCGGACGCCCACCTTTTCCAGCCGGTCCCTCATCCACTGGGGAGAAGGGCTTATCTTCACCCCCTCCATCATCCTTGCCGCATACCGGGGGCATAGGTCGGGATCAAGAAGAGTCACAGAGGTCTTCCCGTGAATTTCGTCTCCCCGGTCGGAAAGGGAAAGACGGGGATATTTCACTTTTTGATGGGTCAGTGCGGCAATCTCCCGGGCCACACCGATCACACAGAGCCAATCGGGCCGATTGGGAGTCACGCTCAGATCGAGTATCGTATCCCTTAACCCCAAGGCATCCGCCAGTTCATTCCCCAGGGGACTTTCGGCCGAGAGGATCATAATCCCGGCGGCGTCCTGCCCAAAACCAAGCTCAATTTCCGAACAGAGCATTCCTTCCGAGGCGACCCCTCTGATCTTTGACCGCTTGATCTCGAGTCCCATTCGGAAGCTTTGCTCCAATCAGGGCCAATGGAACCCTCTGCCCTTCACGGATGTTCGACGCTCCACAAACGATCGAAAATTTCTCCCGGTCAGTACTGACCTCAACCAGCGAAAGACGGTCTGCGTTCGGGTGCTTCCGGATTGAATCGATCTGGGCGACTACTACCCTCTCCAATCCCTCGCCTCTTGAAGTCACTTCTCCGACTTCCAGACCCGCCATCGTCAGAAGATGGGCCAGATCCTTCACGGCCATCTGAATGTCAACATACTCTTTCAGCCAATTCAAACTGACCTTCATCTGGACTCCAATTGCGGATTTCGGAATTCGGTCGGAATTCAAGACGAATACTCAATTCGATGACCCGTATCCGATGATTCCGCAATCTGCATTCCGCATTCTAAAATTGCTTCAAGAACCTCACGTCATTCGTAAAAAAGAGACGGATATCATTGATGCCGAACTTGAGCATGGCAATCCGCTCAATTCCCATCCCAAAGGCGAAGCCTGTCACTTCTTCGGGATCATAATTGACAAACTTAAATACGGCAGGGTCCGTCATTCCAGAGCCTAAAATCTCTAACCACCCCGAGTTGGAACAAACCCCGCACCCCTTGCCACCGCACATTACACACTGAATATCCACCTCAGCGCTCGGTTCGGTGAAAGGGAAAAAGCTCGGTCTGAATCGGAGTTTTGTCTCCTTTCCGAACATCTGATGAACAAAGATTGTCAGGACCCCCTTCAGATCCGCAAAGGTGATCCCTTTATCCACTAGGAGACCTTCCACCTGATGAAACATAGGAGAGTGGGTCGGATCGAAATCCCGCCGATAAACGGCCCCGGGGGAGATAATCCGGACGGGCGGAGATTGTTTTTCCATTGTCCTTATTTCCACCGGGGAAGTGTGGGTCCTAAGCACAACCTCATCTGAAATGAAAAAAGTGGCCTGCATCTCTCGGGCGGGATGTCCCTTGGGGATATTGAGAGCTTCAAAATTGTAATAGTCCAGTTCCACCTCAGGCCCTTCGACCACATCGAAACCGAGACGGGAGAAGATCTCAACAACTTCGTCCAGAATTTGGGTGATCGGATGCTTTTTCCCCGAGGGAGTCGGTCTGCCGGGGAGAGTGATGTCAATTCGCTCCTTCCGGAGGGCTTCCCTCCTCTCCGCTTCTCGAACCCGGATCAGAGCCTCTTCAATCTTGGCCTCCAACTCAGCCTTGACCTGATTTGCCCTCTTTCCTAACTCCCTCCGCTCAGCCTCCGGGAGCGCTCCTAGGCTCTTGAGAAGCTGGGTCAAACTTCCCTTCCGTCCTAAGACCCCGACCCGAACGTCAGAAACTTCGTTCTCCATCTTCGCTTGAGAGAGAGAAACCAGCGTCTCTTTCTGAAGCCTTTCCAGCTCCTCTATCACTAAACCGCTCCGTCTCGAACCAGGATGAACATCCTGTTTGTTTGATAGTAGAAACAGTCTACTTCGTTGCGACACTGCCTGCCTTGGCCATTTCCACAATCTTGGAGAAGGCTCCGGGATCGGATACAGCCAGGTCTGCCAGAATCTTCCGGTCCAATTCCACGTGGGCCTTCTTCAGTGAATCCATCAGCCGACTATAGGAGAGCCCTTGGAGCCTTGCCGCAGCATTGATCCGGCTGATCCATAGCCTTCGAAAATCTCCCTTTTTCTTCTTCCGGTCCCGGTAGGCATAGACCAGAGCCCGGTGAACAGCATCTATGGCAGTCCGGTACAGCCGCCTCCGTCCCCCCACGTAGCCCTTTGCCCTCTTCAGGACTTTCTTTCTTCTCTGCCTCGTTTTAGGCCCGCCCTTTACCCTCGGCATGGTTGTTCTCCCTTCTGGTAACTAAAAATAACGTGTTCGTTGACTGTGAATGACCAATCCCCCGGCTCCGCCCCTGGATACAGAAGCGGGCAGAGGCGAAAAAGGATGACGCGTTGATCTCGTTTGTCTTGCCAGTCGATTGAAATGAGGACACTATCCTCGCAGGAAATTTAGAGGTAAGGAATCAGTCTCTTTACCCCTTTTTCGTCCGACTTTTCGACGTATTTCGGGGATCGGAAACCTCTCTTTCGACTGGTCGTCTTCTTGGTCAAGATATGTCTCGCAAAAGCCCCCTTCACCTTGATCTTTCCCGTTCCCGTTTTCTTAAACCGTTTTGCCGCTCCGCGATTTGTCTTTAATTTAGGCACGTTTCATTCTCCTTCTAATTGCTCTGAGGCAATTTTTGCCCCTGGAGAGGAGCCAGAATCATCACGAAATTTCTTCCTTCAAATCTTGGGTCTTGCTCGACTTTTCCCGATTCTTTCAGCAACTCCTGAACCCGCTTCAGCATATTCCTCCCGTGGTCGGGAAAGGCAATCTCCCTTCCCCTGAAGACAACGGTCACCTTGATCTTGTCTCCCTCCTTTAGAAAACGCTCAATATGCTTGACTTTGAATTGAAAGTCATGCTCCCCTGTTTTCGGCCTCAGCTTCACTTCCTTGATGTGGACAACGGCCTGCTTCTTTTTTGCATCATGAGCCTTTTTACTCTGCTGGTATTTAAACTTCCCATAATCCATGATTCGGCAGACCGGCGGATCCGATTTGGATGAGACCTCCACCAGGTCAAGCTCGACAGTGGCAGCCTGTCGAAGAGCTTCCACCAACGGCAAAATGCCCAACTGCTTCCCTTCAGAGTCGATGACCCTCACTTCCCTCGCCCGAATCTCCCGGTTAATCCGGACATCTGTGACGATATACATCACCTCCCTTTTGATTTTCGATTTCTGATTTTCGATTTTAGATTTCTCAATCCAAAATCGGCACTGGGCAATCTAAAAATTAGAGTTTGGGGTATTCCGACCGGACCTGGCTGATGAATTCCTCGACCCGCATCGCCTTCATCGCCTCCCCGCTCCGTTTGCGCGGCGACAGCGTTCCTTCCTTCTCTTCCCGGTCTCCGATGACCAGCATGTAGGGTATCTTTTGAAGCTGAGCTTCCCGGATCTTGAACCCCAGCTTCTCGTTTCGGAAATCCCTTTCCACCCGGATCTCTTTTCTTAACAATTCCTGACTTACGCTCTCCGCATAAGGGATGTGGCGATCCGTCACGGTTAAGAGGATGGCCTGAACAGGAGAAAGCCACACTGGAAAGGCACCGGCATAGTGTTCAATCAATACGCCTATAAACCTTTCCATTGCTCCAAGGATAACCCGATGAAGCATGACAGGGCGATGACGCTCCCCGTCACTCCCCACATACGTGAGATCGAAACGCTCGGGCATGGCAAAATCCACCTGGATCGTCGCACACTGCCATCTCCGATTGAGGGCATCCTTCAGTTTTACATCGATCTTCGGACCGTAAAAAGCCCCATCTCCTTCATTGATTTCAAAGACAAGGCCCTTCCCTTTGAGGGCGAGGAGGAGCGCCTGAGTTGCCCTTTCCCAGTCCTCATCCGTTCCGATCGATTTTTCGGGCCGGGTGCTGAGTTCCATCTCATATTCGAAACCAAAGATCTTTCATCACGTCATCCACGAAGTCAAGGATGGCATAGATCTCGTCGTTGAGCTGGTCAGGCCGGCAGAGAATGTGGGCATCGTCCTGAGTAAATCCCCTCACCCGGAGCAAGCCGTGGAGTTCTCCGGACTTCTCATGGCGATGGACGGTTCCAAGCTCAAAATAGCGGATGGGAAGATCCCGATAACTCCGGATCTGCGTTTTGTAAATCGAGCATATGGGCCAGGCAGTTCATCGGCTTGATCCCGTATTCCGCATCCTCCACCTTGGTAAAATACATCTTGTCCCGATAGTTTTCAAAATGGCCGGACTGTTTCCAGAGGTCCAATCGTAAAAGCTGGGGACCGATCACAATCTGGTATCCCCGTTTCAAATGCTCTCTCTTCTCAAAATCCTCCAGGATCGTTCGAAGGAGCGCTCCCTTCGGATGATAGATCACTAAACCCGGACCCGCTTCATCCTGGAGACTGAAGAGATCGAGCTCCTTTCCCAATTTCCGGTGATCCCGTTTACGGGCCTCCTCAAGCATGTGAAGGTAGTCATCTAATGCCTTCTGATCCGGGAACGCGGTCCCATAAACCCTCTGGAGAACCTGGTTCCGGGCGTCCCCCCTCCAGTAAGTTCCTGAAACATTTAAGATCTTAAAGGCCTTAATCCTTCCGGAAGAAGGAACATGGGGCCCCTCACAGAGATCGGTAAAGGATCCCTGACTGTAGAGGGAGACCTGATCGGGGAGGTCCTGGAGATGCTCCATCTTATACGTTTCGCCTTTTTCCTGAAATATCCTGATCGCTTCCTCTTTTGAAACCTCTTGCCGCACGAACGAATAGTTCTGTTCAACGATTTCCGCCATCCGATTCTCAATCTTTTCGAGATCTTCAGGGGTAAAGGGACGCTCATAATCGAAGTCGTAATAAAAGCCTGACTCCGTCGCTGGACCAAAAGTGAGCTTCACCGAAGGGAACAACTCTTTGACCGCTTGAGCCATCACATGGGCGGCAGAGTGTCGAAGAATATCCATGCCTTTTTTCGAACGGGCAGGGATAAAAGCAACCGAAGCATTCTTTTCCAGTGTTCTGGAGAGGTCAACCGCGACCCCATCCACCTGGGCTGCAATGGCATCCTGATCTGAAAAATCCAGAAGTCTCATTCCCCTGGGAAAGGATTTCTTCTCTCCGTCCGCAAGTTTGACGGTAATTTCTTCTCCCATTGCACTTTCAACCTTGTCCGGTTTGAAGTCGAAGAGGCATCACCCGACTCTGGTCTGAATGATGCCTCTTCTGTTGGTTTGGATTAAATTAACTCTTTCTTCAATTACTTATATTTCACCTTAAAACAAATTGTGCTCAATGGTAGGCACGTGGGGATTTGAACCCCAGACCCCTACCGCGTCAAGGTAGTGCTCTCCCCCTGAGCTACGTGCCTATAAAAACTTCCAGTCTCAGGTCTGACTGCCCGTGAACAGAACAGGCAATCAAAAACGGAATATGTATAACCGTTTCTTCAAATATTGTCAAGGAAATTCTTAAGTTACAAGTAACGCTCAGTAAACTTTCGGCCTCGTCATCCTCCGTCCGATGATCCGCTTTCAAGGGTTCGAGGGGGAAACAACCCTCGTTCAATTGAGCCCATAACTTCTGAGGGACACCCATTCCAGCTCTATGGTTTGAATACTAACTCCCCTTTTTTGCCGTCGAGGTCAACGGTCACGCTGTCTCCCTCTTTGAATTTACCTTCCAGAAGCTTGAGGGCCAGCCTATCCTGAATCTCTTTTTGAATCACGCGCTTGAGAGGCCTTGCCCCGTAAGCTGAATCAAATCCCGTTTTAGCAATCCACTCTTTGGCTTTTTCCGTCAGTTTAAGGTCGATCCTTCTCTCCAGAAGCCTCCCCTGGAGTTTCTTCATTTGAATTTCAACGATCGACTTTGATCTCTTCAATCCCCAGTCCGCGGAAGATGACGAGCTCGTCGACCCGGTTGAGAAATTCGGGTTTAAAATGGGTCCTCACCGCATCCATCACCCGCCGCCGCATCTCTTCATAGTCTTTTTCACCCAGATCGACAATCCACTGGCTTCCAATATTGGAGGTCATGATCACGACCGTATTCTTAAAGTCGACCGTCCTTCCATGACCATCCGTAAGCCTGCCATCATCAAGTATTTGCAGCAAAATATTAAACACCTCCGGATGGGCCTTCTCGATCTCGTCCATGAGGACGATTGAGTAGGGCCTTCTCCGGACTGCTTCCGTGAGAAACCCTCCCTCCTCATAACCCACATAGCCGGGAGGCGCTCCGATCAGTCGCGCCACGGAGTGTTTCTCCATGTATTCCGACATATCAATTCTCACCATGGCCTGCTCGTCATCAAAAAGGAATTCGGCCAGAGCACGGGCGAGTTCTGTTTTTCCCACACCGGTGGGCCCCATGAAGATAAAAGAACCAATGGGCCGGTTCGGATCCTGAAGTCCTGCTCTTGCCCTTCTCACGGCATTGGAGACGGCCACAATCGCATCCTCCTGTCCCACCACTCTCCGGCGAAGCCTCTCCTCCATATGGACCAGTTTTTCGACCTCCCCTTCCAGCATCCTCGAAACAGGGATTCCCGTCCATTTGGAAACAACCTCAGCAATGTCCTCCTCGTCGACCTCCTCTTTCAGCATCTTCTCGACCTTCTGGAGCTCGGCCAGCCGTTCCTCCTCCTTCTTCAATTCGCCCTCGAGCCTCGACATCTCTCCATATTGCAGCTCGGCCAGCCGGGTATAGTTTACTTCCCGTTCCGCCTCTTTCATCATCTGCTTTGTCTTCTCAATCTGCTCCTTGACTTCCCGGATCCGGGAGATCGCCTTCTTTTCATTCTCCCATTTTACGGATTTCTCTCTGACTTCGGCCTTCAGGTCCCCGAGCTCCTTTTCAAGCTTCTTCAAGCGTTCGACGGAAGCCTTGTCCTTCTCTTTTTTCAGGGCCTGCCGTTCGATCTCGAGCTGCATCACTCTCCGCTGGACCTCATCTATCTCCATGGGAACACTGTCGATCTCAATCCTCAGCCTCGAGGCGGATTCATCGATAAGATCGACAGCCTTGTCCGGAAGGAAACGGTCTGCGATATACCGGTGGGACAGCATGGCGGCGGCAATGATGGCCGAGTCTTTGATCTTCACCCCGTGATGGACTTCATACCGTTCCTTCAGGCCCCTTAAGATGGCAATGGTGTCTTCAACCGTAGGTTGGGCGACATAGATCGGCTGGAACCGCCGCTCCAGGGCTGCGTCCTTTTCGATATATTTGCGATATTCATTGAGCGTCGTTGCGCCCACGCACCTCAGTTCCCCTCTTGCCAGGGCCGGCTTCAACATATTCGAAGCATCGATTGCCCCTTCCGCCGCTCCTGCACCCACCAGGGTATGCAGCTCATCGATAAAAAGGATGATATTCCCGGCGGCTCCTGAAATCTCTTTCAGCACGGCCTTCAACCTGTCCTCAAACTCTCCCCGGAACTTAGCGCCTGCAATCAAAGATCCGAGATCGAGAGAGACCAGTTTCTTGTTCTTCAGCGATTCAGGAATATCTCCCTTGACGATCCGTTGAGCCAGTCCTTCAACGATCGCCGTTTTTCCAACGCCCGGCTCGCCGATCAGGACCGGATTATTCTTCGTCCTTCGAGAGAGAACCTGAATGACCCTCCGGATCTCCTCGTCCCTCCCGATCACCGGGTCGAGCTTTCCTTTCCTTGCCTCTTCGGTAAGGTCCCGGCTATATCGTTTCAGGGCCTGGTACTTCTCCTCGGGATTCTGATCGGTCACGCGATGAGGTCCCCGGATATCCTGCAATACCCTGAAAACAGAATCCTTGGTAACCCCGTTTCTCTGAAGGATCTGAAACGCGGCCCCTTGCTTCTCATCGGCAATGGCCAGGAGAAGGTGCTCGGTGGATACATATTCGTCCGTCAGCCGCTCCGCTTCTTTCCAGGCCGTATTTAGTATGTCGTTGACCCGACTCGAAAGATAAATCTGCCCTGCTCCTCTCCCCGTCACCCGGGGGATCCGGTCCAATTCTCCCTCCAGTTGGGAGACAATCAGCTCAACATTGGCCCCCATTTTTTGAAGAATGGGGAGAACAATTCCCTCTTTCTGAGAGATGAGGGCCGACAATAAATGTTCAACATCGATCTGCTGATGGTTCTTTCTTTCAGCAATCGATTTGGCATCCTGCAAAGCCTCCTGAGCTTTTAACGTCATTTTCTCGGTTTGCATCTTAGTTCACACCCCCTGAACAATTTAACTTAAAATTAATCATCCCCCTTTGGTTTTTCAACCAAAACTTCTTAACAAATTTGCATGGTGCGCTGATGAGTCATAGAAGCTTTTCAGTTGAAGAAGGGTAACCGTTCTGCCAAATTGAATCTAAAATTGTGACGGACCCGGCCGGGCCGGTCGGAAAGGCTTTGTGGCGCACAATGCAAGGCCAAGGTTGACTTCCATGGCGCCTTGGGGTAGTTTAAACAAATGGAGTTTTTCAGACAGATCCTCTGGCAGCTCGTCAAAAAGAACCTCGGCCTCATGGCATTCCTGATGGCTACCCTGCTGGTGGGGACCCTGGGTTATGCGATCTTGAGCAAAGGCCAGTATTCTCTCTTAGACTGTCTTTACATGACGGTCATCACCATTACTACCATTGGATATGGCGAGATTATCGACCTTTCTCACAATCCGGCGGGAAGGGTGTTCACGATATGTGTTGCTTTCTCGGGTATTGGGATTGCCACCTATGTCCTTTCAAATGTTACTGCCCTGATGGTCGAAGGACGATTGAAGGAAGTTTTCAGGAGGAGGAAGATGGAAAGGGACATCAAAAAATTGCGAAAACATTACATCGTCTGCTCTGCCGAGGATGTGGGATTCTACATCGCCAACGAGCTTCATAGCACCCAAAGACATTACGTCGTTGTGGATCCGGACGAGACAAGAATCGGAAAGATGAAGGCCTCCTTTCAGGATAGTTACTTCGTCGAGGGGGATGCCACAAACGACGATACCCTCTTAAAAGCCGGTATTCACGAAGCCGCAGGGATATTTGCAGTCACAGGGGATGATAATCAAAACCTGGTGATCAGCCTGACCGCAAAACAACTCAATCCCGGGGTAAAAGTCGTGGCCAAATGCATTGACTTAAAGAATTCCGAAAAGATAAAAAAGGCTGGGGCGGATTCGGTTGTATCTCCTGCCTTTATCGGCGGGCTGAGGATCGTTTCCGAGATGATCCGACCCGCCACAGTGTCCTTTCTTGACGTCATGCTGCGAGACAGGGAGAAAAACCTGAGGATCGAAGAAATTCCGGTCCCTGAGTCTTTTACGGATAGACCCCTGAGCGCCCTAAATTTAGAAAAATATCCCTCCATCCTCCTGTTGGCTGCAAAAAGGAAAGATGATTGGATCTATAATCCACCTCAGGATTATCTCCTCCGGCGCAGCGATATCTTAATCTTCATGATTACGCCGGAAGAGAGGCTTCAACTGGAGCGGATCTTCATGACCTCCCCGGCCCGATAAGGAAGAGATCATAGCCCTTCCCGGCGCGGGCGATCCAGAAACTGACTCTCCCATGGGGTCGTGATTTTTTTTAAGGATGGGCCCATCCAAGGAGGCTTTGCCAGACTCGAATGACGTCTCTTCTCTTTGAAATACCTGGTCCGCGATTCTCTTTCTTTCTTACTTCGAACTGAACTGGTCCTCTCCGCTTTTGAAAAGGATATTGAAGGTGGTCATCGATCCGTAACAGCGTGAGATGTATTGCTGCATTTCAACCTTATCAGCATCCGAGAGTTTCTCGTGGCTGTTGATCTTCTGTTCGAGGACCCGCAAGTTATTCCGGATCATCACGATCTTATGAAAAAAGGTTTCAAGGGGGACCTCTTTAGCCTGGAGCGACGGGTCCGCTGGATGAAGCACCATCCGCCCTTGATGCCAGCGTCCTGCAAGCTGCTCCACCACGGAATCGGGTCTTTCAAGCCCCAGTTCGCAGACAACCGCATGGGTTGTCTGTTCGATGATCTGTTTGATAAAATGGGCAAGGGGTGCCTCCTCGCCGTTTACCTTAACCATGGGCTCTGCAGGTTCAAGATGACTGATTTCCGGAGAAACGGTCCGCAATCCTTCGTCAAAAAGAATATCCGCGGATTGCTCAGAAAGGGCTTTCACAACCCCGATCCCATGATGAGGGTGCTCAACCTTCATCCCGATATGCAATGCTTCGATTTTCATAGAAACTCCTCAATTGACTCAGTTTTCAATTGTTGGGCATGAAAACACACTGTGTCTGTAGGGCAACGATCCCGCATTTTCAAAGTGAAGACTGCATTCCTGATGTCGTTTTCTGCTTTTTCAATCCACTCTTGTACGATCTTCAAAACCTCGCTATTCCCTGGCATACAACACCTTCCCTTCTTCTAATGCGGGGCGGATAATCGTACCTACGAGATTCTTACGTCTTTCAACTTCATCAGGAGTGGCAACAATGATGTCCTTCGGTATGCGTATATCGTGAAGCGCGACTCCTATCTCAATTCGCTTCTCGCGCTTTGATCCTGATACGGGCATGATAATTAAGAGATCAACGTCACTGTCCCTTGTAGGAGTACCGCGCGCATATGAACCGAAGAGAATGATCTTCTCCGGTTTAAACTTTTTCACGATACGGCGCACCATCTTGTCGATCTTTTCTTGAATCGATTCTTCTCGCTTATTCATTTTGTCCCTCTCTTCATCTCGGCATGGCTAAAAACATGGCATCCAGCAACCGCTCTCCCTCGCTCTCTTTAGGATAAAGGGCGGAGAGAGCAGTGGCGAGCCTCCGGAAGTCAGGACCTCGGTCCTGTTCAGATCTGAACAGGTTACACAGAGGATTTGCCCGATCCGTTCTATCTTGTTCCTTATCACGTTCGCGTACGGCCCGGCGTTCGCGATAAAGTCGTTCCGTAAAGCCGCCTTCGGAAAGAAACTGCTGCTCCAGTTTTTGCAGTTGCCGCCCCAGAAGAAAGCTTGCCTGGTTAATCAGGCAGATCAGGGTATTAGCCGCCACTTCTGCGGGAGCGTTGCGAAGAGAATAGGGGTCTGACTTGTCTGACCTGTCGGACGTGTCAGACGAATCTGATTGGTAGCGCTGCCGCACTGCACAGCGCCTCGGGCGAATTCTTGTCCCACATGCGCAGCCCCCGCTGACGCAGAAAGTCCTCGTAGTCGAGCAGCAGTTCTTCCAGACTGGCCCTGGCCACCCCGGTCAGTTTGAGTTCCGTCTTCTTCGAGGTCGCGGAGGCCATACTGCCTTCGGCAATGTTTTGCACGCCGCTGCGGGCGGCCTGGACCATCTGGTCATGGGTGCGCGAGCGTTTGTCCACAAAGCGGTTGCAGAAGAGGACCGTGGCATCGTACACCAACTGGGCGCATTGAAAACTGCGCAGCTTGCGATAGCCACCATGCGCCGGGATCAGTTTCTGTTCGTGCGGCATTGTTCCTCTCTCAACTTAAATGCCCGCGAAAACGTTTGATCAGCAGTACGATACCTGGATATCTGTAGCCATCTTTACCGTTCAAGACAAGCTTCTCGGGCGGGAGGTCCAAGCCATCGCAGTATTCTGTCTCTTATTCAGAGCTTCTGTGGGGTAACTTTGAGAATCTCGTCTATGTAGGGGAGGTTAGAATTACGTACCCGTGGCGTTACAAATACGATTCCTAAACGCTTACCGTCCGGAGGCAGGCGGGATGCGTCAGACAGGGCTTTAGCCATCGTTTCATCTATAGTCTTTAGCGCATCCGTGGGGCTTCTTTTAGAATCGGCCAGCACTGCTTTGCCTCCCCAACAAAATTAAGGTCCCTCATTCCAAACATAATGTCCCCTCGACCCTTACCCTTCCTTCGGTTACCACGCCTCATTGTTCTCCACTTATCGGATATGAATTCCTCAAAAGCCCATCCGTTGCACTTACTCTTACTGCATTTCCATACTGCTCCGGCAAAGAGACTCAGCAAAGCCCTTTCGTTGTACCACCAAGGAGCATCATTCTTGTAGTTCCAGAAACCAGGAGTCATTAGCTCCTGCCATTCGGATAAAACTGGCTTTAAAAATTTCAGGGAACTACAAATGTCAATTGTCTTAAATTCTTATCTTTAAAGAATTACTCTCCGTCCACGTATTGTCCTTCTCGATAGGTTGTGTCAAATAGTGAACTTCCCGGGCAAAAAGGCTTCAGATTTTTTGTAAGCCAGGATTCCTGTCCAAGATGAGTTGATACAAATAAGGCCAATAGGGCGTCAACTCCTTGTTCGGCCCCAGGAAAAAGCTTGACCTTACCATTGCCGAACAGCCCAATTCCGTGTGCCTTTGAAGATCATCCAAAGTGATTGACTTTTCGAAATGACAAAGAATCCGGCATTTCCCGTAGCCGTTATATCTCCCTTTTGGTCTTGCGTTTTCAAGCGCCTCAAGGATGTCTTGGAGTCTTGACTGCCCCTTACCTGCTCGCCAGACGATTATTAAATCCCCCTTCTTTGTGGATAGTGGCATTGACCAATGGCACGTCTTTCTTCTCGGGTTATCAAGAAAGGTCAGATCTTCAGGCTGTTTTGCACAAGTTAGGCGGATTCTATTGGATACGCCTAGCTCTTTACTCAGTGATAAAATGCTTATGTTCTTCGGCGGATTCGCCCAGTTGTCCTCCCAGCACACAATGGTGCACCGTTTTCGTCCCAATTCTTTATCGTGTCTGTGGGTAAGAAAATTCCTAGATCTATATTCGAATTCTATGGGAACACTTTTCCCATGTTTTCTGGCTATGCAATCGGGGAATTTCCTCTTTGCCTCGATTATCCCTGAGAACCCCAGTCGCCTCATGGTCAGAGTGAATAGGATGATCACACCGGCTTCGTTTTTTGGTTCATAATCCATCCCCTTAATATCTTTGAGTGGAATTGGAATATCATCCATTAAGTCTAACCTCCTGCATGGTGTTATTGATTTCCTTAAGATACTATTCTGCGAGCGGCATGGAATTGAGTCTGGTGTTCCCAGATTTCTTTCGGCGTTTTTTCAAAACCGTTGGACTCCTGCCTCGAAGCGGTACAGTGTTCCGTCATCATGACGTTATGGCCTCGATAAGGGTGGCTTCGAGGAGTTGGCGACGAGTGTTCGAGGTATGGGTGATTCTGGCTTCCAGTTCATCGCTCAGTGCCATTAGTTCATCCACCTTCGCCACGATCTGACTTGTTCGCGTAGAGGGGGGACTGCGACCAGACTGTTTTAACGCCTCTTGGTTAATTTTAGGCATTGCGACGCGGTTATCCTCTTTTACGGATTGACTAACAAAAACATCCGGTTTAATTCCCTTCGAAGTTGACCTATTTATACCAAAAGCAGGAAATTATAGCAATTTCAAGATGGTTCCAACCTGGCAGGAGGTCAGGAGGCAAGAGGCGTAAGGCAGTAGGCAAGAGGCAAGAGCCAGATGTCAGAGATCAGAAGGCAGAAGTCAGTAGCCGGTGGTCAGGAGTCAGAAGCCAGAAGTCAGTAGCCAGATAGTAGCGGGCAATAGCCAGAAAGCAGTGGTCAGAGGAGGTAAAGGACCAGACCTCAGACTAAAGGCGGAAACGATCAGAGACTCGAAAAAACAATAGGGAGATAGCGTGATGGGGAGATGGGGAGTATAGGTTCTCCTTTTGTGAAGCTTCGGAAGGAAAGTTTCCCTCTGGGACCCTTACCTGCACGCCGTAGTGATTGTTGCGCTCCAAATGCCGTCAAAGTCCCAATCTTTTCTTTCGCGCCGATAAGAGTTATAAAATCAAGCGCGGGTTCGTTGTCGAACGGGTGAATTCTTACGAGGAGGCTCCGATGAATCTGGGGCTTGAAGGAAAGGTCGTTATCGTCACCGGAGGCAGCAAGGGCATCGGGCTGGCCTGTGCCCGCGCCTTTTTGACGGAACACGGACGGGTGGCCATCGTTTCTCGCAGCGCGGCGAATCTGGATGCGGCGCTTCGCGGCCTCGCTGCACCGGAGAATGATCTGATCGCCGTACCTTGTGATCTGACCGGGAGCTCTGCGGCGAACGCGATGATGTCCGAGGTCGAGCGGCGGCTTGGCCCCGTCGATGTCCTGGTCAACTCGGCTGGCGCAGCGAAGCGCTATTTGCCGGAAGAGCTAACCGCTGAAGCCTGGCACGCGGCTATGGAAGCCAAGTATTTCACCTACATCCATGCCATGGACGCCGTGCTGCCTGCGATGGTGAAGCGAGGCAAGGGGGTCATCGTCAACATCATCGGCATGGGCGGAAAAGTGGCTACGCCGATCCATCTGCCCGGCGGTGCAGCGAACTCCGCGCTGATGCTGGCAACCGTCGGCCTCGCAAACGTCTACGGGCCAAAGGGCCTTCGCATTAATGCAATTAATCCCGGCTCAACCATGACCGAGCGTGTCCGGGAGGCACTTAAACTCGAGGCGAAGGCACGGGGTTTATCCGAGAACGAGGTGCTGGCCCAGGGGCAGGCGAAGGTTCCGCTGAAACGCTACGCCGCACCCGAGGACATCGCAAACCTCGCGCTCTTCCTGGCCTCGGACAAGGCAAGCTACATTACGGGTGTCGTCATACCCATGGACGGCGGTTCGAACCCGGTGATATAGCGTCACGTCACTGCCCCATCACTCGACCTGGACGGGTGAGCCCCTCGATAGGACTCGGCGGCACATCTTGAGAGCAATCGTAATAAACAGAAAACAGGGATAAATAGCTCCCGGACCTCTTGGCCACTCCGATTTCTTACAGATTGCGGAGTGGGGGAGGTGGATTTTTTAAGACAAAAATAGAAGATGGGAATTTCCCATTGACCCCAAATGGGTAATATGCTATGGTAGATCTGGAGGTAGTCGATATGCAGACGAATACCGTTAAAATTAACGACGAATTTAAGGAAGTGGATACGAGAACCATTGACGACCGGAATAGACTTACCCTTGGAGAGCTTCTCAAGGGTTCAAAACGGGTGCGATTATATAAGAACAACCGGGGAGAGGTACTGGTGCAGCCTGTTGTTGAAATTCCGGCATCGGAGCTCTGGCTCTTTCAAGACAAAGAAGCGCTTGAAAACGTCAAAAAAGGACTGAAGGATGCGGCCGAAGGTAGAATTTCGAAATTAAACCTTGATGAACTTTAGAGGACCCCTTGTTCGAGATATTCTTTACAGACCACGCAAGAGATCAATTACATAAGCTCAAAATAGATAAAGGGCTTGAGAAAAGATACAATTCGGTCAAAAAGGCTATTCAATTTTTGTCCAGCTAATCCAAGACATAAGAGTCTGAAGACCCACGAGTTTACCAGTCTGAAAGGCCCTGAATGGCGAGAAAATCTTTGAAGCTTATGCTGAACAATCAACCCCAGCAGCCTATCGAATCTTCTGGTACTATGGTCCCGGCAAGAATCAAATCACAGTGATTGCAATAACTCCTCACCCATAAGGTTAGTAAACCCGACAGTTGCAGAGATTTCACGGGCAGGTAAGCTTTCAAACCCTTAAAACTCGGTTTTTATCATATTTTCGGCTTCTGCCTTGACCGGGTCCCTTAGACCTTTGGGACAAAACAGGCAAACCCTTCCGGCGTGGAGCCACGGACACGTCATTCCTTAAGAACATCGGCCAAACGGACATATTCCTGGATGGTGAGGGTCTCCGGTCTTCTTTGGGGATCGATTCCAATCCTTTTCATCCTCTCCGCCCCCTCTTCAGGGAGCGAAAGGCCCGAATGTTTGAGGGCATTCATTAGCGTCTTTCTTCGGTAACCGAAAGAACCTCTCACCACTTTCTTGAACCATTCGATATCGTCAACTTCTTCCATAGGCCTTTTCTTCCACACCATATGGATGACGGCCGAATCGACTTTTGGAGGCGGGAAAAAGGCGGAGGGTTTAATCAAAAATTGGATGGAAAAATCGGAAACGATCTGAGTGAAGATGGACAGGGGTCCGTAATCTTTCCCTCCCGGGGTGGCCGTCATTCTTTCAGCAACCTCTTTCTGGAGCATCAGGGTCAGCGAAGCGAAGACGGACCTGGATTCAATGAACCGAAAAAGTAGGGGGGTCGATATCTGGTAGGGTAAATTGGCTACAACTTTAAGGGGCTGTCCCCCTCGTTCGATCAGATCATTGAAATCAACTTCCATGATATCCTTCCGGATAATTTCAACATTGGGACAATCTGCAACCTTCTCCTGAAGGATTTCAACCAACTTTTTATCAATCTCGACGGCAATCACTTTTTTGGCCTCTTTGGCAAGGGCAAGGGTCAACACCCCCAGCCCGGGCCCCACTTCCAGGACAACGTCTGTTTCCTCGATTCCGGCCGCCCGGATGACCTTGCTCAGAATGTTCCGATCGACGAGGAAGTGTTGGCCCCAGCGTTTCCTTGGAACCAATCCATAGGCCTCTAACTCTTTCTTTATCGAAACCATAATTCGCGTAACCATTGGGATTGGGGATTAGGGGTTAGGGGTTGGCCAACCCATAAAACAGCAGAATCACAATAGGTTCTTCCCGGATTTCTTGGGTTCTGTCCTAATCTCTCAACATTGCTATTACATAACCCCCCTTCATCCCCCCTTAAACTAAGGGGGGAATAGAGGGGGGTTATAACGGCAAACTCGAGAAGGCGTTAAGAGAGAGTGGAGACTGAATGCCTCGCTTCAAGTATTCGTATCCCACAACACCCACCATGGCCGCATTGTCGGTACAAAAAGAAGGACGAGGGATAAACACCTTAATCTTATCCTGAGAGGCCTCCTCCTTCATCCTTTCCCGAAGGCGGCGGTTGGCAGCGACGCCTCCACACAGGACGACCTTCTTCAATTCTTCGTGCCGGGCCAACTGAAGTGTTTTCTTCACCAGCACGTCGACAACGGCCTCCTGAAAGCTTGAGACCAGGTCCCTGAGGCGATCTTCCGGATAGCCGGCCGGAGGTTCAGGATTCGCTTTTACATAATTAACGACAGAGGTCTTCAAGCCGCTGAAGCTGAAGTCGAACGAGTTCTTGGAGAGGGAAGGTCTTGGAAATCGGATGGCCTTCGCATCACCCTTTTGGGAGAGCTCATCGATAATAGGACCCCCGGGGTAACCCAGTCCCAGGAGTTTTGCAACCTTGTCA
Organism: uncultured delta proteobacterium; assembly: GCA_963828805.1. Taxonomy (GTDB): domain Bacteria; phylum Desulfobacterota; class BSN033; order BSN033; family UBA1163; genus CAWHGS01. The sequence continues at coordinate 37,817 of CAWHGS010000010.1, forward strand.
AAAGCCTCTCCTGCCGCGTCGTCTCTCGTTTGTCCCAACCGCTTCAGTTTTCCAAATCCGTCCATCCGGTACAGGGACGTATGGCCACCCGAAACAACCAACCCAATAAAAGGAAACCTTGGGGGAGCCTTTTCCAGAAAGATGGCGGAGAGGTGCCCCTCGATGTGATTGATTCCGATCAGGGGAATTCCTGTTGCAAAGGAGAGCGATTTCGCAAAGGAGAGCCCGACCAGAAGGGAACCCACCAATCCCGGCCCATGGGTTACGGCTATTCCGTCAATGTCCTTTAGTTTTGCTTCTGCTTGATTTAACGCTTCCGTGACGATGGGGACAATCGACTCAATGTGTTTTCTGGAGGCAAGTTCAGGGACGACTCCCCCATATTTTTTGTGAACCGGAATCTGGGATGAAACGATATTCGATAGGATTTTCCTGCCGTCTTGGACGACGGCAACCCCCGTGTCATCACATGAGGTCTCAATGGCTAAAACAAGCATTTCTCAGAGGTTTCCTCCTTCGAAGTGTCATGATTGCTGATTTGGAGAATGATTGGTTCAAAACAGGATACTTGAAAACCACAGGGATTGCAAATTAACGTCAGCATCTGATCAGACAGGTGTAAAAACAAATTGCCGGCCCGTGCCTCGGCCCACAGGGGCGAGCTATTTCAGGAAGGGAATTGGATCCACGGCCTTATTGTTTCGTCTGATTTCAAAATGAAGATGAGGCCCCGAGGCCCTTCCCGTTTGTCCCACTTTCCCGATGGTCTGTCCTTTCTCAACCCGCATACCCTCCTCTACCAGGTTCACCTGATTGTGGGCGTAGACGGTAACAAATTCATCGGAGTGGCGCAAGATGATCAGATTTCCATAGCCTCTGATCGTATTCCCGGAATAGATGACCCATCCCGAGCTGGATGCTTTGATCGGGACTCCCGGCGGAGAAGAAATATCAATCCCTTGATGTCTCTTGCGTTCTTCATCCTCAAAAAAATTGAGACACTTTCCTTCGACAGGCCATATGAAATCCAATTTCTGAAGGGCCGCCTTTTCTCTTTCAACCTGTTCCTTGACGACATCTTCAATGTGAATCTCAACCGGTAATGCCTTTTCCGCCCCGGGAATGAAGATCCGTTGTCCCGTCTGAATTCTGTTCACGTCTGTGATTCCATTCTGTTTGGCCACCTCCCGGATATCCACTCCATAGGTTTTACAGATCCGATAAAGGGTCTGATGCCTTTCAACGACATGATAAGCCCCTTTCTTTTCAATTTTTCTCTCCGAGATTGGGGGTGGCTTTTCGGCTGGAACCTTATGCCTTGCACAGGCATCCATAAAGAAGACCAAAGGAAGAAGGGATACGCATAATAAGATACTTAAATTTTTGAGCCCTTTCTCTCTGCATAACACGGGCCCTTTCCGCATGTTAAGACGCACCCATGAAGCGCTGCCCTAGGGCTTATAGACAAGGGTCACTCCACTTCCCAACCATATTTCCCGATCAGTTTTACGAAGCGACAACCGCCCAAATCTTCTCGTTTGATCCCATCCTCTGTTTTGATGATTCGAATGAGATCCTGGGCGTAGATATCCCCAACAGGAATAGCCATCCTGCCGCCGACTTTCAATTGATCGATCAGGGGTTGAGGAATCTCCGGAGACCCCGCCGTAACTATGATGGCATCGAATGGACTCTCATCGAGCCATCCGACGGTTCCGTCAGAGAATTTGACCTCTGTATTGAGGTACCCGAGTTCGAGAAGCAACTTTCTTGCCTTAATCGCCAGGGAACGTATCCTCTCTACTGAAAAGACCTTGGAAGCCAGTTCTGCAAGGACGGCCGTCTGGTATCCGGAACCCGTCCCGATCTCCAGAACTTTCTCTTTTCCTGTTAAGGATAAGGCCTCCGTCATCAGGGCAACCATGTAAGGCTGGGAAATGGTCTGCTTCTCTCCAATCGGCAAGGGGTGATCACTGTAGGCCTGGCTTTGCAAAGCTTCTTCAACGAAGAGATGGCGTGGGACCTTTCTCATTGCGCCAGCCACTCGGAAGTCCTTAATCCCCCTCGCAATGATCTGCTCTTCCACCATCTTCAATCTTATTCTTGCAAAATCGATCATCCGCTATACCTTATGTCAATTGTGGGCCCTGGCACATCCTCGTCACAAGACTCGTATGATCTCCAGCGACGATTTTCATGATTCATCCGTCGATTCTGCCTTCTTTTTCAATTCATCCAGGATATTGAGGGCCTCAAGAGGGGTTAATCGATCGACCCGTATCTTTTTCAATTCAGCCCGGATAGGATCGGGCTGGACAAAAGAGAAAGCTGTGCGGGAAGCTTCGGGTTTCCCTCCGGGTTCCTTGTCCTGGCAAGTTTGGGCATCCCCATGGCGTCATATTCGCCTTTCTCCAGGTTCAGGAGAATCTCCTTTGCCCGATCGATCACTACCTGAGGAATCCCTGCCAGCCTTGCGACCTGAATGCCGTAACTCCGGTTGGTTCCACCCTCAACAATCTTTCGAAGAAAGATGATTTCGTTGTTCCATTCACTGACCGCCACATTATAATTTTTGACCCTCTCCTTGGTCAGGGCCAGTTCCGTCAATTCATGGTAATGGGTTGCAAAGAGAGTCCTGGGCCTGAGAGAAGGGTGGTCGTGAAGGTATTCAACCACAGCCCAGGCAATGCTCAGGCCGTCGAAGGTGCTCGTCCCCCGGCCAATCTCATCCAGGATGAGAAGACTTCTCGATGTTGCCTGATTCAGGATACGGGCCGTCTCCATCATCTCAACCATGAACGTGCTCTGGCCCATGGCGATATTATCGGAAGCCCCGATCCGCGTAAAGATCCGGTCTGCCACCCCGATTTGGGCTTTCTCTGCCGGGACGAAGCTGCCTATTTGCGCCATGAGAACGATGAGAGCGACCTGCCTCAAATAGGTCGATTTGCCGGCCATGTTGGGCCCTGTAATGATCAGAATTTGATGTTCATCGCTGTCGACCCGGGTGTCGTTTGGAACAAACCTTTCCTGAAAAGCCATCCTCTCAATGACCGGATGCCGGCCATCCTGAACGATGACGCCCGGCCCGTCATCCACGAGGGGCCTCATGTAACCATACCGATCAGCCACCTCTGACAGGGAACTCAGGACATCGACCAGGGCAATGGCAGATGCCGTCTTTTGAAGCCTGGGGGTGGCCTCGGAGACTCTCTTCCGGATCTCTTCAAAGATCCGGTACTCCAGTTGACAGATCTCTTCCTCCGCACCCAGTACTTTCGTTTCAAACTCCTTCAGCTCCGGAGTGATGAACCGTTCTCCGTTAACAAGCGTCTGCTTCCGCAGGTAACGGTCAGGGACCGATGGAAGATTGCTCTTCGTTATCTCGATATAATAGCCAAAAACCTGGTTATATCGGATCTTCAGGGAAGAGATTCCCGTCTTTTTTCGCTCCTCTGCTTCGAGCTGGAGGATCCAGCCCTTTCCTTCCTTGCTGATCGCCCTCAGTTCATCCAGTTCCTGATTGAATTTCGATTTGATGATTCCTCCCTCGCGGATGGTCAGGGGAGGATCATCGACAATGGAGGATTCCAGAAATTGATAAAGGTCATCGAAACCCTCCATGCCTGACGACACTTCCCGGACGAGGGGCGTCTCAAACGATAAGAGAAATGCCTTCAATCCCGGAAGGTTCTTGAGAGATCTCTTCAATCCGACAAGGTCTCTCGCGTTCGCATGGCCGAGGTAGATTCGGGAGGTCAATCGTTCGATATCCTGGATATCCTTCAAGGATTCTCGAAGATCCTTTCTCTCGACCTTCTTCTCCTTTAATTCCGAAACGCCTTCCAGCCTCTGGTTGATTTCCGGAGCATTCATGAGGGGGTAATTTAACCACTCCCGCAACTTCCGGCTCCCCATTGCCGTCATGGTTTCGTCCAGAACCCAAAAGAGAGACCCCTTCTTCCCCTGTCCGAAGAGCGACTGCGTAATCTCCAGGTTCCGCTTCGTCGACTCATCGACGAGCCATGAAATCCTGAACCTGGTAAAACGTGAGGCCCTGGAGGTGAAAAAGAGCCGTCTTCTCATTATCCTTCGCATAGGTCAGGGCCATCTCTGCCGCGAGGGCGCCCAGGGGAGCCCTCCGGGTGCGGATCTCTTCATCCACCGGGAACTGCTTCCTGATTTCGGCCAGGAGAATGGAGCCCTTCATACGCGGCATCGTCCAGATAGTTGATCGATCCCTTCTCAAAGAGTTTCTTAAATCTTTCAAAACAGGCGTGCTGTTGAAACTTTCTGAAGGTTAAAATTTCTTTCGGTTCGTTCCTGAAAACCTCGTTCAGAAAGGATTCAAACCCCGATAGCTGGCAGGTCCTGAATTCGCCCGTTGAAATGTCAAGAAAGGCCAGTCCAAAGACCTCTCCTTCCACACAGAACGCCATGAGGTAATTATTTTCGCCTTTCCCCAGACGAAGGGAATCGATGGAAAGACCGGGCGTGAGGACACGGATCACTTCCCTCCTGACGATCCCCTTGGCCAGTTTCGGGATCTTCGACCTGCTCACAGATTGCAACCTTGTATCCCTTTTGCAGGAGTTTTGAGATATAGGTATCCGCCGCATGGTAAGGGAAACCACATAGAGGAACGCCATCCTGCTGCCCCTTATTCCTCGATGTCAAAGCAATGTCCAGTTCTTTCGACCCCACATGGGCATCTTCGAAGAACATCTCGTAGAAGTCTCCCATGCGAAAGAACAGGATGGAATCCGGATACTGGCTCTTAATCTGGAGGTACTGTTTGATCGCCGGCGTGAGGGATTTCATGGTCGGAAATAATCTAACAGAATCTTCGAGGGTTGTAAAATGGCAAGAGAGATTGAAAAATCAGGTTGAGGTTAAGGTTAAGGTTCAGAGCGCCTAATCAGACAGGCCAAGCAATAGCGCAATTATCAAATAAGATTCCCTTAATCTTAGCCTTAGCCTCAGCCTTAACCTTGATTCTTCTACGGAAAGAGCGGAATCACATGGAGGCCCAGTGTCTCCGGATAGCCGAGCATGATGTTCATGTTCTGGATAGCTTGGCCAGACGCCCCTTTGACCAGGTTGTCGATGGCCGACACGATGACCAGCCGGTTTCCTGACCCATCCACATTCAATCCAATGTCACAGTAGTTCGATCCTCTCACGTCCTTTGTGTTGGGGAGCTTCCCCATCGGGAAAATCCGAACAAAAGGCTCATCCCGGTAAAATTCCCGAAAGGTATGTAATACGTCTTCTGCCTTGACCTTTTGAGCAGGACGGACATAGAGGGTGGTCAATATTCCCCGATCCATCGGAATGAGATGGGGGACGAAAGTCACCTCGACCTTTTTCTTCAACAAAAGACTGAGTTCCTGGTCGATTTCAGGAAGGTGCCGATGATCAAAGATCTTGTAAGCCTTCACTCCTTCATTCACTTCACAGAAAAGGGACCCCAAAACAACGTCCCTGCCGGCGCCGCTCACACCTGATTTCGAGTCGATGATGATATTTTCGGAAGAAATCACTCCTCGCTTCAGAAGCGGAATCAGGGGAATCAACGCCCCCGTGGGGTAGCATCCGGGATTTCCGACAATCTTCGCATCCCGGATCTTCTTCCGGTGAAGCTCCGGCAAGCCATAGACCGACTCGGAGAGTAACTCGGGGCAGGCATGCTTCTGGTACCAGCGCTCATACACCCCGGGATCTTGAAATCGGAAATCGGCGCTGAGATCCACCACCCTCTTCCCCTGCCGATAGAACAAGGGAACAGTCTCCATGGCCGTTTTGTGAGGAACGGCTGCAAAGACAAAGTCAACTTTATCGGCAATACGATCGAGGGAGAGCTCTTCACACTTCAGATCGAAACGGCGGGCCAGGGAGGGAAAGACCTGGTCTATTGGAAGGCCTGCATATTTCTGGGAGGTCAGAACCGTCACCTCCACTTCGGGATGAAGAAGAAGCAGGCGCAGCAGTTCAACGCCCGTATAACCTGTTCCACCAACGATCCCCACTCTTGTCTTCATGGCACAACCTTTCCAATCATTCTATTCGTCTGTTTTGTCTCGTTCATTTCGTTCCTCCCGTTAACTCCAAAAGAAACGAAATAAATCACGAATAGCGATATAACAAAAAAAGGGAGGTCCCCTGACCTCCCTTTTTCAGTCGGATAAATTGGGTCACGGGCTTAACGTTTCGAGAACTGGGGCCTACGCCTGGCTCCCCTTCTCCCGTATTTTTTCCTTTCTTTGACCCTCGAGTCGCGTGTTAAGAAACCTGCCTTTTTCAGAGCGTCCTTGAGCTCGGGGTTATACTCGAGCAGGGCCTTTGAAATTCCATGACGGATGGCAACGGATTGGCCTGAGATCCCCCCGCCCCGAACATTCACCTTGACATCGAATCTGTTCTGGGTGCCGGTAACTTCAAAAGGCTGAAGAATGACCAATTCACCGGTCTCGGTTGTAAAGTAATCCTTCATTCCCCTCTCGTTTACCGTAAACTTTCCCTCTCCAGGTATCAGCCATACCCTCGCGATGGAAGTCTTCCTCTTGCCTGTGGCGTAAATCGATTCTGTCACGGTTCATCTTCTCCTTTAAATTAGATCTCAAGTGAAATAGGTCCCTGGGCTTCATGGCGATGATTCGGCCCGGAATAGAGCTTCAATTTCCGAAGCATCTGTCGGCCCAGGCTATTCTTCGGGAGCATCCCCTTGACGGCCAGGCGAATCAGCTCCGTCGGCTTCTTGGCCAGGAGTTTTTCAGCGCTCACGGCCTTGATGCCGCCCGGATGCCCGCTGTGGTGGTAGTAGATCTTGTCTTTCATCTTCTTCCCGGTCAGGGATATCTTATTGGCATTGATGACCACCACAAAATCCCCGGTGTCCACATGGGGGGTATAGATGGCCTTATTCTTGCCACTCAGGATCTTAGCCAACCCGGTCGCCATTCGGCCCAAGACCTTTCCCTCTGCATTCACCAGATACCACCGGTGGTCGACTACTCTCCTTCTTGGCTTGAAACGTCTTCATTTCATCACCCTTAAATACTAAAAGTTAAGATAATATTAGAGCATATGTCAAGGAGAAGCGGTCACTATCTTTTTCTTCTACCGGTGACATTCTTTTCCCAAAGCAAAACGACCGGGCTCGCGATATAGACGGTGGAATAGGTCCCTGTGATTAATCCAACGATCATGGCGGTAGCAAAATCGTGAATGACCGGGCCTCCGAAGAAAAAGAGAATGAGAACGACCGTCATGACCGTTCCGGTCGTCAGAATCGTCCGGCCAAGGGTCTGATTGATACTGACATTCATGATCGTGGCGAGATCATCTTTCCTCATCTTTTTGATATTTTCCCGCACACGGTCGAAAATGACGATGGTGTCGTTAATCGAAAACCCGATGATCGTCAGGATCACTGCGAGGGTGGAGAGCGAATACTCGATATTGAAGACCGAGAGGGCGCCGTAAGTCACCATGACATCATGGACCAGGGCCACGATCCCACCCAGCCCATAGGAGATGGTGTGAAACCGGAACGCCACATAGACCAGGATTGCGGCAAAGGAGAGCCCCACGGCCCACAGGGCTCTGGTTTTCAAATCCTTTCCAACCTTGGGTCCTACGACTTCGACCCTTCGGATCTCCAGGGACTGGTCCTTGAATTGCTGTCGAAGAGAGATCTGGATATTCTTTGAGATGGTCTCCAAATCACCGGCGCTCTTCTCAATACGGATCAAGAACTCGTTCTCGCCCCCAAAATTTTGAACGGACACATCCTTCTGGCCGATGGCCTCCAGGCCGCTTCGAACCTGGGAGATATCGACCGATTTCGAAAACCGGATCTGGAGGAGGATGCCTCCCGCGAAATCGACCCCGTAATTCAGACCACCGTGGAGAACGATGGAACCCAGGCTGATCAGAATGACGATGGATGAAATGACAAGGGCAATCTTCCGTTTGCCAATAAAATCAATGTGGGTATCCGCACGGATCAATTCCATAAATCAGTTCCACCTCAAGAACTAAATACTCAGTTTCTTCACTCCCGTTTTCAGGGTAATGAAATCGAAAACCCATCGCGTAATATAAACGGCCGTAAAGATGTTGGCCAAAATTCCAATGCACAGCGTCACAGCAAACCCCCTGACCGGACCCGTGCCGAATTGATAGAGAAAAATCCCGGCAATGAGAGTCGTGACATTCGAATCAATGATGGTCACAAAGGCCCGGTGATAACCCTGGTCAATTGCCGCCCGGATGGTCTTTCCCCACCGGAGTTCTTCTTTAATCCGTTCATGAATCAAGATATTGGCATCCACCGCCATTCCAACCGAAAGGACAAGACCGGCGATACCCGGGAGGGTGAGGGTTGCACGGAATATGGCAAGGGTCGCTAAGGTCAGCACAATATTCAGGATCAGGGCGACATCCGCAACGACCCCTGCGAGTCGGTAGTAAAAAATCATGAAGAGAACAATAAAACATGCGCTAATGATCGTTGACCAGACCCCTTTATGGATGGAATCCTGACCGAGAGAGGGACCCACCGTCCTCTGCTCAATGATCTTGACGGGTGCGGGCAAGGCGCCAGCCCTGAGAACGATAGCCAGGTCATTGGCCTCATCCATGTTGAAGCGGCCGGTAATTTGGGCCCGCCCTCCTGCAATTCTCTCCTGGATGACAGGAGCTGAGTAAACATTGTTATCCAGGATGATGGCCAATCGCTTCTTAACATTGGTGCCTGTGATCTGTTCGAAAAGCCTTGCGCCGATGTCATTAAATTCCATGGACACATACGGTTCATGAAACTGGGAATCGAGGGACACCCGCGCGTCCTTGATCACGTCACCCGTCATCAGTGTTCTTTCTCGGAGCAGGTAAGGAACCCTTCTCGTAGCCCCTGTCTGGGGATCCACGGATCTCTGATAGAGAAGGATGTCTCCTGAAGGAATTCTCCCTTTCAATGCCTCATCAACATTTCCCTCATCATCAACGATCTTAAACTCCAGCATGGCCGTCTTTCCGATGAGGTTCACTGCCCTTTCAGAGTCCTTGATCCCCGGGAGTTGAACCAGTATTTGATCTTCCCCCTGGCGCGTAATCTCGGGTTCGAAACACCAAATTGATCGATCCGGTTCCGAATGATCTCGAGGGCCTGTTCTATTGCATGCTTCTTTGTATTCTCTACATCTTTACTGTCCAGGACGAATTGATACTTCCAAATTCCTCCTTCGCTGGAGGCGGGTTTTTCACGCAGCATTGGGAACCGCTGCGTCAGGAGATTGTCGACCTTTTCCTTGGCCCCGGAAAATTCCAGGGTGATTATATCCTTCTCCCGGTCGATCTTTCCGACTGGAACTCCTTGATCTTTCAGGGCGTCAGCCAGCGTGGCTTTCACTTGTTCAAGATAACCTTCTACTGCCTTTTCTTCCTCCACCTGGAGCAAAAGGTACATTCCTCCCTGTAAATCGAGACCGAGATGAATCTTTTCGGCTGGAATAACCTTGGCAAACCACGAAGGTAACTGAGTGGTGAAGGTTGGCAAAAGAAGCAGAATGGCAAAGACGGTAATCGCCGCATAAAAAATAAGTCTCCACTTTAACCCTCTTAACATTGACCGCTCCTCTTCGTCATGGCAAACCAAAATGAAACCAAGGGCCAACCTGCACCCTTGGGACTTTTTAACATAGCCTATTCTGAAATCTTTTGCAAGAAAATAATTCTTATTAAAAATGAACCAAAACACATCATTACGAGTAAAACCCAGCAGGCCCCGTTTTCTCCAACAGAAAGGCCCAAAGATGATAATCCTTGGGCCTTCGTACCTTCATTCAGAAAAGATGGGCTATTTCGCATCACTCCACTTCCCGTAACGCTCCCTTAAAATCCGATGAAGGATCTTCCCTGTGGGCGTCATGGGCATCTCCTCGTCCTTTATGATATCGATCGTCTTTGGAATCTTATATCCTGCGATCTTCCCCCTGCAGATTTCAACGAGTTCCTTCTCTGTCACGGTCTTTCCCTGATGAAGAGTAACCACTGCCTTGACCGACTCTCCCCATTTTTCGTGAGGAACACCGATGACGGCAACATACTTGACCGCCGGGTGGGTCCCCAGGAGATTCTCGACTTCCGATGGAAAAACATTCTCTCCTCCGGTAATGATCATATTCGCCTTTCGATCCACCAGGGTATAATACCCATCCGGATCCCTGTAAGCCATATCCCCTGCAGAGAACCATTCTCCCTGGAAGACTGCCTTTGGTCCTTTCCGGGTCTTTCCAGTATTCCTTAAAAATATGCGGGTCCTTGCATAGAGTTCTCCTACTTCGCCATCCGGAAGCTCCTTTCCGTTCTCGTCCAGAATCTTGATCCGGTCCGATCCGAAGATCTCTCTGCCGATGGAACCTAATTTCTTAAACTGCTCCGCTGGTCTGAGAAGGGTCACCAGACCCGCCTCAGTCGAACCGTAGGCCTCCCAGAGTTCGGCATTCTTAAAGTACTCCATGATGGCCAGTTTCGTTTCCTTTCGAGCAGGAGCCGAAGAAATCAAGAGTTGGCGGATGGAACTGACATCGATCTTCCCTTTCACCTCATCGGGAAGGGCCAGCATCATAATGTAGTGGGTTGGAACGAGGGAGGTAAAGGTGATCTTCTCTTTCTCAATCGTCTTAAGAAGATCGACGGGGTCGAAGCTGATCATGTTATAGACAAAGACCTTTGCGCTCACATAGGTGTAAGCGAATGAATAGAATATGGAGTTGATATGACACATGGGCATCACAAGCATGACACAGTCATCGGGCCTAACACCCATATTGATATCAGACAGGAGATACTGACCGAGGTTGCCCTCATGGGTTCGAACCACACCCTTCGGTTTTCCCGTTGTGCCGGAGGTGTACATGAGATTCCATGGATCATCGGCATCGACAATCAAATCCGGCTCCTCAGGAGGCCCCTCTGCAATAATGGATTCATAGTGTCGATATCCCTCCGGGGCTTGGCCATCCCCAAAATAGATGTAGTTTTCTTTTGGAATGGGAAGTTTGGCCCTTATGGAATCGACTATCTGAACAAATTCCTTGGCGACGATGAAAGCCTTACATTCGGAGTGGTTGATCACGTACTCCATTTCAGGAGGAGCCAGGCGAAACATGATAGGGACAGTGATCTGTCCTCCCTTTGCCGCCGCCGCGTAGATCTCCATCCATTCGATGCAATTATAGGCAAGAATGGCAAACCGATCTCCCTTTTTTACTCCCAGTTTGGTTAAAGCGTTAGCCAGGCGGCAGCTCCTCTCATTCCATTCCTTGAAATTCAAATTCCGTACCTTGTCTCCTGCGGCCGGTTTGTCCGGATACTGGCTGGCCATCATTTTCAGAACGGTTCCCGCTGTCATCCATTTGCTGATTGTCATAAAACCCCTCCTTTTTTATGATTTTTGGGCGCTTGTGATTTTACACACAATCATTACCAATAATGAAACTTTTTGTCAAGAAAAAGTTTTTCAAAGGCCGAATTGATCGTTGGAATCTATTTGTGAAAAATTTATCTTGACAAATTCTTGCCTCTAAAGTATAAAGCCACCTAAAGAAAGGAGGGTGACCATGAAAATAGAAGAATATTCTTTCCCTGACGATCTGTACTATCACAAGGAGCATTTTTGGGCCAAAGTCGAAGGAGACGTGGTAACCATCGGAACAACCGATTTCGCTCAGAAATTGGCCGGCCAAGTCGTTTACATTGAATTGCCTTCTGTAGGAAAGGCGGTGGAGCAAGGAAAACCCTGTGGCTCCATGGAATCCGGAAAATGGGTGGGGAGAATCTACTCGCCTCTTTCCGGAAAGATTGAAGCGATCAATAGCGAACTGGAGGACAATCCCGAACTGATCAACGAAAGCCCCTATGAGGACGGCTGGATGTGTAAAATTAAGGCTTCTAACCTCCAGGAAGAGCTAAAAAACCTTATGAAATCAGATAGTTTACCGGAATTTATCAAGTCTGAGATTGAAAGGGTAAAAAAGACAAAGGGATAACTCACCCTGCGTTGAAAAGGACCAGGTTTTATCTTATATTTTATGGGTATGGTAAATTCTCTGGTTGAATTTTCATGGAGATCCAATGATCCGATTGGTCGATACGGTATCCTATGAAGATATGAGGAAGATCGACCAGGTTATTGCAAAATATAAGGGAAAACACGGGTCCCTTATCCCTGCTCTTAAAGAAAGTCAGGATATCTGTGGCTATCTCCCAAGGCAAGTTCAAAACCGAATCGCCGAGGGACTAAGTCTCTCCCCCTCCCAGGTCTACGGTGTTGTCTCTTTTTATGCTTTCTTTACAACCACTCCCAGAGGAAAACATATCATTAGGGTATGTCTTGGGACGGCCTGCTACGTCAAGGGCAGTAAACAGATCGTTGAAAAACTCGAACAGGAACTGCATCTGAAGGTGGGAGGCATCACAAAGGACCGACAAGTTCTCCCTTGAAGCGGTTCGATGCCTCGGGTGCTGCAGTCTGGCTCCCGCCATGGTTGTTGATAATGACACCCATGCCCTCGTCGACCCCTCCGAGGCGGTTCGAATTGTCAGATCGTACGAGTAACCCATGCTGGTATCGACAATCGCAGATCTAGAAAAGATCAGAGAAGAGACGTTTCGTGGCCTCTCCCTTCAACCCGAAGGAATCCGGACGAAGATCAATCTTCACATGGGAACCTGCGGAATCGCTGCCGGTGCCGGCAAACTTCACGCCTTGGTCGAAAGGGGAATTGAGGCAAAAGGGCTGAAAAACATCAAGATCATCCAATCCGGCTGCGCAGGTCTTTGCAGCCGCGAGCCGATGGTGACCATTGAATCCATGGGCCTCCCGCCGGTGAAGTATTGTGACCTCAACGAAGATAAGGTTCAGGAGATCTTTGACCGGCATATTTTGAGGGGAGAGATCGTTGAAACCTACGCCCTGGCTATTGAAACAGAGGGCGATATTTCCACAGCCTTTCCTATCCAAAAGATTCCGAAATTACAGGATATTCCTTTTTTTAAGCATCAGACCCTCTGGGCCCTTCGAAATAAAGGTCTGATCGACGCAGAGAGTATTGAGGAGGCCATCTGCAAGAGGCGCTTATTTCGGGCTGGCCAAGGTTCTTTCCGCCATGACCCCTGAAGCAGTGATCGAGGAGGTGAAGATCTCCGGCCTCAGAGGTCGCGGAGGAGCAGGGTTCCCCACGGGAGCTAAATGGGAGGAAGGAAGACGTTACCTCTCCTTTCCGAAATACGTCATCTGCAACGGCGACGAAGGAGACCCCGGGGCCTTCATGGACCGCTCCCTCCTTGAATCTGACCCTCATGCGGTTTTGGAGGGAATGATCATCTGCGGCTACGCCATCGATTCCCACCAGGGCTATATTTACGTGAGGGCAGAATATCCTTTGGCCATTCATCGGCTCAACATTGCCATCGACAGGCGAAAGATTACGGTCTTTTAGGGAAAAATATCCTCGGTTCAGGATTCGATTTCGATATCGGCATCTATCCCGGGGCCGGGGCCTTTGTCTGCGGAGAATCGACTGCCCTAATGTACTCTCTCGAGGGCAAAACGGGGAATGCCGAGAATCAAGCCTCCACGCTCCACAGAGGCCGGTCTCTGGGGACAGCCAACCGTCCTCAATAATGTGGAGACCTTTGCCAATGTGCCTGCAATCATTCGAAATGGAGGAAAATGGTTTGCTTCGATCGGGACAAAGGGCTCCAAGGGAACAAAGGTCTTTGCCCTGGCCGGTACGGTCAAGAATGTGGGACTGGTTGAAGTCCCCATGGGGACGACCCTCCGGACCATTGTTGAGGAGATTGGCGGAGGGGTCTCGGACGGACGGAAATTCAAGGCGATCCAGATCGGCGGACCTTCCGGAGCCTGCCTCCCCACTCCGCTTCTCGATACGGAGGTCGATTTCGACTCTCTCGATGAGGCAGGGGCCATGATGGGCTCGGGCGGTCTCGTCGTCATGAACGATTCGACCTGCATGGTCGATACAGCCCGGTTCTTCACCGACTTCTCCGTCGATGAATCGTGCGGGAAATGTGTCCCCTGCCGGATCGGAATGAAGGTCATGCTCAATGTCCTGAATCGAATCGCTGCCGGGAAGGGAACCATGGAGGATATTGACCTCCTGGAGCGACTGGGCAAACATATCAAAGAGACCTCCCACTGCGGTCTCGGCAAGAGCGCTCCCAATCCCGTGCTCTCGACGATTCGTTATTTCCGTGATGAATACGAAGCCCACATTCAGGAGAAACGATGCCCGGCCCTGGTCTGCACCGACCTGATTCAGTTCCGGGTCAATCCGGAAAAGTGCAAGATGTGCGGCCTCTGCAAGAAGGCCTGCCCTACGGAGGCGATTACCTGGGAGAAGAAGACACCGGCGGTCATCAACCCGGAAAAGTGTATTCGCTGCCGCTCCTGTATTCAGGCCTGTAAGTTCTGGGCGATTGAATAACGACATAAATTGAATCAATGTCGAATCATCTGGAGCAATGGAAGTCGAACTTCAAGACATTCGAAACAGGTATGCTAGATTCCACTATTCCAATATTCTGAACTATTGGCTTACTTAATTTATATGAATGCTATGGCGAACAGACGATCCAGATTAAGATCGATGGCATTGAGGTTGAGGTTGAGACAGGGGAAGATGATTCTCGAGGCGGCCGCAAGCGCGCCGGGCGTCAAAATCCCCACCCTCTGCCATGACCGAAGGCTCGTCCCTTTCGGCGCTTGCCGACTCTGCGTGGTTCAGCAGAAAGGGAAGAATCAGAGCTCCAGCTGGCCTGTTTCACCCCGGCCAGGGACGGGATGGAGATCATCACCCAATCCCCTGAAATCACCGAATCGAGAAGACTCCAGCTCCAACTCATCCTCCTCAACCATCCCATGATCTGTCCCCGGTGTGAAAAAGAGGGAGAATGTCGATCTTCAGACCCTGGTCTATGAATATGGAGTGGAAGAAACGCGGTTCCCCTGGGAAAGGATTCCTTTCCCTGTGGACGATTTTTCTCCTCTTCTCCAGAGGGATCCCGAACAAGTGTATCCTCTGCGGCCGGTGTGTTCGAATCTGTGATGAGGTTCAGGGGGTCGGAGAGCTTTCCTTTACGGAGAGAGGAATCAAAACGTCCATCGATACCGACTTTCACCGGCCCCTGGAGTGCGAATTCTGCGGCCAGTGTCTCGACACCTGCCCTGTGGCTGCCATTACCAGCGACTGCTTTCGACTACTCAACCAAGGCCTGGGAATTGGAGGAGACGACAACGCCCTGCCCTTACTGCGGCTGCGGATGTCTCCTCACCATCGGTTCGAAGGAAGGAGAGGTCAAGCGTGTCTTCTCCGATCCCGTCGGCCGGACCGAGTGACGGTAACCTCTGCGTCAAAGGCCGCTTTGGCTGGGACTTCATCGACCATCCGGAGCGGATTAAAACCCCTCTTCTCAAGGTCAATGGAAGCTTCAGAGAGGCCTCCTGGGAGGAGGCGCTCCGGCATTGTGGCCACAGGACTCGAAACGATCAAAGGCCCAATCGGGTCCGGATGCCATTGCAGGCATTGCTCTCCAGCCGGTTGACCAACGAGGAGTACTATCTCTTCGGGAAACTTTTTCAAGAAGCCATCGGAACGGATCAGATTGTCCTCGGCGGCAACGGCGCTGATCAAGGGGTTGACAGAGGGATTGTCGAAGACGCTTGGGATCGCTGCTTCGACCAATTCGATCCAAGAGATTCGAGGAATGCCGACTGTATCCTGGTCATCGGGGTCGATCCTGCAGAGACCCATCCCATTATCAAGAATGAGATCCATCTGGCCATTCGGAAGAACAGGGCCCAGCTGATCGTCCTGGGGAGTCTACGATATCGGCCTCACCCGGGCCACCCAGATTTCGCCTCTTTCACCTCCGGCCATCCTCCTCCTCGAGAAACCCGGGATGGAGGTCTCCTCTCCTCAATGGCATGATCCGGACGATCTTAAGAGAGGGCCTTGAGGACAAGGGCTTCATCGAAGAAAAGACCGAGGGAATTGAAGACCTCGAGAAAGACAGCTTGCCTCCTCGAATCCGAAGCGATCGGAACCTTTCAGAGACAGAGAAGAAGGACCTCGAAAAGGCAGCCAGAGCCTTTGCCCAGGCCAAGAACGGCGATGATCCTGATCGGGACCGGAGCCGTGGTCCCATCTCCCGCAGAAAGAGGTTGCCATCGCTGCTTCCAACCTTGCCCTGATCACAGGACAGCTGGGCAAGGAGTCTTCCGGCATCCTTATCCTTCAGGAAAAGTGTAATAGCCAGGGCGCCATCGACCAGGGAATCTTCTCGAACGGAGGGTCAAAGGACCTCCTGAACAAAGTGGAAGAAGGAGAGGTGAAGGCCCTCTATATGATTGGGGAGGACCCTCTCGCTAAGGCTCTCCGATCCCGATCGGCTGAAAAAGGCCTTGGAGAAACTTCAGCTTCTTGTCGTTCAGGACCTCTTCATGACAGAGACGGCAAAGATGGCCCATGTCGTCCTTCCGGCTGCCTCTTTTGTCGAGAAAGAGGGAACCTATACCAATTTGGAGCGGAGGGTCCAGAAACTCAATCCCCTGCGCCCTCCGGCTTATGGGTCGAAATCGGATTTTGACATCTTTCTCCACCTCCTTCGCACGCTCGAATGCCCGATTCCGGGAGAAACACCCGAAGCGGTTTTTGAGGAGATTTCCCGTCGGAACCCTTATTATCAGGGGATCGGGTATGGGGAGCAATGGCCCAAGGGGTCTCCTTACCTCTATTCGAATGGTTTCCCGAATGGAAAGGCAAAGTTGATCCCTGTGGAGGATCCAAGGCCATCTTCTGTCTCGAAAGAACCAAGGACTATCCTCTCCTTCTGATCCAGAGGCCCTCTCTTTTCAGATCGGGCCTTCTCAGCTTGAAGAGCGAGAACTTGGAAATGGTCTCTGAAAGAGCCGCTTCTGGAGATCAATCCTGAGGATGCAGGAACGTTTGAGTATTGAAGACGGAGAGGTGGTCCGGATTTCAAGCCCCGGCAGGCAACTCGGCAAAGATGAAAATCAAATTCTCCAAGCGGCCTGTTCAAGGGGTGGTTACGGCCCCCTATCCCTGTAGCTTCATTGAAGAAGAAGGAATTGCATCGGTAAAAGTTGAAAACCAAAGTAGCGTAGCCCATTATGGGACTAGACACCGATGCAAAAGTCCCTGAACTCCTGAAACGATGATCAGGCTGTCAATGATCGATTCCAAAACCTTCGATCCTGATTTTAAACTTCTCATCGCCCAGGAACCGGGAGGAGAACACATCAAGAGGTGCTTTTCCTGCGGAACCTGCACGGCGGGATGTCCTGTCCGGGAGGTCACGGACCGGTACAACCCGAGGAAGATCATCCGAATGGCCATACTGGGGATGAAGAAGGAGGTCCTCTCCAGCCAGTTCATCTGGCTCTGTTCCTCCTGCTACACCTGTTTCGAAAGGTGCCCTCAGGATGTGAAGATCCCTGAATTGATGAACGCCATCAAGAATATTGCCGTGAGGGAAGGATACATCCCTCCGTCGATGAAGATGCAACTGGATCTCCTCTCCTCCTTTGGCCGTCTCTTGGAGGTCACCGATTTCGAGAACGAAAAAAGAAAGGAATTGAATCTTCCCCTCATCCAGGGAAAGACGGAAGAGATAAAAAAGATTCTGGAAAAGTTGGGGCTTCATCGTGAAGAAAAGACAGAAAAATAGTCCTTCGGAAGCTCAATATACCCTCTTCCTGGGATGCACGGTTCCTGTCCGGGCGGCCAATTATGAGGTCTCTGCCCGAAAAGTGGCGGAGAGGCTGGATGTCCAACTGCACGACATCCCTGAATTCGCCTGCTGCGGTTATCCCATCAAATCGGTCAATCACTATGCCTATCTCCTGATGGCTGCCCGCAATCTCGCCCTTGCCGAGGAAAAGGGCTATCCCCTCTGCACCCTCTGCAGCGCCTGTTGCGGCGCCCTGACCGAGGCCAATCACGAGATCCAGGAAGACGCAAAGCTTCGGAAACGGATTAATGAGGACCTCTCGCCAGTGGATCGGGAAAGAGTATGAGGGAAGCGTCCGGGTCACCCATTTTATTCGAATCCTGAAAGAGGATGTGGGATACAAGAAGAATTGCAGAAGAGATCCAGACCGATCTTTCATCCCTTCACCTCGCCCCCCATTATGGATGCCACTACACCAAACCCTCGACCATCTATGCCAGGATGGAGGATCCCGAGAACCCCAAAAGCCTGGATGAACTGATCGAGGCGAGCGGCGCGAAGTCTGTCTCTTACGAGGAGAAGCTTCCGTGCTGCGGCGGTGGGGTTTTGGCGATCGATGAGCAGGTGGCCCTGGGAATGGCAAAAAATAAGCTCGACCATATTCAGGCCAGCCAGGCCGACGGCCATGATTCTCATCTGCCCTTTCTGTGACATCATGTACGAATCGAATCAGAAGAAGATCGAAAAGGTGGCTGGAAAGGAATATAAATTGCCGATCCTCTTCTATCCCCAGCTCCTGGGACTCGCCATGGGGATGGAGCCGGATGAACTGGGAATGAAGATGAATCGCGTGAGGCCGACAGAACTATTGAAAAAGATCAACAGGAGGCCGGGTTAAGATGAGTCCAGTCAGCGCCATCCTCAACGTCATCCCTCATAAAGATCCGATCGGTGCAGTCCTGGTCGTCGGGCGGAGGAATCGGAGGAATCCAGACCTCTCTCGATCTCGCTGAATCCGGTTTCAAGGTCTACCTTCTGGAGAAGAACATCAGCATTGGCGGGACCATGGCCCAGCTCGACAAGACCTTTCCCACCAATGACTGCTCCATGTGCATCATGTCTCCGAAACTGGTCGATGCAGGCCGGCATCGGAACATCGAGATTCTGACCAATGCCAAGGTGGAGAAAGTTGAGGGAGAACCAGGACATTTCAAGGTCCTCATCCACAAGAAGGCCCGCTCCGTGACCCTTGAAGACTGTAAGGCCTGCGGGGACTGCGCGAAGGTCTGTCCCGTTAAGAATTCCGAACGATTATGAACAGGGACTGGTCACCCGGGCCGCTGTCTACCAGCTCTTTGCCCAGGCCATGCCGAGCGCCTATGGAATCGAGAAGCGAGGAACTCCTCCCTGCCGGGCGGCCTGCCCTCTCCATGTCAATGCCCAGGGATATGTTGCCCTCATCTCTGCGGGCAAGTTCAAGGAGGCCCTTGAACTCGTCCGGGAAAAACTTCCCTTCCCCGGAATCCTTGCCTATGCCTGCTCTCATCCCTGTGAGCGGGAATGCAAGCGGATCGAAGAGGATCGGCCCATCTCCATCTGCCATCTCAAGAGGTTTCTGGTCGATCATGTCGAGGAACCTGAGTTTGAATTCAAGAAGCCCGAAGAAAATGGGACAGAAGGTGGCCATCATCGGATCAGGTCCTGCCGGACTCATGGCAGCCCACGATCTGAGAAGAATGGGCTATGCAGTCACCATTTTTGAAGCCAAGGATAAGATGGGCGGCCTCCTCACGGACGGATTTCCCTCTTACCGCTTGCCCAAGAAGGTGTCGAAAAAGATCTCTCCATCATCGAAAAGATGGGGATCGAAGTTCATCTCAACACCCGGGTGGGCAAGGCCTCTACGGATGCCCTTTTGCAGGGCTTTGATGCAGTCTTTATTGCCACGGGTATTGCCGGGACAGCATCGATCCTCAAGGCCTTCAAAGGATTGAAGAGAACGCGATGGGGAACCATTCTCGCCGATCCGATCACCCTCGAAACAAACCTCAAGGGAGTCTTTGCAGGAGGAGATGTGGTCACCGGCCCCGGGACGATTGTCGAATCCATGGCCCACGGAAGAAAGGCGGCCATCTCCATCGACCGATATCTTCCGGGGCGAAGATTTGACGCAGGACAGGGAATCGGAGGGAAGCCAGAAGTCACCTCTCGGGACGGATCTTCCCTATTCCGAGAGCGAAAGAGAGAGAGACCCCTCCCGATATGGTCAAGCCTGTCGATGCCGGCCTCACGGCTGGAAGAAGCCATTGAGGAGGCAAAGCGTTGCCTCCAGTGCGGAGGATGCTCCGAGTGCATGGAGTGCGTGAAGGCCTGCGAGGCAAAGGCCATCAACCACCAGATGAAAGATGAGAAGGTGGAGATTGAAGTCGGCTCCATCATCCTCTCCCCGGGGTTTGATGAGTTTTCCCCCTCCCTCAAGACCGAATACGGTTACGGCAGGTTTCCCAATGTCGTCTCGAGCATCGAATTTGAACGGTTCCTTTCTGCCTCAGGTCCTTTCAAAGGCCAGGTCCTGAGGCCCTCGGATGGGAAACATCCCAAGAAGGTGGCCTGGATCCAGTGTGTGGGTTCAAGGGATCCTCATATTGGAAAAGGTTACTGCTCCTCTGTCTGCTGCATGTACGCGACCAAAGAGGCTGTCATCGCCAAGGAACATGCCCCCGAGATGGAAGCCACCATTTTCTTCATGGACATGAGGGCCTACGGTAAGGATTTTGACAAGTATATCGAAAGGGCGAAGAAGGATTACAAGGTCCGTTACATCCGTTCACGTGTCTCCCATCTCAAAGAAGATCCGGATAGCCACAATCTTTATATCCATTATGAGACCGAAGAAGGGGAGATGGTCTCTGAAGAGTTTGACATCGTGGTTCTCTCCGTCGGCCTCGAACCGGCCCGGGATCATCTCGAAATCGCGAAGACCTTTGGGATCGATCTCAACCCTTATGGATTTGCCCAAACATCGACGTTCTCTCCCCTCCAGACCTCTAAACCCGGAGTTTTCGTGAGCGGGGCCTTTTCCGGACCCAAGGATGTCCCGGAAACCGTGGCCCAGGCCTCTGCAGCCGCTGCTGAAGCCTCTTCCCTCCTCGCCCCTTCCAGAGGAACCCTGGTGACCGAAAAGGAATATGTTCCGGAGAAGAATGTCAATTATGAAGGACCCCGGATCGGGGCCTTCATCTGCCACTGCGGGATCAATATCGCCGGAGTGGTCAATGTCCCTGCCGTCGTGGAATATGCCCGGACACTGCCCCATGTCGTCTATGTGGATGGAAATCTCTATACGTGCTCGCAGGATACCCAGGAGGTCATTAAGAAGGCGATCGAAGAACACAATCTGAACCGGATCTTCGTGGCCTCGTGCACTCCGAGAACCCACGAACCTCTCTTTCAGGACACGATCCGGCAGGCCGGCCTCAACCGTTACCTCTTCGAGATGGCCAATATCCGGGATCAGTGTTCCTGGGTCCATATGCATCAGCCCGAGGAGGCCACGGAAAAGGCCAAGGATCTGGTGAGAATGGCCATTGCCAAAGCCGCCCTTCTTGAACCCCTTCCCACCCAGATGATCGAGATGAATCAGAAGGCCCTGGTCATTGGAGGAGGATTGGCAGGAATGACGGCCGCCCTCAAGATCGCCCAGGCCGGCTTCGAAGTCTACCTGGTTGAAAGAGAGGAAGATCTGGGCGGAAAGGCCAGGAAGATCTATTACACCCTCGATGGAATGGATGTCCAATCCCATCTCGAAGAACTGATCGGAGAGGTTGAGAAGAATCCGCGGATTCACGTCTTTAAGGGAACAACGATCGAAAAGGTGGATGGGTTCGTCGGAAACTTCAAGACAGAGATCAAAACGAAAGGGGAACGAAAGACTCTCGACCATGGCGTCATCATCGTGGCCACGGGGGGAGAGGAATATCGCCCCACAGAATTTCTTTACGGTCAGGATCACCGAATCACGACTCAAATGGATCTGGAAAGGGAGATGGTCCTCCATCCGGAGTCCTTCAAGTCTCTGAAGAATGTCGTGATGATCCAGTGCGTCGGGTCAAGAAATGATGAGAGACCTTACTGCAGCCGGATCTGCTGCTCTGAGGCCGTTAAGAATGCCCTGAGGCTGAAGACAGATCAATCCGGAGATCAATGTCTATATCCTCTACCGGGACATTCGGACCTATGGCTTCAAAGAGGACTATTATGAGAAGGCCAGGGATGCAGGTGTCCTCTTCATCCGCTATGACCCGGAGAAGGAACCCCGCGTTGAAAAGGGAGAAGAAGGTCTTCAGGTGATTGTCCATGAACCTATCCTCCATGATGACCTTCTCATCCGGGCCGATCTTCTGGTCCTGAGCCCGGGGATCATCGCTCCCCGTGAAAATGAGAGCCTTTCGAAGATGCTCAAGGTGCCTTTAAATGCAGATGGCTTCTTCCTCGAAGCCCACATGAAACTGAGGCCCGTCGATTTCGCCACGGAGGGAATCTTTCTGGCGGGTCTGGCCCACAGTCCGAAATCGATCGATGAGACCCTCTCCCAGGCCAATGCGGCCGTCTCCCGGGCCTTGACGCTTCTGACCAAGACACATCTCGAAACGATTGGAACCATCTCAGAGATCGATGAGAAAAAATGTGTCGGGTGCGGCCTCTGTGCAGACCTCTGCCCGTATAAGGCGATTGAGATCGTCTGGAAGAGAACGGTCGTGGGCGAAAAACTGGTGGCCCAGGTCAACAAGGCCCTCTGCAAAGGCTGCGGTGTCTGCACGGCCTCTTGCCGGTCAGGCTCGGTCGACCTGAAAGGATTTACGACCGAAGAGATCGTGGCCCAGATTACGGAGCTTGTGCCAGTTGATGATAAATTCCCTCCCTCTGGAGAGTGTGTTCTAATTGTCATTGCGAGGGAGGGGAACGACCGAGGCAATCTCAAAGGCCACGAAACAGAGGAGATTGACGAGCTCATTTGATCACTCGGAATTACAATTTGGGAATTGCATCACAGTCTCTGAGGGGATGGGTGGGGAGTCCAGTAGGTGAGTGGATAATGGAATCTAAGTGGGAACCCAAGATTTTGGCTTTTCTCTGTAACTGGTGTTCTTATGCAGGGGCAGACCTTGCAGGAACATCGAGGATCCAGTATCCGCCGAACATCCGGGTGATCCGTGTCCCCTGTTCCGGAAGGATCAATCCCCTCTTTATCCTCAAGGCCTTAAGAAACGGAATTGATGGCGTTCTGGTCTCTGGTTGCCATCCGGGCGATTGCCACTATCTCAGTGGAAACTATGTCGGGAGGAGGAAAGTCGGCGACCCTGAAGCGGTTCCTCGAATACCTCGGCATCGAGGAAGGCCGGGTCCAGTTCTCCTGGGTCTCTGCCGCAGAAGGAATCAAGTTCTCTCAGGTGATTGATGAGGTGACCCGGGATATAAAAAAGTTGGGTCCCCAAAAACAATTTGTGGAAGAAAAGGATTCAGAGGGAGTTCGAAGGAGTCAAGGAGTTGAGTGAGAACGAAAGCATCATTAATTCTAAGAATCCTGTATGCGAATGCCCATGAATCTCTCGGAATCCTTGAACCCTGTTCAGGCAATGATGAGAAATGGTTCAGAAAAGCATTCAGAGAAGAAGCCAAAAAAACTCCTCGAAAATAAAGAGGTCGATGTGATCGTTGGCTTTGGAGAGGGAACCCTGCCCCTTCGGGCGACTGCCGATCTTTATCCGGAATCCTGAGGAAGTCGATCGTCTCATCTGGAACTCTTTCTGTGAGAATAATCTGGCCACCTTTCTCCATAAACTCGAACGATTCAAGGTGGGGCTTGTTGTGAAAGGGTGCGATGCCCGTTCTGTGACTTGCCCTTGCCCTCGAAAAAAGGTTCAGAGATCATCCGGTCATCTGATCGGCGTCCCCTGTCAGAGGATGGTGGACCGAAGGAAGGTGAAGAAAGGCCGTCAAAAAAGAGATTCTCAAGGCAGACGAGGAGGGAGATCAGTTGATCGTTTCCGGAGACGGCTTCGAGAGTCGCTCTTAAAGCGGGATGATTTTCTCTATCCCTCCTGTCAGGTCTGCACCCATCGAAATCCTGACTCAGGCAAATGTCATGGTCGCGGATCCTGTTGAGGAAAAGGCCCTCACGGAGACTCATCCGGATATGGAAGCCTTTGAAAAGATGACTCCCCAGGAACGTTGGAAGTTTTTTGAAAAAGAATCCAGCCGCTGCATGCGGTGCTATGCCTGCAGGGAAGCCTGTCCCATGTGTTACTGCAAGGAGTGCTTTGTGGACAGTTCCAGGCCGAAATGGATTGAGAAGAGCCTCGATCCCAAGGATCTCCAGTTCTATCACATCGTGAGGGCCTATCATCAGACAGGCAGATGCACGGCCTGTGGGGCCTGTGAACGGGCCTGTCCCATGGAGATCAAGCTGAACTACATGACCCAGAAGCTGAACCAGGATGTGAAGGAACTCTATGGGTTTGAAACCGGAGTGGACAAGGATACCCCTCCTCCCCTATCGACCTTTGAAACAGAGGACAAACAGGAATTCATCAAATGAAGTTGAAACTCGATAAAAAAGATTTTGGACCTTTCCTTCAAAGCCTGATCGACCATGTATGACCTCTATGCGCCGGTTCAACTGGCGGAAGGGGTCTCGGTCTATAAAAAGATCGATCACCCTGACGAAGTCAATTTCAGCCTCCTGAACCCTCAGAAACCCCTGAAGGAAGTCTTCTTCCCCCAATCCGAAGTCATGTTCTGTTACCAGAAGGTTGGGAAGAAGAATCAGGTCACCCCTGCAGAGGAGGTCAAGAGGGAGCGGGTTATTCTCGGAGCGCGGCCCTGCGATATCGAGGCCATCTCCCTCATCGAAGAGGTCTATTGCGGAAAGGAATATACGGATGTCTATTTCAAAAATAAGAGAGAGGCGACGACGATCATCGGAATGGCCTGCGACACTCCCCTTTCCACCTGTTTCTGCTCCGCGACCGGCGGAGGTCCATTTGTTCGAAAGGGGTCTGATCTCTTCCTCATCGATCTCGGAGATGCCTATCTCGTCGAAGTGCTCACGGAAAAGGGTAAACGGATCCTGGCAGAACAAATATTTTAAGGAGGCCTCTTCGCAAGATTTAGCCCTGGCTGAAGAGGTTGAGAAGAAGACATCCAAAAAGATGGAATCCTCTCCTGCCATCGCCTCCCGATCGAAGGGGATCGAGAAAAAATTGGATACTCTCATGGAATCTCCTTTCTGGGACAGGATCCACGAGAAATGCATCGGTTGCAGCACCTGCACCTTCCTCTGTCCTACCTGCCACTGTTTCGATATTGCGGATGAAGCTCCGGAGATAAGGGGCAACGGGTTCAGAAATTGGGATTCCTGCCTTTCCCCCTCTATTCCCTGGAGACCTCCGGACATAATCCCCGGTCAACCGGCAGGGAACGGACCCGGCAGAGGATCATGCACAAATTGAATTATTTCCCGAAACTCTTCGGAAAGATTGCCTGTGTCGGTTGCGGACGGTGTATTCTCTATTGCCCCGTCAATTTCGACATCCGCCGGACGATCGAAGAAATCGATGAAGAGCATAAATCCAACTATCAAAATCGAAATGACAACTATAGTGAACGACAAAAGAAAGTTGTCATTGCGAGGAATCCCGCGCTTCGCGGGATGACGAAGCAATCTCCTGAGATTGCTTCCTTCAATGCGCAATGACAGCCCGGGGCATGTCTACTTATTTAGAACGTTCACTATAGATTTTGACGTTGACATCTGGCATTGATTTGACCTTTGGGTTTTGACCTTTGACATTAACCCTTTCATCTTACGTTGGAATTTATTTATGACGAAAAATCCATACCTTCCCATTCCGATGATCGGTCAAGAAGGCCCAGGTTGAGACGGTGGACCGGATGCTCCGGACCCTCGAATTGAAGTTTGTGAACGAAGAAGATGAAAAGGCTTTCCGCTATACTCCGGGTCAATTCTGCGAACTCTCCGTCCTTGGAAAGGGAGAGGCTCCCTTTGGAATTGCCTCTTCACCCACAGAAAAGGGCTCTTTAAGGTTCACCATCAACAAGGCCGGGGTGGTCACGACGGCCCTTCATCAGCTTGAAGAAGGCGATGAGATTGGGATTCGAGGCCCTCTGGGTAATTCCTATCCCATCCCTCTCTTTGAAGGGAAGAATGTGCTCGTGATCGGAGGTGGATTCGCCTTCACGACCCTCCGGTCCCTCATTATTTTTCTCTCCCACCCGGATCAGCGATCCAGATTCAAGGATATCACGGTCATCTACGGCGCGAGAATGCCGGGACTTCTCCTCTATAAAGAAGAACTCGCCGAGTGGCAGAAGAAAGGCGACATCAGGCTCGTCGTGACCGTGGACCAGGGTGATAAGGACTGGAAGGGAAAAGTCGGGCTCGTCCCGAATGTCCTGGAGGAAGTCGCTCCTTCTTCGGAAAATACCTATGCCGTGATCTGCGGGCCTCCCGATCATGATCAAGTTCACCTTCCCCAAGCTGATGGCCCTTCGATTCCCCAATGAACGGATCTACACCTCTCTCGAAAAGAGGATGAAGTGCGGTATCGGGAAATGTGGCCGATGCAACATCGGACACCTTTACGTTTGCAAGGATGGTCCTGTTTTCAGCTATGAACAATTGGAAAAATTACCCAAAGATTACTGAATTTTTGCGTTTAATGTAGATATGAATGATCGAATCCAAGACCCATTTATCAAATCCTGGGAATCAACGTATCAAAATGGGTTTTAGAGATGGAATTATTGGATTGGCGATGGATGACCAATTCAACGGGAGGAGCGACCATGGACTACATCAAAGCATTAGTCGACATCGTGGGCGAAAAGAATGTGAAGACCGACCAGATCGAGCGGCTCTGCCATTCCCGGGACATGTCTGTCCATGAGGGGATCCCGGACGCCATTGTTTTCGCTAAAACCACGGAAGAAGTCTCGAAAATTCTCAAACTGGCCAATGACAACGACATCAAGGTGATCCCCCGGGGTTCTGGAACGAGCACAACCGGAGCTGTCCTCGCCTGTTTTGGCGGTATCATCCTCGATGTGAGCCGGATGAATAAGATCAAAGAGATTCAGAAAAAGGATGGTTATGCCGTGGTGGAACCCGGTGTCATCTGCGCAACCCTTAATGCCGCCCTTGCTCCCACCCACTTCTTTCCCCCTGACCCCGGCAGCGCAACCATTGCCTCTATCGGCGGGATGGTCTCAACCAATGCCAGTGGAAACCGTGCGATCAAATACGGCGCAACCAAAGACTACATCTGGGGACTGGAGGTCGTCCTGGCCGATGGAAGGATGATGAGGACAGGTTCGAACTGTTCCCAAAACGTCATCGGGATATGATCTGGCCCACCTCTTCTGCCGGGCAGAAGGGACCCTCGGGGTCATCACAGAGATTACGGTTAAGATCATGCCCATGCCCGAATATATTGCCTACGCCCAGTTGAGATTTCCTACGATTGAGGACGCAGGCAAGGCTGCCGAAGGGATCCTCGGCGGCGGCATTCCCCTCTCCTCCTGTGAAATTCTGGACCGGGTCTGCATCGACGTGGTCAACAAGGCCATGGGACTCAATGTCCCGGACAATGTGGAGTGTCTTCTTTTCATTGAGATCGACGGAAACAAGCAGGCGGTGAAAGAAAATATCCAGAAGATCGACAAGATCTCAAAAGAGTGCAACGGCCTTGGCAATGAGTGGGACGATGATCCATCCCGGCGGTTGAAGATGTGGGCAGGCCGCCAGGGTCTTGTTCCCTCTCTTTCCAAGATCAAGAGGGGAGCAAAGCTGATTCCTTTTGTCGAGGATTTCGGAGTTTCTATTTCCAAGATTCCGGAGATGATACGGGAGCTTCAGAAAATCCGTGACAAACACCATTTCCCCATCCCCATCTTCGGTCATATCGGTGATGGGAACCTCCATGCGGTCCTGGTCATCGACGGCCGGAAGAAGGAGGAATGGGATGTGGTGAAAAAGATCGCCCAGGACTTCATCGACCTCACCATGAAATTCAAGGGAACCCTGACCGCAGAACATGGTATCGGGATGGCCAAAGCCCCTTACATCCACGAGGAACTCGGATTGAGCCTTGAGGTCATGAAATCGATCAAAAAATCCCTCGATCCCAAGAACATCTTGAACCCCGGCAAAATGGGTCTGGATAGTAGCGTAAAAGACATCTATGACTTCTTCACCTACAAAGAGTTCATTGATACACCCGAAAAGATCAAGCACTTCGATCGGCCGTGGACAACGAGATCCTTGCCTGCATCAACTGCGGCTTTTGCCGGGCAGGTTGTACGGTCTATGCCCGAACCGGGTTGGAGTCGGAGAATGCCCGGGGAAGGGTCATTCAGGCCTACTATATGATGAAGGGCGTGCTCGAACCCTCCAAGGAGATGGCGGATAAGTTCTACCTCTGCACCACCTGTCTCAACTGCAAGTCCACCTGCCCTGCCGGTGTCATGGTCTCTGATATTGTGGAAGCGGGCCGGCGCAAACTGGTCGAGGCAGGATATTGTCCGGAGATTCATAAAACACTTATGGAGAATCTGAAGGCGACTGGAAACCCTTTTGGAGAGTCGAAAGAAAAGCGGACAGATGTTTTCCCATCCTCATTTAAGCCCAAAAAGGGACCGGTGGATAGCCTTCTTTTCACCGGGTGTGTCTCTTCCTATCAGGACATTAACATCATCCCCAGCATCATGAAGATCATGGATACGGCCGGAGCAGATTATACCGCCCTGGGAAAAGAGGAGAACTGCTGCGGATATATCTCTTATCTGGTCGGAACAAAGGAGTTCGTTGACATGGCCGAAAAGAATAAAGCGGCCTTCGCAAAGGTTCAACCCAAACAGATCGTGACGACCTGTGCGGGATGTTATAAGACCTTCAAGGAACTCTATCCCAAGCATGTCTCCCTGAATGGCATCAAAATAGTCCATGCCATTGAATACATCGATCAACTGGTCGAAAGCGGAAAAGTGAAATTCAAAGACGGAACGCCGATGAAGGTTGCCTATCATGATCCCTGCGACTTGGGACGTCACCTCAACATCTTCGAGCCACCCAGAAACCTGCTCAAGAAGATCCCCGGAGTGAACCTGATCGAATTCAAGAACAATCGGTTGCTGGCAAAATGCTGCGGGGGTGGAGGGGGCTTAAAGGCCTTCAATAACGAACTCTCCGGAGAGATCGCCTATTCACCGGGCGCTGGAGGCTCTCGATGTCGGAGCCGATACCATTGTCTCTGCCTGCCCGGCCTGTAAATCAAATTTGAACCTGGCCGCCGCAAAGATTCGAAAGGAAAAGAAGGGCCGCTTGAAGGTCCTGGATCTTTCGGAGCTGGTGGCCGATTCGATCGTCTGAAACCCCATGGCCCCTCGCCCTTTCCCTCTCCCCGCCGGGGAGAGGGTGGAAATAAGCGACATGGAAAAAAGCCTTCTTCCTGATCGGGAGAAGGCTTTTTTTCATCTTTCAGCATTGCCCTTTGAACTTGGTCTAAAGCATGAGGTATTCTTCCCAGATCTCCCTCATCTTTTTAAACATCTCCCTCACCTCATAAAGGAGGGCCATCTCATCGACATAATCCAACACAGAAAGAGTCCCCGGAGTTTCGATGAATCGCTCACACCGGACTCGAGAGACGGCTTGAAGCCGGTCACACCCAATGACCCTCGCTCGCCTTATTCCCGTAGGAAAGTTCTCATGGGGATTGAGCTCCCAATCATAGTATCTCAGATGACCACAGCGAAGGCAGGGATTACCCCTGTGCTGAACGGTCCTCTCGATCTCCTCTTCCACTGCCTCGCGGACCATCCTTTTGATCAGAGTCGCCCTTTCCTTTTGAGTCAATGACTCGGTCAAAAGAGCCACTTCCTTTTTCGACTCTTTGATCGAAACGGAAAGTTCTTCCAGAATAAAGGGAAGGCGTATGGACCCGACTGAGCTGCGATAGCCGAATCTCCTGGCCGACGAGATGCTCAATCACCGACCTCAATGCTTCTTTCGATTCTTTCTTCGTTCTTCTCATGACAATCTATTACCAGAAAGACAAACGATTTGCAAGAGTTTTATGCGGCCCTTCACTCTGCATGAGAATCCTGTTTATTTTGCATTTCAGAGACTCTCTTTGGCTGGGGTCGGCAGCCCCTTACGTCTTTTCATTGAAATTGAGGTCGGAAAATAATAGAATGGTATATCATGCGATTTCCAACCGTCACCCTGGAAGGGAAAAACCTGCCGAGGCTCATCCTCTCCATCAGGCCCCCGTCTTCTTCGCAGGGTCTCCGGGAGATCTTTACCCTGATGCGAAAAGCCTACGAGATGGGTGCATGGTGTTTCGATCTCCCCACGATCAAACACCATCAGTCTTTCAAGGAATTGAGGGTTTTAACAGAAGACGAAGACCTCATCGGCCTTCCCCACATCGAAGCCAAAGAGGGGGCCTCGCTCTCAGGAATTCCCCTTCATCGGGTTGAGGCCAAAGTGAGCGGAACAATCGTGAAGAACCTTTTCCCTCCTGACCTCGTCAAGAAGTTAAAAGAAATGGGCGTTTGGAACAGTCCTTACTTCTTTCCCGGCTCCGGTTCTTTTGAAGTGTTTACCCAAAAAGAGATCGACCGGATTAGCTTCGATTCCTCCCGCTTTGACAAAGCCCTCTCTCCTTTTCAACCCAACACCTACCCTTTTCTCATGGTTGGAGAAAGATACGGGGATTGGCTTCTTGGTTTGGGCTGCATGGACCTTCTAAAGCAAATGATTTCCAGTATTAGGGAAAAACAGATCATCCCCATCCTGTCCGGCCAATGGGCCACTTTTTTCCTCCCCAAAGTCAAATCCCTTGAGGCGGCGGCCTATGCAATTCCGATCAATAAGAAACGGAGTTTTTTTGAGCTCGCCCAGGCCTGTGACCTGATCAAGAAGTTCGATAAGCCTGTCATCAGCCTGGACCCGCTCGCGGACAAAGAGCTCTTGGAAAGACCCGATGAAGCCTTTTCCTTCCTCTTTGAAGAATTGAAGATTTATCTTGCCATCGTCGGGGTTTCTTCGGAGGAAGAACTGGAGCGAATCCTCAAGACGATCGATAAGATCCCCTCTCTCAGGCCCCACCGAAAAACATAATTGCCCCCGTCACCAGAGGAATGGTGAGGTTATCATTCAGGCGGATTGGGACGAGTTCGATCAGGGTTCCTCCCAGCGCGGCCAGGGTCCCCGAGAAGCGATTGAGATTGGGGAAAAACCAGACGATCAGGAGAGAGGTCAGGAAGAAGGCCGTGCTCCCCTCCAGGGTTTTACCAAAGATCCGAACCCGCCCGATCGCTTTCCCGACGAGGGCCGCAGCCGTATCGGAGAGGATGAGGATCAACAGGCTCGTGATGGCAATCGGCTTGGGAAAAAGAAGAACCGCGAGAATGGTTGAGAAGAGAAAATAGGTCGAACCCATCAGGGTTGGTTTTTCCTCTTCCCTGAGGACCCTTCCGAAAAAAAAGCGATTAAAGAGAGCGGCCGTTCCAGGATGAAAGTGACGAAACAGATCAACCCCGAGAAGGCCCAGGAAAAGCGGGATAACAAAGATAAGGGTGGTCTCCTGGGAGGTCAGCGCATATCCAATGGGAATGATCAAGGTGGCCAGGTGGACCATCTTTCTTCTGATCTCAACGCCGCTGATCATTGCAGGAACCACTGAAAGTTCGGAGTTTTAAGTTCGGAGTTCGGGGTAATTATTCTTAGAACCCTGTTCCTGAAAACCAATAAGATTTTTGGGTTTTGTTTTTGCTCCGAACTCTGAACTCCGAACTCATAACTTCTTTTCCTTATCCTTAACCTTACCCTCAGCCTTCACCTTCAGGTTTCTGATCTTTTCGATCTCTTCAACGGTCAGATACCGAAACTGCCCGATGGGAAGGTTGCCCAACTGGATAGGCCCAAACTCCACCCGTTTCAGTTTAAGAACGGGATGCCCGATGGCTGAGAATATTCTCTTGATCAGATGATTTCTTCCTTCGGTGACGACCACGCGTACCCAGCTATGTTTCTCCTTTTCGCTGATGACAAGGCAAGAGACGACCCGGGCTCTCCCGTCCTCGAGCATCACCCCTCTTCTCAGGCGATTCAGTTTTTTTTCATCAGGGACGCCGATGACCTTTGCCAGATAGGTCCTCGGGACCTCAAAGCGGGGATGGGTAAGGATATTTGCCAGTTCTCCGTCATTCGTCAGGATGAGAAGCCCTTCGGCATCAAAATCGAGGCGGCCCACAGGATAAACCCTTTGTCTCACGACCTTGCATAGATCCATTACGGTAGGCCTCTCCTGCGGGTCCTCTGCCGTTGAGAGATAATTGCGTGGTTTGTTCAAGAGGAGGCTTACTTGAACATCAAACCGACCCATCCTTTTTCCATCAATCTTGATGTGATCTTTGGAAGGATCCGCCTTTGATCCCAACGTGTCAACGACTCGGCCATTGACCATCACCCTCCTCTCCAGGATCATCTTTTCTGCTTCCCTTCTCGATGCGACCCCGGCGTGGGACAATATTTTCTGTATCCGCTCAAGAGGCATCTTCACCTCCGGAATGATCGATTTCCTCCAACACTTCTTCAATCTCTGACTCAACCAGAGTGGGGCTGGGGGGAGGAATAATCTCTTCGTCTTCGATCCTTGGCGCCTCTCCGTCGACCGGCGGAGGCATGACCTCCTTGAGACTCGGAAGATCTGAAATCGTATTGAGGCCAAAGAGCTCGAGAAAGGTCTTCGTGGTCCCATAGATCATGGGCCGTCCTGGAAGGTCCTTCCTCCCCATCATCTTCACCAGCCCCTTCTCCATCAGGGTTCGAAGAACCCATCCCGAATCCGCACCCCGGATCTGCTCGATTTCGGGCCGGATCACCGGCTGACGATAGGCAATAATGGCCAGAGTCTCCAGGGCTGAACGGCTCAGCTTTACAGCCTTCACCTTTTTAAGTCGGTTGACCCATTCCGCCCATTGAGGCTTCGTTCGGAATTGGTATCCTCCGGCGACCTCGGTCAGTTCGATTCCCCTGGAATCTCCTTTACAATCGGCCTGAATCTGTTCGATTCCCTTTCGGAGAGCTTCCTCGCCAACATCCGGCAGAATCTCGATAAGGGTTTCGAGCCGAATGGGTGTTCCTGCAACGAACAGGACGCTCTCTAAAATCGGTTTTATAACGACTTCATCCATGGCGTCATCCTATTTCGTTTCGTTAAATTCCAATTTCTCGCCCAGGGAGATGGAAGAAATGGCATGCTTATAGATTAGCTGGTCCGCCTCACCCCGGAGAATAAGGCTGAAATTGTCGAAGCTCGTCATGATTCCCTCGATCTTTTGACCGCTCATCAGCTCGACGGTCACTCGGATTCGATCCCGACGGATCCGGTTAAGAAACTGGTCCTGAATATTGATTTGATTCTTTATCATTATTACCCTCCTCCCTTTAAAAAAGATGATACCGCCTGAAAAACCCTTTCCCGATCCGAAGACTCATCGCACCAACGAACCTCCGGGTCCGATTTAAACCAGGTCCATTGCCGCTTTGCGTAATGGCGAGTATCTCTCTTGATCTGCCGGATTGCCTCGCCCCGTTCCATCTTTTTCAGAAGAACCTGAATGAGTTGTTTATAACCCAAACTCTGCATGGGCTTCAATTGGGCGCCATAACCCATCTCCATCAGCCGTTCAACTTCTTCGAGAAATCCCCGTTCCATCATCCGGTCGACCCTCTCTTCAATCCGCCGATAGAGCTCCTCCCGGTTTGTTTCAAGACCCATCTTTAGAAGGGCGTAAGGAGTGTCCCCGAAGCGGTGCTGCTCCCTGAAAAACGAAATGGGGGCCCCTGTCGATTCAAATACTTCGAGGGCCCGTACGATGCGGAACAGATCGTGGGAATGAAGTCGAGCGGCTGTGTTTGGATCAACCTCCGTCAGGCGGCGATAAAGAAAATCACTCCCCTTCTCCTCCCCTTCCTGTTTCAACCTCTCTCTTACCCCGGCGGCAATGGGTGGGCTATGGAAAAGCCCGCAGGTGAGGGTCTTGATGTAAAGGCCTGTGCCCCCTACCACGAAACAGGCCTTTCCTCTACCAGAAAGCTGTTCGATCACTCTTCGCCCCAAGGCTCGATAAAGGCCTGCGTGAAAGGGCTGATCCGGAAGGACAAGGTCGATCAGATGATGCCGGACTCTCTTGCGATCCTCCGGGGTTGGTTTGTCCGTGCCGATATCCATATACTTATAGACCTGCATGGAATCGGCGCTGATGATTTCACCCCCCCATTCCTCTGCCAGATCAAGAGCCAATCGCGACTTCCCCACGCCTGTAGGGCCCAGGATGACAACGAGTCGAGGACGGTCGGTGACACGTTTTGAAACCATATTCTGGGAATCTTAATGAATTCAAGGTAAGACTTCAAGTTTTTCAACTCATAATAAAAGCTCTTGAAAATGAACGGCAACTTAATATAAGATAAGGCGGGGTTATGATCGTGCCCGGCTTGAAACACCCTCTTCGCCCGAAGGAGCTTTGCTTGACCAGGAGACAGTCGTGTTGACTCAACCCTTTATCAATCCCCGATCGAATCCTGAATTAAAATGTCTATATGAAATCGCCCAGATCTCTCGTCCAAACCATCTCCAGGATTATTTAATGGCCGTCATAAGAATCCTATCCGAATATTTTCCGATGGAATATTCGGCGCTCATCCTTCACGACTCTCAGAAAGATTTCCTGTCGGTAGAAGCCCTCTACGGAATGGATAGGGACGAACATCCCCTGGGTTGTAGCCGCCGAGCAGGGGTCCTCAGTAGCGTCCTGGACACCTGTCAACCCATGGTCCTCAAAAATCTGGGCCACGAACCCCTTTATCATGAAATAGGGAGAGGAACGAAACCGGTCGACAAAATCCATCCACCCATGCCCTGCGTTCCCATCATAGCGCAGGGCATATCGATTGGGGTTCTCACGACCAACTCCCTCTATGGGCCAAGGGAAGATTTATCCGAAGACCTGCAATTTCTCTCGATGCTATCCGTCATCCTTTCCCCTGTCATCAAGGATTTTCAGACGAAGAAGAACAACCCCCTTGCCAAACCGGACAACCCAAAGTTAAAATTTTCGGTATTGGAGGAAAGCCTCGAAGCAAATCTCACCGAGGTTTTGGACAAACTTGCACCCTATGCCGAGTCAAAGGCTCAAACGGGTATTCTGGATGACATCGTCTCAGTGGTCGAAAAGATCCTGATCAAATCCGCCCTGGAAAAGGTGGGCTATGTTCAGGTCGCTGCGGCACAATTCCTGGGGATCAATCGAAACACACTTCGGAAAAAGATGAAGGATCTGAAGATAAAACCACGGTGAACTAATTGCCGAATGCAGATTGCAGAATTCGGAGGAATGATTCCGCAATCATCCATCATAAATCCGACATCAACAATCCCATTCATAAAGAACAAAGCGTAATCCGTCATGGCTAATACTGAAAATAATTCAACGATTGAGGCCCTTTGCCGCCAGTGGGGCAGCTCCCTCTTCGGCGTAGCTGACCTCCGGATTTTTCGGAGAGAAGAGATCCTTCTCTCCTCCGGGATCGTGGACCGGCATCCCTTTGCGATTTCGGTCGGGTACCACCTCTCGGATGCCATTTTGGAGGACATTGAAGACAAACCGACCCCTCTCTATTTTCAGCACTATCAAAGGGTCAACATTCTTCTCGATACCCTCGGGCTGATCCTGACCCATGCCATTCAGGATCTCGGATATGGGGCCGTGGCCATCCCCGCTTCGCAACTCGTCGACTGGGAGAATCAGAGAGGGCATCTCTCCCATAAGCACGTGGCTCAGGCCGCAGGGATCGGATGGATCGGTCGGAACAACCTTTTGGTCAGCAAACGGCACGGCGCAAGGGTTCGCCTCCTGACCGTCCTGACGAACCTTCCCCTTCGAATCGACCCTCCTTCGTCGGAAAACTGCGGTTCGTGCCGTTCCTGCATGACCGTCTGTCCTGCAGGAGCCATCAGGGAGCGGAGAGAAGACTTTGATCATATCCGATGCTATGATCAGCTCAAGGTCTTTTCAAAAACGCTCCGTTTCAGCCACCATATCTGCGGCGTTTGTGTCAGGGCCTGCCGAGGAAACAAAAAGCCAGAATGCCCAAGGCACCAATAGCCAAATCAAGACCAATAATCTCAAATAATGGCCAAAATCCGAATCACAAAACCAAATCCAAGACAAAGTCGTTGCCCTACCGAGAAGAGACACCAGGGTGGGAGACATGTTTGCGGTAATTTGAAATTTTGGAGATTGGAATTTGTTTGGGATTTGGGATTTGGTTATTGGGATTTAACCCGGTGGGCCATTGATGACCCAGTGCAGTGATAGGGAGACATAGGGCTCCAATCATGAAAAGGTATGATGTCATTGTCGTCGGGGGCGGGCACGCCGGAATTGAGGCCTCCCTGGCTTCGGCCCGGATGGGCCACCCTACCCTTCTCGTCACTCAGAATGTTGACCAGATCGGTTACATGTCCTGCAATCCGGCCATCGGCGGATTGGCCAAGGGCCATCTGGTAAAAGAGATTGACGCCCTTGGCGGAGAGATGGCCAAGGCAACGGACGAAACAGGCATCCAGTTTCGCCAGCTCAATACGACCAAAGGGCCTGCCGTTCGGTCCTCAAGGGCTCAGGTCGACCGGCAGCAGTACCGCCTTCGGATGAAAAAGGCGATTGAGGATCAGGAGAATCTCTTTCATGAAGCAGGCAACGGTTGAAGAGATTCTGATTGAAGACAGTCGTATCATCGGGATCAAGACCCACCTCGACGAAGAAATTCAGACGAAAGCGCTGGTCCTGGCTCCCGGCACTTTCCTGAACGGTCTTGTTCATATCGGTCTCACCCATTTCCCTTCGGGCAGGGTGGGAGATCCCCCTTCCATCGGCCTGTCCGAATCACTGAAACGCCTGGGGTTTCGAATAGGAAGGCTGAAGACCGGGACAACGCCAAGGCTCGACGGCCACACCATTGACTTCTCCAGGCTTACTCCGCAATGTGGCGACCCAAACCCGATCCCTTTCTCCTTCTCGACCTCAAAAATTGAAATAGAGCAGATTCCCTGCTTTCTTACCTACACAAATGAATCGACTCACGAGATCATCAGAAGCGGCCTCGACCGATCCCCCCTCTATTGCGGAATCATCAAGGGAATCGGACCCAGGTATTGCCCTTCCATTGAGGATAAGGTCGTCCGGTTTGCCGACAAGAAAAGACACCAGGTCTTTCTTGAACCCGACGGTCGGATGACTGCGGAGATCTATCCCAACGGTATCTCGACCAGCCTGCCCCAGGACATTCAAATCCGCATGCTGAGATCGGTCGAAGGTCTTGAGCAAGTGGAGATCATCCGGCCCGGCTACGCCATTGAATATGATTTTGTGGATCCAACGGAGCTTAAGCCCTCCCTTGAAACAAAGAGGATCCGTGGCCTCTTTCATGCGGGTCAGATCAATGGAACATCGGGCTACGAAGAGGCAGCAGCTCAGGGATTGATGGCCGGTATCAATGCCTGCCTTTTCATCCGTGGGGAAGACCCCCTCATTCTGAAACGCTCGGATGCCTACATTGGCGTCCTGATCGACGACCTCGTTACCAAAGGAACGAGTGAGCCCTACCGGATGTTTACCTCCCGGGCGGAATATCGTCTCCACCTCAGAGAAGACAATGCCGATTTAAGGTTACGGGGAAAAGGGTACCGGGCCGGGTTGGTAAAGGAAAAAGATTATCGACCCTTCCTTGAGAAGAAATCGGCCATCGAAACGACCCTCTCGAGAATCTCACACTTCAAGTTTACTCCAACAAGAGAACACAATGACACTGTGCGGCAACTGGGAAGCGGCTCGCTCAGGAAAGATCTCTCGCTCCGGGAACTGCTCAAAAGACCTGAAATTCACTTTGAGCATCTCTCCCTTTTCGATCCGGACCTGAAATCGGTTCACAAAGAAGTCCGGGAGCAAGTGGAAATCCAGGTAAAATATGACGGCTATGTCAAAAGACAGATGGAGCAGATCGAGCGGTTTCAAAAATTGGAAGAGGTCAATTTTCCGAAAGAGTTCGATTTCGGTTCCGTCGTCGGCCTTTCGACAGAGGTGATGGATAAGCTGAAAAAGATTCGACCTCACTCCCTCGGCCAGGCATCCAGGATCTCCGGCGTCACCCCGGCTGCCATCTCCATCCTGATGGTCAACCTGAAGAAGCAGGGACATCTCTAAAACGAAATGAAAGGAGTCAAAATGAAATTGCGATTAGTCGTGGCATTTTTTGGAATTGCGCTCCTCGCAAATCAGCTTTATGCGGAAGAACCCCTGAAGAGCCAGAAGGAAAAAATGAGTTACATCATCGGGATGGACATTGGGAAGAACCTGAAGAATCAGTCAATCGACGTTGATGCGAATGTTCTTGCCAAGGGGATTAAGGACACGCTTACCGGAGGCAAGAGCTTGTTAACGGACCAGGAAATCCGTGATACGACGGCCGCCTTTCAAAAAGAGATGGTGGCAAAGCAACAGGCCCTCGGGGAAAAGAACAAGAAAGAAGGCGAAGCCTACCTTGCGGAGAACAAAAAGAAGAAGGGTACTGTCTCTCTGCCAAGTGGTTTGCAGTATAAGGTGATCAAGGCAGGGACAGGCAAGAAACCTAAGCCAACAGATACGGTGACAGTCCAGTACCGAGGCACTCTGATCGACGGAACCGAGTTTGACAGTTCTTACCGTCGGGGCCAACCCGCCACCTTTCCTACCAACGGAGTCATCCCGGGCTGGACCGAGGCATTGGGCCTCATGCAGGAGGGTGCGAAATGGCAGCTCTTTATCCCTTCAAACCTGGCCTATGGTGAAAAGGGCGCGGGAGGCCAAATCGGGCCAAATGCGACGCTCATTTTCGAGGTGGAACTCGTCTCCGTTCAGGACAAAAAATAGGCCACCCCACCCTCCCTCACCGGACCAAGAGCAATTCATCATCGCTCTTGATGCCAAGCCCGTATTTGACGGCAGTCTTAATCTGGGGCAGGTCCCAGGCATTGCCGGTCAAATGGTTGACGGCGGCGTAGTTTTGAAGAAGCCGCACCCCCTGCACGTCCAGGGCCACCTGATCCCCGGATGCAAGGAAAACCCCGGGGTGAACCGCATATCCAATCGCGGGTCCGCCGCTGACAAACGATACGCGGCCATCCATGATGATCAGATCGGGCTTAACCGGAATAGCCATCTCAACAGCCCGCTGAGGTACGAACATACCGTTGTCAGAATGAAGAAGGGTTCGGTCAAAAAGATGAGTAAATCCCACGCCGAGCTTCAGGCTCATCGAAAAACCCGCTCCGAAGTGCGTTTTCATCGTAGGCAAATAAATGATCTTGTCAAATCCTTCCAGGTCCTTGGGATAAGCGATGAGGTCCAGGTACTCCCCCCCGATCGGAACATCCAGGAACTGGGACCGGTCGAAATCGAGGAGAGGGACTTTCATCTCGGCCATTTTTGAAGAAAGGCCTGTGAGCCTGTAAACTCTCTCCGTCGGAACCCACGCTCGGCCTGAACTTTCGCCCACCGTGATTCGGGTGTAGCCGTGGTCCCGGAGGAGTTCGATGACCGCGGCCAGGAAATCGAGGGCTGTTGAGCCTGGAGGCGGATCTTCGCTGTTGAAATTCGGCTTCAACAGGATCCGGTCCTGCGGCTTCAGGGATTTGGCAAAACCTCCGAGCAGATCGACTGCTCTCAGGATGTCCGCCTTGACCTCTTTGCCTGCGAGGACGAAAGAAACCAATGCCTTTCCGTCCCTAATGTACGGGTTGGGAAGACGATGGCGAAGGTTCACCCTTCCCTGAACCTCTTTCTTCAACATGAGCGGATAATCTTTGGGCCTCAACTCGGCAAGATAGGCTTGGTATTCCTCGCGGTGGAAGTTAACTTCTTCGGGCCTGAATTTCATTCTCTTCTCCCTTTATGATATCGTTGATGAAGATCATGGTATATTATCCTTTGGAACAGACGCTTCCAGCAACAGCTTTCCCCTTGGCTCCTCATAAACCGTAAATAAAAAGCCTGCCCCTGTTTACTCCAAGACCAGGCTTCCGAGTAGTAGTGATTATCAACCCATCATAATCCAAAAGAGGGTTTCATTTTAACGAAGGACGCTCTTTTCGAGCAACCGGTTCCCTTTGCTCATGAGCGACCGAAGACCCTTGCGAAGGCTTCAATCCCCTTCTTCATCCCTCCCAACAATGCAGCCAACTGAAGCAGGGGTTCCTCGATCCTCCGCTGGACATCGATTTGAAACTCCTTAACCCGAACGGCCATGTCATAGACCGTTTCGACCCCATCCTCTACCCGGTCGACCTGACGGTGGACGGACTGAACGATACTCTTCACATCCCGGGAAATTAAACCGATGTCACGGCTGACAGGAGCCACCTGGATTCGGACCGAATCGATCAATTTTTCCGCTTCCTTGGCCGTCCGGCGCACCTGAAGGAGGACAGGAATGAGGAAGATAAGAACCAACACCATTATTGCCGCAATAACTGCGATGCTGACCGCTACCAACGTTGCCATGCTCGTCTCCTTTTCGCCTAGACTTCCCTGCCTCCGGGTATCTCCGTCGCCGATCCGCCCGCTTCTCCCTCCTTCTTCGCGCCCCGAGACAAAATCTCTTTCGCCCGTTGACGAGCCTCATCAACACGGCGGTCAGCCTCTTTCTTCAGCTCATCGGCGCGCTTCTTTGCCTCATCGATAATCTCCTTTGCCTTCTTGCTGGCATCTTCATAAATTTCCTGAGCGTCTTTTAATACCTCGCTTCCCTTCACCTTGATCTCAGAACGCAGTTCTTTCCCTGGTTTTGGAGCAAACAGAATACCCGCCAAAGCTCCCAAAAAGCCTCCGATCACAAACCCTTTCAAAAAATTTCCACACTCTCTTTCGTTCTCGGCCATGGTAAAAACCTCCTTTCGGTCTCTTTTTCACAGTACTATATTAGTTTATCAGAAAAGATCCGTTAGATCAACGAATCTTTTCTTGTAAGATGGATTTCGCCTCCGCAGGCGAAATTGGGTCAGGAAGAGTGGGCGGGGACATCGGTCAGAGAGTTAGCCTGACATCGTCCGTCAGGCTTACTCTCGGTTTTACATGATTTGAGCAGAGCTTGAATCCGATTATTCTTTAATGAGGTAGTTAACGACAAGGTCGCCTACCTGGGAAGTGGAGTACCCCATTTTGCCTGCAGCCAGGCTTTTCACATCTTTGCCTAAGGCCTTCATCATGGCCCCTTCGATTCCGCCGGCTGCCCTTTCTTCTCCGAGGTAGTCCAGCATCATCTGGCAGGCGCCAATGGCTGCAAAGGGACTGACGACACCCTTGCC
>CAWHGS010000011.1:0-102498 GCA_963828805.1 uncultured delta proteobacterium
ACACCGGCGGGTAACGCGCTCCCCCGCCGTTCAATTGATTGATCCGTTTTCCATCGATGCCGAAGAGCAGGGCACCGATGTCGCCCTTATGGCGGAAGTCGCTCATGACGGCGATACGGCGGTTGGAACCGGGGCAGATCATGCGGGGTGTACGACCTGTCCGGGTTGAACTCGTCGAACTAACGAGATCCCAATATCAACCATGTACGCCTGCGAAGGCACCGTTGATGTCCCCCCAGTCCGCGCCGGCGCAAAAGCGTTTCCCGTCCGGGGAAACGGTTCCATATCCCTGGGAATTGTAGTTTTCCGTTCCCGCGTTCGGTACATAGCCCAGCCGTTCGACGACATTGCCGTTTTGTTTGCACTGGAGCGCGAGCACTTCCCCGGCGCAATAGGTGGTGACGACGGCCTGCTGGACATAAGCCCATCCTGGCCGGGCGGAAGAACGACATCCGGTATGGCTCGCGCCGGGCCCGAAGGGGAGTCAGGGCATCATCCCGCAGACGGCGCATGATGGTGGAGTACCATTGGGTTATGCCGAGATTTTCGAATCGCCGCTTTGCAGTTCCCGACAATGACATCGTCACCGTTCTCGTCGATGGTGAAGTCCTGATGGCTGGGGAGGCCGTATGCGTTGACGGGGGAATTGACCATGGTGCCGGTCGTGCTGTTCTTGAAGACATACAGGTTGTCGCCGGACGAGCAGAGGACCACATATTTGCCGGTGAACGAAATGAAGGTCCAGTCGATGCCGCCGTACTGGCCGATGGGTATGTCCGACTTCGTTAATGTTGCGATATCGTACGCGAAGGTCACCGGTTGGCCGCTGCCGTTTGTCCCTGCCGGAGCAACCCAGTTACCGTCGCCAGCAGGTTTCGCCGTCAGCTACAGGCCCGAATAGCCGGAAACGGTCGCCAGGGTCACGATCGCGCCGGTGTGGGGATTCCATTTTGATATTGTGTTCCCGCCCACGCAGATCACCGCGTTCGGATCTGTTGCGCGTCACCTGCGTTCTCGGAGAAATTTTGCGATCTAAAGCTATTCTTTATGATGTTTAAAAAAGCCTGTTTTATTTCTTCATAGTTAATACGAAGCTTGGGAAGCTGTGGATCCAGCCTGTAGGTTACCTTGATCTTCTTCGATAAGTTCTCGAACATATGGGAGATAACGTTCATTACAATTGATATGACTCTATTGATATCCTCCTCGACAAGATAACTTTCACCAGGACGACGAACGGAACTCAGACAATCCTGAACAAACTCCGTGAGATGCTGGACCTCCTCATTGATGATGCTGACAGATTTTGACAGAATCTCGTCTTTCAGATCGATCCTTTTCTGAATGATTGCAACAGCCCCGGCAATGGCATGAAGGGGATTTCGTACCTCATGAGCAAGGAAAGGGAAAAATTTCTCCAGAGAAGAAACTCCCCCGTATCTTTTGTCTTCGATCTTTATATCGCGAAGAGTCAGGGCATCCTCGATCGATTTGGACAATATTTCTAAGTCAAACGGTTTTGATATGAAATCCACTGCTCCTGCCTTCATCAGGTCGGTTGCAGTTTTTTCGCCCTCCATGCCCTGTAATCACGATCGTTGCAACATCTTCATTGATCTCTCTTATCCTTCTCAATATCTCCCTCCCATCCATGTCGGGAAGACTCAGGTGAGAAGAACGAGCTCAAACACGTTTAACCGGATCTTTTCAATGGCCATGCCTTCCATTGTCAGCTACGCTGAGATCGTACCCTTTGTCTTTTAATGCAAAAAGGAGCATTTTGTCAAGCAACTCGGGCTGATCGTCAACGATCAATATCTTTCTCTTGATGGCTTCAAAGGTGATCATTTGGCTCCCTCCGGGGGCGTTTAGAGTCCTTGGCCACCCGGCGGATCTCATAATTTTAATACATTACTCCAGCCGGCGGTCAGTCAATCATAATTTGCCTGAGGGTGTTTACCGTGATTCAGACAGTAAGAGACTATAAGACTTTAGACAACAGATTAAAACCCAAAATAAAGGGGAAAAAAACCCAACAGCAAAGAGATCAGAATATTTCTTAGGATGTTTCATATTTTATGTTACATTTGATATAGCCGAGTGAGAGTATCTCGTGCAGGGGATGTATGCACTTTTCTCTAAACAGGCTGACCCTATTGTCGAGATTGGTTACCGGGTACCTTGTCATCTTTATCCTGGTAATCGCAATGAATATCTACGTGATTGTTCAGATCGGTCAATCCAATAAAATAACTCAATCTGTCTTAACAACAAATGACAGACTGATTGAGACCATTGGAAGATTTACCGATGCCGTTTTGTCGCAATCCCGATATGAAAAGAAGTTTTTAATTACCAAAGACGAAGCA
Source organism: uncultured delta proteobacterium (assembly GCA_963828805.1). Classification (GTDB taxonomy): domain Bacteria; phylum Desulfobacterota; class BSN033; order BSN033; family UBA1163; genus CAWHGS01. The sequence goes on from CAWHGS010000011.1 coordinate 2,370, forward strand.
TTTTATGACCAATTTCTGCGCCTCAAGAGGGAATGCGATCAGTATCTGAGAGAACTGTTAAACACCGCAGAAACGGGTCAAGCGAAAGGCCTGTTGAATACCGTAGCGGAATCTTACCAAACCTATGGATTGTTGTTTGATGAAGAAGCGAAGCATCTGAAATCAGGTTCGAGTTATTCCGAACAGCAGTATGCGCGGGGGAAAGACAGGCTTCTTAACTTAATCCTGGAGGAGCTTGACAAACTAACAAAACACATTCGCCAGAACACCGATGGCAAAATGAGAGAATTATATGACCTAGGGGTCAACACGCGCTGGATGGTGGTGGCGATGACCGGTGTTTTTTTTATCATCAGCATTTCTATCTCGCTCCTCATCAATAGAACGATCATCCAACCTGTTGAGGCCCTGAAGATAAAGACCAAAGAGATTGCAAGGGGTCATTTTAGAGGCGATCTGAATCTTTCTTCTCCGCCCGAGATTGGAGAGCTGGCAGACGCCTTCAACCTCATGTGCAATAAACTTCAAGAGCTGGATGAGATGAAATCCGACTTTTTCAATTCAATCTCTCATGAACTCCGGATCCCACTCTCCGCTATAAAAATGGGGTTACAACTCTTGAACGGGGGGATGGAAAGAGTAAACAAGGAAGATCAAAAAACAATTCTGGACACCATCGATAAAGAGAACAACCGCGTGATCGATCTCGTTAATTCTTTGTTAGACCTGTCCAAAATGGGAAGCAGGGATGATGAATCTTCAACTTCGACCGAAAAGAGGTTGCCCCCCTGATCAATCGGGTGGTCGAAGAAATGGGACCTCTCATTAGAACAAAGCAAATCACCCTTGAGACAAAGATCCCGGGAAAATTGCCGAGCATTAAGATGGATAGTGAGAGGATTCTTCAAGTGCTGAGGAATTTAATCGGAAATGCTTTGAAGTTCACACCAGCGGGAGGGCGGGTAGTGATCTCTGCCCTCTCTAGAGATGGGCAGATAGAGATTTCGGTTGCGGATACAGGTCCTGGCATTCCGGCAGAAAATCTGAAGACAGTTTTCGAGAAGTTCAGGCAATTAACCACCAAAGGTTCACCTCTTATTAGGGGACCGGACTGGGGCTAGCCATTGCCAGGATTATAACATCCCATGGTGGCAAAATACGGGGCGAAAGTGAACTCGGCAGGGGAGTATATTTGTTTTTGTATTGCCGATCTAAACGCTGCCTCATCCGTCGTTCCTGGCTGTCTGAACAGAAGACAGGACAAACACAAATTGAACGAGTAGACATGACCACTCATCCGTTCAAACAATAAAGGAAAGGGTCCAAAGCTAAACATCAATACGAACAAGAAAGATATTCTTTAAATGTCTATGCTCACCTGGACCGTTGGAGATCAAACCGATCCAAAGGCGCTACCGGGGTAGAGATCGATGATCTCAAAGGCCTGAGACTCCTTCGACCATTCCAACTTTAAATCGTACGTGTTCGTATTCCCATCTCACCGTGAGCTTGATTCCCTGGAATCAGCACCTCCCTCGGGTTCGTCCTGGTTACTCTATCTACTGATATGTTTTGGACGATGACGTTTGCGCCCAATTTCAAAACCTTACCCCTCACGTTCAGAACCTCAATCTGAACAAAGTGGTTCCCTGGAGAAAGATTCGAGTAGTCCCAAACAAGAGCAAGACCTCCCCGTCAGCATCCGGGTAGTTGGGATAGAGTCTCTTAGACCCTCTGTCAGTCCGCCGTGAGGGATGTCACAGACGAATTCTCCATCAATATTGAGTTTTACTTTCGATATTCCTGTCTCCGTTCAAAGCCTATTCGTAGATTGTCCTTGAGGCCTAAAACTCTCTTGCCTTCTGACGGACTCTCCAATGCACCAATGATCGGCAAGGGAACATTGGGTGAGCCTGATAATTCAGAGGTCAAGGCATACTGGACCTTGAACGTTGCAGTAAACGTCCCTCCCGAAGCCGGTGCAACAAGGGTTTGACTCTGAGGTTTACGGTTACTCCAGGAACTGAAGACATATTGAACCCCGGGAGGTCCGGTTTGGGGGGAGGAAGCCTCCATTGTATGGGAGGATCCAACCTCCCACTCAAACATCTGCGGGGATACATAGGGAACACCGTCAACCGTCACCTGAAGACCATCGGGATAGGTCTTCACGGAATAGGTCTTCACGGGGGGTTTGACGGTGAGGGTGACGGCTCTCGACTGACTATCGGCCTTGTTCGCGGTATTGCTGATGACGACCGCATCGCTGTAGAGCCCGCGTTTATTTGCTTTACCGAACTGCCAATCGACACCACCACCTGTGTTTCCTGTCCAGGCCCAAGACTCCCGCTTGCCGGAGCGGTCGTAACCCATCTGGGTTTCTTCACGACTTTCCACTTCAGCAGTTTTCCGCTTCTGTTGTGAAGGGTGTAGGTTTGACCGCTGGGGTCGAATGTTCCACCCTTCCTGCCTGAGATGCTTAGATCCATCCGAAGGCGTCACATCGAAGGATCCCACCGGAACAAAATTGGCTGTCACCGTCATGTTCCCTCTGACAGTTAACGTCGTGGGACTTGTCTCTCCGGCCAAGTCACCGCTCCAGCTCTTAAAGACATACCCCGGATTGGGTACGGGTGTCAGCGTGACCTGTTCTCCCGTGGTATAGGTCAGCTTATCCGGATTCTTATTGACACTCCCTGAGGTTGGCGGCAAGGCATTAACCATGAGCGAAGAAGTGCCGCCCGAAAAATCAGCCGTTACAATCTTGGCCTTGTCCATAAGAACAGGCACAGGATTCTGGGTTCCTGAAACATCTCCTGACCACCCCGCAAAGAGGTAACCCACGTTGACGGTGGCAGAAAGGGATACCGTCTCCCCGGCATTGAACCATGTTGTTCCGGAAGGACCCGTTTTCCCCCCTTCAGGGAGAGTTACGAACACGGTGAGGCTGTATTGGGTATTAAAGGAAGCCACGTAGAGGCTGCTTCCGGAAGATGCTGTAATGGCATGGCTTTGGGAGCCCCCGTCATTCCAGCGGCCAAACACGTATTGCGTTCCCGAAGCGCCCGGTTGAGGCGAGGATGATACGGAAAGGGTATGAGACGACCCGCTTGCCCAGTCAAAGGTCTGGGGAGCCTTGTAAGTCATTCCATCGATCATCACAAATAGTCCGGGGGGATCCGTAGTGACCGTGTAACCGGATTGGGGTGAACCGACAGCAAGGACCACGGAAGGGGTCGAAATCCCATTCCCACTCGCCAGATCTTTGAATGTGATTGTATCGTTGTATGTACCCGGAGCAAGCGTACTGGAATTACCATTAATAGAGAGCCGTCACATTAGCGCTTGTCCCCGGTCCCAAGAGCTCCGCCATTGGAAGACAGACTAAGCCAGTTCTGGGTCTTCGAGACGCTCCAATTGGCCGAAACCCCGCCATTATTCTGAACCGTATAAACTTGGCTGGCCGGGAAGAAAGGACCTCCCTGTGGTCCGGATGCGCCCAAGCCAGCGGAGGGGATCACGACAAGGTTCGCACTCAGAGGCGAGAAATTGGCCACCACACTCTTTGGCCCGCTCATCGCTCAAAGAGGCCGGGTTTGTTGAACTCTGTCAGATCCCCTGTCCAATTCGAAAAGGTGTATCCTCCACCGGCGACCGCTGATACAGAAACGTTCTGCTCTGCATTTATGCCAGGTTATCCCCGAGGGGTTTACCGTTCCCGTTCCTGGAGGCGCGACTGAGGTAGTCAAACTGTACTGAGTCGTAAAATTGGCCGTGAAGGTCGCGCTCGTAGAGGGAGCTGTAATGGTGTGGCTCTGGCTTCCTCCGTCACTCCACGACGAGAAGACATACTGGGTCCCCGGACCTCCCGACAAAGTCGTTGACACCGAGACCGTATGAGAAGACCCGGGAGACCAGTTAAACGCCTGAGGTGCATTATAGGTGGTCCCATCAACGGTGATCTGAAGACCTGGAGGGATCGTTGCAACGGTGAAGGAATTTGGGCCCTGAGTCCACATATTCACCGATAGACCTGATGACCACTGGGAGATGACGCCGCTGTCTGCGTACGCACCTGGCCCTGCTTCTTACCTGATAGGTTCCGGTCGCCCACGCCTTCGATTGGGTCGAGGTCCCCCACGGTGAGAGATCGCTCCCATCCCCCCTCCAGTCAAACTGGTACTCCAAGGCATGTCCCAGATTCGAAGAGGCTCCCCCTGTCGTGTACGAATAGCTTGTTCCCGCAGTGCCGCTGTTTGGACCACTTGGCGGTGGAAGGCGTGGAAACCGTCTCTGAAATTGTTGCAGCAAATTGGCCACCACATCCTTTGGGCCATTCGTGGAAAGTCTTAAGCCGGGTTGTTTTTTCCTGAAAGATCGCCGGACCAGCCTGAGAAACTGTAGCCCTGGTTGTCTGCTACGGAAAGGGTTACTGTGTCATCGTCATCGTACCACTCCTCATTATTATTGGAATTGGACAATGGCACCGAAGAAAGGGACGCGCTCCCTTTAGTGCCGCTCAGAGCTGACCGTTCCTGCACCGAGGGGGAGACTGTAACTTTAATCTTGTTCTGGTTTGTATATTTGGCGACATAGGTGGTCCCTGACGATGGAGCATTGACCGTATGGGTCTGGGTTCCGCTGTCGCTCCAGGAAGGAAGTTATATCGACTCGTTTGGTTCGTCTTTTGGGGAGAGGGGGCATAGAGTTTGTGACTGGAGCCGGGAACCCACTGAAAGGTCTGGGGAGCTAAATAGACGGTATCATCAACGGTCGACCTGAAGGCCAGACACGTTTGGCTTGGACCGTGTAGGTCTGAGTGGCTGCACTTACAGTGAGCCCGACGGACCCGCGTTGTGTTCCCAGTCCCATTGGTCGTGTTTTCAAAGGTAATGGTGTCGCTATAAGATCCGACCGCAGAGGCCGTTTGCACTGCTGTTAATCGATACTGTCACCGTTACCGTTGCCCCGGGGCCTAGACTTCCACCCGTTAAAGAAAGACGTAACCCAGTTCTGTGTTTTGAGGGCGATCCAACCAATGCGACCCCCCTTTATTTTCGAGGACATAGTTCTGGAGTGAAGGATTAAATGGGCCTCCCTGCGTCCCGGAGGCAGTTAGTCCGGTTGAGGGGAAACGACGAGAGAACCGGAAGGGACCAAAATTGGCCGTCACACTCTTCGGCCCACCCATCGTTAAGGAGGTGGGATTCGTGGAACCCGTCTGATCCCCCGTCCAACTCGCAAAACTGTACCCCCCACTGGCGGCTGGCTGAAACGGATACACTCTGACCGCTGTTATACCAATTCACCCCGATGGGCTGACCGTCCCCCTCCCGACGGGCTGGCAGATGTCGTTAAACTGTACTGCGTCATAAAGTTCGCCGTGTAGGTGGCGCTCGATGAAGGAACCGTAACCGTATGGTTCTGTGCTCCCCCATCACTCCAGGAAGAGTAAACATACTGCGTCCCTGTCCCTCCCTGGGGCGATGAGACAGCTGAGACCGTATGCGATGACCCAGGCACCCAGCTAAAGGTCTGCGGCGCGGTGTACATCGTTCCGTCGACCGTGACCTGTAACCCCGAAGGAGCCGTCGCGACCGTGCAAGATACCGTCGTCTGACTGATACTCACCGACAATCCACTCGACCACCCCGAAACGCACCCCCGTGTGGTCGCACACCGGGCCCTTGCCCTCACCTGATACGACCCTGCCACTGTCCACGTCTTCGCCTGGCTTGCTCCTCCCCATGCCGAAAGATCCGTCCCGTCCCCCTTCCAGTCAAACTGGTACTGCACCGAATGTCCGAGATTCGAAGTCGACCCTCCCGTAGAATAGGAGTAACTCGTCCCCGTTACCCCACTCCCAGAACCCGTGGGAACCGTCGGTATGCGAAACCGTCTCAGCAATGGCCGTAAAATTCGCTATCACTGCCTTGTTGCTATTGATCGTTACCGTCGCTGGGCTGGTCGTCCCGCTCGCATCCCCGCTCCAACTGCTAAAGGCATATCCCTGCATTGGCCGTTGCCGTCAGTGTCACCTGCTCCCCGTAGACATAGGTCGATTTATTCGGACTCTTCGTAACCGACCCTGCCCCTGAAGGATTCACACTCACGGTCAGTGTATATTGATTCTGCGTAAAATTGGCCGTCACACTCTTCGGCCCGCTCATCGTCAAGGAGGCGGGATTGGTGGAACCCGTTTGATCCCCTGTCCAACTCGAAAAGCTGTATCCCGCGCTGGGGGTGGCTGAAACAGACACAATCTGACCGCTGTTATACCAATTCACCCCGGATGGACTCGCGGTTCCTCCGGCCATAGGGCTGACCGCACAGTCAGGCTATACTGGGGCAAAAAATTAGCCGTATACGTTGTGCCGGAGGCGGGCATGGTCACGGTATGGCTTTGGCTCCCTCCGTCGCTCCACGAGGAAAAAACATATCTCGTCCCTGTTCCTCCCTGGGGAGATGAGAAGCGAGAGATTATGCGATGAACCAGGAAACCAGCTAAACGTCTGCGGTGCCGTGTAGGTCGTTCCGTCCACCGTTATCTGTAATCCCGTCGGATTGGTTGTTATGGTGTAATTTTGTGTTGAGGTTGGGTCCTTTGCAGTTCCGTTGACCTCATTCGAAAATCCGCTCTCGTTATTCGACGTATCCGTTGCGGATAATGAAACATAGTAGTTCTGTCCGCTGATAAGATTGCCGAGCGTGTAGCTCGTTACCTTCCCTGCCGAAACAACAGTAGAATAACCACACAAACCGCAATTCTTTGGGTCCGTGCCCGTCCTTGCTGAGGTGCCGTAATAAATCTTGTAGCCCGCCAGATCCGGCTCTGTATTCGCATCCCAGGCAAGCTTTATCTCCCCGGAAAACGAAACAGAGGAACTCAAAATCAAAACGAACATAACCAAGAGGAAAACCAGGAAGTTGGATTTAAGAAAGTGGAATCGACCTGAAATAGTTTATCCTTGACATGTCGGCCTCCAAAATAAAAAAGCCGCGCGTCATGACAGTCCTGATAAGGTACTGCCTGCGCCCGGCAACCCTGCTGCCCTATCCGCACTGCGGCAGGACTTAGGCCAGTGGCTTTGCGCCCCGTCCTTTCAGACGGTTTGCCTTTATCGAGCCAAAATTTTCTATGTTTATTTAATGGAAGGGAGCAAAAATAATGCCGAAGTAGGATTAATAGATTGAAACTTCTGAACCTAATAATTGAATAGGAATATCATGTTTTTAAGACACTTTTGAATGAGAACCTTGCGAGCCTTCAAGAGGTCCCTCACCTTAACCTTATGACTTCGTGTCAAAATTTTGACAATTTGACACTCAGGAATGCCAGTCAGTCCGTTGATATATTTGGAAAATCGTATGGCGCATAGGACATAGTTGGGCAGGGTAAAAAGCAATTCTATCCGGTTATCCATTTTGTTATATTACTGACAAATCGTCCTTCCTTAAACAAAAGTGCACACTCAAAATCTCTATTCCAAAGAATGTTGAATCCGGATTTTACTCCATTTGAATCCAATTAGATCGATTTATTCATAAACGAAGAAAGAAACTTGGATTGCTTAGTGGCATCTTGTCTTGCAAATTTCGAGTTTACTATGGTAGCGTATGAATTCTATTTACGTAACGAAGAGGAAGATAAACTCATCGGGATACTACCGGAGAGGAGAAAAGACCCCAAAAGAATAACTCCTGAATCCATTATGAATTGGGGAAGAATCTTGAGTAATAGTGCTGGTATTGATGCCAACAATATTTACTTTATTCAAGTAGAACTGCAATGACGATCTGAGAAGTTTGGTAGACCTAGGATGCTACTTGGACGATGATGTTAGGGAGCAGGGATAACAGGCCTGTTCTATCGATGTATTGAGGGCATTTCTTCTTGTTGGGAGGAAGCGTCAAAAGGTCCGGCATAAATATTCAGGTTGACGAGAGTTCAGAAATTTAATCACTCTATGAGAGACTGACCCTTCCCCTCCATGGCTCGGGAGTCCTAACTCCTTTCCAAGAAAATGTTTAATATAATCGGCAGGCCCCAAAAGAGCAAATATTTCTTCATTTCTCGTGCTCTAAACCGACAAATCAGTCAGCAAGATGCTCGGTACCGGCATCGACTTTTGACAATTCTGAAACGATCAAACGAACGCTGCCGCTAAAGCAGGTAAAGAGAATCATCGTGACCTCTCCGCACCGTTTGGCCAAAGAAGCTGAATCAGCGAGAGAAAACGAAGAGGAAAAACACAAACAAGAGGGTTGCAATCTTTTGGAAGCTTTTTGCGGGGCCGCACCTTAACGAAAAAGCAGGCCTATCTTGAAACGAAAGGCGAAAAGCCAGGGAGTTCCGAACGGAAGTATCGAGAGATCAATCCCTTCACTCAGGGCAAGCGAGGGGTTAGGATGGCAATCCATGTTGCGATTTTATCCCATTGGGTTAAAAACGCACGGGACTTTTCTATTACAGTCGGACGAAAACCGAGAGTAGAGTAGGTCGGAGAATCGACGTATGCTATTGAAATAATTGGTGCCGGAGGTCGGAATCGAACCGACATGGGGTGGAAGCCCCGCGGGATTTTGAGTCCCGTGCGTCTACCAGTTTCACCACTCCGGCACAGGACTTACTATAAGAAAAAGCGGACCGTATGTCAAATCCTAAGATGAACCGGTGAAGACCGAGCAAAATTGACAATCTTTCTTACTCTGTGTTAAATATAATTATTATTGTTCCGGGGCTGTAGCTCAGCTGGGAGAGCGCTTGAATGGCATTCAAGAGGCCGACGGTTCGATCCCGTTCAGCTCCACCATTTTCATGGCCTACTTCATATGCGTCCTGAAGAGTGAAATAACTGATTCATCTTACGTGGGTTATACGTCCAATAAGGCAGGGCAGAACTTGAGAGTGAAAAGGGATATTGTAGCTCTTCCAGTTTGGAACCCAGAGGGAGAGCGGTCGTATCGACAGGCCGACGGTTCGATCCCGTTCAGCTCCACCATTAATCTTTTCAGCCTGATGGCTTACTTTCTATACGTCCTCAAGAGTGAAGTTCTGATTCATCCTACGTAGGTCATACCTCGAGATCTTGAGAAGAGAATTATTGAACACAACAACGGTAAAAGCCTGTCAACAAGAGGGAAAAGACCTTGGAGGCTTGTTTATAAGGAAGAGTATTCGACACGGTCTGAGGCTGTTTCAAGGGAAAGGTATTTCAAATCTATTAAAGGCAGGGCAGAATTGAGAGTAAAAGGGATATTGTAGCTCTCCAGTTTGGAACCCAGAGGGAGAGCGGTCGGTATCGACAGGCCGACGGTTCGATCCCGTTCAGCTCCACCATGATTTTCGATGGCCTACTTCCTATACAGTCCTGAAGAGTGAAATAACTGATTACATCTTACGTGGGTTATACGTCCAGATCTTGAGAAGAGAACTTATTGAACAAAGCAACGGTAAAAGCTTATGTCAACAGAGAGGAAAAAGACCTTGGAGGCTTGTCTATAAGGAAGAGTATACGACACGAGTCAGAGGCTGTTGCAAGGGAAAGGTATTTCAAATCTATGTAAAGGCAGGCAGAATTGAGAGTAAAGAGGGATGTTGTAGTTCTTCCAGTTTGGAACCCAGAGGGAGAGCGGTCGTATCGACAGGCCGACGGTTCGATCCCGTTCAGCTCCACCAATGAAAACAAGGGGTCAGGCAGTGGAAATCGGCCTGGCCCTTTTTTTTCTCCGTGACCTTTCTCTCTGGAAAAATTGAAGAACCGGATCCGACCCTCTGGATTTCTAATGCCTGTCGCAACCCAGATACCTTAACAATCCCGTGATAAAGTTTCCCCAGGTTGGAATCAATCGATCCATTTCGTATGGGATCAGCGCCACTGCCCCGGCATGGACTTTATGATGGACCTCCTCCAGTTTGTCGAACCTCAGGGGCCAGGTTATTTTTCCCAATTCACAGATCATATGGACGCTCTTTGTCTTCTCATCGGCTTCCACAATTTGCAGCCGCTTGTAACCGTCTCCCGCCAGAAATTGAATTTTGCCATTCTTCATTTCGACCAATTTCTCCCAGCTGAAAGAACAAACCATCGGATCGCTTTCTTGCCCCAGCCTGTCCATGGCGTCGTCGACCTCTTTTTTCTCCCGTGACTTTCCCTTCATCGCTCAAGTCCTCCCAAAGCTAACACCTTAATAAAAGGTCGGGGCAGGGTTTTTCAAGACCCTCCTGCCATCGAGAGGCAGCGCGGTACCGCACCGATCATTTTCTATCAAAGCGTTCAACGTGTGAAAATGTCTTCACATTGATCAAAAACATTTCCCTGAAATACGAGGCAGGGAGAGCAGATCCGCCTCCGCCGGACGATGAAAAATCATACACCAAGAAAATCCGAATGAAGACCCGGCCTGTAACGGCCAATGGAAGAGGAAAGAGAGGATGCCACCGGCGTCGATGGAGAAAGGCCACCCCGGGTAAACTGGAGGGACGTGACATTGCCCGGGTCAGAGCCGCTCAGATTATGGCACCTTTTTCGGATTCACACTGAAAAAGGCGTTTACGAAAATGTCCACGATCTCTTCAACACTCCCTTTGAGTTCACCCAGCGATTTTTTCCCGATCAGTCCCACTCCCCCTGTTGACCAGGTGACAGCATAGCTGGTCTGCTTCGGAATCCGGACGAGGGTGATATTCTGGATGAGCGCAACATCAATGCTGTAAGAACATATTTCCTCTTCGCCTTTGGCAAAACTGATATTGATATTTACATAGAGATACGGTTCTCCAGGGGCCTTAGCGGCTTCTTCCTGGGTTAGGACCCTGATTCCTGCCGACCGGAGCCTCTCCTCAACGCTCTTCTGGAGTTGGTCTTTGACCAACCCCTCCCGCTCCACCTCGGGGGCCAAATCCTCTACCAGCACCCGCACCCCCCGGAGTCCCTTCAGCGTCGCACGATTGATTTCACTGTTCAGGGCATAAAGGGGAGAAGCGACAAAAATCCAGATCCCGATCACCCAGAAGCACAGCGCCTTTGCTTTCACCTGTTTTCTCCTTGCTTTTATCGCTCGACTATTGGGTCACCGTTGTAAAAGAGATGATCATAGTCGTCGTCAACCCATTCTCGTTTGAATGGGTCGTTCTGGCCCCCAAGGACAATTCGTATTGCGTATTCAGCTTTAATAGGTTTGCGGGAACGGCATACGAAGTAGCGTTAATTGGCAAACCAGTGCTAAATAGGAAATCCGCATTGTCCTTCAGCTGTAACTGCAAACCGGCAATGCCTGTTATCGGAGCCCAGGTGATGACGGGATTGGTCGGCACACCATTCGAACCATCTAAGGGATAAGTGACGGCCGGAGTTGGAGGAAAGTTATGGGTCATCGAAACCGACAAAGTTCCGTATATATTTGGTGAAAGAGTGAAAATGTATTTCCCCTCCGGAAACCAGCGGTTGAACTCGTTGAGGGGCAGGTTAATCGCTGACAATGCCATGTCATTCAGGTTCAGGGTATTATTGACCCAGATTCGCGCCCCCTTTGGACCCTGAATGTAAACTCTCGTGACTTTTTTCAATGCGTCGTCGGAGAGATCGAAACTGATGCCGTAAGTCTCGCCCGCAGAAGAGACGTTTTTATACATATTGACAAACATCGGGAGCCTGATTCTGAGCCATGACCCCTGTTTTCATTCCCAATACCATGAGAAAAACGAACGCAGTCATTACGCAATATTTTTTCATTTCTGTTTTCTCCTGTGCTGCTGCAAAGAGTATTTTCTGACCTCAAAACCTATTCCGTTATTATTAACTATATCATGCCCCTCTGCTCATATCAAGGTGAGGTTTTTTCCCCTGGCCGAGATAGACTGAAGTTGACAAGAAAAGGAAAGTTGAAAAGGGTATCCCATTCGATTATGATGTTCCCTAAAGACGGGGAGAAAAGATGGCCGCAGAAACATTCACAAAGGAACCAGCTGATTCCCTCCATTGGGAAAAACTCCTTTCCCTTCACCCGACGGATGTCTGCAATCGGACCGAGGCTCTTTATCACCCTGCCCACGAGGGATATGTGCTGCCGGTCTATAACTTACGGTACCTTATCCTCCCAAAGATCCAGCGGATCCTGAGGATGGAGTGGAACGACAAAACGGCTGAGGAAGAGCTCCATCCTTTCTTCTCTCTCATGGTTCTGGTTTACCTGACGGAGGCAAAGGAGAGCAAGCCAACCCATGCCTGGATCAGCGAAAAAGACCTCCTGGGAGGTTCCACCTTCTTCCGTGGACCCCACCATCTCCCCGTCAGGGAGTTGGAAGATCTTTATGGAAAAGATCCGGATGCCTTCCTGAAAGCAAGCAAACGACTCGGAGGCCGTGAAATTCTTTATGGAGATAAAGGGTTTGCCCTCGAAGTCTTTCCCAAGGTGCCGTTGGCCTATCTGTTATGGAAAGGGGATGAAGAATTTCCTCCGAGGGTCAGCGTCCTCTTCGATTCCACCATTCAAGCCCATCTTCCCCTCGATATCATCTGGTGCATGGTATCTGAAACGACACGCCGTCTGCTCATCAAACCATAGTTCGGAGTTGGGGGGTGATCTCTGCGATGGAAGAGAAGAATAGTGTCCCGAAAAGACCGCTGGGTAAAACGGGCGTAGACGTCACAATCCTCGGACTGGGCGGAGAGGGGATCCTGAGAACCTTTGGTCAGGAGGCAGAGGCTGTCCCGCTGATCCATCGGGCCATTGATTCAGGCATCACCTATTTTGAGACCGCTCGAGCTTACTCCGGAAGCGAATCCTATTATGGAATGGCCCTGGGAGAAAGACGAAAAGAGATCTTCCTTGCCAGTAAGTCTCATGAACGAACGGCCGGGGGCGCCCAAAAACATCTCGAAACGACCCTGAAGAACCTTCGGACCTCCCACCTCGATCTCTGGATGGTTCACGACGTGAGAACCCCCAAAGACCTCGACCAGATCTTTGGGCCTAACGGCGCCATCGAGACCTTTGAAAGAGCAAGGAAAGATCGGGTTGTCCGGTTCATCGGGATCTCCGGACATCGAAATCCGGCCATCCTTTCAAGAGCCCTTGACCTCTTTCCCTTTGATGCAGTGCTCATGCCCATCAACCCTGCCGAGCCTTTCTACTGGTCCTTTTTCGAAGACGCTCTCCCCAAGGCTCAGCAAAAAGGGCTGGCAATCCTTGGAATGAAGACCCTTTCCCGGGGAGTGGCGATGAAGATCTTCGGCCTTGATTCTGCCGAGACGTTTCTCCGCTTTGCCCTTTCACAGCCGATTACGGCTGCGGTCGTAGGGTGTGACACTCTGGAGCAACTTGAGATGAATGTCCGAATCGCACAATCCTTCCATCCGATGCCCCAAAAGGAACAGAATATCCTCCTCAATAAGGTCAAACCCTACGCACGCGAATTAATGTACTATAAATTGTAGTTCCCCTTACCCTACATTGTCCCGGGCCCTTTGTCTTTGAGAATAAGACCCAACCTCCGTCGTCATCAGCCTGACCTTAGACCTGTTTTTCAGCATTTCAAAGGCGTTTTGACCTCATCGTTGCGAAATTTTCGCGGATAGTGTCTTACGACAGAGACGGTGTGAAAAAATGGGTGGCCTGTGCCTCGGCCCGCAGGAATGACGCTGACCGGGGTAATAGGATTTTTTCACACTTTCAGAGAGGTTAGATGTTGCCGGATGGGAGGCGATCGAGAAGAATGTAGTTCACTTGTGCAACTGCGACAAGCTTCTGCGCTGAATCAAAAAGATCAATCGAAACAGGGACTAAAGTACGACCCGCTTTTATTACCTTTGCTTTTGCAGTAACGTTACTTAAGCACGGCGCAAGAAATCGTATATTCATATCCGTGGTCGTTAACCGAGCCTCGGGTCCTGTTTTCGTGAGGATGGCAAAACAAGCCGTACTGTCGGCAATGGTCATCAGGAGTCCTCCGTGGAACGACTTGAAGACCCCATCGTACTTCAACTTCCTGGGGACAGTGACCTCGCAATACCCATCGGAAAGTGAGACGATTTCCAATTGCAGAGTCTTAACGATCGGGATCTTTTTTATTCTTGTGACGATTGCGGTTTTAAGATCTGGAGACAATGTTTTGGTTTTCCGCATGATTGAACAAGCCCACCTCTCCGGAGAGATCCCTGACCCCGCCTGTTTTAAAAACGGGGTGTGGACAGATTTTTATGCAACCCCCGGGTTGCCATTACAAACAAACAAAGGAAGCCAACCTGACGGCTGGCTTCCTTTGCGGGTTCGAAATACCTCTTATGCTTAACTAACTATCTTTAGGTTAGCGGCACTGGGACCTTTGGGACCCGCGGAAATTTCGAATTCAACCTCGTCACTCTCTTTGAGGGACTTAAACCCCGTCCCTGTAATGGCGGAATGGTGGACAAACACATCCTTTTCGCCTTCCACTTCGATAAACCCAAAACCCTTCTGATCGTTGAACCACTTTACTCGTCCTCTTGTCATGAATTGACCTCCTGATAAAATGTTAAGGTTAAAATAAAAAACCCGCGAAAGAGGGAAACTCACTCTCTGCGGGCTTCCTTTTTTTCGAGGCCCGCTTTTCGCCAGAAACTCTCTTTCTGGCTATCCCATCAATTCTTCCTTTAAGGTCTTAACCTTTCGGGATGTTTTGACAAGATTTACGGGTTCCGAAAAATCTCTAATTCTCGGATTACTATAACACACCCATGGTATTTTGGCAATGGAAATTCGTTCGTCGCGGGCCCGATTTGTTTGAAACCTCCTGGATTCTTGTGTTATCTTTAAATTTAAAGGGTGAGGAGATAAAGCGATGAAACCCATTACGTTAGAAGTTGTGACCCGTGTGCTCACGACATTTGGCCACTGCCGCCATTGCGAAATTTTCTTTGATGAAGCCGACATTGGCAAAAAGCTCCACCAAAAGGATGTGAACGAGTATCCTCCGGACCTTGCAGATGAATACCTTCGCCTCTCGGACTGGATTCGAGAATTAGCTCAACTCTATCGGCACCGCCTCTCGATTAGGGTCATTGACGTCCAGTCTCCGGTTGGGATCTATAAATCCTTCAGGCATCGAATCCGAAAGTACCCTGCCTTCATCGTCGAAGGAAAGGAGATGGTCACAGGCTGGGATAAGAACCAGCTCGAACAGCTCCTCGACAAGCATATCAAGGCTTTCCTGTTATCGAAGCAACGAGGGGTCCAGCCTTCCCTGAGTTAACCCACGCCGTAAATTGCATCCTCCCCCTTCGATCTAACACAAAGACCCTCCACCGTGGGAAGAAGCATTCTTTGGCCTGAATGGACGGGTGCGTTCGACGTGGCGAGGAAAGAATGAAAAACTCACAGGGTCTTAAGCACTTCTTCGGCAAGGTCTCGGAGATCGCTGTTCCGGGTCGTCATGGCCAGAATGTCAAGTTTCGCTTTAAAACCCTGCCGTTCCATGAGGGATCTTAACTCATGGAGGGGTTTCATGGCTTTAATGGCGCCCGAAACCGCCTCTGGATCCGAGTAATCGAGCACCAGGGAAAGGGTGCTCCAATCCTCGGGCAGGCCATACTGATCCAGATAGGCTTTGACGGCAGCCTCAAATTGATCCGTGCCGTGTAAACGATCGATATCATTCAGGGCTTTCTGGTGTTTCTTTGTTCCTTTCTTACCCATGAAAAGCTTATCCGCCTCCTTTCGATATTTTTTCATCACCCATTCGGAACGATGGGATCTTTCCTTTTCCTTTGGACCCTCTTTGGGAGCATAGGGACTTCGATCTTTCCTCCGGTCAATCTCTCTCCATGAAATTTTCTCCCTCTCATCCTCATCCCCATACCGGACCATGACTCTCCTGTCTCCTCCCCTCAAAAATCAACACTCATATATATCACCCTTCTCTAAAAGTCAACCCATTGACTCCCCCCCTGCCCACCCCCAGTTTTCCTTCCTTGGGATTTGAAGCGACAGTGGAAAAGGGTGGATACGTGTTTCTCTCAACTCCTGCCTGACGGTTACGAATGACCAGAATATCCCAACCTATCCAGTGCCCGGGGGTCCCGGGTCCAATCCCTTTCCACAATCACCCACAATTCAAGGAAGACCTTCTTTCCCAACAGGGCCTCGATCTCTCTTCTGGCCGTCGACCCGATCTTTTTCAGCTTTTGTCCCCCTTTTCCGATGACGATCTTCTTCTGGGAATCCCTTTCCACATGGATCGTCCCCTTAATGACCACCAGATCCTTTTCAGGATGTTCCTTGAAAGCTTCGATGCTTACTGCCGTCGCAAAAGGGATCTCCTGATAGGACTGCTCGATCACCTTCTCCCGTATGATCTCGCATACCAGGAAGCGTTCCGTCTGATCCGTGATCATGTCCTCCGGATAATAAGGGGGCGATTCCGGAAGGAATCTCAGAATCTCTTCCAGGAGAAGAGGCACCCCGTCTCCGGTGAGGGCTGAAACAGGAATGATTCTTTCAAAGGGATGGAGTTTCCGGTACTGATCCATGACGGGAAGGAGGGCCTCTTTCCTGACAAGATCGATCTTGTTGATGACCAGAAAGGGAACGCCCCTGCTCCCCTCCAGGGATTTAACCATCTGCCGGTCCTCTTCCGCAAGGGGGGCCGAGGCATCGATCAAAAAGAGGAGAACGTCTGCATCCCGCCCGCATTCGATGGCGGTGGAGACCATCCGCTCGTTTAATTTCGACTTTCCATGATGGATCCCCGGCGTGTCAAGAAAGAGGAGTTGTCCCCCCTCCATATTCCGTATCCCAAGGATCCGGTTTCGTGTCGTCTGGGGTTTATCAGAGATGATGGCAATCTTTTCGCCGAGGGCGGAGTTAAAAAGGGTCGATTTCCCCACATTGGGCCTTCCGAGGACCGAAATAAAACCCGCTTTAAAGGCAGCCATAGCTCAACGTTTAAAATTACAAATTGATCTTCAATTGGGTGCCTGTTGCCTGGCACTTAATCTAAAAGCAACGTTTTCCCGCTAGGTTTTTTTGCTCAAAAGAAGCGCTCGAGGAATGGTATGGTTTTCGGACCCAGAGAGAGTTCACAAACACCTCTGGGTGCAGTCTTCCCGCTACCGGAGGGCGAAGATCTCCTTCATCACAGACCAGGCTTCAGGAGTGTCCCATTCCCTTTGTCCAACGATCATTCCGACCATCATCCCTTCCGGATTGATGAGAAAGGTGGTGGGAACCATCCGGATGCCATACGTCCTGGCGATTTTCTCTTTCACATCCAGAAGGACCGGGAGGGTGATCTTTTTGTCCTTGATGATGCGCTGGATCCTCTTCTCATTTTCTCCATCAATGGCCACCAGGAAGACCGTCACCTGGCCCTTCATCGCCTGGGAGAATTTTTCGATGAGAGGAATCTCTTCCCTGCAGGATTCGCACCAGGAGGCCCAGAAGGTAAACATGACGGGCTTTCCCTTGAGGTCGCTCAGGCTGATCTGGTTTCCGTCTGCCGTCTTAAGGGAAAAAGGAGGGGCCACTTTCTTTTTCTGAAAACCGCTGGACGCCAAACTTAGAACAGGCAGGATAATCGGTCTCGGCAGCAAGGAGGAAGCCGGAGAGAACGTGAATGATGATCGCCGCCATGAAATAACCCGCAATCTTTTTTACCATGTCGATCCCTCTGCAATTGACTCAAATAAAAAGCTAATATATATTCAGGCCTCCGTCAATATACGCTGGCGACTTATCCGGCCCTTTGGTCCAGCGGTCGCCAGGCTCAGGGTGGGCAGACGCTTTGGGAAGGCCTCAACGAGATTTGTCAGGCTTCCCTGAAAATCCCTTGAAAAGCGGATTAAGAAATGATAAGGTTGGCATGGAGGGGATGGACTCTCACCGTTCATCCCGGGGAGGAGAAGATTATGGCTGGGGTAAACAAGGTCATCCTGATCGGAAATTTGGGCGCAGATCCAGAAGTAAAGTTTCTCAGCAATGGCACCACGGTCGCCAATTTTCGAATGGCAACGAGTGAGAACCGATTAAACAAAGCGGGGGAAAAGACAACGATCACGGAATGGCACCGGATCGTGGCCTTTGGCCGGTTAGCGGAGATCTGCAAAGAATACCTGAACAAGGGGAAGCAGGTCTATGTTGAAGGCAAGATTCGGACCCGTTCCTGGGAGGACAAGGACGGCAACAAAAGGTTCACCACGGAGATCGTCGCAAACCAGATGCAGATGCTGGGAACCTCCGGCGGATCCGGCGGAGCCTCCGGACCTGGCAGAGAAGAGGGGATCGACCAGGAAATACCCCCTATCGCCGATGACGACGTGCCCTTCTGAGTTAGTTCGGAGTAATCGAGTTCGGTGTTCGGAGTATTTTGATCAAAGCTTCCAACGCTGAACGCAGCTCGAACTTACTTTCATCCGAACTCCCGGCTCCGAACTCCGAACTCTTAGAACAGATACCTTCTCATGCTGACATTCAGAAGCAGTCCCACTCCCATCAACGTCGAAACCATGAAGGACCCTCCGTAGCTGAGAAGAGGAAGGGGAATTCCGACCACAGGCATCATTCCAACCACCATGCCCACATTAATGAAGACGTGCCAGAAGAGCATGGCGACCACGCCGAAAGCAAGGATGGCTCCAAACCGGTCCTTTGCCGTCACCGCGATACGAAGCCCCCACAGGATGAGGATGAGATAAAGACTGATCACGAGGAGGGACCCGATGAGACCCCATTCCTCTGCAAGAACGGAGAAGATGAAGTCTGTCTGCTGCTCCGGCAGAAAGCCCAGTTTGCACTGAGTCCCTTTCATAAACCCCTTTCCAAAGATTCCCCCCGACCCCACGGCAATCTTCGATTGAATGATGTGGTACCCTGACCCCAGAGGATCGAGATTGGGATCAAAAAAGGTGTAGATCCGCTTCTTCTGGTACTCCTTCAAAAAACCCCAGAAGAGAGGAAGGATCGATGCCCCGGTCAAGCCGAGGATGAGAAGGGAGGACCAGCGTATCTTCACAAAGAGAAGGATGGACAGGAGGATCAGAAAGAGAATGATGGCGGTTCCTAAATCGGGCTGCTTCAGGATCAGACCCATGGGGATCACCAGAAGGAGAAAGGGAACCGGAAGATCCTTCAGAGTGAAGCCCTCCCGACTCGGAGGGCTTTCGAAGAATTTAGCCAAGGCGATGATGAGGGAGATCTTCACGAATTCAGAGGGCTGAAAAGAGAGGGAGCCGATCCGGATCCACCGTTGTGCTCCCGAAGTGATCATGCCGAAGGCCATCACCACGACGAGAAGAAACAGGGTGACCCCATGGATGAGATAGGCAAAATCAGAGTAGTAGCGGTATTCAACGAAGGCCACAACGATCATGATCAAGAGGCCGATCAGGAGCCATGAGAACTGCTTCAGGTAGAAGGCGGTGCCGGAGGTCTCTCCGCTCGCAGAGATGCTGTAGAGGTTTAGAATCCCGATGGAGGCAATGAGGACGGCGACCGCCAGCAGGGTCCAGTCGAAATGGATGAGGAGTCGCCTGTCAATCATCATGGTTCGTAACCCCTGACGTTGTCGCCACCCTTGAGGGTGCAGAAGCCTCCTGCTCAAAATACTTTTCAAAGACCTGCTTCGCAATGGGGGCTGCCGCAGCCGCTCCAAAACCGCCATGCTCGGCAAGAACGATCACGGCGATCCGGGGATCCTCGACCGGGGCAAAGGCGGCAAACCAGGCATGATCCCGAAACTTCAGGGGCATCCGTTGCGTATCCCCTTTCTTAAAATCCTGGGCCATGCGAACCACCTGGGCTGTCCCTGTCTTGCCGGCCACTTTGATCTCTTTAAGGGCACTGGCGTTTCCTGTCCCGTGGGGCTCATTGACGGCTCCCATGAGCGCATCCTGGACGAAATGGAGGGACTTCTCGGAGACACGGGCCCTCCCGGTCTCCACGGGAGGATACTCTTTCAACGTCTTCCCGAAAATATTTTCCACCCTCTCGACCACCTGGGGAAGAAAAATCTTTCCTCCATTCGCAACGGCGGACATGAAGGTGACGAGCTGAATCGGCGTCGCATTCATATATCCCTGACCTACCGCGAAGGAGAGGGTCTCGCCGCTGTACCAGGGAACACCGAACCGCTTCTTTTTCCAGGAGGAGGAAGGGACGATCCCCGTCTTTTCATGAGGAAGGGAAATCCCCGTCTTTCTCCCTAAGCCAAATTCCTTAGCGTAATGGGCAATGGTATCCACCCCTATCTTTAATCCGGCCTGATAAAAATAGATGTCACACGACTCGACGAGGGCCCGGCGGAGACTGATCATTCCATGGCCTCCCTCCTTCCAGCACCGGAAATCCCGATTCCCATAAGGATAGGCGCCCGCGCAGTGAAATTGGGTATCCGGGGTGAGGTCCCCCGATTCGAGGCCTGCCAGGGTTGTAATGATCTTAAAGACGGATCCCGGGGGATACTGACCCTGAATCCCTTTGTTTTGGAGGGGATGAAATGGGTTCTCCATCAGGGATTTCCACTCTTCAGGCGAGATATGTTCTCGCAAAGAGGTCGGGATCAAAAGAGGGCTTGCTGACCATGGCCAGAATTCGGCCGTTCCGTGGGTCCATGGCAATCAAGGCGCCGTTCTTGTCCTGGAAGGCCTCCTCAGCCTTATTCTGGAGATCCAAATCGATCGTCAGGATCAGATTATTCCCCGGGAAGGATTCGACGCTCCGGATAGGTCTGATCTCCCTTCCCAGGGCGTCCACTTCGACCTGCTGGCCTCCATCGACCCCCCGGAGGTCTGTTTCCCACTGGTATTCGATCCCGTATTTCCCGATCATGGCGCCCATGCGATACGGCGCTTCTTTCGTCTGCCGGAGATCATCCTCGTCCACCTCGCCGAGGTAACCGATCAGGTGGGAGGCGATGGCCCCGTAGTTATAGGTTCTCTTGGGCCGAACGTCGACCAGCAGTCCCGGAAGATAGACACGATTCGATTCGAGAAGGGCCAACTCGTCCCACTCGATATCCGGCTTAATCCTGACGGGTTTAAAGGGAGCCCTGCGTTTGAGCTCCCCTGATCTTCTCCTCGATCTTGTCCTGATCCAGGTTTAACAGCTGTGTCATCTGGCCGACCACTTCCGGATATCCGTTTCAGATCTTCCGGAATGAGATAGACTTCGAAGCAGGGACGGTTTTGGGCCAGGACACGGCCTCTTCGGTCCATCAGGAGACCCCGGTCTGCCGGATGCTCCCGGATCCGGATACAGTTGTTCTCAGAGATTCGACGGAATTCACTCCCCCGGAGGGTTTGGAGATACCAGAGATGGGCGATGAGGAGGAAGAAGGCGACTCCCAGAATGATCAGGCAGTATTTGTGCCTTCCTTTAAAGTCTTCCATCTTCTGGGAATCTAAATCAACCATCCTCTATCCTTTCTCCTGCAGGCTGATACCCTTCTTTTTCGCCAGGAAACCGGAGCCCCTTTGAGAGAGGATAAAGAGGAGAGGAGTGATTAGCGCCGTGAAGGTAGACTGAGGGAAGAGGGAGAAGAAAGAAGGAGGGGTAGAGATGGAAAAGAGGTTCCGGGCTCAGAAGCGAGAGAAAAAGGAGAAGGAGAAGCCCCTCAAGGGAAGACAGGAGGAAGACGAAAATGAACTGGGAAGAAAATCCCTCGAGGTAGAATTTCGACTTAAAAAGATAGGCCCCGTAGAACAGGAGGGGTCTCGAAAAGGCATGAACGCCAAAGGTGTTTCCGGAAAAGAGGTCAACCAAATAACCCAGAAAGAAGGCCAGGATTGCGCCCGGGACCGGTGGAAACGAAAACCCGAGAAAGAGGGTGAAGATCAGCATGAAGTCCGGCCTGATTCTCTGGATGGGAAAGAACCCCAGAAGGGTCGTCTGAAGGGTGAGGACAAGAACTCCAAGAAGGATGAAGAGGAGGATCCGTTTCATCTCTTTCTTCTCTCCGCCTCCCGGAAATTTCTTTGGCTTCTTCGCCTTTTCGTCGAGAGAGGGGAAAACCATATCGGTGATGACCAGGACCTCCTCCAGTCTGGTGAGATCCACGCTGGGGACCAATTCCGCATACTGGAAGATGCCGTGGCCTTTCTTCTCCACTCCTCGAATCTCTCCGATGAGAAGCCCCTTTGGAAAATTTCCGCTCAGCCCCGAGGTCAAAACGACATCCCCCGCGCTGACCTCCTCGGTCCGGAGGAGGTATTTCAGCTGACACCGGTTTTCGCCCTTTCCTTCCACGATGGCCCGGGCACGCGTTTTCTGGACGATCGAATCGATGGCGCTGTTGTAGTCTGTAATGAGGAGGACGGTCGCATAGTGGGGAGCCGCCTTGAGGATCTGCCCGACCACTCCCTCGGGCGAGATCACGGCCATTCCCTTCCGCACACCCTCCGTCTCTCCCTTGTTGATGGTCACGACTCCTGAACCAGGAGGAGGGGTCCTGTCCGATCACTTCAGCGGCGACCGTCGAGGTCGGGATCTTCTCCCGAAACTGAAGGAGTTTCCGGAGCCGCTCATTGGCGAGAAGCGCCTCTTCCTTCACGTTGTTTTCTTTTTGAAGGTCCACAATCCGATGTTTCAGCATCTCGTTCTCTCTCTGGAGGTGAACCAGGAAGAGATAGTGCTGGTAAGGTGTGCTGAAGGGTCTGAATCACGAAGGTCGAGGTCCTCTGGAAGGGAGAGCAGAGCTCCATGACGAGGGCATCAACAAAGGCAATCCCCTTCTGCTGTTTTACCCTCAGCGACATCAGGACCAGGGCCACGAGCAAGAAGAAAGATGACCAGGGCCGGAACAGGATAGCGTCTTAGAAAAGAGAGTCCCCGTTCTTCATCACTTCTTAATACTGAACGGTGACGGCACGGAGAAGTTCCTCGTTGTCGAGAACCATCCCTGCGCCCAATACAATCGAAGAAAGGGGATCGTCCACAATGGTAATGGGAAGGTTCGTCACTTCCCGGAGCAGAACATCGAGGTTCTTGAGAAGGGCCCCTCCGCCTACCAGAACGATCCCTTTATCGACGATATCGGCAGCCAATTCCGGCGGCGTTCCCTCGAGCGTAATCCGGACCGTATCGATGATCGTGTTAATCGATTCTGCGAGGGCTTCCCGGACCTCCTCACTGTTGACCTCAAGGGTTTTGGGAATCCCTGTCACGAGGTCCCTCCCTTTCACCTCGATCGTCGTAGGGTTCTCCTCGGGATAGGCCGTCCCAATGTTGATCTTGATCAATTCCGCTGACCGCTCTCCGATCAGGAGGTTATATTTTCTCTTGACATACTGGACGATCGCCTCATCCATCTTGTCCCCGGCCACCCGGATCGACTGACTGGTCACAATTCCCGAAAGGGAGATGACGGCCACTTCGGTGGTCCCGCCTCCAATGTCGACCACCATGTTCCCGGAGGCTTCCGTGATCGGAAGGCCGGCGCCGATGGCCGCAGCCATGGGTTCTTCGATCAGGTAGATCTCCCTCGCCCCTGCCGATTGGGCCGACTCCCGAACCGCCCGTTTCTCCACAGGAGTGATTCCCGAGGGAACGGAGATCACCACCCGGGGCCGGAGCAGGGCCTTGCGGTTGTGAACCTTTGCAATGAAATACCGGAGCATCTCACCCGTGATCTCAAAGTCGGCAATCACGCCATCCTTCATGGGCCGGATGGCAAAGATCGTTCCGGGGGTTCGGCCGAGCATCTCTTTCGCCTCCCGGCCCACGGCGAGGATACGCTTATCTCCCCTCGAATCCTTCTGAATCGCTACGACCGAAGGTTCCGAAGAGACAATCCCCTTCCCCTTGACATAAACGACGGTATTGGCCGTTCCAAGATCGATGGCCAAATCCGACGAGAACAAGCCCCACAACGAGTTAAATACCATTCCCTTCCCCTCTCAATGAAACCCCGTGCTTTCTGCGACAGATCAAGCACGCCTTATCTTAACAAATACCACCAGTCGGATTCAAGAAAATTCACAGGCCCCGACCTCTTGTCTTTTCTAAGAGGATTGATTACTATTTGAAGATTGAAAAAAGGGAGGTCTTTATGCTGAAGGTCTTAAGGGAGCATGCAACGTCATGGTTGCTCAAAGGGATCCTTATATTGGTGGCGGTGACTTTTATCCTCTGGGGAGGGTCCAACCTGATCCGGGACAAGACATTGACCTATGCTGCAAAGGTGAACGGGACCGTCATCGATCTCAGGGAGTATTCGGATGCCTATCAAAACCTGGTCAAGCAGTATCGGGACGCCCTCGGCCCGGCCTTTAACGAAAAGATGGTTACAGAACTGAAGCTCAGGGAAAAACTGTTGGACGACTTTATCAACCGCATTCTGCTCGCTGAAGAAGCAAGGAAGCTCGGCCTCACGGTCAATGATGATGAATTAAGAGGACTGATTCAATCCGCCCCCGCCTTTCAGGCGGACGGTCGATTCGACCCCCGCCGGTACGAATTCTTTCTCCGGCAGAGGCGAATGAGCGCCGAGGACTTCGAACGGACGCAACGGGAACAGATCCAGATTTCCCGGGTCGTCAATCTCGTCCGCCAGAATTCGGTCAAAGTTTCCGAGCAGGAGGTCTGGGACACTTTTCTCTTCGAAAACGAACGGATCAATCTCAACTTCATCAAGATTTCTCCCGATGCGTTCAGGAGTCAGGTGACGGTCAACGATATTGAGAACAAGGACTACTACAGCCAAAAACCAGGAAGAATTCCGGACGCCCGCATTCGTCCGGGTCCAGTATCTGGCGTTTCGGCCTTCCGATTTTGAAGGAAGGATTCAGGTTTCACCTGAAGACATCAAACAGACCTACGAGATCCAGAAAGACCGGTTGAAGACCCCCAAACAGGTCAAGGCAAGAGAGATCCTGATTAAGGTCAATCCTCAGGACCCTCCGGGAAAGGTGGAAGAGAAGGGAAAGAAGGCTGAAGAGATTCTGGAAAAGGCCAAGAAAACGAAAGACTTTGCTTCCCTGGCCAAACAGGTTTCTGAATCGAATACCGCCTCGAAAGGAGGCGAGTTGGGCTGGGTCCAGAAAGGAATGGTTGACGAACCTTCCGAAGCCGCTCTCTTCTCTCTGAAGGCGGGGGAGACGAGCGGTCTTGTCTTAAGGCCTGGCGGATTCGGCATCTTTCGGGTGGAAGAGGTGAAAGAGGAAAAGGATAAGTCCCTCGATGAAGCCAAGGCGGAGATCGCAAAGGCCCTCAAAGGAGAACGGGCGCGGTCCGAAGCCTCCCGCAAGGCAGAAGATGCCTTCTATACCCTGTTTCGAGGCCGCGATCTCGAAAAGTATGCTCACGAAAAGGAGGTGCCCATCAAGACCACAGGCCTTTTCAAGGAAGGCGAGGAGGTTCCCGAATTCGGAAGGGACTCCAACTTTTATTCCAGCGCCTTTTCTCTCAAGGTCGGGGAGATCTCGCCCGTCGTCACGGTGGGACCGAATTCCTATATTCTGAAACTGGTGGATAAAAAGGAGTCCCGAATCCCTCCGCTCGAAGAGGTGAAGGAGGAGGTGAAACAGAAGGTCATCGCCAAAAAATCGGAGGAGAAGGCCCGTCAGGTGACCGAAGACCTTCTCAAGCAGCTTCAAGGTGGAAAGGATATCAGAGAGGTTGCCAAGGCCGCAGGGCTCTCTTTGCAGGAAACCGGGTTTTTCACGCGGACAGCAGGCGTGATTCCGAAAATCGGACCGGTGAAGGATGCAGGGAGCCTGCTTGCCCCGCTCACAGAAAAAAATCCCCTTTCCAAGGAGGCGCTTCAAACCAAAGAGGGCTACTTCATCGTCCGGTTATCGACCGTGGAGCCTGCAGATCAGAACCGGTTTTCAGAAGCGAAGAAAACCCTCGAGCAGCGGCTGGCCAACCTAAAACAGGAAGAGTTTTTCCAGAACTGGCTCAGCCAACTCAAGTCCAAGGCCAAGATCGACATCAACAAGGATGTTTTTAAGAGTTAGTTCTTTGTGACAGGGTGCGGCGTTGTCTCGTCGGACCCCGTCCTGTGTCAATACCCGATGGCGCAGCCATCCTTTCTCCGGTCAGAGGCGCCTAAGAGCACGCTCTGATCACGATCATAATAGATCGCCTGACCACCTCCCACCTGGTTGATGGCTGTTTCTTCACCGGGGACGGAATGCCCTTTCCCCTGCAAGGTTTTCCTCGTCTCTTCTGAAATTCCATCTTCGAGATAAACGTCCATCCCCTGGATGTGCCGGATGCGGGGCGCATCGACCGCTTCCTGAAGGTTCATTCCGAAGTCGATGAGATTGACAAGAAACTGGACGTGGCCCTGGGGCTGCATGTCTCCACCCATGACCCCAAAGCTCATCAGGAAGCGTCCATCCTTAAACACCATGCCGGGAATGATCGTATGCATCGGCCTCTTATGGGGCTCCAGCCGGTTGAAATGATGCGGATCCAGAGAAAACGATTTTCCCCGATTCTGCAGAACAATCCCTGTTCCATCCACAACCATTCCAGACCCGAAATGCATGAAGATGCTGCTGATGAAGGAGACGGCATTTCGGTTTCGATCGACGGCGGTCACATAAACGGTTTCAGACCCGCTCGGACCGGGAGAGAGAGCCGAGGGAAGCGAGGCCTTGTCCGGACGGATCTTTCCCCTGATTTTCCCCGCATGGTCTTTTGAGAGGAGCCGGTCCATTGGAATGGCCACAAATTCCGGGTCGGTGATAAAGTGATCTCGGTCGTTGAATGCAGCCTTTTTTGCCTCGATCAGGAGGTGAAGATACTCGGCCCCATTCGGCTCCATGCGACCGATCTCATACCCCTCGAGGATATTGAGCATCTCCAGGGCTGTCATTCCCTGGCCGTTTGGGGGAAGTTCGCAGATCGTGTATCCCCGGTACTCTGTGGAGATGGGCTCTACCCACGAGGTGGTATGGTCTTTAAAATCCTGACGGGAGAAGAGCCCCTGGTGACGGTTCGAAAAGTCGAGGATCGCATCACAGATCTCTCCCTCGTAAAAAGCCCTCACGCCTTCTCGAACAAGGGTCTTGTAGGTACGGGCAAGATCTTTGTTGACAAACCGTTGTCCTGGTCTCGGCGCTTTCCCATCGATCAGGTAAGTTTTAGACGCGCTTTCCGTTGCACGAAGGATCGATTCCGTGTGCTTCCATTCTCCTGCAAT
Organism: uncultured delta proteobacterium; assembly: GCA_963828805.1. GTDB lineage: Bacteria > Desulfobacterota > BSN033 > BSN033 > UBA1163 > CAWHGS01. The sequence goes on from CAWHGS010000011.1 coordinate 29,491, forward strand.
CACTTCCGTCACAGGAAACCCGTTCTCGGCGAAATGAATCGCATCCTCAAAAACATCCCCCAGGGTTAAGGTTCCGTAACGCTCCAACGCCTCCCCCCATCCATGAAGCGCTCCTGGAACCGTAACGCTCAGCATTCCTTTCTCCGGGATTTCGTTCATTCCATGGCTTTTCAACCCGTCAAGGGTCGCCCGGTAGGGAGCCCGACCGCTTCCGTTCATGCCCATCAGCCGATTTTTCCCGGCAAGATAGATCAGGGCAAAGGCGTCCCCTCCCAACCCCACGGAGTAGGGTTCAACCACATTCAGGGTGCTCACCATGGCCACGGCTGCATCCACTGCATTTCCACCCTTTGCCAGGATTTTGTAACCCGCGAGGGTTGCGAGATGCTGGCTCGAGGCAACCATTCCGTCGGTCCCCATCACCACCGAGCGTTGGGAAGCGCTCTCCCGTCTTCGCCTGGATGAATAGGTAAATGGCATCATGGATTCTCCTCCTCTGTTGACGATTCACCCTCTTTTCGGATATGAATATGATTAAAGCAATCAGGCTCCGTCGAAGCACAGCATCCCTTCCTCCAATCCCGTTTTGGGAGGGGAGATGCCTTCGGTCCGGAGTTAAAATAATATAACATAAAAGTGAATGACCTGATCTGTTTATCTCCTGTATAGAAAAAGGAGGGACTTCCCGTGGCTCAACCGTTTTCATTCAGCAAAGAGCTTTTTTTACGCATCGCAGAAGAATCCGGTCTCAGTACGGACCCGTCCCATCTCGACAGCCTCTATGCCTATCTCCAGGGTGTTCTTCCGGGCCTGAGGACGATCGAGAATCTGGATCTCGGCGATGCAGAACCCTTTATGCCTCTTCTCATGAAAAAGGAGTAATCCCCATGGACGCAAATGAACTCTGTTATCTGAGCGCGGGCCAACTGGGCCGGCTGATTCAAAAGAAGGAAGTCTCTCCCGTTGAGGTGATTGAAGCCCACATCAAAAGGACTGAATCCCTTGAACCCAGGCTGAATTCTTTTATCGCTTTCCTTCCTGAGAAGGCGAGAGAAGAAGCGCGGAGGGCGGAGAAGGAGATCCTGGCAGGAAGATACCAGGGGACCTCTCCACGGCATCCCTCTCGGACTGAAGGATCTCTACTACGTCAAGGGAATTCCAAACACCGCAGGGACAAAGTTATTCAAAGATTTCATTCCGGACTTTGACAGCACCGTCACAACCAGGCTGAGGGAAGCCGGGACAATCCTTCTTGGAAAATTGAACATGCATCCGTTTGCTTACGGTCCTACAGGAGAAAACCCGGAATACGGCCACATGCACAATCCCTGGAACACGGAATGCATCACGGGAGGGTCGAGCGGGGGCTCGGGCTCTGCGGCAGCCTCAGGACAGTGCACGCTGACGATGGGCAGCGATACAGGAGGCTCCATCCGCATTCCCAGCGCCCTGTGCGGCCTGGCAGGACTCAAACCGACCTATGGACGGGTCAGCCGGTATGGTCTCACCGCGCTTGCGTGGAGTCAGGATCATCCCGGCCCCCTGGCCCGGACGGTGGAGGATTGCGCCCTCGTCCTGAACGCCACTGCGGGATATGATCCGAACGACCCCGTTTCAGTTGATCTTCCTGTGCCGGATTACACGAAGGCCCTACTGGAACGATCAAGGGCCTCCGGATCGGCGTGCCCAAGGAATATTTCGAAGTCCCGATCGACGGGACCGTAAAGGAGATCGTCTGGAAAGGGATTCGCAAACTGGAGGAGTTGGGGGCAACGGTCACCGAAGTCTCATGGTCCATGTACCCTCATGCGGCTGCCATTGCAAACACGATTCAGATGGCAGAGGCAACGGCCTATCATAAGAAGCTCATCCAGAGAGAGGGCCTCTGAGATCTGGCACCCCGTGCGGCTCCGTCTTGAAGCGGGTTTTTTTATCTCGGCAGTCGGACTATGTCCAGGCAGAGCGGGCCCGCGCCCTGTTCTTTGAACAGAGCCTGGAACTGATGAAGAAGGTGGACCTTCTTGCAGGCCCAACCCTGCCCGTCACGGCCTTTAAGATCGGGACAAACGAGGTGAAAATCGGGGACAGGACCGTGAAGGCGATTCCGCTTCTCACCCAGTATACGCGGCCGTTCAATCTCAACGGCTTTCCCGCGATCAGCATCCCCTGCGGCTTTTCCAACGATCTGCCTGTGGGCCTGCAGCTCGCAGGCCGTCCTTTTGAGGAGGAGACGGTGCTTCGGGCAGCTCATGTTTATGAGCAGGCAACGGATTGGCACCAACGGAGACCGCCACTTTAACAGAATGAAATGTCAATGACCAAATCCCAATTTTCAAATAATTCCAAATAACCAAACATTGCTGTCGAAAATAACCCCACGATCCTGAAATACTATTTGAAATTATTAGTCATCTTGGAGGATATTACCATTTTTCAAATCAGAGTTCTTCTTAATCTGTCATGCTGAACTTGGTTCAGCATCTCAAGCCTCTTGGTCCAATTTGTTGAGATCCCGGATCAAGTCCGGGATGACAAACTCTGTTTTTGAAAACCCATTTTGCACAAGGGTGATAAGCAAAGGACAAAATTTTAGACCCAGGAATTTCTATTTTGTGAGTTTGGTTATTGGAACATGGGTATTATTTGATTATTGGAATTTGAAATTTGGGATTTATCTATTCTTTTTGTGGGTGGGAAGGGAGAGTTGTCTCCCGGATTCGTGATAGGGGAGTCCAAAGTGCTGGTAGGCCAGTTCCGTGGCTCTTCTTCCGTTCTGCATCCTGGCAATGAATCCAATCTTAAGAAGAAAGGGTTCGATCATATCGACCAGCGTATCGGCTTCTTCCTGAAGGGTCGCAGCGATCGCCTCCAAACCCACCGGGCCGCCCTTGTAATACCGGATGACCGTCTCCAAGAACCGGCGGTCAAGACTGGTCAAACCGGTCTCGTCGACCCCTTCCAATTTCAATGCCTCATCCGCAGTCTTCAGGTCGATCTTTCCCTCTCCCCGGATCTCGGCAAAGTCCCGGACCCTTTTGAGAAGCCGATTTGCAATTCTGGGTGTGCCCCTTGACCGTTTGGCGATCTCAAGGGTTCCTTCCTCGTCGATGGGGACCTTCAGGATGGCGGCAGAACGTCTGACCACCTGGATGAGTTCTTCTACAGAATAAAAATCGAGGGTCCTTAAGATTCCGAACCGCTCCCGGAGAGGCGCAGAGAGAAGTCCGGCCCGCGTCGTTGCTCCAACGAGGGTGAACCGTTCCAGACGGTACCGATGGCTTCTTGCGTGAGCTCCCTTGTCAAAAATGAAATCGATGCAAAAGTCTTCCATCGCCGGATAGAGAAACTCTTCAACCACTTTCGGCAGACGGTGAACCTCATCAATGAAAAGGACATCCCCCCATTCGAGATGGGTGAGGATGCTGATCAGGTCTCCCCCTTTCTCAATGGCGGGTCCGGAAGTGGTAACGATGTGGACCCCCATCTCCTCGGCAATGATATGCGCGAGAGTCGTCTTGCCAAGGCCGGGGGGAGCGTGGAAGAGGATATGGTCCAGGGGCTCACTTCGCTTCTTGGCCGCCTGGATCGCGATATCGAGCGTCTCGACCACCTGTTTCTGACCGATATAGTCGGAGAGCCTTTTGGGCCTAAGGTCGAGGTACTCCCCTCCCTCCTTGGGAACCGCGTCGCCCGCTTCCTGAATGTCTTTTCCCTTCTCTTCTTCTTCGCAAACCCCCTCGGGTTTCTTCATTTCATTACTCCGAACTCTTCTCTGGGTTATCCCGTATGGGTATTAGGCCGAGGCTCCTCTTTCTGTCCCCGATACACTTCTTCAAACAGTTCCTCAGGCGTGGCGATACCCGGATTCCTGAGCATGGCCTCCCGGGTCAATCTTTGGGCTTCAATCACCTTGTGGCCGAGGTCTTTCACCAGAACCTCTTCCACCTGTTTCTTAAAATCGATGACCTCTTCTTCAGCAAAAATCTGATCTTCCCGCATTAAGGCAAATTTACCCACTTTTCCCTGAAGGGTTGCAATGATCTTGTCTGCAGTCCGCTTCCCGACCCCCTTGAGTCTTTCAAGGGTTTTCGAATCCCTTTCTTCGATCGCACGGGCAATTTGAGGAATGGGAACGACCAGGGCCTTCACAGCCGAGGGCGGGCCAATGTCTTCCACCTTAATAAATTTCTCGAAGAACTCCTTCTCCGGTTCGTAGTTGAATCCGATCAGCAACGGCTTGGGCTGGCGCTCGGTCTGATGATAGTAAATATAAAGCTTCACGGTCTCCCCGTCTTCACCCGCCCTTTTGGGATTAAAGGTCTGCCGGACAATAGCCGGGAGAAGGACCTCATACCCTATCCCATTGGCCAAGACCACGATCCGATCTTCTTCCTTTTTGAGCAATTTCCCTTCAAGGTATCGAATCATTCCTTATCCCCGTCAAAATCCTGAACTCTCATAGAATATCGAAACTCAGATGTCATGAATTGACAACTCTCAACACGTCAAACTCTGACATTCAAGCCAAAAATATTTGAAGATTCTGGGCGTATGTCATCCTGAATTTATTTCAGGATCTCAGCAAATCGGTCAAATTGGTGAGATGCTGAACCAAGTTCAGCATGACATCTTTTTCTGTGTACTTTTGAGAAATTCTTTGTTATTATTGAGCATTTCGAAATTCGAAATTTGGACAATTGGGCTTGTTTAGAGTTTAGGGATTTCGAGCTTAGAGTTTAGCGTCTTACCATCTCAGGTTCCCCTTCCGGGAGAGACCGGTCAGAGCCAGGGCAAGGGCATCCCCCGCGTGGCTCGACTGGAGACGCTCCTCGATCCTGAGAATCTGCCGGATCATCTTCTTGATCTGCTCCTTATCCGCCCTTCCGCTTCCGGTCAACGCACTCTTTACCTCCGTGGGCCTGACATCAATCACCGGGATCTTCCGCTCCTGAGAGGCAAGATAGATGACCCCCCTCACCTCTCCCAGCAGGATGGCTGCTTTTGGAAACTGTTTCAAGACAAAGACTTCTTCCATGGCCACAAGGTCCGGTGTCCATTTTTCGAGCAACTCTTTTAATCGATCGTAGATAATCTTTAACCGGACGGGAACGGGCGGCCTGATTCCGTCCGGATGGCTCCCCACTCACAGGCCTTCCCCCCCCGGGCAGAGCGTCTCCACCACACCAAAACCCGTCATGGCCAGCCCCGGATCAATTCCGATCGCCCTCATAAAATATCCATATTAATCCAAAAAAGAAAAGCCACCCGTCATGATACGAACAGAGGTGGCTTCTTCATCCTGAGATAAAAGGATTTATGCACTGAGTCGTTCCATCTCCTCATCGGCAATATCGAAGTTGGCGTAAACCTTCTGGACATCATCCGAGTCCTCAAGCCCCTCCATCAGTTTCAGCATCTGCTCGGCTTCTTTGCCTACGAGTTTGATGGTGGACTGTGGAACCATCGTCACCTCTGAGTAGGTCGGCTTGAACCCTGCCCCCTCAATCTTCTGCTTCACCTTTTCATAATCGGCAGGTGAGACGGTGACCTCGAATTCCTTACCATTGTCTTTCACGTCGAGGGCTCCTGCATCCAGGGCCACTTCGAGCAGTTTATCTTCCTCGACTCCCGTTTTGTCGACGAGGATCAATCCCTTGTTTTCAAACATCCAGGAGACACAACCCGTTTCACCCAGGTTTCCATTGTGTTTGGAGAAGACATGCCGGACGTCTGCAACGGTCCGGTTTTTGTTGTCGGTCAAAGCCTGGACCAGCATGGCCACTCCGCCCGGGCCATATCCTTCGTAGGTAATCTCCTCGTAGGTGACGCCTTCGAGTTCCCCCGCCCCTTTTTTGATCGCCCGATCGATGTTGTCCTTGGGCATGTTTTCCGCTTTGCCCGCGAGGACCGCGCTGCGAAGCCTCGGGTTGGCATTGATATCTCCTCCGCCCATGCGCGCAGCGACCATGATCTCTTTGATGATCTTGGTGAAGGCCTTCCCCCGTTTGGCGTCTACCGCACCCTTCTTCCTCTTAATCGTGCTCCATTTTGAATGTCCGGACATATCGTTATCCTCGAATGTGGAAAGTGGAATGTGGAGGGTCGTAAAAACAAACAACCTCCGCCGCTATACATTCGACCTTCAAGAATTGGTTGGCAACCTTGAAGCCCACGTAAATTATTGATTTTTTTAGTTAACCAACTTTTTAGTTTTTTCATCGTATAACATTTACCAACGAAAATCAAGGGTTTTTTTGGGGGTTGGTGGGGGTACATGGAAACAATTTGGAAACACTGAAAGGGAGACCTCCAAGGCTATCAACCGGGTGGCTTTGGAGGTTATCCATATCCTTTTCATCTGTGAATCAGACAGTAAGAGACCATACCTGCCTACCGCAGGCAGGGACTTCAGACATCAGACGAGAAGGGAAAATAGAGTGCAAACCCTAAAGAAAAAAGGGGATCAGGACACTTTCAAGGGTCAATTCCCCATGTAAAATAGTCCGGTGTCTGAGGTCTGAAGTCCAATGTCTGAATTGCATCTCCTTTTTATCCCTTTTATTGACATTCATATTATTCTGTGTATAATAATATGTATATGAAGAGGAGGTTTTTCGATGTGGGTGGATACGGAAAAATTGATACCCGTCACGAAATTGCAGAGGGAGCTGACCCAGAAACTCAAAGAGGTCTCCGAAACAGGCGAACCCGTCTTTGTCATGCGAAACAATGAAATGGCAGCGGTGATCGTTTCCGCGGAGGAATACGAACTATTGACGCAGGCGGAGGAGATCCTTGAGCATCTGGAAATTGCCGAGAAAAGTTGAAAAAAGATTAAAAGGCCATGACCGTTCGAAGAATATCCCCTGGGAGACAATAAAGAAGAGACATGGTCTATAAGATTGAATTCCTTCCGGATGCGGAAAAGGATTTTGACGCCCTCGACGGGTCTATCAGAAAAGAGGTTGCCAAGAAGATTGAGGGGCTTGCTGAAAATCCGTTTTTGGGCAAGCCCCTCGGGAAAAGGTATGGAGTGGACCTGACAGGGTTCTATAAAATCTACGTTTCAAAGAAGAAATATCGGATTGTCTATCGACTGATCGGAAAGCATATCGAAGTGATAGAGATCGTGGGCATCGGAAAGAGAGAGAAGGAAGAGGTTTACAGGCTGGTCGCCAGACGGTTAAAGAAATTGATCTAAAAGATAAGTGTCAAATCCGGGGCGTCCGTAAGTTGACGGATAAGAATAGGGAAACAGGCGGAGCAGGGACAAAGGCAGGTAGAGGATGTTTGGAAAAACGATTAAAGAAGTGGATGAACTGCAAAAGGAGATAAACGAATATAGACCCTTATCTCGTAACGCATTGAAGCAGTTGAAGAGAATATTACCGAATAGGATTGACCTATTCCAGTAATGCCCTTGAAGGTAACTCTTTAACGGAGACTGAAACCAAGATCGTCTTGGAAGAGGGTATTACCATTGGAGGCAAACCCCTTAAAGACCATTATGAAGCCATAGGACACAGCGAAGCCTACGACCACTTATACAGGCTTTCAAAGAACAAAATCATTACGGAAGAGGACATCTTAGAGCTTCATAAACTCTTCTACTACAGAATTGACAGGGAAAATGCCGGGGTGTATCGAAAGGTTCCAGTCATCATTGCCGGAGCAGAGGTTAAGTTTCCACCACCAAGCAAAATAAAACCTCTCATGCAAGAATTTGTAAGAGAAATATCGTTCCTAAAAGAAAAACATCATCCTGTAGAACATTCGGCATTGATTCATCTTGGGCTTGTTAATATCCACCCTTTTATTGACGGGAACGGAAGGACAGCCAGGCTTTTGATGAATTTGGCTTTGTTGCAGGCGGGATTCGTCATAACCATTATCCCCCCTATCTTGAGACGTGAGTATTTAGATAGCCTTAAGGCCAGCAACCGGGGAGACAACAAACCTTTTATCGATTTAATGATGGGAATGGTTTACGAAAGCCAAAAGGATTATTTAAGGATTCTTCAGACTCTCAACGAAAAATGAAGAATCAAAGAAAGGAGATTAGAGGCAAGAGACGAGAGTCATCGAAGTTAAGACGGTTACAGGAGAAGCACGAAAATGTTCTGAGTCTTTTTAAGTTACCCTATGACGCTTATGTCATGTTCGAGGTAATGATGGTGGGCACTGTAGGATTTGAACCTACGACTTCCTGCGTGTGAAGCAGGCGTTCTCCCCCTGAACTAAGCGCCCTCTCTTTTACTCTATTTTATTAGATCCATTGAAATGTCAACACTATAATATATCAACTCCCATGATTTCAAGTTTTTTCCGAGGGAGCTTTCTATCTTTTTCGTCGCTGTAAAAATGAACGCCAATTATCGAAAATATCACTCGATTTATTGTCTAGTTTTGACAGTTAAAGGACCTTTGCAAAAATCAGCTATCTTTTATCCATGTCATCGACTATGCTTCAGCATCTCCCCTCTTGGACGCAGTTCAGGATGATACCCGAAAGTACGGGGAAAGCTCCGCAGGTCCGGGATGACAGGTCCAGTTCTTAAAAACCTACCTCGGCCGAGAGGATCTCTGCACAATAAAGTCGGGGCTATCTACAGAACGCATTTAAAGAATTGTCCTTCCATCATGATGGCCGCCACTTTTTCCTTCTTCTGGAGAAGGCGGATTCCTTCGAGGGGGTCTCCATCGACCACAATCAGGTCGGCCAGCTTCCCTTTCTCCAGGGTTCCAATCTCTTTTTCGAGACCCAGCGCCTCGGAAGCGGTCTTCGTGGCGGAGAGGATCGCCTCCATGGGAGACATTCCCACGGTTGATAATAATTCCAGCTCTTCTAGATTCTCCCCATGATGGTTGAAGGGCGTCCCGGCATCCGTTCCCATGGCAATGGGGATCTTCGCCTTGTAGGCTTTAACGATGCTATCATGATGGTCTTTCATTGCCGACCTGGCCTTCGCAACGACGAAGGAGGAAATCCCTGCGTTCACTCCCCCTCTTAAGATGCGGTGCGGTGGAGAAAGCGTGGGAACCAGAAATGCCTTCCGCTCAGCATCAGAGCAGCAGCTGCGTCATCCAGAAAGATCCCGTGTTCGATGGAATGGATTCCCGCCAGGAGAGAGTTCTTGATCCCCTCGTTTCCCTGACAGTCGGTGGCTGTCCGTCTCCCCGCCTTGCGCGCTTCCTCAACGCCGGCCTGCAACTCTTCCAGGGTCAACTGAGCTGCTCTCCGTCCCGCCCGGGTCAGGATTCCTCCTGTGGCCATCAGTTTGATGACGTCCGCTCCCGCCTTGATCTGTTCTCTCACCGCCTTCCGGACGCCCTCCGGACCGTCCGCCTCCCGACTGTACTGCCATCCATAGCCTCCGGTCATACAGACCATCTTGCCGCTGCAGAGCGTCCTCGGGCCTTGAACCACTTTTCCCTGAATCGCGTTCCGGAGGGAAAGGTCGATATAATCTCTGCCTCCCATATCCCGGACCGTCGTGATTCCCAGCCTCCAGCGTCAAGCGGGCATGACGAGCCGCTTTTAAGCTATTGAGGGCTATCGGTTCTTTCATGAGGGAGGTCATCGAATCCGAATTTCCATCCATGCAGAGATGGACGTGGCAATCGATGAGACCCGGAAGAATCGCCTTCCCCAAAAGATCGAAGACGGAGTCTTTCCTCGAAATTCTCCATCTCCTCTCGGGACCGACATAAGCGATGACAGGGCCATCAACAACCACCAGTCCCCTTTCGATCACTTCCCCGGTTCCTGTGATGACCCCTCCATTTCTAAAAACGATGGCCATAACTTATTTCTTTATCCCCGTTTCTGCTGACTCATCCCTCGCCCCAAAATACTGGATCGTTCCGTCCGGGTAGACAGCAACCTTGGCCTTATTCCCCCACTCCGACTTGAGGAGATCCAAAACCTCCTCCCACGTCTTGACCCAGAGGATCGAGGACACATCGCCAAAATAACAGGCCCCTGCATGATCTTTAAAGGGAGAGAGGATGATGAACCGTTTCACCTTGGTCGGCAGGGGTTGGGGAAGCCGGAGCCTTCCTTCTCCACATTTTCCGAATTCTCCAAAAAGATAGTGAACCACCTGTCCCGCCGGGTTCATTCGAAAGAATGACGAGATCCCCACCCTCCTCTTTCAAAGACGGAATCCCGATAAAGGGCGCGATGGCGCACTCATTCGGTTTTGCATAGGTATTGACCACAACGACATCCATTCCTTTTGCCGGTGCGGTCGAATAGACCTCTTGAGCCAATCTTTACGCCCTCCCGATGTTCCAGGATCGGGTCTCCGACAAAGAGGGCCGTGATCTCTCCCCGGAGGTTGACCAGGGCATCGATCTTGATATCGAGGCCGGCCATCCGGGTGGCCTCCTCAATATCGAGACGGGGGATGTTTCCCTCGATCTTTCCAAGGCCCACGGATCCCGGATGGTTCTTTAACGAGGGGACCATGGTTATAGGCGATGGAATCGATGTGGGCTACTCCCGGGAGGAGGATCTTTCCTCCTCCTCCGAAACCGGAAAAGGCATGGGGAACAATGCTTCCAATGCCGATCTTGAGATCGCAGGCCATCACCTCTTTGTTGATCGAGACAGGCGTCCCCCGGCTGGTCTTGCCGAGATAGGTGCAGAAATCGAAAGGATGGTGGTTATAAACGGGAAACCGGTCGAGGACCTCCTCTCCCAGCTTCTTTCTGAAATCATTTGCCGTATGGGCCCCGTGGGCGCCGAGGGCTGCGATGAACCGGACCTGTCGGTCTGAAATCCCCGCCTTCTCCAATTCCCTGAGCACAAAGGGAACGATCTCAACAACAGGGGTGGGCCTTGCCAGGTCATCAAAGAGAATGACCACCTCTTTCTTCCCCTTGGCCAACTCTGAAATAGGCTTCGTGCCGATCGGATTGAGGAAAGCCTTCTCCATCTCCCGGGGCGTCAGTTTCTTCCTCTCTCCTCCCTTGCATCGGACAAAAGGAGACTGTCCACGAGGAAGGGAACGTCTAACTCCATTTCCGTATTCCCATACCAGATCTGCTGAGGAACCTTGAGGGTCATGATTCTCTCCTCTCCGCCGCCTTAGGCTTTTGAAGCCTCTTCTTCATTTCTGCGATCAGGTCAATAAACCCTGTGGGTGAATAGCCTGCCATTCCTCCATCAGCAGTGATGGTCGTTCCATTGATATAACCCGAATCCTCAGAAGCCAGAAACAGAGCAACACCCACGATCTCCTCGGGCTGTCCCAGCCTCTTGAGCGGAACCCGGTTGGATAAACCGGAGACCAGGATCTCTTTGTTCAGGATGGGGGTATTCATCCCGGCAGCGACAAAACCCGGCGCAATCGCATTGACCGTGATGTGGTATTTGCTCCATTCATAGGCCAGGATACGGGTCAGCATCATCACGCCGGATTTGCTCACGCAGTAAGGAAGAAACCCTGTTCCCCATTGATCGCGGCTGCAGAGGAGATATTGATGATCTTTCCGCCTCCCTGCTGAATCATCTTCTTCCCCACGGCCTGACAGCAGAGGAAGACCCCTTTCAGATTCACATCCATCACCTGATCCCAGCCTTCTTCCTTGATCTTCTCCGCCTCCAGGATAAAGGGATTGATCCCGGCGTTATTCACCAGCACATCGATCTTTCCGAAGGATTGGGTAATCTCCTCGACCATCCGCGTCACATCCTGGGATGAGGAAACATCTCCAGCAACAGCCATCGATCTGACTCCAAGCCCTTCGATCTCTTTGGCAACCCCTTTCGCCTTTTCAAGGTCCCTTCCATGGACGATGACATCCGCCCCTTCTTTCGCAAAACCCATGGCAAAAGACTTTCCGATTCCCCTGTGTGGACCCCGTAATAAAAACGACCTTCCCTTTCAGTTTCATCATCCCACCCCCCTGAATAAGATTGCCATTAAATCCTAACAAATGAGCTAAAATGTCAAGTTATCCTAACTAATGCACAAACCTGACGAAAACGGACATGGGCAAGCCGTTCGGAAAGGCTTCGAGCGAACCTTTATACGTAATGGCACATCCCGTTCCTTTACAAGCTGGAATTCACCAAAAGTGAAATCCTCCGATCACATAAGAAATCTCAAATAGACCGCCTTCCGAAGCCTTGAAGGCCGGTTTGCCTATGTCCGGTATGACAAAACTGAAGGTTATTGTTCTAATCCCCAATCCCTAACCCCAGTTGATAAATTTTTTCAGCCGTTCTCTCGAAGAGATGGTTCAGATGGCTGCTATTCGAAGGAGCCCAGCCAAAGACCTTCTCCCAGACCTCCTGGCTTTCCATGCACAGATAGATAAACAGATCGGGGTCTCCTTCTCTCAACCATTCCACCATCTTTCGGTACATCTCGATCCGGATCTCTTTCAGGTACCGGAATTTTCCATCCCGTCCGGGAAAGAGCTCTCCCAAAAAGATCCTGGCATCGGGGAAACGCTCCCTTGCAATTCCCTTGAGCTGAGGAGGATATCGAAACGCTCCCAGACTGATCCAGGCAATCCTTTTCGTATCGATCCCGACCAAAAGCTGTTGGACAGCCTCCCGGTAACCCTTTCTCCCATCCCTCATGGTGGATGAGGGGATCAAAATGAAATCCCAACGGGTATCCTCTCTCCTGGCATTTTCGTGCCGCCAGGAGGCGCTCTTCCAGAGGCGCCGTTCTTCTCTCTTCCTCCTCAATCAATCTGGGGGGATTGATCGACCAGGAGACAACGGTTCTCCCCCGATGATCCAGAGGAAGAAGGTGATCGACACCTGCCGATTTTGTCTTTAATTCCAGAACGCCTCTTTGCTTCTCGGCAAAAAAAGAAACGAGCCTTGGGGAGAGGGGAAAGATCGAATCGAGGGCCAGGCTGTCAGACAGTTCCCCTGTGCCCAGCCGGGGCAGGAAAGGATGATCCTGGGAAAGAAAGGCCTCTATCTCCTGGAGGAGTTCATCCCAATTGGAGTATAGGGTCAGGAAAGGGTTGTTGAGGTATCCCTGAAGGACACAATAGGAGCAATCCATCGGGCAGTTGGTCAGGGCATTGATCACGTGATATCCGCAACAGATATGAAGGGAGGTTCCCGGACAGGGTTTCAGCCGTTTCCCGTAAAAACGGGTGATGAAAAGGTTTTTCTTTCCTGTTCCGATGGGGTCCTGCCTGGAGAGGCTCGCCTTAATCAGAGTCTCTCTTATCCGTCACCCTCTCGACAGGAACATGGGAAAGGCTCTTTAAGACGGCCTGTGCAGACCCAATCCTTTTCGGCCTTCTCATCAAGATAGATCTTTTCAATTTGAAAAGACATGATAGAACTCACTTCAATCCTATGGAGTCAATTTCCCTTCACCCTTCCCTCTCCTCTCGGAGGAGAGAGGCTGGGGGTGACGGGTCTTTCATCATCTTCTTGAAATTCTTCCTTTTCGCCGAGGGCAGAGAGAGAGGACAGGACGGATCGGTATTCTTCCATCGACTGGAATTGGAATCCGATTCTCAAGCCCTTTTCCTTCAAAAAAGGGGGGATGATAAAGGGAGATGCTGGAAGGGCAGATTCAAATCCCTTCGCTTCTTCTCAAATTGCTCTTCCAAGCTGACTCATCCGGGGATATCGGAGATCCAGAAGAACCTTTTTCACCCTCTCCGTCTTCTGAGTGGAGGTCAGTTCCGGATGGGAGAGAAGGGCCTGAATTTCAGGGCAGATCCATGAATCTCTTTCTACGCTGCACTCGATCCCTCTTGGCAGATCTCTTCGAGAAGGGTCAGCATCTCTCTCAGGCTGTTTTCTCCCAATTTTAAGGCGGTCAATAAGACGATGGGCCGCTTTCCGGTCTTCCACACTCAACCCCGCCAGCCTCCGTATGTTGGATCCGGGAGACCTCTTCTTTTAACACATATCTTTTGACCTCCTCCTCCATCCGGGCAAGGGACAGGAAGGTGTTCAATATCTTTTCATTCGTTTCGAGATCGAAGAGAGGCAAACATCTCCCGGGTGACCACCAACAGGATCGACTCTGAAATGATCAACCAGTTTTTCGAGGGCGATGGCCTTCTCAACCGTGTTGAACCCCCGGGAGGTCAGATTCTCATGGAGGGAGATGAAGAATAATTTCAAGTCTTCCAGTTCTCTTCCCCGAGGATTCTCGATTCGATCTCGGTGATGAACCAAGCTCCTGAACAACGGCCAAGTCCGTCTGAACCCGGAGACAATTTGATATCCGTTTGACTTTTCCCTTAAGAGAACGGGGTGAATCAGCCCCACTTCCTGGATCGAGGAACGGAGTCTTTCGAGGTCAGGCAGAAAATTGACGGAGAAGGTCTGATCGGAAAGATCGATCGGTATGCAGAGGAATATTCTGAATGGGTCCCATGGCGCAGTTCTTGAAAATCTCCTCCCGCCGAATGCCGGGAAAGACCCCCGCATCCTTCGGAGATGATCTCTAGTCCTTAAATCTCAATCTCCGTATTGCTTCATGATCTCCTGATACCGTCTTCCTTCCGAGTTCATTCCCTCGTTTCAAAAACCCCTGGGAGAGAATCTGGCATTTCTTCTTCATCTCTTTGAGAACCATCTCCCTCTCTTCCGGCCCGACATAGGGTTCGGAGAGGAGTTTTTCAAGGGCGATCACCCGGAAACGGTCATTTCCCCAGGAACGGTTGGAAAGTTGATCAGGATGGCCTCCTCTTTTGATGATCAATTTCTTGTCGATAAAAAAGATGGGAAACCGGGCAGAGACCCGGAGCCAGAGGTCATAATCCTCACAGACGGGAAGGGCCTCATCGAAAAGGCCGACCTTTGAAAAGAGCGTCTTTCGCATCAGGGCAGAGGAGGGGCTGATGATGCAGAGGGGCAGACATTTCTCGAAGATCCAACCCGAAAACTTGGCATGCTTGAGCATCGGGTTGACCCTCTTCCCTCTTCGGATCCAGATCTCATCGGTGTAACAAAGAGGATAATGGGGATTCTCATCCAGAAAGGTGACCTGTATCTTTAATTTTCCCTTTCACCCAGAGATCATCCGAATCGAGAAAACCGATGTATTTCCCCTTGGCGTGGAGGATGCCGCTGTTTCGGGCAGCGCTCACCCCCCGGTTTTCCTTATGTTGAAGGAGTTTGACCCTCCCCCCGTAGCGGAGTGATCTCATCCGCTGTCCCATCCGTTGACCCATCGTCCACAACGATCAGTTCAAAATCCTCAACGTCCTGGGCAAGAACCGAATCCACTGCCTCTTTCAGCATGGGAAGACGGTTATAGGTAGGAATAATGACGGAAACCTTGGGCATAATTCATATTGAGGATTGCAGGATTGCGGATTGCGAAGATAGAAACAATCCATCTTGGATCAGGATCAGAGAGATCCTATGGTTATGTCATTCCTGAAATCCGCATTCCGACAATCCTCTAACTTTGCGGTTACGCGGCGACTCTTCGGGTCATCTTTTTGGTGCGGCTGATCCTTTTCTTGAAGATCTCTGCCGTTTTCCAATCCCGTTTCTGGAGGGCCTCTTCTCGTTTCAACCTCAGCTCCTGCACCTTCTTTTTGAGCTCTGCGGTGGTGTAAGACGACCTTCTCTTTCTTAACAAAGACCTTCTGCTCTTTTTTCGCTTCCGGCTCAGGAATGCCTTTGGCTGTCCGGATGGCCTCGATCAGCTCCTCTTTTTTCATCGCATGGACGCCGTGGATGCCGGTCAATCCCAAGGGCCATCTCCCTCAATTCTTTTGCCGTCAACTTCTCCAGGGGCTTCTCTTTCTTCTCCATCGTATCTCCTCCTCATGAACGTTTTTCCCAAAGGGGAATTATCCTCATCTGAGGGCATGCCCAAATGGTTCATTCAGATTCAACGGCCAATAACACGAAGAAAGCGAAAAGGAATAAAAACGCACATTTCCCGTTTGATTTAATCTATAAGATTTTTCAGGCCAAATCAACCCCTGAGGTCGATTCCCATAAGGTCAATATCAGCTCAGAAGAGATAGGCCGCACACCCTATTTCATCGAATCCGAATAGGATGTAAAAGATTCCATCCGGCATGGGCAGGATTTTCGAAATATTGAAAAATGCTGAACAGGGCTGGCCAAGGTGAAGGATCCCGCCTTCTTAAGGGTTGGCAACCCCTCACCCCGTTTAGGATATTAAGCGTTCAACCGCGGACCATCGTCGTCTGGGTAGGATCTGAACGGCAAGTATTACTGTAAGACAGGACACTGGCCGAAGACTTAGAGCTTATCCTAAGTAACTTCCCCCCTTTGTAAAGGGGGGAGGGGGAATTTAATGGGCCTGCATCGGGGAAATCCCCCTAAATCCCCCTTATTCAAAGGGGGACTTGGTAAAACGAAATTATTTACGGATAAGTTCTTAATGTTATCTCTTGCTCATGTCCATCGGGCTCGATAGCCCCTGGATCGCCCCTCGCCTTCACTCTCTCGAAGAGGGATGTTTTTCACCCCTCCCACGTTGGCCAGGGGAGGAACAGGGATGCAGGCAATCTTAGTCGCCGCATAGGCCTCGATGTTCCGGAGTTTTCCAATCTCCCTCCCCACCACGAAGGAGAAGGCCTGGCCCATTTTTCCGGCACGGGCCGTTCTGCCTATACGATGAACATAGTATCCTTCATCCTGGGGAAGATCGTAATTGAAAACGGCCTCGATGTCTTTCACATCGATGCCCCTTGCTGCAACGTCCGTGGCGACGAGTATCCCCGACATATTCCTCCTGAATCGATCCATGGCACGGGTCCTCTGAGGCTGAGTCATATCTCCATGGAGACCTTGAGCGAGATACCCCCTTGACCCAAGCTTCATCACCACTTCATCGACCCTCCGTTTCATATTGCAGAAAACGAGGGACGATTTCAGGCCGTGGATGTCAATGAGGCGGCATAGGACATCCACCTTGGCGCCCTCCTTAACGCCCAGGTAATACTGTTTCAACTGAGGAACCGTCAATTGTCTCTGGACAACCTTGACAAATTCCGGATCCCGCTGGTATTTCCGGGTCAGTTTCAGAATGGGGTTGGGCATGGTCGCCGAAAAGAGGAGCGTCTGCCTTTCCTTAGGGACCCTCTGAAGAATCGTCTCCACGTCATCAATAAAACCCATCTGGAGCATCTCATCCGCTTCGTCCAGGACGGCGGTCTTCACATGGTCGAGTTTCAGCGTGCCCCTGCGGATGTGGTCGATGGTGCGGCCCGGCGTTCCGATGACGACCTGAACACCCGATCTGAGGGCCTGGATCTGAAGCCCTATG
Source organism: uncultured delta proteobacterium (assembly GCA_963828805.1). Taxonomy (GTDB): domain Bacteria; phylum Desulfobacterota; class BSN033; order BSN033; family UBA1163; genus CAWHGS01. The sequence goes on from CAWHGS010000011.1 coordinate 46,746, forward strand.
GGTTGTCCTCCATAGATGGGCTGCACGTGTACGCCTCTCTTGTAGGTGAGAACCTTTTTCAGCTCCCTTGCAACCTGGACAGCCAGCTCACGGGTAGGACACAGGACAATCGCCTGCGTCTTCCGGACGCCCGGGTCGACCGAATCCAGCATGGGGAGGCCGTAGGCAAGCGTCTTCCCCGTCCCGGTCTGTGCCTGCCCGATGATATCTCTCCCTTCAAGGATAAGGGGGATGGCCTTTGCCTGAATAGGCGTCATGGTCTCGAATCCCATATCCCGAACGGCTTTGCGCAATTCTCCCGAGATGGGGAGATCTCCAAACTTTTCTGTTTGCATCATTCTTCCTTTTACGTATTGGTATTTGGTTTTAGCCGTGAATCAGTTTACGCGAATTCAATCGGAGGGAACGAAGGAAACAGATAAATTGAAAACACGACGAGGATCAAAAGATAACACACAATCGCCGATATTGCAAAGGTTGGTATGGGCTGCAATTCAGGCACTAAACTTCAGGCCTCACTTCACACATTAAAAAGAAAGTTGATAATGTCGCCGTCTTCAACCATATAGTCCCGTCCCTTCTGCATTAACCGGCCGACCTCCCTGACCTTCTGTTCGCCCCCCAGGCTGATCAGGTCTTGATATTTCATCACCTCTGCCCGGATGAAACCGCGCTCGATGTCGGAATGGATGACTCCTGCCGCCTGGGGCGCCAGCGTCCCCTGCCGGTTCGTCCATGCCCGCACCTCGTCAGGTCCCACGGTAAAGAATGAAATCAATCCGAGGGTGTTGTAGCAGAGCAGGGTCAACCGGTCCAGGGCGGGCTGGTCAAGGTGAAGGTCTTTGAGAAAGACCTCTCGCTCTGCCGGATCGAGCAGAGAGAGCTCCTCCTCAATCTTGGCGGATACGGCAATCCACTCGAAATCCTGCTCAGGAAAATGCTCTTTCAAACGGAGGATCAGGTCCTGATCCTTCAACTCATCTTCATCCACGTTCAGGATGAGAATGACCGTCTTGCGGGTCAAGAAAGGATAGCTGGCGATCAGTTTCACTTCATCTCCACTCAGAACGAAGCTTCGGAGGGAGTTCCCCTGGTCAAGGTGGCTCTTCATGCGAAGGAGGAGGTCTGTCTCGATAGCCGCCTTCTGGGCATCCTTTTTTTTATTCTGCTCTTTCTCAAGCCGCTCAAGACGCTTTTCGATAAAAAGCAGATCATTGAGCTGCAATTCCTCATTGAAGATTTGGACATCCCGTTGAGGATTGACGCTTCCCTCAACATGGAAGACGGTATCATCCTTAAACGTCCGGACGAGGTGGCAGATCACATCCACTTTTTCGAGGGTCTGAAAAATTTGCTCATTTCGCGATGTCTGCTTCTCCAGATCAGGCAGAAGGACGAACTCGAAATAAGCCGGCGTCTTCTGCCGTGGAGCGTAGATCTCCACAAGGCGATCGAATCGCCCATCCCGCACCTTTGCCAGCCCTAAGGCTGTCCCTTTTCTACTGTCCGGGTTCGCCTGCTGCCCGGTGAGCAGACGAAAAAGGGTGCGTTTCCCGACCTGAGGAAAACCGACCAGACCCAGCTTCATCGCATCGCCCTCCTTTGAACGAGCAAAATCCCCCACAAAACTTGATTTCCACAAGTGCACGTCTGCCAGGATAACCGCAGCGGATCTCAGGGAGAATCTTCGGGAATCCTTGGAGATAAAAACCTTCGGAGAAGTGCCGGGAAGGATTAAATTGTAATGTCTAAAGATAACATGCAAGACTCTGTTTTTCAATCTTCATAAAACAAAGCCCCGTCCAAAGGACGGGGCTCTCGAGGATCTGGCGGGAGCGACGGGGCTCGAACCCGCAACCTCCGGCGTGACAGGCCGGCGCTCTAACCAATTGAACTACGCCCCCGTATATTCTGTTTTCTATCAGCCTGGGAAGGCCCGCAACCTTCCCGGTGCCTCACCGGGACGCTCTAACCAATTGAACTACGCCCCCGATTCTAATCACAAGTAACAAGTAATGAGTTATGAGTTCGGAGTTAAAGTAAAAATTAGTTTAACCTATCAGCTCAAAGAAATCAAAGAGTTTGAAACCCGGAGATCCTTACTCCGAACTCTTTACTCGCTATGGTAGGCGGGACAGGGATTGAACCTGAGACCTTCCCGGTTCTATACCGGGACGCTCTCCCATGATTGTCTTCCCTAATCCAAGCTATGGTAGGCGGGACAGGGATTGAACCTGCGACCTCTGGCTTGTAAGGCCAGCGCTCTCCCAATTGAGCTACCCGCCCTTCCTCCTTGAAACCCAGAACATCTGTGACCTTTCCGGTTTATAACCGGAGCGCTCTCCCAACTGAGCTACCCGCCCATTACCGCCATTTTATGGAATACTCATCGTGATGTCAAGTCAGTCTGAAGGTTCAGAGAAGATTCTGTTTCTCTATGCCATGACGCCCGAATCCATCTCCATTTCAGGCGTTGCCATTCCCTTCATTCTCGGCGCAAGAAAATGTTCCGGATCTTCCAGGACCAGCGCCCGTTTGAGCACCTCATCCATGTGATCCACCAGGACCAGTTCGATCGACTTCAGAATCTTGGGAGGAATCTCCTTGATATCCTTTTCATTCTCTTTCGGAATGAGGACCGTCTTGATCCCCGCGCGATGGGCAGCCAGGATCTTTTCTTTCAACCCTCCGATGGGAAGAATCCTGCCCCTCAGCGTGATCTCACCGGTCATGGCCAGATCGCTTCTCACGGGGATCTTCAGAAGGGCCGAGACAATGGCCGTCGCCATGGTGATCCCCGCAGAGGGTCCGTCCTTGGGGATCGCCCCCTCCGGAACGTGAATATGGGTGTCGAGTCTTTGATAAAAATTCTTTTCGAGACCGAGTCGATCCGCCCTCGACCGCACATAACTCATGGCCGCCTGAGCCGATTCCTGCATCACCTCGCCCAATTTCCCGGTGATGATCAGGTTCCCTCTTCCCTGCATGACCGTCACTTCAGTGGTGAGGAGTTCTCCGCCCACCTCTGTCCAGGCTAACCCATTGGCCAATCCGACCTGGTTCTGCTTTCTCCCCCTTTTCATACCGGAACTTCGGAACCCCCAGATATTTCTGAATTCCCTCGGGGTGATCCTTCACGTGAAACCTGTTTCCCTTCCTTTAGAACCTTCTTTGCCACCTTCCGGCAGATGGAGGCGATCTCTCGCTCAAGATTCCTCACGCCCGACTTCCCGGGTGTAGCCCTGAATGATCTTACGGATGGCCGCATCAGAAAAGTGGATGTTCTTTGGGAGTCAGTCCGTTGGCCTTGATCTGTTTGGGAACGAGAAATTTCTGCGCAATTTGAATCTTCTCCGGTTCGGTATAACCCGCGATCCGGATGACCTCCATTCGATCCTGAAGCGGAGGGGGAATGGAATAGAGGGTATTGGCCGTCGTGATAAAGAAGACCTTGGAGAGATCATAATCCACGTCGAGATAATGGTCATTAAAGGTATGGTTCTGCTCAGGGTCGAGCACTTCGAGCAGGGCTGCCGATGGATCTCCCCGGAAGTCCGTGCTCATCTTGTCCACTTCATCGAGCAAAAAAACCGGATTATTCGATCCCGCCTTTTTGATGGACTGGATGATCTTGCCCGGCAGGGCGCCCACATAGGTCCTTCGATGGCCCCGGATCTCGGCCTCATCCCGGACCCCTCCCAGGGAAAGCCTGACGAAACGCCGTCCCATCGATCGGGCGATCGATTTTGCCAGAGAGGTCTTTCCAACGCCCGGGGGACCGACAAAACAGAGGATGGGACCCTTGATCTTTTTCACGAGGCCCTGAACGGCCAGGTATTCCAGAATCCTTTCCTTCACCTCCTTCAATCCATAGTGGTCTTCATCCAGGATCTTTTCAGCCTTCTTCAGATCCAGTTTATCCTTCGTACAATAGCTCCAGGGAAGGGAAAGGAACCAATCGATATAATTTCGAACGACCGTCGCCTCTGCCGACATGGGAGACATCAGCTTTAACTTCTTAAACTCCTTTTCCACCTTTTGGGTGGCCTCTTTGGACATCTTTTTCTCTTTGATCCTGAGCTCCAGTTCCCTCATCTCGGCGGAAAAGTCGTCCTTTTCTCCCAGCTCCTTCTGGATGGCCCGCATCTGCTCGTTGAGATAGTATTCCTTCTGATTCTTCTCCATCTGTTTTTTGACCCGTTCCCGGATCTTCTGCTCCATCTGAAGGATCTCAATCTCCGTCCGGAGAAGCCGGTAGAGTTCTTCGAGCCTCTTCTCGGGAGCACAGGATCTCCAGCAGTCTCTGTTTGTCTTCCAGTTTCAGAGCTGATGTGGACCACCATCGTATCCACCAAGGATCCGGATCATCCATCTCCGATAGGGAGGCCACCACTTCGGAATTGACGCGCTGGGTCAATTTGGCATAGGTTCCGAAGAGATTGACGACGCTCCTCATCAAGGCCTCCGTCTCTAAGGTCGGCTGAGCAAAAGACCTCGATCTCCTCCACTTCAGCCAGTGAAAAGGGCTCGTTTCGGAATCAACCGGAGAAGTCGTCCCCGGACTTCGCCCTCTGCCAGGACCTTCACCGTTCCATCCTGAAGCTTCACGCACTGGATGGCCGTCCCCAGCGTTCCAATGGGATAGAGGTCCTCTTCCCGTGGATCATTGACCTTTGTGATTTTCTGGAGGACGAAGAAAAGCCTCTGATCCTTTTCCATGGAGGATTCAATGGCCCGGATAGACCGATCTCTTCCCACCAGAAGAGGAACCACCATGTGGGGAAAGACGACCGATATCCCTCAGCGGAAGAAGCGGAACGATCACTTTCTTACTTTCTGCAGTGCTGCATAGGACATTGGCTCAGATCATTTTCTTCACCTCACCAACCCTACTGAAAAACAGAAACCGCGGGTATGGAGTCAGAGTCCTAAACACTATCTCGAATCTCTGTCGTCCCGGGGAGATCGATCTGGAATGAGTTGCTTCGAAGTTTTGAATCTCAGGTGATTGCCGATACGTCTAAGAGGCGTTCTATCGGATTTCGAATTCTCTGGTTATGGAGATCGGATTGCTTCAGGCGACTTCTGCCCCTTTCTCATAGAGAAGGATCGGGCTTTCACGGTTGAGGACAACCTCTTCGCTGATGATACACTCCCGGATATTGGGCTGGGAGGGAATCTCATACATCACATCGAGCATGATATTTTCCATAATCGACCGAAGCCCCCGGGCTCCTGATTTTCTCTTGAGGGCCTCCTTGGCAATGGCCATCAGGGCGCCCTCGGTAAACCGGAGTTTCACATTTTCGAAATCGAAGAGCTTCTGATACTGTTTGACCAGGGCATTTTTCGGTTTCTTCAGGATATCGATGAGGGCTTCGATGCTCAACTCGTCCAGGGTGGCGATCACCGGAAGCCTTCCGATAAACTCGGGAATCAATCCGAACTTGAGGAGATCCTCGGGCTGAACCTCCCGGAGGACCTCCCCCATGCCCATCTCGTTGCGAGCCTTGATCTCGGCCCCAAATCCGATGGTCTTCCCTCCGATCCGCTGCTCAATGATCTTTTCCAGCCCGACAAAGGCCCCTCCGCAGATAAAAAGAATATTGGTCGTATCGATCTGGATAAACTCCTGCTGGGGATGTTTCCGGCCCCCCTTGGGCGGGACACTGGCAACGGTCCCTTCGATGATCTTGAGAAGGGCCTGCTGGACCCCCTCTCCGGAGACATCGCGCGTGATGGAGGGGCTGTCGGACTTCTTCGAGATCTTGTCGATCTCGTCAATATAGACGATCCCCTTCTGGGTCCGCTCGATATCATAATCGGCTGCCTGAAGGAGGGCCAGGATGATATTCTCCACATCCTCGCCCACATACCCCGCTTCGGTGAGGCAGGTGGCATCGGCAATGGTAAAGGGAACATCGAGGATCTTGGCCAGGGTCTGGGCCAGAAGCGTCTTCCCTGATCCCGTCGGACCGATGAGGAGAATATTCGATTTCTGAAGTTCCACATCGCACGGCCTGGACGCGGCCATCAATCCGTTTGTAGTGGTTATGGACGGCAACGGACAGGATCTTCTTGGCATGCTCCTGTCCGATGACATATTCATCCAGTTTCGCCTTGATCTCCATCGGCTTGGGAACGGTCATCCGGCCGGGGACAAACCGCTCCTCCGCCTCCTCGGCGATGATCTCGTTGCAGAGTTCGATGCATTCGTCACAGATATAGACCGTGGGGCCGGCAATCAGTTTTCGGACCTCGTCCTGGCTTTTCCCGCAGAAAGAGCAACGCAAAACGGTCCCGTAATTTCCTCCATCCGTCTTCATCCTTTTCTCCTTTCTGAAGGATTATCCTTGGGATCGGACAGGACGTTGGGTCACCACCTCATCGATGATGCCGTACTCCTTGGCCTGGAGGCCCGTCATATAGAGATCCCGATCCGTATCCGCCTCGATCCGCTCGATGGGTTGGTGGGTATGTTTGACCAGAATCTGATTCAGCTCGGCTCGAAGCCGAAGGATCTCCCGGGCCTGGATGTCCACATCCGAGGCCTGTCCCTGAAAACCGCCCATGGGCTGATGGATCAGGATTCTTGAATGAGGCAGGGCAAATCGTTTCCCCTTCTCCCCTGCGGCCAGAAGCAGGGCCGCAATGCTTGCAGCCTGCCCCATGCACAAGGTCGAAACCTTGGGACGAATGTACTGCATGGTGTCATAGATGGCCAGTCCGGAAGTCACCACGCCACCCGGGGAATTGATATAGAGATGGATATCCTTGTCCGGATCCTCGGACTCCAGAAAAAGCATCTGGGCAATCACCAGATTGGCGATATCATCGTCGATGGGCGTTCCCAACAAAGACGATTCTCTCTTTCAGGAGGCGTGAGTAGATATCATAGGCCCTCTCGCCCCTTCCATCCCTTTCAATCACAATGGGTATCAATGTCATACGCTTTCCTCTCTGACTCTCATCGAAATCATCTTCTCGGATTCTGTGCACAGCCGTCTTATGGAGTAAGTGATCTCCGCCTTTTCAAGAAGGAGATTCAGGGTCTTATTGCTCAGGATCCCTGCCTTCACCTCGGGAATCAGCCCGTTCTTTTCGTAGTAGCGTTTGACCACATCCAGTTTCTGATGCGTCTTTTCGGAGATCTCTTTCAGGCGCTCTTCCACTTCTTCATCGCGTGACCGTGATGCCTTCCTGCTCCGAGATCTTTTCAAGGATCAAGAAGGTCCGGACCTGTTTCTGTGCGGTTTCCACGGTAATCCTCTTTCAGCTTTTCTTCTGTGACTCCCAGGCTTTCAAAGGCCATCCCCTGGGAGGCCAGCCTCGTCTTCGTGTCGGAGACGAGGGATTTGGCCTGCTCTTCCACCAGGCTTTCAGGAAGCTCAAAGGGATGGGCCTGGATCAGCTGGTCCACCACCTGATCCTTGAGCTGACGGTCCAGGGCCGATTCTTTTCTCCTTTTCAAGATCCTGTCTCAACTGGGCCTTTAACTCTTCTAAGGAAGCGTAGCTTCCAAGATCCTTTGCAAACTCGTCATCCAGGGAGGAAGGATCTTCTCTTTGATCTCTTTGATCTTTGACGTGAAACGAAACGGTCTTCCCGGCCCATTTCTTGTATCCGTAATCTTCGGGAAAGGAGACTTCGATCTCCTTTTCTTCCTCGGGTTTCGAACCCACCAGTTTCTCTTCGAAGGCCAGGAATGAATCGGCCACTTCCCACCTCTACGGTAAAGTCGATCGGCCTTTCCCTCCTCCAGGGGCTTGCCCGTCCAGCGTCGCCTCGTAATCCAGGATGACAAAATCCCCGTTCTGGATGGGCCTGGGCTCTGGAATCGTCTTTAAATTGGCAGTATAGATTCTGGAGCCCCTTGAGGCGCTCCTCCACCTCTTCATCCTTCACCTCCTCCTTCTTCCCTTCGATCTTCAAACCAAAATACCCTTCCATTTTAAAGTCAGGCTTGGTTTCGACGATGGCAGAATACTGGAATGGTTTTCCGATTTCGAGTTCCTGAGGATCGATGACAGGAGCGGAGACCGGGTGGAGGTTTGAATCTTCAAAGGCCTTGGGCATCGTATCCTGAATCAGTTTCTGGAGGGCCTCTCCCTTCACATAATCCTTGAAGTATCTCTCCAGAATCTCCCGGGGGACCTTTCCGGGCCGGAAACCTTTTATCTTTGCCTTCTTTTTCAGATCCTCATAGATCGAATTGATCTCCTGGGTCACCTGGTCTTCGGGAATTTCGATGTTCACCTTCTTCTTCACTCCGCTGATATCTTCGACATTTACTTTCATCATTTATCCCTTCAATGGTCTATTTCGTTAATTTCAATCCCTCAATAAACTGAGGATTTGCATTTTGATGGTGCCGAGGGCGGGACTCGAACCCGCACAGTCTCTCGACCACGAGATCCTAAGTCTCGCGCGTATCCCAATTTCGCCACCCCGGCTCGAACGTGCCTGACTTCCCAATCTGTGCCTGCCTGCTCCAGACTAGGAGGGCAGGAGACAGATACGGAAAGGTTGAAGAGCGGAAGGGAATCTTTGGTGCTTAACGTAAAGAGTTAAAAACTAAACCCAAATAATTCCAAAGGGTTACGAAATTCAATGATCAACGATCTATCATAATTTTTACCACAATGAACCCTGTTTTGTCAATTTTATCCGACGACCCTGCACCTTACTCTCCCAACTGAGGCTGTGTCACAATAGAAAATTAACGTTTTGCAATGGGTGGGAGGCGGAACTCTATTCGGAGAGCATTTGTAGTTAAGATTATGATATTGTTATTTTTTTTAGTTATCTCTGGTAGGCGGTTTACATACACCGCAGGGAACGTACCCGGCTTTGACAGCCTCTTCCGCCGTGTCAAAGCCAACCCTGTTTTGCTCCTGGAGCCCCCGCACCTGTTTACAGGTCGGCAGATGATATTTTATCGAAAATTTGGACGCCACATATTTATAATCCCCGGCAGATAAGGCTAGCGGCATAAAAACCAGGAGGCAACCAAGAAAAAAATAGAATTTAGTCTTTTTCCTTATCCTCATAGATCCTCCCTATACACCCTCCATCAGTTACGTTTTTTTATTTTTACCACCTTTCTTATGGAAAGGCAATAAAAAAAACTAATTATCCATATAATTTCGTTGACTTTTTTCAGCAAAATGAGTACTCTCATAAAAAGACTTAGGTGAAAAAGACTGATTGAATATAAATGAGATCCTGGTGAAAGGAGACCTTAATGGCACCCATGAGGCATCCGGCAGGAACGAAAAAGGGGAAAGACCTTGTAAAGGAACGAAGAAAAAGTCCGAGATTTTATTTCAAGCTTCCGGTCAGTTATTCCCGTAACGCAAGTAAAGACCACTATGGAGGCATTGTCGGGAATGCGAGCGAAGGAGGAATCCTGATCCACCTCCCCGAAAAATTGGATGCCGGCGAAGTCCTTAAAATCGAAATTCTCTTTGCGAAGGAGTGGGAGCTGAAGACCGTTCGGGGGGTTGGAAAAATCGTCTGGTCGGATTTGCCAATCAGAAGAGGCGGGAAGGTGCACCGCTACGGTTTGCAGTTTCAACTGTTCAACAAGAGGAACCTCCAGAAGTTGAGAATTCTTCTGAAAGAGGCTTCTAATAAAGAGTGACATAGGTCACGCCTGCTGAAAGAGATGGGGCATGCAGGTTTTTGAGGCTATCGGGTGATGAAAAAACCGACCAAAAAAGAACTCTTGGAAAAATACGAGACGAGGGAGCCAAATCTTTTTGTCCAATTCGACGCCTTTAAGACGGCGGGGGATGAGGATAATCTCATGCCGCCGGACGGAGATGGTTTCTGGTTCCAGGCACGCCGCACCTATGAGTTAATGGATAGGGTGGATGTCAGAGTCTTGATCAGCCCCGAAGCAGACCGGAAAGATGTCAGGGTGGTGCTGAAAAAATTGATGGATCAGATCGATCAGGACGGGCTCCAACTTCTGGACGGGGCAAAGGAAGAATCAGAGAAGTCTCGGGGCATCGATGGCATTGCCGAAAGCCTGATCCGGATTCGTGGTTTTCAATGGAAAGACTTCGAATATTTAATTCGGGCAGCAAAAGAAAAACTCGAGGACAAAACCACGAAGCCCGATGACGAATGTCCCTTTTGGTGAAACCCGATCCATGAACCGTGCCCTCCTCCTTCCCCTGCGATACCCCATCAGGCCGTCTGCTCCCCTTCCCATGGTAAAGCCGACCTTGGAACGTTTTTCTCGCACGATTCTCACATGAACCCTTCTCCGTTCGTCCTGAGCCTGTCGAAGGATGAACGGTTCGCTCCGGACATGCTTGTCGAACCATGAATGGCGCACCTCGGCCGGCTCCGTGGGAGCGGTCATTTTATTAACTGATCCATGCGCAGTCCCTTCATGCTCCACCCTTGTCCTGTTCCCTGTTCAGAAAAATACATCGCTTTTCACGGGGAATTTCTCTTGACAAGATTTTATGAGCTTGTATAATTACCGGTAGGTAAGTCAATTAGGACGTTGCTGAAAAAGTGAATTTCTCAGACTGCTCAAAAATGGCCAGATGCAAGGCTCCCGAAATCCTGAGAAGTGAGGCGTACTTGGACGTACGCCGCAATAAGCCTGCCCCGTGCTTGACACGGGGAAGGATGAGGGAAATCCGCAAAGCGCGGGACTGATGGGCGTTTTTCAGCAGCCTGATAGGGAACCAAGGAGGTGGCTTCAATGATGGCAAGAATCAAAGCGCCCCGCCTGATGCCTGAGGGTGACGTCCGTGAACGGCTCCTCGATGTGGCCACGGAACTCTTCGCCCGCAAGGGATATGCGGCTTCGACGACCCGGGAGATCGTGGCTGCGGCACGGGTGACCAAACCGGTCCTCTATTACTACTTCAAAAACAAGGAAGGGATCTACCTTGAGCTGATCGAGAGGGCTTTTAAGCGGTTTGAAGCCGTCGTGGATGCCTCCATCACCGGATCGGGAAGCATCGAGCAGAGACTGAGGCGCCTCTGTGATCAGGTCTTCGGCCTGGTCGTGGAGAAGATTGAGGTGGTGCGGCTGATGTACTCCATTTATTATGGCCCTCCCCAGGGAGCGCCTCACTTTGACTTTGATGCCGTTCACCGCAAGCTTTTTGAAGCCATCAAACAGGTTGTTTCGGAGGGGATTCAAAGCAAGGAGTTGCGGAAGGGTCATGCGGAGGATATCGCCTGGGCCATTCTTGGAGCCATTCATGTCACCATGGAAAATGAGCTCTCCCACCCGGAACGGGAGCTCGGGCATGAGGGATTGAAGCGGATTCTCGGTCACATCTTTCAAGGGATTTCGTTACAGAAAGGGAGACAGCACGGGGGAGAACAAAAATGATACGGAGCGTGGCATGGGGAGCGTGGGTGCTCGCGATTTGGCTTGCTTCCACAGGGTGTTCAAAGTCTGGAGGAGACCAGAAACCTGAGGATAGGGCCGCGGGAAAACCCCCGGTCGCGGTGGAAGTGACAAAAGTCTCCACTGCGGACTTCACGGAGGGGGTTGACGTCGTGGGATCCCTCACCGCTAAGTTCGGCGCGGATGTGAAATCGGAATACGCCGGGATCGTAACCGACGTTTATGTGACCGAATGGGTCAGGGTGAAAAAAGGGACGCCCCTTGCCAGAATTGATACCCGGGAAATGGAGATTCTTTCTCAGAAGGCAAAGGCGGCCGTGGAGATGGCCAAGGCCGGCCTCCTTCAGGCGGAGGTGGCCAGGAAACGGGCGAATCGTGAATATGACCGTCTCTTAAAATTAAAGGAGGTGGGCCTGGTCACTCAGCAGAATCTGGACGAGGGGGAGACCGACAAGGAGGCCACCGCAGCCCGGATCGAAGCGGCGAAGGCTCAGTTGAAGGCCGCGGAGGAGGATTTTCAGCATACCCAGACCCGGCTCTCCAAGACCACCATCTCGCTCCCCGACGGATGGGATCATTTCATCCCGCGGCGTCAATGTGGGCGACCTGGTGGGTGAAATGGGGTCACCGAAGATCATGTTCCGCATCATCGATCCCAGGATTTTGGAACTGACGGTCACCGTCCCCTCTGCCGAAATGGGTGCGGTGCACGTGGGTCAATCCCTCACCTTTTCAACCGATGCCCTTCCGGGGAGAACCTTTTCAGGAAAGGTGATGTTCATCAACCCCATCGTCAATGAAGCGGATCGGTCGGTCAGGGTGATTGCGGAAGTCGATAATAGCTCGGAACAACTCAAAGCCGGTCTCTATGCCAAAGGACGGATCCTCACAGGAAAGCGGACAGGGGTTCTCAGAGTCCCGAGGGTTGCCCTTGTCTCCTGGGATGTCATTGAAAAAAAGGGGGACGTCTTTGTCGCGGAAGGAGAGACCGTAAAGCGTCGAACCGTCCGGACGGGAAGCGTGATGGGAGATTTTGTCGAGGTCACCTCAGGCCTGGGACCAGGGGGACCAGGTCGTCATCCGTGGCGGCTTTAACCTCAAGGAAGGAGATCGGGTCAACATCCTTCAAGGCGGCAGAGGTTAAAGCCATGCTCCTTTCCGACCTTTCCATCAAACGACCGATTTTTGCGACCGTGATGATGCTCGTCCTCGTCACGCTGGGTCTCTTTTCATACAGGCGTCTGGCGATTGACGAGTACCCGGATGTTGAAATGCCCATCCTTTCGATCGTGACCAAGTACCCGGGGGCCTCTCCCGAGACGGTGGAAAGAGAAGTCAGCAAACGGATCGAAGAGGCCGTCAATCCGATCGCAGGCGTGAAACACGTCATCTCAGCCTCCCGGGAGAGTGTCTCTACCGTTACCGTCGAGTTTAACCTGGAGGTAAAAATCAATGAGAGCCTCCCAGGAGGCCCGTGCAAAGATCAATGCCATCCGGGGCGATCTTCCCCAGGGGATCGAAGAACCGATCATCCAGAAACTCGACATTGCGGCCATGCCGATCGTTTCCCTGGCCGTCCGTTCGGAAACGATGTCTCCCAAGGATTTGACCACCCTCGTCGAGAAAAAGATCCGGAGGCGATTCGAGAACATCCCGGGCGTGGGGAAGGTTGATCTGATCGGCGAGTCGAAGCGGGAGGTCAACGTCAACATCAACCCCACCCGTTTAGAGGCCCTCGGCATGGGCGTGGACGAGGTGATCGCAGGCCTCCAGTCGGAAAACGTCAACACCCCCCTGGGCCGGCTCAACCGGAACGGCGCCGAATACCCCATCCGCATCTCGGGGAAACCGGAGGTGGTCGAGCGGTTCAAGACCATGGTCATCGGCCAGCGCAACGGCAGGCCCATCCTGCTCTCCGAGGTGGCCGAGGTCCGGGACGGCATCGAGGAACAGCGGTCCCTGGCCCTGATTAACGGGATCCCTGCGGTTTCCCTCGATATCCTCAAGCAGTCCGGAGCCAATACCGTTGGAGTGGTGGCTGCGGTAAAAAGGGAAATCAAAAGACTTCAACCCGAACTTCCACAGGGGACGACGATCGAGATGGTTCGGGACGGGTCGATCATGATCCAGGATTCGGTCAGGGATGTTCAGGAGACCATGCTCCTCGGTGGACTCTTGACGGTCTTCATCGTCTTTCTCTTCCTCAATTCCTGGCGTTCCACCGTCATCACCGGATTGACCCTTCCCATCTCGGTCATCTCTTCTTTCATCGTCATGTATTTCCTGGGGATGACACTGAATGTGCTGACCCTGATGGGCCTCTCTCTGGCCATTGGAATGTTGATCGATGACGCCATCGTCGTCCGGGAGAATATCGTCCGGCACCTTGAGCACGGCAAGGACCATTTTCAGGCAGCGAGGGAAGGGACCAGCGAGATCGGCCTGGCTGTGCTGGCCACCACGCTCTCCATCGTGGCCGTCTTCGTTCCCGTGGCCTTCATGAAAGGGATCGTGGGACGGTTCTTCTTCCAATTCGGGATCACCGTCGCTTTTGCCGTCATCGTTTCTCTCTTTGTCTCCTTCACCCTGGACCCGATGCTTTCCTCCCGATGGGTCGATCCGGACATCGAGCGGAAAGGGAAGAGGCATCTCGTTGCCCGAATCCTTGACCGGTTCAATGATGGGTTCAACCGGACAGCCGATCAGTATCGTTTTGTCATTGCCTGGACCCTGAGGCACCGTATGGTCGTCCTGTTCATTTCTGTGCTTGCCTTTTCAGGGGGTCTCTTTGTCTTTTCCTCCCTTCAGAGCGAATTTTTCCCTGAGTACGACAAGGGGGAGTTTCAGATCAGCTTCACAACCGCCCCGGACGCATCGATCGATGAAACCCGGGGAAGGGTCCGTGCAGTGCTCGAAGGGGTAAAGGGAATTCCTGAGGTGAAGCATACCTATGCGACCATCGGGGCAGGAGATACAGGAACGGTCCGGGATGCCAAGGTTTACGTGAAACTGGCGGAGCGGAAGGACCGGAAACGCCAACAGAAAGACGTCCAGAAAGACGTTCGTCACCAGCTTCTTAAGATACCGGGCATTCTTCCCTCGATCGGAGAGGCAGGCGGGATTGACACACGAAAACCGCTCCTGGTCAACATCAGAGGAGACGACATCGCCCTCCTCAAAAAATATGCGGCCGAGCTCAAAGAGAAAATCTATCAGATCCCCGGGATCGTTGATCTCGAAGTCACCCTGGAACAGGACATCCCGGAGTTCCGTCTCACCGTGGACCGGGAAAGGGCCGTTGACACGGGGGTCATGACGGCGAACATTGTCCGCACGGTCGGTGCGCTGGTGGGTGGACAGGCTGTCTCGACCTATGAGGATGAAGACGGGGATGCGGTCGAATGTCCGGGTCCGTCTGCCGCTGGGTCTCCGGCAGGACCCCTCCCAGGTTGAAAAACTCAGGCTGGCCGTATCCAAATCAGGAGCCACCCCTACCCTGGTTCCACTGAGAGAACTGGTCACTTACACGATGCAGCCCACACCCTCGGAGATCGACCGTCAGGACCTCACCCGGCAGGTGGTGATCTCCGCCAACCTGCAGGGGATCCCGCTGGGAACGGCGATGAAGCAGATTGAAAAGGCAGCCTCCCGGATCCAGATGGCGCCCGGATACCGCGTGATCTATTCGGGCCAGGCAGAAACCATGGTGGAGTCTTTCGGTTACATGGCCGAAGCCCTGATCCTGGCCGTCATCTTCGTCTATCTCATCCTGGCTGCCCAGTTCGAGTCCTTCATCGATCCCCTCTCGATCATGCTTTCCTTGCCTCTCTCCCTTCTGGGAATGGCAAGCATGCTCTTAGTGACAGGGGATACGATCAACATCATGTCGCTCATCGGACTCATCATGCTGATGGGTCTTGTCACCAAGAATGCGATTCTGCTCGTCGATTTTGCCAAGGTCCTGCGGAGCCGGGGAGTCGATAAGACAGAGGCGATCATCACCGCGGGTCGAACCAGGCTCCGGCCCATCATGATGACAACCCTGGCCATGATCTTTGGGATGCTGCCTCTCGCCTTTGCCCTGGGAGCAGGAGCAGAAATGCGGGCGCCCATGGCCCGTGCGGTCATTGGAGGGTTGATCACATCGACCTTCCTCACTCTTTTGATCGTTCCCGTCATGTATTCCGTGCTGGATGACCTGGGCGCGTGGATGGGAAGACGCTGGAAAGGGAAAAAGGAGAATTAAGAGATGGTTCGGACTCGTCTGATATTGGAATAGAAAGAGGGTTGGATAGGGTTCCAGGCTTTAGACACCGGTTGTTTGCCTTTCCCCTTATTCTAAGCCTGAGCCTGAGTCTTTTTCTTTCTGGAGCCGCATGGGGTGAGGGAAAAGGGGTTCAGGTCCTCACCCTTCAGGAGGCCCTTCAGATCACGGCGGAAAAGAATAAAGACATTCAGAAGGCCCGGGAATACCGAACCTGGGTGGAAGCGCGCTATGTCGAGGAACGGGCCATCGCCCTGCCCCAGATTTCGATCACCGCAAGCGGGAACTTCAGCAAGGATTATAGTTTCAAGGCTTACGGCAACATCTTTCCGGTTCAACAG
Organism: uncultured delta proteobacterium; assembly: GCA_963828805.1. Taxonomy (GTDB): domain Bacteria; phylum Desulfobacterota; class BSN033; order BSN033; family UBA1163; genus CAWHGS01. Next base: position 62,734 of record CAWHGS010000011.1, read on the forward strand.
AATAGCCTGGCCGGTGGCGTGGGACTCTCCCAGCCCATTTTCACATGGGGACAGATCGGAGCCTCCATCCGCGCGGCAAAAGTGGGGTTGACGACGGCGGAGGACCAGCTTCGGATCTACCGCCAGGCTGCTTTTCGGGATGTCACGGCTTCGTTTTATGACATCTTGCTTGCAAGGACCTTGAACGACATTGCACTCCAGAACCTGGAGCAGAAGAACCGCCACTCTGATGAAGCCCAGAAAAAATATTCAGCCGGGGTTGCCACAGACTACGATGTTCTGGCTGGAAAGGTCGATGTTGAAAACGCGAGACCTGCAGTCATCCGAACCGAAAATCTCATCCAAACCGCCCGGGAGAGATTTCGCTTTCTCCTGGGGATTGGTGAACAGGAAGTGGATGCCCATGGCCATCTGGAGACCACGGTCGCAGAGTATCCCAGATATGAAGAAGCCCTCGATGCTGCCTGGAAGAAGAGGCCGGAGCTTTCCGATCTTCATCACCGGATCGAAATCGGAAAAGAACTCGTCAAGATTGCCAATGCAGGAGACAAGCCCCGGATTGACTTCAGGGGAGGGTATGGATGGCGCTACCTCGACGTCGGGCCGGATAATCAGGCGGATGGTCCGAACTGGAGCGCAGGACTGTTTCTCAACTTTCCCATCTTTGACGGCCTCCGCACTCGCGGAAAGGTGGCTGCAGCGAAAAGCGATCTCTCCACCCTCAGGATTGAAGAAGCCAAATTACGGGACTCCATCTCTGTCCAGGTCCGCGATGCGTGCAATGCCGTAAGAGAGTCTGGAGAGATCGTCAAGGCCCTCTCCGGGACAGTGGCCCGGGCGGAACGCCTTCTCTTCATGGCTGAGAAGGGATACGAGTATGGGGTCAAGACACGACTCGACGTGGATGATGCACAGACCAGTCTCGTTCAGGCAAGAGGAAATCTGGCCCAGGCGAAAAGGGACTACATGGTAGCCCTCGTCAATCTGGAATGGGTCAAGGGAACGCTTGGAGAAAACAGAGAGGTTCAAAGTTCCATGCTTAAAATTAATAATAAATAGTGTCCTTCCATAAATTGCCTGATTTAGAGAAAGATGTCATTCCGGCGAAAGCCGGAATCCAGGGTTCCCGGTGAAAACCGGGATCCAATTTTTGAAATGGTTCCCGACTTTTATCGGGACGACGTCTGGATGCCCCCGTATCAGAGTACGGGGCAGGCTCCTCAAGTCCGGCATGACGAAATAACGGACTTTATCAACAGACTCTAAATAATGAAGTGTCCATTCCAGCCCGCCCTTCCCCTGCAATTCTTCATTGACAGATTCAGCCAAAAGATGTAGGGTCAGTAATCATATTCCAAAAATAGGGAGGAGAAAAGAACATGCTGAAAAAATTGGCTATCCTCTTTCTGTTACTGTCCTGTTTCTCGTGCGCATCTCCTCCCAAGCCTGCGCCTCCTGAACCCCCTCCGGCGCCTCCCCCTCCCAGGGCGAAAGTGGATACTGAGTTTGCTTTAATGGGATATCACTCCGGGGCGGAACTGAAAGACCTGACGGAAGACCTCCTGGCAAAAAAGAAAGCGGTTTATTCAGCTCTAAAAAGATTGAGCAGCAAACACAATGTGGTCATTGTCTATGACGCTTCCGGCAGCATGACTGCGAAATTGCCCGGGATGAGCCTGAAGCGGTATGAAGCGGCCTATGAAGGATTAAGAAAGATAGGGAATCTATTCAGCAGCGATGACAATGTTTGGCTGATCGTGTTTGGCAGCAGGAAACCCTTTGGAATCATCCAGGATGGGAGTCTTTACAGAAAAGATTACATCCGGGCGGTCGAAGCGGGCAATGACGTTGAAATCGTCTTCAGTTCAAAAGACAAAGGATTCGATGAGAAAGCGTTTCTTGCCTCCATCAAATATCTCGAATCGGAGAAGGCCTATATTGGCGATACACCCATCGGATACTCGATCCTCAAAGCCCAGGGAATCCTTAAAGGGCTTCCCAATGCCAAGGTGATCCTCATCAGTGACGGGGAGGAGACAGGACCTCTCCTGGCAGAAAATATCTCAAAGTCCAAGCCCTGGGAGCAGAGAATCAGGGCAAAGTATCCCCATCTCGATGAAATCACCCTATCGGCAGAAGAAGCGATCAACCGTCTGGTCGGCGATGGCGCCTCATTTAACCCGATCATCTATGGCGTTACGGACCAGGGGACAGGAAGCGCCACCGACGAGCGAAAAGTTCAGAGCATCAGGGGCTTCTACCAGAAGATGGCGTCGGCAAGCGAGAGTGTTTACCTTGAGGCGGTGACTCCCCTCGAACTTCTCAATGCCTTTATGGACGCTGAAATGATGTCCATTGCCTATGCGCTTTATTCTGAGGAAGGCGAGAGAAAACGTGAACCCATGGCAAAGGGAAAGGTGGGGATTCCGATCACCGTCAAAGAAGGGAGATACCTTTTAAGAACAGACACGGAGCAGGTTTTTGAGTCGGGGGTTGAGGCGAAACCCGGTGAGAAGAATGTCTATGTCTTCGATGTCGATGATCAGGGAGGATTGAAGATTGTGCGGGCCAGGTGAATGATAGCTGTTAGCTATGCGTAACAAAAGGCAGGACCATTTCTGATCCTGCCCCGCCTCTTTGCCAATTATATTTGGCATGCTTCTGGTATTTGAAAACTACTTACTCTCATTCACGGTAAATGTCTTTTTCTTCGTTGCGTCCTGAGCAAGAGAAACATCGATCTTTCCCGTTCTGTTCTTGCCGGTACTGTTCGCATCCATGTGAAACGTCGCTGTGCCGTTACCTGTTCCTGTCGTTGTATCCAGGTGAATCCAGCCCGATGTGGTCGCCACATTCCAACAGCAATCCCGAGGGCTGACCGTTATATCGAAGCTTCCGCCTGCCACCTGTACTGGGATACTTTCCCGAGGAGGGCTCAGGGCCGTCAGCTGACATTTCGCCCCGTCCTCTTTAATAGTTAAAGTCTGACCGCCAATCGAGACAATCCCTGTTCTGCTATGGGACATTGGGTTCTTCTGAACGGCGAGCTTTACCGTCCCCTTATTCGCCTTCCAAGTCGGTGTTCCCGAGACGGAAATCCATTCCACATCTTCAGCTACGAGTGGAGCAGGACAGTTCGCCTGTCCTGTAGCACTCACGTTGACGGATAAGTTTCCTCCATTTGCGTTGAAAGTCTTATTCGTCGGGGAAATCGTGTACGCACAACTCTCCGAGAGAGCGAAAGAAGCTTCTATGGTCGTGTTACTATTTAGAGTTATTGTGCAAGGATCTGTTCCGGAGCATCCGCCGCCGGACCAACCGGTAAATGTCGATGCGGCATCTGCAGAAGCCGTGAGGGTGACAATGGTGCCATCTGCAAAGTTTGCTTTGCATTCGGAGCCACAGTTGATCCCCGGCGGATTGCTTGTGACGGTCCCATTCCCCGTACCTGATTTGGTGACATGAAGGGTTGGGGGGCCTCCGGAAGAAGTAAGCTTGAAGACGCCGCCCCCATCAGTCCCTGCGTAGATGATGTCTGGGTTTGAGGGGTCAATAGCCAGGGAGGTAACGTGGGTATTGGTCAAGCCGCTGTTGATGACACTCCAGTTTTCACCCCCATCAGTGCTCTCAAAAACACCGCCATCGGTCCCTGCATAAATGGTGCTGGGGTCTGAGGGGTTAATGGCAAGAACAGTAATATGCGTATTAGCCAGGCCGCTGCTCTTCCAGCTTTCCCCCCCATCCTTGCTCTTGAATACACCGGTATCAGTCCCTGCATAGATGATGTTAGTGTTCAAGCGGTCAATGACCAAGGCAAAAACGTTGAGGCTGAGGCCAGACAAACCGCTAGGCATTTGCGTGAAATTGTTTGTCCCGTCCGTGCTCTTGTACACACCCCCGCCATAGGTGCCTAGATAGACGGTGTCGGAGTTTGAGGGATCGACGGCGATGGCGTCGACAAATGTATTATTCAGGAAATCGTACCTGTCATAGAGGTTGCCCCCGATGTACGTAACAAAGTGTGAGTGCACTCTGGTCGTACACGTACAAGAGTAATAAACGGCACTCGATCTGGGATCTACGGCCAGGGCATAATCGTCGCCAACCGAGCCCCCATAGATCACCCCAAGCGGGCCCATAGTCCAATGGGCTCCCTTGTCGGTACTGGAATATGATCCTCCAGGGGTGCTCGCATAGAGCTTGTCCGGTCTTGCAGGACTTATGGCCAGGAAATGAACGGTTAATCTGTCCAGGCCACTGACGCTCCAACTGCCTCCACTATTCGTGCTCTTGAAGACACCGCCATCCCCACCTGCATAGACGATATTGGTGTCTGAGGGATCAATGGCGAGAGTATAGATTTTCCCTCCTTGAGGACCTATGGCTACCCACGTCCCTGTGCCATCATCGGGGAGGGCTTCTATCGCTTCTTCAGTTTCATCACTCTCCGTTGCATTGATTGACATCGGAGCTAACAACACCACCGCCAAGACAAAGATTAATAATTTTTTCATGACCCTTCCTCCTTTCCTTTCACGGTTGAACCTCCTTTCGGCAGCTCTCTAAGGCTGCTTCATTGTATGTTTGTTCCGTTTTCCTGAATAATAATCCTTCCTCTTCCCAATTCGATTGGCCCAGCGGACATCACCTCCTTTCAGGCCGACGGAAACGTTCTGCTTCTTCAGAGCTTCATTTTCAGATTGACGTTATTTTTAGCATATGATATGGTTTCTCACGGTTCACACCGTGAGGTTTTTTTCGTTCATTTTTAGGACTGATAAAATTTCTTGTCCTTTTAATAAGTTATGATAAGATGAAGAAATGACGGAAAACAGCAAACCTCACCCCATCACCATCGATCTCAATCAGTTCAAGCTCCACATTGAACTCAGAAACAGAATTGAACTAACCCTTCATTTCAACTCCCCTTCCCGAAGGTTCTACCTCTCCGTGATTGCCCTTGTTGTTAACGAGATGAAAAGACAGGGGAAACTCACCTCCATCCCCATGGAAAGACATCATGCCCTCCTCGCTTTGCTGAACGATACGGTTGGGGGTTCTGCAGGCTCGTCGGATAAAAGGAATTTGATAGTAAGGATCTATAAAAAATGGAAAGATGCCCTGCCTAACCTGGAAGAAGCCCCTCTCTTCAAGGTCCTTGGAAGGAAAAAGGAATATGACGAAGGGGCTGCCAAGAGCTATCCCTTCACCGATTCTGAGAAAGACAGCTGGGCGAACCTTTTTGAGTACAAAGGGAGCGAAGAGAATGTCAGGCTGAAGTTCGCCGTGGACAGGATAGGAGCAACCTTAGATGACATTGTCATCGTCTACGAGGACTGTTTGAATGGCGATGCGTGGGAAAGGTTCATCTCAAGTCTCAAAGAGAAGGTGTGGGAGAAACAGGAGGTAGAGCCTGACAAACCTGTTTCAGAAGAATCTGAGGTTGTAGCTTCTCCGACGGAAAGAAAGAGGACATTATTGTCAGGCCGGTATCGGTGGGTGGCCCTGGCGGTGGCGGTCGTGATTGTTCTGGGAGCGATCACATTGGCAATCTGGAGAACCTATTCAAAACCTAATCCGGCTGATGTTGCCTCTGTTGAGAAGATGGCATTTCCGCTGCCGGATGAGCCCTCTATCGCGGTATTGCCATTTGCCAACATGAGCGGGGACCCGAAGCAGGAGTTCCTGAGCGACGGGATGACCGAGGCAATCATCACGGCCCTTTCCGGGGTTCCAAGGCTGTTTGTGATCAGCCGGACCTCGACCTCGATTTACAAAGGGAAACCGGTGACAGTCAAGACAGGTCAGCGAGGAGTTGGGTGTCCGGTACGTGCTGGAGGGAAGCGTTCAGCGCTCGGGCGACCGGGTTCGGATCACGGCCCAGTTGATTGACGCCCTCACGGGAAATCACCTCTGGGCAAAGCGTTACGACCGGGACCTGAAGGACATATTCGCCCTGCAGGATGAAATCACCATCAACATCCTTGCGAACGTGCAGGTGAAGGTGATGGACGGGGGCGATGCTTCAAGGGCCGAAAAAATTGCCGAGAAGTATTACCGGGGCAAACAAGGTCTCGATTGCTATCTGAAAGTTAATGGAAGGGAACGCTCACCTTATACGCTGGAATATCGAGGATAACAATCTGGCCCGGCGGATGGTAGAGGAGGCCATTGCTATGTGCCCGGAGAATCCAGTGGGTTATGTGGTTCTCGGTTGGGTCTACCATCACGATTATTGGCTTGGCAACACGAAGTCCCCCTCGAGAGACGCTTCAGAAAAGCATGGAGCTGGCCCGGAAAGCCCTTGCCATGGATGATTCCTTACCAGGTGGTCACTCCTTGTTGGGCCAAATCTATACCGCTACAAAGGGACCATGACAAGGCGATTGCTGAAGGGGAACGCGCTCTGGCCCTCAACCCCGGTGGGGCGCATACCCTTCTCAATTATGCTTCAAGTCTAAACCTTGCAGGCAGGCCGGAAGAGGCTATTCCGTTATTCCAGAAAGCAATCCGGCTCAATCCATTCGGTCCATCCAGTTTATATCGCGACTACGGCCTCGCCCTTCTGGCTACGGGGCGGTTTGAGGAGGCGGTTTCGGCATATAAGAAGGCAATTCAGATTGCGCCGAATAACCTTACTGCCCATCTTGGTCTGACGGCTACATACAGTTTGATGGGCCGAGAGAAGGAGGCCCGTGCTGAAGCTGCCGAAGTCCTCAGGATCAATCCAAAGTTCTCACTGGATTATCTTGCAAAGATATCTTCAATGAAGGATTCACCGGCAAAGGATAGGTTTTTTGGCGCCCTGCGCAAGGCGGGCCTGAGATGAAGAAACAGGAAACAACAGGCTAACACTGAAAGGCTGGCTGGTTTGGCTCTGCCCGTTTTGTGTATATTGGGGTGCAGGGCGCTTTGGGAATCATCATGGCGTGAATAGCTTACATCATTGCTCATCAAAGGAGACAGGGCAAAAGGTTTACCCGATGACTCTTAAGGAAAGTGCGGCAGGCATGCAGCAAAAAAAATGGGTTATGGAAAGCTATCCATAACCCATCGGTCTTATTGGTGGGCCGTACTGGAATCGAACCAGTAACCTACTGATTAAGAGTCAGTTGCTCTACCAATTGAGCTAACGGCCCATCCACCAGTCATTCCTATATGGCGCGCCCGGTCCGACTCGAACGGACGGCCTGCGGATTCGAAGTCCGACGCTCTATCCAGCTGAGCTACGGGCGCATTTTTGGGGTGAGTGAAGGGACTCGAACCCTCGACCACTGGGGCCACAACCCAGTGCTCTATCCAACTGAGCTACACTCACCGTCTCTTTTGTAGAAAATAGGTATCGTCTGACGTGCAAGGCATGCCCGTATCGTCATTCGGCAACGTTTTTCGCATTGAGGAGTTTACGTAACCGTTCGACCCTAAACGAAACGGGCTTCGTAACCGTAACCCTAACCAAAACGCCCGGACTATTTTTATACCTCGAGGGTGCCCTCCGAGCATGGCGCATTAAGCATCTAATGGTAGCAAAATCACTGATCGGATTGTCAAGGCAGCCCGCAGGGGATGTTTATGCTTAACCCTGATCCATCTTGCCACGATGAAGCCACACAGAAGGATAACGACCAATAGACCCAGGATGGGAAAAATCAGGGCAAGGAGAGTAGTCAGAATAGATCCGATTATCTTCCCGGTCGATACCAAAACATTACCAAACCCTCCTGTTGCCGCTGTCGAAGCGCCTCTCAAAAAGACAGATCCGGTCTGAACCAGGCCCGCCACACCGCCTCCGGCAATGAGGGCTAATGTCCATTTGAGAAAGGGGGACAGGTCGGTGACCAGCGAAGCGGTCATAATCGTTCCCGCGACAACGGCTGCAGGTGTCGTCAGGGTATCCATCAGGTGGTCAAGCCAGGGAATGTAGTAGGCCCCGACTTCGAAAATCGTTGCCGTCCCAAAGGCCACGAGGGCAGGCCATGAACCAATCCATTCGAAACCGGACGATAAGTTCAAATGGCCGGTCAGGGTAGCCAGACTGAGACCGAGCAAAGGGACAAAGACCCTGAATCCGCAGGCGGCGCTCAGACCCATTCCAATGATGAGACCTAAGAAGGTTTCCATGGTCTTTTTCGTATCATACCGCCGGTTCAAAATGATTCAAGTCATTTGCGCTTTATTGTTAATCCCATCCTCTCTGTGCGCCTTTGTTTGAACAGTCAGAATCTCCCGGCCAAAATAATTTTGCCGCCATTTTTTCAAGCCCGGAATCGATTCCAACTCTTTCATCGACCGGGGGTTTTTCAAGGCCAGGTCATTGATCAGGGCGTTATTCAAAAGGATTCCAGGCTCCATCCCCAACGTTTTTGCCCTCATATCCCGCCAGGTTTTTCAGCGCTTTTACCCTTTGTCGTACCGGCGATGACAGCTCCGGCCTTGCTTCCCGGGGGTACACCGGGAGCTCTTCATCGGGAAGGGCCATGGCCCGGTGAATTTCCTGCAGCAGGCGAGTCCCGTATCGGTCGATTTGTTTCCCGCTCAGAACTTTCCCCGTTTCCAAGTCTTCCATGTTCAAAGGTTTTTTCATCGCTAATCCCAGGAGGGCTTCGTTGCCGAGCACCTTGAAAGGCGGAAGATCCGCCCTCTGGGCCTGGGCCTCCCGGAATCCCAGCAAGGCCTCCAGAACCGCAAGACTCCTGGGATCCAGGAGATAAGCCCCTTTCACTCTCAGGTAAAGCGGGGCATGGCTGGGGCCCATGAATCGAACCTCCCTCAGAAACAGGCATTCTTCCTCTACCCAGGATAACCGGCCCTTCTCATCCAGTTCCTTTTCCAGCATATGGGCCAGGGGAATCAGGTACCTGCCGTCCATCGCCGCATAGTCCACCATCTCCGGTGAAAGGGGTCTCCGGGACCAATCGGCCCGCTGATATTTCTTATTCAGCTCCACCTGGAACCGGCTTCGCAGCAACGCTTCCAGTCCGGTCTCCCGGAGGCCCAGAAACATGCAGGCCAACTGAGTATCGAAGAGATTCTCCACCTCGATCCGAAAGTCCCGGTACAGGGAACGGATGTCATAATCCGCCCCGTGGAATACCTTACGGATGCGGGGATTGGAGAAAACGGGGTGCAAGGCGGAAAGATCCTTTAGCGCCAACGGATCCATGACATAAGCGGCGGATTCCGTAGCGATCTGCAGGAGGCACACCTTTTCGAAGTAGTGGTACATGGAATCCGCTTCCAGGTCGACCCCGATGATTTCGGCCTGACCCAGGATCCGGGCAGCCTCTTCCAGACGCGGAAGGGTCTCGATCCATTCATGGGAAAATGTATCTCCATCCATATTATTTGCCGATTCCTTTCCAATCGTTTAAGTTCTCAGCATACCTTACTTTCCGAGTGAATCCAAGGAGTGATTGAAAACGGCTGTGATTCAGACAGTAAGAGACCACACCTGCCTGACTTCAGACAGGATACGCAGTCACGCGACTGCGGAGGCAGGGACACGGACACGCTATTTTCTAATTGGGTGAGGGCTTAAAGGGAGGCGGCGGGGGTTATTAATTAAAGTTACCCAAGAGTGTCGCACAGAATCAAAAAAGGAGCTAAGCAATTCGGCTTAACTCCTTGATTTTTATGGCGCGCCTGGCAGGATTCGAACCTGCGGCCTACGGATTAGAATTGTAATATCGATAAGTTATGATGTTATATTGTCTTTCAGATTTGTTTCTAATCATTTGTAATCATTAAAGTAGCGATGTTGACTTTGGGATCCCTTTGTTTCATCACTCCTTATTTGAACAGGCCTGAATGGCCTTGACAATCTGGGTGTATCCCGTGCACCGGCAGATATTGCCCCGGATATGTTGACGAACCTCTTCTTCGCTCGGATTTGGATTGTCGTCGAGCAAAGCTTTGGCCATGACAATCATACCAGGTGTACAAAATCCACACTGCACTGCCCCATGTTCCAAGAAGGATTCCTGGACGGGATGCAATTGGCCATCCGATTTTCCAATTCCTTCAACCGTAACAATGTCGCTTCCATCCAAACTAACGGCCAGGGTGAGGCATGCGAGGGTTGGCTCCCCGTCCACAAGAACAGTGCACGCCCCACATTCCCCAATTCCACATCCGTATTTGGCACCCGTAAGACCAAAACGGTCCCGAAGGACATTGAGCAGGAGTTCATTGGGAGCAACCAGAATCTCCCGCTTCACACCGTTTATTCTCAGTTCGATCTGCTTCTTCAAAATAGCGCCTCCTGTCTTATTTTGTGCACTTTTTGTTTTTCCTCTGACCCAAGATCACACCACGAAATTCCACTCTTCACTCTCACCCACAATCAATTTGCGGCTCTTTCCCAGGCTAGCTTGATAGCATCACGGACGATTACCTTTGCGACTTCTCTTCGATACTCGACCGTCGACCTGATATCTGTGATCGGCTGGATCTCCTCGGAGGCCCTTTGACTTGTCTTTTCGATGAGGTCCCCTGTGATCCTTTTGCCCTTTAGCATGCCCTCGGCCTCGGTTGTCCGAAAAGGTTTCGGCGCTACGGAGCCAAGGGCAATTCTGCAGTCCCTGCAAACATCCTTTTCTCTTTCGATCGCCACTGCAACGTTCAATTTTGCCGGATCAGCGGCAACCCGTACGACTTTCAGAAAGGCACTCCCTGTGCCATTTTTCGATTCCGGCAACTGTACCTCAACCAGGAGTTCTTTGGGCGAAAGGACAGTCTTTCCCGGTCCGACATAGAAATCCTCGAGAGGAACCACTCGTTCAGAGCCCCCTGCCGACCAATTTCACCTTTCCCCCCAAGACCAGTAAGGGTGGCGCGGAGTCCGCCGCAGGTGAGGCATTACAAAGGTTACCTCCCACCGTGCCCATATTTTTGATTTGAGTACGACTCACCGATCGGGCAGCTTCGAAAAGGGCTGTATACCTTTCTTTGATCAGGTTGGACTTTTCCAGTTCTTGAAAAGGGGTGAGAGCGCCTATCCGAAGTCCTTTGTCATGGATCAGGTAACGGAGAGCGGGAATTCTGGCAATGTTGATGAGATGCTCCGGGTGAACCGCATCCATCTTCATCCGAACGATGAGATCTGTTCCTCCGGCAATTACCTTCGCTTTGTCACCGTAGGTATTAAGTTGGAGAATAGCCTCTTCGATGGTTTTCGGCTCCAGGTATTCGAACTCTTGTGCCAAGATATGTGTGTTCATAGAATCAAACCCCTTTTTCTCCCGCAGAGACCCCGGATGAAATAGATAAAACCTTACTTGAGGAACATTCGATCATGGGCAGAAGATTTTCTGTCCATAGAGTGGCGATCCTCAAATCCCGCCTTGGGCGGTATCTTAATCAACTGAACTGATCTTTCCTATTCCCACGGGCTGTGTCAGAATTTATTGTCTGTCTTTTAAGGCCATGAGAACTTTCTCAGGCGTGATGGGGATTTCAGTGAATCGGATCCCGATGGCATTGTAGACGGCATTGGCCAGGGCAGCGGCCACGGGATTCAGAGCCGCCTCTCCGATCCCTTTGGCCCCAAAAGGTCCTGTCGGTTCCAGGGTGTCGGTAAAATAGACCTCGATCTTTCCTATCTCCGGCATATCGTTGGCCGTCAGCATCTTGAAATCGGTGATCTATCCCTTGCTCGTCAGATCTCCGGTTTCCTGATCATATTGTGTATCTTCGATCAGTGCATAACCTAATCCCCGATAGAGACCTCCGAACATCTGCCCGTCGGCCAGATCCGGATTGATCACCTGTCCCACATCGGCATAAATCACCGCACGGACAGGCCTAATCACACCGGTCTCTGTGTTCACCTCCACCTCGAGGAAATGAGCCATGAAACACGGAGGACAACTTACCTGGCGAAGGCTATCGACGGCGGCAATCGTTCCCCAGTCATTGAGCTGGGCGGTTTTGGCCACCTCTCCGATGGTGACCCTCTTGTCTGGAACTCCGTCGACATAGATCACGCCCTGGCCTGCCTCTTCGTCCACTTCCATTTTCAGCGACGGCGGTAGGCGCCTGCAGAATCCGGCAGGCCATATCGAAGAGTTTTTCTTTCGCCTGACGCGTGACCTTGTGAACGGCTCCGCCTCCACAATAGATTCCACGGGTGGCATGCGTACAAACATCGTAGACCGTGGTACGCGTGTCCACAGGAGAGATGCCGACCTTGCACAGGGCACTTTCAACTCCTCGGCGACGATCTTGGCAAGGGCATCGAGTGTTCCGCCTCCCAGGTCCATGAGGGCCGTCAGGAAATCGACCGACCCATCTTCGTTGATCTTGACGATCGCACCCGAGTAATCGATCACCTCACCGGGAAGCGGCGCGCCGGCCCCAGAGGTGTGGAAGCCCCGGGCCATGCCGATACCCCGCCGAATAGGACCCTTCTCATCCAACCTTCTTTTGCGTCTCTCCCAGCCGATCAACTTCGGCCCCTCGGTTAGCATTTCCTCGACGCCGCAGCTCCGGATGATCGACTGGACCGTGGGCCCCTGCCCCCAGAAGGTTTCTCCAAGGCCGACGTAGTTCTTCAATCGGAGCTCGATGGGATCGATCCCCAGTTTCTCGGCCAGCATATCCATCATCGATTCGACGGCAAAGTTGACCTGGGGGTTTCCAAAACCCTGCATGGCACAGGCCGGAACTTTGTTCGTGTAGACCGCCTTCCCTTCGTACTGGAGATGAGGAAGCCGGTAAAGCGAGACCCACCACCCCGCCATGCATCCCAGAAGGGAATAGGCCTGGGTGTTGTGGGCTCCGATGTCGACGACCACCTTCATCTGGCCGGCGACGAGGGTACCGTCCTTCTTGGCTCCGAGTTTCAAACGGATCCAGGAAGGATATTTGCAGTGGTCGTGCATATCCTCTTCACGGGTCAAGGCAAGTTTCACGGGCCGGCGGGCCTTCAATGGCCAGGGCAACACCGATGGGGGTCAGCCGAATTCATCTGGATGCTCGATCCGAAGGATCCTCCCACGACGATCTTCTTCACGCTGACCTTGCTCAGAGGAATCTGAAAGATCTCGCCGAGGAGTTGCCTGACATTGTGGATCGTCTGGGTCGTCGTCCACACCGTGATCCCTCCATCCGCCTCGGGCTGGCAGACCACCGTCTTGGTTTCCATCTGGGCATGATAGACCCGGCCTGTCTTAAATTCTTCCTCGACAATGACATCCGCCTCTTCAAATCCCTTTTCGATATCTCCCTGGCTGATCAATTTCGTTACGGCAATATTGTTCTCAATCTTTCTCTCTTCCTCTCCCACCAGGATGGTTTCATGAAGGACCGGAGCTCCCGGCCTCATGGCCTCAAAGGCGTCAAGACCGCCGGGATATTTTTCGTATTCGACACGAATCAGAGACAGGGCCTTTTCGGCCAGGTCTTCCGTCTCTGCCGCCACGGCAGCGATCGCTTCGCCCACATGGAGCGGATGATCGGTGAGGACGTGTCTGTCTTTATAGGTGACCCTGGGAATGTTGACCAGCCGCTCGCAGTACTTCATCTTGGGAATGTCCTTGAAGGTGATGCAGACCGCCCCCATCTTCTCCGCGGCGCTCGTGTCGATACTCTTCACCCTCGCATGGGGAAAGGGACTTCTCAGGACCCGGCCATAGAGCATCCTGGGAAGCACGAGGTCTGACGCATAAATCTCCTGACCCGTGACCTTGCGCGATCCCGTCTCTTCGTTCATAAATCTTTCCTATCGGCATGAAACTGCGATTTATCCATGTCCTGACTCCTTATGCCTTCAGACCGCGTCCTCCCTCACTTTTTCTCTCAAGGTCGCCCTGGTTACGATCTTTTCCGGCGTGAGGGCAGATCAAAGATCCGGACTCCCACGGCATCATAGACAGCATTTGCAATCGCCGGAGCAACCGAATTGACCGAAGGCTCCCCAACCCCTTTGCCCCGAAGGGACCCACCCCGTCTCCGGATTCGAGGAGGATCGTCTCTACCTCCGGCACATCCAGGGATGTCGGGATGAGATATTCCGAAAATGAGGGCGTTTTGATCGACTCCTTTTTCGATCATCACTTCTTCCGTCAACCCATATCCCATGGCGTAGATGGCCCCACCCTCCAATTGTCCTTCCACGCTGAGTCGATTGATGGCCCTGCCCACGTCATAGCAGGCAACAAGCTTCAGAACCTCCACCTTCCCGGTCTCCTCGTCCACGGCCACCTCCACCGCGTGGGTTCCAAACGTGAAATCCGGAAATACATCCCCCTCGATTCTTCTCAAACTGCGTCAGGTTTCGAAAAGGGGCCTTGAAAAGGGCAACGTGGTACAAAGGTAAGTCCGTCCGAAGCACAGGCCCTGATGACATCGGTGATGGGAAGGTTCTTCCCGGACCCTTCAAGGTCCACCACCTCCCGGTCGACCAGGTCAAGCCGTCCAGCTTCGATCCGCATGATCTCCCCCGCCTTCTGAAGCAGGGTTTTACGGACCTCGCGTGCTGCCATGAAGGGTTGCGTTGCCCGACATGTAGAGCTGCCGGGTGGCTGTTGTCGTGCCTGAAAGAGGCGTCAGAGCCGTGTCCGCGATATAGATCTTAACGTCCTCCAGGGGAACGCCCAGCACCTCGGCCACAATCTGGCAGAGGGAGGAAGCCTGTCCCCCACCAATGTCCTGAATCCCTGCCCGAACCGTGACGCTCCCATCCATCTCAACGGAGACATAGGACCGTGAAGTGTCATGAAGAAAAACCATCCTTCCGTAGCTCATCATCCCGGAGGCCATTCCCCTTCCGACCTTTATGGAACCTTTCGAAGAAGTCCGCTCTCCCAGGGCTTCTAAAGCCTTCTCGGTGGTCTCCGAGAGGGCCACGTGATGCTCCAGGATCTGTCCCGTGGCCAGGGCCTCTCCTTTCTTCAGGTAGTTGATCTTCCGAAGTTCCGATGGATCGATTTCGAGTCGCCGGGCCAGTCTCGTCCATCTGGGACTCATAGGCAAAACAGGGCTGAGGTGCCCCAAACCCCCGATTTGCGCTCGCATAAATCTGGTTGGTCAAAACCGTGTACCCGTCCACCTTGACATGGGGAATCCGGTAAGGGCCGGCTGCATTGACCATTGAATAGAGAAGGACCCATGGACTGAGATAGACATAGGCCCCTGCATCCGAAACGAGTCTGGCCTGAAGGGCTGTGAGCACACCGTCTCTTTTTGACCCCTGTTTTGTACTCCATGACATAGGGATGCCGCTTGCTGTGGCAGAGGATCGATTCCTCCCGGGTGTAGGTCAGTTTGACGGGTCTCCTTGTCTTATAGGTCAGCAGGGCGAGAAAGCTCTCGACCGTGATATCCTCTTTCCCTCCGAAACCTCCACCCACATAGGTCCCAATCACTCTCACTCGGTTATGGGGAAGACTGAGGACATCAGCTATCCCTCTAAAATGTTCGATCACCTGGGTGGAGACACGAATGGTGATCACTCCATTCTCATCGACCCACGCCACCCCGGATTCCGGTTCCAGATAGGCGTGATCCACAAAAGGGACCCGGTAGGTATTCTCCACGATGACATCCGCTTGCTGCAAATCCCTCCTCCACAGAACCTTTGACCACCTCATAGTGGGTGACGATGATTGGAACGTTCCTCCTCAACCTGGGGGGCATCCGGCTTCATCGCTTCAAGAGGATCGAACACGCCCGGAAGAGGTTGATAGTTCACCCTGATCTTCTCCAAAGCCTCTTCTGCAATCTCTTCTGTTTCAGCAGCCACCAGGGCCACGGGCTCTCCCACGTAATGAACCTTCTTGTCCGCCATAACCCGATACAGTCCTTCAAATCCTCCGCCACCGTATGGGTCTGGCCAAAGCGGGTCACGGATTCGTTCCTGGGAACATCCTTGGCCGTCAGAACCGCCTTGACGCCCGGGAAGTCTCTCCGCCCTTGATGTATCGATTGAAACGATCCTCGCCGAGGCGTGGGGACTCCTCAGGACCTTTCCGATAGAGCATTCCGGGCATCGAAAAATCGGCCGCATAGCTCGTCAATCCGAACGCCTTCTCCCAGGCATCATGCCTTGGAACGGGTTTTCCAATGATTTTCAGTTCAGACATATCTCCCTCATCTAAAGACTTTCAGCTCTCAGCTTTCAGCCTTCTTAATGCGTTCATGATTATACCATCAAATGAATTATCAGCCTTCCATCGCTGCTTATCTGCTGCTTTTTGCCTTCTCTTCTGTCTTCTTCCTTCTGCCGATAGTTGCTTGCCGCATCCTCGATGGCATCGACAATCTTTTTATATCCGGTGCAACGGCAGAGGTTCCCCGAGATCGCCTCCCGGATCTCGTCCCGGGTCGGTTCGGGGTTTCGGTCCAGAAGAGCCTTGGCCGAAACGATCATCCCGGAGGTGCAGAAGCCGCATTGAATGGCGCCGTGTTTGACAAAGCTCTGCTGGAGGGGATGGGGGTTCTCAGGGGTTCCGATCCCTTTCAGGGTCACAACCTTCTGTCGATGGGCCTGAAGGGCCAGCGTCAGGCAGGCATTGACCGCCTTCCCATTCAGAAGGACCGCACAGGCCCCACAGTCCCCTTTTCCACACCCCTCCTTCACCTCGACATGACCGAACTTTCTCCCTTAAGGCATGAAGGAGCGTTTCACCTGCACGTGACTTCCGCCTCTTTCAACTCTCCATTCACTCGTCATTCAATGGTATAGCGTTTTTGTCTTTTTGATTTTTTCTCTCATTTCACCACCTGCCGTAATAAGTCGACCCAGAAGGACCGAGGCCATTAACCTTCGGTAGTCAAGGCTCGCACGAATATCTGTAATCGGATGAATCTCCGTTTGAATCTTTTCACAACATTTCGCAATGAGCTTTCCTCGTTATTTCATGACCCATCAACATCTCTTCAACGCCGTAAGCCCTGATCGGAGTCGGCGAAACAGCTCCCAGTCCGATCCGGGCCTTTTTACAGACTCCCTCTCTCCATCTCCACCAGAACGGCCACACTGACCACAGAGATGGCCATTGCATTCCTCAATCCAAACTTGGTGTAGGCCATCCTGGCAGAAGGCTTCGGTTTAGGAAGGATGATCTCCCGGATGAGCTCATCTCCCCTGAGGGCGGTGCGATTCGGCCCTAAGAAGAATTCATGGATCGGGACTCTGTCTTGGCTTGCCATCTCCCTTCTCGATAGTCAACATAGCGTCTAGGACAAGAAGGGGCGGAGCCGTGTCCGCTGCCGGCGACGCATCCGCAAGATTGCCGGCAATCGTGGCCCTGTTTCTGACCAAAGGATTCCCGATCTGACGGGCCGCATCAGACAGAACCGATGCATGTTTCTGAATGATCTTCGAAGAGGCGATCTCCGAAAGGGTGGTAAACGCTCCAATTCGGACCTCGATGCTTCTCCTCCTTAATATACGAGAGGGTCTTGAGATGGCTGAGGTCGATGAGGATCTCTGGTTGAATCGCTCTGGCCCTCAAATCGGGCACAACATTCGTCCCTCCCGCAACAATCTCCGCCCGGTTTCTCCATCTCTTCATCAGCTTGAGGGCGTCCTTCATATTCTGAGGCCTGATGTATTCCATTCTGTCACTCCCCATCTTTCCTTTTGATCGTTATTAATCCGTTTTCCAGCTTCCCTTCTTTTCGAACGGATTGGGCTTCAGGAAGAATATCCTTGGGATGAAAAGCTCTCGGAGCACCTTCAAATCTCGTAACTGAGGCGATTCCAACAATATCAACCCCATTCTTCCGGGCAAACTCTTTTATCTTTTTTTCATGTCGGCCCTTCCATGCCTTTGGCACCTCTACAAAAAATGGTCGCACCCCACCACACTCTTGATACTTCATTCTTCTCTGCCGAATATCTCGAGGGGTTGCCCCAGTCCCATTTCCTTGGCCTTTTGATAATAGAGAAAACCAATCATGATATCGCTTATGGCAAAGCCACGGTGCCAGAAAAGAATCCGTTCTTCCGGGGTTTCTCTCCCCGGTTTCGCGGCAGGCCACGATCTCTCCAATCTCTCCGTAGAGGTGACGCTCGGTAAGCTGGCCAGAAGAAATCAGAGGATAAAGTTGCCCGCCTTCGCAACACTGTTTCCAGTCATCCACCACAAGCTTATCGACCACGAACGGGATCTGTGGATCAATCGACATCACCCAGCCATAGGGGACCAACAAAACTCCTGGTTTGAGCCAATCCCGATGGATAAGTACTTCCGATGTCTCAAGGCGCGTTGAATCGACGACGATATCCGCATCCTTTACTGCCTCCTCATAGGAATTAGCACCTCGGGCCGGAAGTCGATGTTCCTCCTGGAGGTCTTTCACCAGCCGATCACGGGATTCAGCCCGCTTACTGATGACCCGGATCTCTTCGATCGGGAAGAGATGAGACAGCATGAGGAGATTGTAACGCGCTGTTCCTCTGGCTCCGATATGAGCGATGACCCTTGAATCAGGCCGAGCCAGGTATTTGGCCCCAATCGCCGTAACCGCTCCTGTCCTCATCCAGGTCGTCTTGGTCGCTTCAACAATAGCAAAGGGCATACCCGTCTCAGGATGATAGAGCGTAAGAAGTCCTATCTCGGAGGGCAGCTGATGGCGGTAATTCAGAACATAATCGCCCACAACCTTTATTCCTGCAACTTCAATGGAGGGAACGTAGCCTTTCAGGATGTTGAAATGACCGCGATATCTCTCTTCGAGATCGAGGTGAGATTTTGCGGGCAATATGACCCGTTTAAGGCCGTGTTGACGAAGACCTTCTTCAACTGCCTTCAAAACTTCATCCATGGACAGTTCAATCGAATCGAGGTCCCTCTGATTCAAAAACAGAATCGGCAACGATCGGGAAGAGCCCATATCCGTTCCTTAACTGGCTAATAACCCATGGCCGGGGGAAGACCTCAAGCCACAAAATATCACCCGGCAAAGGTTTGCCCTACAGCGTCTTCATAGGACGGGATCTTTGATCCGGCCCTGTTCCTAACAAAGTGCATGGCATACCATTAGGTGGTACGTTCGGGGAACGCACTTACAACATTTTCTATATACCCAGCAATTGTTTGACCCTCGCCCTGACATCCTCCGGAATCATACAGCGCGTGGCCTTCCATCCGGATAGGGGCAGCGTTGCATCAATTCCCATCTTAGCCGTTAAACCCTCCTTTGATGAGGGATCGAGCATGGCCCCCATACAATTGGGGATCACAAAAACTCCCTGATCCGCCTGCATCCGCGTCGCCATGGCCCAGAGGACCTCTTCCTCCCGGTGGACATCGATATCGTCATCGACGACGACGACGAGCTTCAGGCTTGTATCCTCAGCAAACGCCGAAAAGATTGCGGTCTTCGGCTGGCCCTCAGCAATCTTCTTCATCGACACATAACAGTGAAACCGGCACGCACCGGAAAATGGAATGGAAACATCTCGAACCGAGGGAACAATCTTGCGCAGAACCTCCAGCATGCGAGGTTCCGCCGGCACACCCAGCATCGCATTGTGTTCCTGAGAAAAGCCGGCGACGATGTCTTGAAACAGGGCATCGCGGCGATGAGTGATCGCCTTGACCTTTAGGACATGGCGCGTGGAGTTATGGGATGAATAACCCTGTAAACTCTCCGAAGGGGCCCTCATCTTCTCGAACGCCTGCAAGAATCTCACCTTCCAGGATGATCTCTGCCTGGGCGGGGACATCGAGATCGATCGTTTCGCATGGAATCACTTCAAGGGGTTCGTCGAGAAAACTTCCAGCCACATCGTATTCGTCCACGTCGATCGGTCCTTTCCAAAGACCGGTCCCGAAATAGAATTAGCGGATGACATCCGATGACTACGGCCACCTCCAGGTTCTTGCCTGCGATCTTCGGCTCGTCGTTGGTAATCCCAGAGATGGCGCCGGCTGTGAAGGCTCACGCCCAAGGTGTTTCGATCTTTGAGCTGACACCGATGGAAGCTTGCGTTCCGAATCCCCGTATCCGGGTCTTTGGCAACCACGATTCCGGAGGTGATATAGGGTCCTCCATCATCCTGGAAGTGAGTCAGCACCGGCAGACTGCCAAGATCGACTTCGCCGCCCGTCTGGATACAATCCTTAATCGGTGCCTCTTTGACAGCCCTGGGAGGAATGACCCGTTGGGATCGCAGAAACCATTCCGCCATGATCTTGTCTTCTGTTGTCCCGAGGGCAAGGGCATAACGTTTCCTCGTTCCCAGAACATTCGTGACGACAGGAAACTTAGCCCCTTTAAGGCTTTCGAAGATGAAAACCGGATGCTTACCCTTCTTCGCCAATTCATCAATATAGGCAGTCGGTTCGTAACGGAGATCCAGGACTTCTTTCACCATCAGAAGATCGCCGGGCGTCTCTTTTGACACCCGGTCGATAAACGTTCTTAGATCTGGATTCATGATTGTCTCCTCAGCAATGATTCGTGGCGACTGTCATTGCGAGTGAAGCGAAGCAAGCTCACCATGTTCTGACTCCTTGGGCTTATTTTCGCATTGGTTAGATTCGCTCGGGCTTACTCTCCTCGCAATTACAGGTTGCAGAGCATTCTTCGCAATTCATTGCATTTTGAAATGATCTCTTTCTATCCCTTTTTCTTCGGAAAACAGAGCTTTCCCTGCTTATCTCTCAAATAGCCGGCTTTCGCGAGAATCGTCTTGGCTTGCTCAAGATCAAATTCCACAAAGGGGACTTTCGCGTTGTGCCAGTATTTGTCGCGCGGCGTAATCGGCGTGTTATATCCCGGAATCCCCAACCCTTCATGTGCGACTTTCAGGATCTCCTTTTTCGGAATGGCATGATGGAGTGCCTTTCGAAATTGAACATCATCAAAGGGCTTCACCTGAACCCTTGGCCGTATTTCGTAGAAGGCATGGTTCTCCGTCACCATATGGCCGAGGTTCGGATTCTTGCTCATTTCCACGGCCTGGCTGTAGGGAAGTGCCTCGATGCCGATCAAATCAATCTCTCCGCTTTCGAGCATTCCGACCTCCGTCTCCAGGGCAGGAACGATGATGTAATAAAAGCCATCCATCTTCGGCTTCGAGAAATGGGCCTTATGGGTCGTGAAGGAATAGACTTCTCCCTTCTTCCAGTCCTTTAGCGCAAAGGGGCCGCTCCCAATCATCTTCGGATCTTCAAACTCCATAGGCTTGGTCACATTTTCCCAGATGTGCTTCGGAAGGATGTGGGCCCAGACAAGAGCAGATCCGATATAGGACGCAGAAGGGGCCTTCAGGGAAAGTCGAACCTCTCCTGTGTCTAAAAGCTTTACGCCCTTCAGGTTTTTCGTCACGATGTCGTACCTTGGGATACTATGCTTTACGAAATATTCGAATGAAAAGGCAGCGTCCTCTGGCGTCACCGGTTTCCCGTCATGGAACTTCATCTCTTTCCGAATCTTTAGGTCCAGGGTGGTCTTGTCCACCCACTTCCAGGACTCAGCGGCCCACGGGATTACCTTCAAGTCCGGAGAGATCTGGAAGAATCGATCGTAAATAAACCGGACGATCCCTTGAGTGGGACCAGCGGCCTGGGTGAAGGGACTCCTCGAAATCAAATCGGTGTCATGGGCCCAACGGAAAACCTTTTGATCCGTCTTCGGCTCAAGGGAGAGCATATTCCAGGGCGCATTCGGCGCGGAGGGAGGGCTTCCGAGCATATTCACCCAGCCTTTCCATCTCTTTACGTTGTAAGCCGAGCACAAACTGTGATAGACCGTATACCAGATAGGATGATCCTCTGCAGTCACAGACTGCGCTCTCCAGATGAGATCTTTTCTCTTTTCCATCTCAAGTTCTTGCTCTTGTTGATCGAGCAGGGCATCCAGTTTGGGACTGACATAATCCCCCCAGTTTCGCCCTCCCTTTTTCGCATTCGTGGAATGATAGAATTGGCTCAGCCAGAACCCCGGTTCGTAGCGCTCCGGAAGGGTGGCCCACCGAACATAGGCGAGGTGTTTGTAATCCCTATTGTAAACCTTGGGAATCAATGCTGAAGTGGGAATCGGAGTAAAACTTACCTCTAAGCCCAGCTTCCTCCACTGTTCGACAATCAGGCGTGCCCCCTCAACGGCAGTATTCATGTTGTGGGTGATGATCTCAAGGGAGCCTATGGGTTCTCCGGCTTCCTGTTGAGAAAAGGCCTTCCCTCCCAGAAAATCGCCCAGGAGAATGCTCCCTCCCGCAACCCCCATGGATTTGATAAAGGTCCGTCGGCTCACTTTCTTTCTTGTTCCCATGGCCTCGTTCTTTTTCTCCCTGCGTTTCATGTTCTTACCTCCTTATCGTAAGTATTTTGCAATGATCTCTGTCAAGTTCCTATTTCACCATCTGACAAATGGCACGCGACCCATCGACCCGGACCTGCCTGTCGCAGCCGGGGTTCCTGTTCTCTGCAGAGGGCCTGGACCTCCAAACAGCGGGGCCAGAACCGGCATCCCTGCGGAAGGTTGATCGGAGAAGGGGACCTCCCCGGAAATATTCACCCTCGGTTTGATGTAATCCGGATCAAGCCTGGGAACCGCCATAAAGAGGGCCCGAGAATACGGATGAAGCGGTCTTTCGAGGAGTTCCGGGGTATTTCCGATCTCAACGATCTTACCGAGATACATGATTCCCGTACGCTGACAGACGTATTGTAATGTGGAAAGATCGTGGGTGATGTAAAGAATAGAAAGCCCCATCTCTCTATTCAATTTTTTCAAAAGGTTCAGAATTCCTGCCCGGATGGAGACATCGAGCATGG
Organism: uncultured delta proteobacterium; assembly: GCA_963828805.1. Lineage (GTDB taxonomy): Bacteria > Desulfobacterota > BSN033 > BSN033 > UBA1163 > CAWHGS01. The sequence goes on from CAWHGS010000011.1 coordinate 85,467, forward strand.
AAACGGGTTCATCTGCAACGATGAACTTCGGCTTGATGACAATGGCTCGCGCAATTGCGACTCTTTGCCTCTGTCCCCCGCTCAATTGATGGGGAAATTTATGGGCGAAATTTCCTGCAGGCCTCAATTCCGCCCGCTCCAGGGCCTCGCATACCTCCCCTCTCTGCTGGCCCTTGGTTACGCTTTTGTAATTCCTCAAAGGCTCGACGACGGTCTGAAATACCGTATACCTGGGATTCAAGGAACTGTAGGGATCCTGAAAAATGATCTGGCTCTGTCTGCGGAAATCCCTGATCTCCGATTCATTCAGACTGGCGATGTCCTGACCCTCAAAATCGATCTTTCCACCTGTTGGCGCCTGGAGTCTTACCAACAATTCCCCAACCGTGCTCTTTCCACATCCACTTTCCCCTGCCAGACCCACGATCTCTCCAGCCATGATCTCAAAGGATATCCCGTCGACGGCCTTCACAAAGCCAACCGGTTCCCTGAGAAGGGAATGGAAAAAACCCTGATTCACGGGAAAGTATTTTTTCAAGTCGGAAACTTTGATCAGATCTGTCATGCCGCGCTCTTGTCCACCCATGTCTCATCCATCGTGGCACGCTGCCGGAACTCTTCCACTCTGCCTGGAAAATGACAGGCCGAGTAATGGCCTGGACCGACTTTGATGAGTCCGGGTTCTTCACAGCATCTCTTTTCCGCAAAAGGACATCGACCCATGAAAAGACACCCTTCCGGCGGGCGAATGAGGTCCGGAGGAAAACCAGGGATCGAAATCAGTTTCTCGTGATAAACATCAATGCTCAGAAAGGAATTCTGAAGACCGATCGTGTAGGGATGAAAAGGCGTCTTGATCACATCCCGAAGGGTTCCATATTCCATGAAACGTCCCGCATACATCACTGCAATCTGATCACAGATCTCGGCAATGACCGAAATGTCGTGGGTGATAAAAATCATGGAAGCGGCGAACCTGTCCCGCTTCTCCTTAAATTCCGTGAGGATTTGATCCTGGGTAATCACATCCAGAGCTGTCGTGGGCTCGTCAGCAATGATCAGGCTGGGTTGAAGGGCCAGGGCCATCGCGATGATCGCCCTCTGGCGCATGCCTCCGCTTAACTGGTGAGGATAATGCTTCAGATGTTCGACATCCAACCCGACCGTTTGAAATAATGTTGCGGCCCGATCCCATGCCTCCTTTCCCGAAACCTTTTCATGCTGTGTGATCGCTTCGACGATCTGGGATCCCACTCTATAGACCGGGTCCAGCGTGTTCATCGCGCTCTGCGAGATCATGGAGATCTCTCTCCACCGAATATCTCTCAGTTCGCCTTCGCTGATCCCTGCCAGGTCTTTCCCTTTAAAAAGGATTCTCCCACCCGGGATAAAGGCGTTTTTCGGAAAAATTCTGGATAATCGCCTTGGCCAGGGTTGATTTGCCGCAGCCGCTCTCTCCGACGATACCGAAGTTCTCCCCTTCCTCCACCCGAAAGCTCACGCCATCGACAGCTCTTACAATGCCTTTTCGCGTCCTGTAATGGACACCCAGTTGTTCGATTTCCAATAGGGACACGCTACTCACCCTGTAACCGTGGATTGATCACTTCCTCATAGGCCCGGCCAATCATAAAGCACCCGACCACAAAAAGGGTGATGCAGAGCCCGGGAGGAATCGTCCACCACCAGGCCCTTCGCATTCCCCCTGAATTGAAAGCATCATAAAGAATACCGCCCCAACTGACAATATCGGGATCTCCCAGTCCCAGAAAGCTCAAGCTCGCCTCGCCCAGCACTCCCCATGAAATGCCAAAGGCCATATAGAGGAAACACATGGGCAGGATATTGGGACCGATGTGAAGATAAAGGATCCGCAAGTGACTCGATCCTGACGCCCTGGCCGCCTGAATAAATTTTCGCTGCCTGAGCGTCAAGACCTGCGAACGGATTACCCTTGCGGTCGTCCTCCACATCAAAAAGCCGATTACGGCAATCACAAGCAGCAAGCTCGGGCGAAAGATACTCACGAGGACAAGGGCAAAGGGCAGAAAAGGGATCCCATAGAAGACATCCGTCACCCGCATGAGGAGCGTATCGATCCATCCTCCGTAGTACCCCGCGACGAGCCCCACATTGGTCCCGACGAAAACGATGCAGAACGCGGAGAGAAAACCAACGACCAGTGGCCGAACGAGTCCCGTAAACCACCTGGGAAAAGACATCCCGGCCCTGCTGGGTTGTGCCGAAGAAATGTTGCAGAGAAGGGGGGTGCATCCTGACGGGAATGCGATTCTGATCATAGACGATTTCGAGTGGACCATATTTTGCGATGAAAGGGGCAAAGAGGGCGACCAAAACAAAGAAAAGGAGGATTGCAAAGGCAGTCGTCCCCAGAGGATCTCTGAAGAGGATCCTGAAATTCGACCACACCTGTCCGAAAAATGTTACGAGCGTGCTATCCCGTTTCAGCATCCAAAACCCCGTTTCCGGATCTTCAAAGGTGGATTCGCTGGTCGGCGAGGAGTCGCCGACCCTACCGTACCTGCCGCTCATACTGTAATCCTCGGATCGAGAAGACCATACATGAGATCTACGATAAAATTCGCCGTCACCGTGACGATCGCCATCAAGAAAAAAGCGGCCTGGCAGACCGGGTAGTCCTGCCTCGTCACAGCAAGCACCATCTCCCTCCCCATCCCCGGCCAGGAAAAAACAGTCTCCAGGAGCACCTGTCCTCCGAAGGCAAACCCTATCAGGATTGCAATATAGGTGATGAGGGGAAGAATCGCATTTCTCATCCCGTGCTTGAACATCACCTGCCATTCCGAAAGGCCTTTCGCTCTTGCCAGTTCGATATAGTCCTCACCCTGAACTTCCAGAATGGATCCCCTCATGATCATGAGGGGATCACAAAGATAGGTAAGGAAGGCGCAAAAGCCCGGGAGAAGAAGATGGCGCAGAAAATCAAGAGAAACGTATTTTCCCCAGAAGGAATCGGTAAAAAAGCCGAGGGAATGCATCCCGCCCCCTGGAAACCACCCCAACCAGAAAACAAAAATGGAGAGGAGCACGATGCCCAGCCAGTAGATGGGCACGGATCGTAGGAAAAGGGTGACAACAATCGAGATCTTTTCAATGACCCCTCCCCGCTTCCAGCCACAGTAAGTACCGATCGTTCCGCCCACCAAAATGGCGGATAGAATCGATACCCCCATCAGGATCATTGAATTGACCACCTTGTCTCCAAGAACCTCCGTCACCGGCTTGTTATAATAGAAAGAGGACCCGAAATCGCCCACAAAAAAGTTTTTGAAATATAACACGTATTGTTTCCAGTAGGGTTGATCGAGACCCCATTTCGCAAGAAGGTGGTCTCGCTCTTCAAGGCTGATGTTACTGGCAAGCATCAACGTTGTGGGATCCCCGGGCATAAGCCGAAAGAGTACAAACAGCATGGTCAGGATCACCAGCATGATGATGAGTGTCTGGACAAACCGTTTCAAAGCAAAGGCTTTCAACGTCGACTCAACCGTTCAGGATTTTGCAGGCCTCAGCAGGCCAGCTCAGACGAACCCTCTCTCCTCCCAGGGGAGGAGATTGACCTTGAAGGTTCTGCAATTGGACAACAAGAGGCGTATCCCCGGCCAATTTCACAAAAAGGAGGGAAACCGCCCCCCTGTAAATCAGTCTCTCCACTTCACCCGTTACGACATTCTCCCCCAAGGCTCGAGGCCTCTGAAAGCAGCATAATCTTTTCAGGCCTGATCGCAACCTCCACCTCGCCTCCCCGAGGAACCCTTTCCGTGAGGGGTACCTTGAAAATGTGCCCTTCCAAAGTACATCGGGCAAAGGTCCCTTCCACTGATTCGACTTTGAGGCGAAGGATATTCGACATCCCGATGAAGTCCGAGACGAACCTGTTGACCGGACTCTCATAGATTTCCGAGGGCGATCCGGCCTGTTCAATTCTGCCCCTGTTCAGGATGGCAATGCGATCGGCCATCGTCAGGGCCTCCTCCTGGTCATGGGTGACAAAGACGGTGGTGATCCCCAACCTCTTCTGAAGGCCCCGGAGTTCGATCTGCATCTCTTCACGAAGCTTTTTGTCCAGGGCCCCGAGAGGCTCATCGAGAAGCAGGACGGAAGGGTTCGTCACCAGTGCCCTGGCCAGGGCGACCCTCTGCTGCTGCCCTCCCGACAACTGGTGCGGGAAGCGGTCTTCGAATCCGGATAGACGAAGAAGCTTCAGCGCCTCTCTCACCTTCTTCTCGATCTCTCCCCGACCTTCCTTTTTCATCCGCAGGCCGAAGGCAATATTGCCGAAGACGGTTTTGTGCGGGAACAGGGCGTAGTTCTGAAAGACGATCCCGATATTCCGTTTATAGGGGGAAGCTTCTCCACCCTTTTCTGATCGACAAATACATTTCCTTCGTCCGGGGCGATGAACCCGCCGATCACCCGGATTGCCGTGGTCTTGCCGCAGCCACTCGGCCCCAGGAGGGCGAGAAACTCCCCGTGATGAATCGTCAGGGTCATCTGGTCCAGGGCGACCACCCGCGGATACCGGACCGTAACCTTCTCCAAGTAGACCTCGCTCATCGGTTCATCTCGTAAATCGTTCCAATTCCACCACTCTCTCCGAGAGGATCACCAGAACCATCGTCAAAAGGATTAAGAGGGTTGAAATGGCGGCAATCGTGGGATCGTTTTCGGTTCGAATATATGAAAAGATCTCCACCGGAAGGGTGTTCTTCCGCGTGACCAGAAACAGGGTGGCCGTGAAATTGTTGAAGGAAATGACAAAAGAAAAGATCCCGGCCGCAATCAAGCCCGGTTTGGTTAACGGAATGGTGACGAGGAAAAAGGTCTTGAACCGATTCGCGCCAAGGGCCATGGCCGCTTCTTCGAGGGAAATGTCAAACCGGTAGAGGCTCGCGGAGATGACGCGGATCGAATAAGGTAATGTCAGCAGAATATGCAGAAGGAAAATGTTAAAAAAGGAATGATACATCTCGAGCCGGTTAAACAGGTAGAGGAAGGCGATTCCGGTAACGACCTCCGGGATGATGAGGGGGGAGAGGACAATCACATTGAGGAGATTCCTCCCCCAAAAGCGGTAACGGACGATGGCGAGGGATGAAAAAAAGCCGATGGCCGTGGAGATCACGGTGGAAAGCACCGCCAGAAGGAAGCTCCACTGCGTGCTTTCCAGAAAGGCGGATCTTTCGAAGATCTTCCAGAACCACTTGAATGAAAACCCCGTGGGCGGGAAATTGAGCTCGGACGAGGAATTGAAGGAGGTGATCACGACAATGACAAGGGGAAGGGAGACAAATAGAATCGTCGCGATCGAAACCACGTAGAAGAATCCCTGAAATCCCTTCCATCCGGCCCTGCTTTCAAGGGAGGTCATCTCGGCGCAGCCCCCTTGGTCATTTTTTCAAAGACTTGGTTCAAAAAGAAGACCAGGACCAGGGCCAGGAGAAGCATGCTGAACGCCCCTGCCGCGGCAAATGGGAAGTTCATGAGACTCCAGGGCCTGCTCGTAGACGAAGTTGGCGATCATATCAAAGTGGCCCCCTCCGAGCAACGTGGGGGTCACAAAGGCGCTCAGGTTGTATAGAAACACGATCACGATTCCTGAGGCGATCCCGGGCAGGCTCAGAGGAAGGGTTACCTCCAGGAAGGTCCGGAATTCCGTCGCTCCCAATGAACTCGCCGCATCCTCCAGGTTGATGTCGATGTTCTCGAGGACGCTTGAAATCGTAAACACCATGAAGGCGATGCCGCCGAGGGTAAACCCCACTCCGACGCCGAACTCATTATACATCAACTTGACCGGACCGCTCGTCAGAGATAACCAGCCGAAGAACCGGTTCACGATGCCGTTGTTTCCCAGAACGAGCATGACAGAGTACATCCGCATGACGTAGGAGCTGAAAAACTGGATGATCAGCGCGACCGTCAGGAAGCGCCTCATGGAACGCCCCGATCTCACCAGGATATAGGCCGTGGGATATCCCAGGAGCAAGGTGACCCCTGTGGAAAGGGCAGCGACATGAAAGGACCGGTAAAGGTAGTTCAGATAGAAAGGGTCTTCAAAGAACCGCAGATAGTTTTTCATCGTGAAGCCGGGTTGAAGGATTCCCACGGCCGTACTCGTACGGAAGCTGATCATGAACAGCCACCATAACCCCACGAAGAAAAACCCCAAAAAGAAGAGGGTCGGAAGTGTCAAGGTGTAAGGTGTCCATCGCCGGTATCTCATGGGTTTCGTACAAAGCGGCGCGGACGGGATCTTCGGTCCCGTCCGCATGCCAGCTTTACCTCACAGTTGCATTCACAGTTTTTCTGCACCGTTAAGGTTGATAACCTCGTAAAAACTCGAAAAGACTGTCAGTTGCGAGCGGAGCGAAGCAATCTCACCTTCCCATAACCCATTGAAATAATTAGATTGCTTCTTCACACCGAAATTCTGGGCCCCTCCGCAATGACATGTGCGGGGACTTTTTACGAGACCATCAGGTTTACTGTCCTTTAATTTCCTTATTGAAACGCTCCGTCCATTTTCCGATATTCTCGTTCACGATATCAAAATTGATCAAGTAGAGGTTATCGAGTTTCTGGGGAACGATGTTCTTCAACTTCTCGGGAACCTTTGCCGTGCGATTGACCGGGGTCAGCCCGATGGCCGAACAATGGGCCTCCTGCGCCTCCGTTGACAGCATGTAATTGACGAACTGGCTCCCCAGGCTGGTGTCTCTTCCCTTGACAAGGGCCACGTTGTTGAAGTTAATGAGTTGAGGTTTTGCGGGGACCACGAATCGATAAGGGGTATCCTTTTCCAGCAGGAGCTTATAGACATTGGGAATGAGTCCGATGGCGCATACGGCCGCCTCTCCGGATTGAAGGAATTTGATCGACTCTGCGTCCGTCTTGTAGTACATGCCGATGTTCGGCTTGAGAGCGGCCAACTTTGAAAACCCCGGGTCCATATTCTTTTCGCTTCCCCCGCTGATCAGGGCAGCCAGGATCATGAAACGTCCGCTTGTGTAGGTAGCTTCCGGGACAGCCACTCTCCCCTTCAGCCTGCCATCCCACAGATCCTCCCAGGTCTTCAACTCAAAAGGAACTTTATCCGCCCGATAATAGAGACCCGGATGAAAAGTGTACCAGACCGCTGAAAACTCCGTGCCTTTGTGCAACGACGATTTCAGGTTCGGGATCGCCTGCTCCGATAGGGGAACGAGCAGGCCCTGCTGACCTCCAAGGAGTTGAGAAGCATCGTCAGCGGTCCAAACATCGATCTGGGGATTGTTCTTCTGGGCCATGAGTTTGTTGAGCCCGTCACGATTATTCAATTGATTCACAATCGTCACCTTGATGCCTGTCTTCTTCGTGAAGGGCTCCGACACGTTCATCTTGAGACTATCACCCCAGGCCCCTCCCCAGGTCATCACCACGATCTCCTTCTGCTGGGAATAGGCCGGTGTCCCATAAGTCCCCATCAGGGCGCCGACAATGAAAAACCCTAACAACCCTTTGCTCATCCGTCGTACCGACATTTTGCCCTCCTCCCTTCGCTTTTTCTGTTTCATCGAGGATATTTCCAACAACAACTTAACAAACCCTGCCACTCCCGTCAAGAACCCGACCAGCAAGGAATCTCAATCATCATCTGTCGTGAAATACATCAACTCCTTAACATTTTCTGCCTTCAGAACGAGGCGGTCTCTTCCGATCCTGCTGACTGAAACCTGAGTGACGTCTTCCACGCGATCGAACAGGTCAGGAGCTCCTTCAGGGGCATAGGGCCCCCGACTCTTCCAGAGCCCGAGGGCCTTTTCGGCGTCCCAGGCAAGGATCTTCTTTTTCCCCTCAGGGGGTTTGAAGACAACCGATGGCTCTGTAATATGAGGCCGGGGCATCTCCTCAAGCTCTCGAATCTCGCCATATTTCTTCTTCAGCTCATCGATGGGACCAAATTCCAGGGCTCTCATTGAGCAACTGAGGACACAGATCGGCGCCTTTACTTCTTCCAAACGGTCGATGCACATCGTGCATTTCGAAGCCTTCTCGCCGGGCCAGTCACTGGCAAACAGGATCGATCCGTAAGGGCAACCCTTCCAGCACTTTCTTTCTCCTTTGCATTTGTCCGGATCGATGAGAACCGCGCCGTATCGATCCTCCTTGTAAATGGCGCCATTTGGACACGACCTGGCGCACATGGGCTTCTCGCAGTGGTAGCAGGGAATCGCAAGAAAGCGAACCTGAATGTCCGGGAAGGCGCCCTTCTCCCACTGGTAGACCCTCATCCATTTCTCCGGGCCCGGTGAAATCTGGTGCCATTGTTTGCAGGCGACAGAGCATGCATTACAACCGATGCATCGACTCTGATCAAAATAGAAACCGTATTGAACCATAGATCCACCTCAGACTCTCCCCTTCAAATTCGAATCGGGTCATGGTTAGGGTCACGAAACCGGTTTAGGTTTAGGTCAGGTGTTGGGGTAAAGGCCACTTTCCTCAGGACCAACCACTTAACCCTTTGACCAAACTGGCATCCTTGCCCTGGCCCCAACCAGAGGCCCGTCATTCTTGCTGGGACTCCCCCCGTATCTTTTCGATCTGCACCAAATTCGTCGCTTTGGGCGCTGTGGCGCAGCTCTCCACGTCCCCTCCGAGAAGGGTTGAAGGGGAAGGCCCCAGATCCACCCCATTCGCATCCGGTTCGTACCATGCGCCCTGTCGGATGACCGTTACTCCGGGCATGATCCTCGACGTCACATAGGCTTTGATCTTCGCCTCGCCCCGATCGTTGAATACCCTGACCCAATCACCGTCCCCGATCCCTCGGACCCTCGCATCGGCAGCACTGACCCACACCCGATGATTGTAGACATCTCCTCTGAGCCAGGGATGATTCCAGAACAGGTAATGGACTCGATAGCGGCTGTGAGGGGTCAGCAGATTCAGGGGATAATGAGCCGTGAGGGGATCTTCCATGCCCCGTACAGCGGGACGATACTTGGCCATCGGTTCCAGGTCATTCCAATCGCCGGGCAGGTTATCGATGAGGCAGCCGAAAGGATCATAATGCTCACCCTTGCCCCGGTTCCCCTCGTCCGCGATGTAGTCTGAAAAGATCTCGATCTTCCCGGATTTCGTCTTGAGCGGCTTTCCGTCAAGAAGGAAAGGATCCCAGGCGCCGGTATGAGGTTTATCCTCCAGCTCGTCACAGTTGATGAACTCCCCTTTTACAAAGCGTTCCCATGGCGGGACCTCTTTTCCTCGGGCCTTCCAGTAATCAACTACCAGCTCGTAGGAATCTTTCAAATACCGTTCATAGTCTCTATCCCAATGAGCATCCCCCGTGTAGTATTGAAAATAAAGCCGGGGATCAATGCCGAGCCTTTCTGCAAGTTTGACATAGACCCAGATCCAGGGTTTGACCTCTCCCTTCGGAGGGACGACGCCCGGGCAGAAGTTTACGCTCTCGAACCCTCCGTAGTAGCTTCGCGTCAACGTCCTGTCTTCCCACATCCAGTCGATCGCGGGAAGAAGGATATCCGCAAACCGCGCTGTAGGAGTGATCCGGCTATGCATGGAGACGATGAACTCCATCCGCTCCATCGCAGCCACCTGGTCATTCGGACTGTCTGTTGCAGTCACCAGGTGATTGCTGGCATGGGGCTTGCTCCCTCTCCCCCAGAAAAGCATCTTCGGGTTGAACTCTCTGACGTAACGCGGATCCGCCCTCCAGCCAACCCGTTTTCGGTATTCCTCCTCCGGGAGTTCTCCGTTTCTCACTTTGTCGAGGAGAAGAACGGCCTGGGCCCAATAGTGGCTCCTGTAAAACTTCGGCACCTTGTAAGGACCGCGTTGGTCCCCACGAGGCCCGAATCGAAAAAGGTCGATGGGGGCCTAAGTTCATCGGAGGACCACCGCCTGGCGTTCCCCAGTAGCCGAGGATGGCCTGAAGCGACGAAAAGGCTTTAAACGTCTGCTCTCCCTGGGATTTGCGATTGACGCTGTAGTGGCTCCACATCCACGCAGGACGATCGTCCCGGGCGACCCTTCTCGTCAGGTCCCTGATCGTCTCGGCCGGGACAGCGCAGACCTTTTCAGCCCACTCAGGACTCTTTTCGATGCCGTCGTCAAGACCCAAGAGATAGCGCTTCCATCTCTCCACACCTTCAGGTTCGACGTATTTCCCGACGAAGGCATGATCCACCCAATCGTTTCTGAAAACGAGATTCGCCATGGCAAGAAACATCGCGCAATCCGTTCCAGGCTTGATGGGAATCCATTGGTCAGCCAGAGTTTCAGCGGTCCCGGTATATCTCGGATCAAAAAGGATTACCGGAACGCCTCTTTCCCTGGCAAGTTTGATAAACCAGGCGAACTGATGGGCAGGGCCATGGTGCTGGATCGTCGGGTCGAATCCCCAGAGGACAATCATTTTGGAATTGGCCAGGAGGTCTCCCCCGGAGCTCGAAGAATACTCATGGTAGCTCCAGCCCGGAGTGCCTGCCATCACATGACCCATCAGCCGTTGAGGGTCAAACGAGCACCACCCCCAGCTATCCACACCGGCCCCCCAGAATTCAAATAGCCTCTCAAGGGATTCGTTGGGCATGTAGGGCGTAATGATCGAATGAGGTCCGTACTTGCTCCTGATCTCTTTCATCCGACTGGCAATGGTGTCCAGCGCCTCATCCCAGGAGATTCGTTCGAATTTGCCCTCGCCCCGTTTTGAACCCGCAACCCGCTTCAGAGGATAAAGGACCCTTTCCTCTTCCATGTGGAGGTATTTGTGAAACACGAGGCCCATGGTGCAGGGCCGCCGTTGAAGCCGGTTATGAACGAGGTCCTCCAGGGTCAGGGCCTTGTCCTCCATTCCCACTCCGGGATTGTAGCGGTCATCCGGCTCGACACGGACCACCTTCCCGTCCCGTACGTGCGCCTTGATCACACAAGCACTGGTCCCTCCGCAATTACAGACACACGTGGTATAAACCATCCCCTCCTGACTCATCGACATGACTTCCCCTCTTTATGGCTCTTCTTTCAGATGTAATCCTCCAATTTGATTCCATCCTCCAGGGGGACCCTTTTTCGTTCGAACTCCGCTCCCAGACCGTAAGGGGCGGTGGCATCGAAGATCACCCGGCCCCAGTGCATGCGATGGGGGTCGCGGGCAAAAGAGGGAACGCCCGGAATCGTGATGACATCGCGCTCGGGGGAGCATCGGGTAGCCATGGCCCAGAGGACATCCTCGGGGCGGTAGATGTCCACATCGTCATCGACCACGATGACGTACTTGATCCATTCCATGTCCGTTCCCAAGGCAGCCAGGGCCGCTTTCTTCCCCTGCCCCTTGGCATTCTTCTTCATCTGGACAACGCCGTAAAAGAGAAAGGGCCAGCACGCCACATCCAGGACCGTGGGAACCACCTTCTTCACATTCCGGTACATCGAAACGGCGACGGGCATCCCGATCAGGACCACGTCCTCGGGAGACCCTGAGAACATGGTGTAATAAAAGGGATCATGACCGAACGTGATCCTCCTGGCCTGAAACACATGATTCTCCGTAATGGGGATGTAGTTTCCCATCCAGTCACCGTAGGGCCCCTCCGGCTTTCTGACATGATGAAGGATCTCGCCCTCGATCGCAACCGAGGTGTCCCCCGGTATCTCCAGACCGACCGTCTCACACGGCGTTAAGTCGATCGGTTTCCCCTGCAGCGTTCCCGCAACCTGAAGTTCATCCCAGTCATAAGGGAGACCAAAGGCAGCCGAAAGCATCACCGCCGGCGGCGCGCCGATCAGAACAACGGCTTCAAGATTCCTGTTCTCCCTCTCCGCCTTATCGAAATAGATCCCGAGATGATGTCCCGGAGTGATCCGAAAACGAAGTTCTCCCCCTCCCGTCCACTGCATCCGATGGTACGAAAGATTGTGAATTCCGGTCTCGGGGTCTTTCGCCAGAATCACTCCTCCCGTAATATACGGGCCGGCATCCTTCTCGTAATGGGTCGCGATGGGGAGCTGCTCGCCGAGTTCCTTTACCTCCGCCTGCGTTCTGCCCCCCTTTTTCGCGCCCCGTATAAAAGGGGTCTCGCGCAATTTCTCTCCTATAACTCGAACGACCTCCGTCTCCCTGCAACCGAGAAAGAGACCCACCCGTTTATAGGTCCCGAACAGATTCGCAGCCACCGGCAATGGGGAATCCTTGACCCGTTCAAAGAGGACGGCTTTGTTCTCTCCTTTCTGGACCTTGCTTACCACTGCTGCCAGCTCGAACCGCGGATCGACCTCTTTCCGTATCCGCAGGATATCCTGTTCCGCGGTCAGTTTCTCGATGAATTTTCTCAGATCCATATCCACTCCTCTGTCGGTGGCAACTATTTAAACCGAAGCCCCCAGGCCTCCAGCTCCCTTTTCACCTTCCCATATTTGTCCAGATAATGGGGTTTGATTTCCACCGTTTCGAAGTCATAGAGTTCTTCGAACGCGTATCCGGGATCCGCCATATCGGGAGTGATTTTCCCCTCGAACTTGCCGACGATAAACTTCACAAGGTCGTTCACCTCGCCCCGGGAAAGGGACCCTGTGGCCCGGGCGACCTCTGCCATCCATCTCGATTCGAGGCCTGTTCCCTGGTTCGCCTTGACAAGCTTCGATTTTCTCGGGCCGTGCATGATATGCCCTCCCGCAACGGCGATGATCGAAGCAAGACCCGCAATCTCCCAGAGCTGCTGCTCCGTCCCGGGCCCCGATGCCAGGGATCCCCCGCCCCCGCAGATCAGGTTCGTATTCCTTGCGAGGGCCTGAAGACTCATATCCCTCACCCAGTAGGTCCTTCTGTCCGATGTCACGGGCGGATTGCTCAAAATGGTGGAGGACATGACATAGCCCGCTCCGGCGACATTGTAGACCATCACTGCATTCAGCGCGGAGGCAACGGAGCAGATGACCGCCCCTTCGGGCCCGCCGGCGAATCCTCCCACAATCGATGTCCAGAAAGGATTCCTCAGGCAACCATGTTCCATGGTCACGCCCACCCTGCTCAAGAGATCACTATTCACCTTAAGCTCGCTGATGTGCGGAATCGAAACGGCATCGCTCTTTCTCAGGCCATTCTTCTCGTCGAAGGCAACCGCCGTTCCCAGCGCTGAAAAGGAGGCATCGAGCAGGTGGAGGCCCGGCCTGCCAACGGCTCGAGTCGCCTCTCTCAGCCAGGAGACGGCCTGCCTCGTGGCCCTGATCTCCAGGGGCGTGCCAAAGGAGTAAGGTATCCCTTCCGAAGTCCGGGGAGCCGGCCCATAGTAAATCCCGTCGACGAGCTTCTCCTGAGCCACGCTCTTGTACATCTGGACGAAGTCCCTTCCTTCGTTGGGATTGTCTTCGATAAAACCTCCTATCGTAAGGGGAGGAGCTTTATCGGACACAGAGCGCTTCTTCAGTTGACGCTGTTCGGTCCCTTCCCCGATGAAGAGGGTATCCGGCAGTTTTGATAGCTCCAGGAGCGCCTCCTCGACTTCCTCCCGGGTGAAGCGGATCACCCTCTCAGAGCCTGCATTATAGATTCCAACGTCTACGAAGAGTTCGATCCCCGCCTGAAACAGTCTGTCCGCCAGGTCATCGTCCTCAGGAACCGGCGTCTCCGGATTGAATTGGATCCCGAACCTCTTCTTCAGCTCCGAGGCCTTGCGAAATACCTCCATATCAAATTTTTCTACTCTCATCAGGGGGCCCGTATTATAGGCCCGGTCCATAACCTTCCAGAACGAGATCATACTGCATTCCTCCTGCTTGACCTTTACAAATCGATGGGTCGTGTGTATCGATGAACGTCAGCGGCCAGCCGCTTCCTTCCTCTTGCCAAGGTACGCCTGCTTCACCTTCTCATCATTCAATAAATCCGATGCCCTCCCTTGAAGTAACATCCGGCCGTTTTCAAGGATGTAGCCGAATTGAGACACTTTCAACGCGAGTTGCGCATTCTGTTCCACCAGCACAATCGTCAGTCCCTCTTGATGCAGATCGACGAGCGTCTTAAAGATATCGATGACGACCATGGGGGCCAAACCGAGGGAAGGCTCATCGAGAAGGAGAAGTTTCACGCGGGACATCAACGCCCTGCCGATGGCGAGCATCTGCTGCTGGCCTCCGCTAAGGGTTCCTGCCTTCTGAAAATGTCTTTCCTTCAGGATCGGAAAAAGGCGGTAAATCCATTCCAGCTGCATCAGGACTTCTGATTGTTTGGCGTTCCGAATCCACGCAAAGGCGCCGAGCTTCAAATTGTCGAGCACACTGAGAGGCCCAAAAAGCTGCCTTCTCTCAGGAACCAATCCCATCCCCTGGTGGACGATCTCATGCGTTGGAAGAGAAGTGATCTCTTTGCCAAGAAATCGGATGACTCCTTTCTGAGGTTTGACCAGACCGATGAGGCTCTTCAAAAGAGTCGACTTCCCGGCCCCGTTTGCACCGATAACACAGGCCATCTCCTTTTCGTTGCAACGAGAAGGAGACATCCTTCAGCGCGTGGATATGGCCGTAAAAGGTATTAAGCCCTTCCACCTCAAGCATGGCTTACTTCCCCAATCTCCCTTCCCAGGTAGGCCTCAATGACGCGGGCGTCATCCTGGATGACAATCGGCGTTCCCTCCGCAATTTTCTCCCCATAGTTCAAGACAAGAATTCGATCGCAAAGATTCATGACGAAGTCCATATGGTGCTCCACGAGGAGGACGGTAATCCCCATCTTCCGGATGTCCCGGATAACGAGGGCCATCCGTTGCGACTCCGTATCATTTAAACCCGAAGCAGGCTCATCGAGGAGCAGTAACTTCGGCTCCGACGACAGGGCCCGCGCCAGCTCAAGGAGCCGCTGCTCGCCAAAAGGAAGGTTTTCACCGAGCTCTTCCGCACGAGCCTCGAGACCCACCGCCCCCAACTTTTCCAGGCCTTTCGCCCGGATTTCCTCTTCCTCTTTCCGGGTGGTGGAAAAACGGAGACCACACGCCAGAAATCCGCTTTGTGATCTGGAATGCCTTCCCACCATCACATTTTCGAGAACGGTCAGATTACCGAATACCTGCAGGTTCTGAAAGGTACGGCAAATCCCGAGGGAGCAGATCTTGAAAGGTTTTTGTCGCGTGATGTTTTTCCCAAGATAACGAATCTCTCCGTGGGTAGGAGGATAGATTCCCGAGATGAGGTGAAACAACGTCGTCTTGCCGGCCCCGTTTGGCCCAATGATCCCCCGGATCTCGCCCTGTTCAACCTCAAACGAGAGATTCGAAACCGCCGTAATTCCCCCAAAGTGTTTCGTTAAATGGATCGTTTGAAAAAAGGATGACACGATTCGTTCTCTTTCCCCTATCTCGTTTTGATTTCCGATTTTTCTCCCTCACCTCAATCTTCTCTCTCGGAGGGAAGAGAGGGTAACGATAAGTTTCAGTGCTCTTCTGAAAAGCAATTGAAATCCGTAAACCAAACCCTTCGGCATGAACATCAGGATGACGAGCAGAATCACTCCATAGAGGATGATATCCCAGTCCTCAAAGATCCTCAGATACTCGGGAAGGATCGTCATGACAAAAGCTCCGATCACGCTGCCCCAGAGGGAACCCATTCCTCCGACAATCACCATAACCAGGATCATGATCGAAAAGACGACGCTGTAGGACTCCGGGCTGATGACCGTGATGAAATGGGCATAGAAGCTCCCTGCAAGACTTGAGAGAACGGCCGAAAGGAGAAAGGTCTTTGTCTTGTATTCACTGACCGGAATACCCATGACCTCTGCCGCCTGTTCGCTTCGGTTCAGAGCCTGAAGGGCCCTTCCAACCCGGGAACGAACCAGATGAAGCAAGAAGACCATCACGGCAAGAACAATGGGCCAGATGAAGAAGTAATACTTCACCTCCGTATTAAGCGAAATCCCCGCAAAGGTGAGCCTCGGGATTCCGGTAAGCCCGGAGGGGCCTCCGGTCAGGCTCACCCACTCTTTCAGGAGGATGTTGATAATCTCACCAAACCCAAGGGTCGCCATCGCCAGGTAATGGCCCCGGAGTTTCAAGGCGGGAATACCCAGGAGAACGCTAATCCCCCCTGTCAAAACCATGGCAATCATCATCGCCAGCCATGGATCGACTCCGAATTTCACCGTCAATATTCCGGACGTGTAGGCTCCGATTCCAAAAAAAGCGGCCTGACAGAGTGAGATTTGACCGGCATATCCCAGTAACACCGTCAATCCCATTGCCAGGAGCGAATGGATTCCTACGAAAACCAGGACACTGATATAGTAGGAATTGGTGACGACCCATGGAAAGAGGGCAAGTCCCGAGGCAAACAGGAACAAGACTCTGTAATCCGTTTTCATTCCTTATTCCACCTCGTACTTACCAAGCAGTCCGCCGGGTCGCAAGAAAAGGATGAGGAGCATGACCAGGAAAGCCATGGCGTCTTTATAGCCGGAAGAGAGAAGGCCAGCTCCAAAAGATTCGAGGATACCGATGGTCAGACCCGCCACCACCGCCCCTCCGGAGTTACCGATTCCTCCCAGAATGGCTGCACAGAAACCCTTGATCCCGAAGATGGGGCCTCGATCATATTCGATCAGCGTGATCGGCGTGATGATCATTCCCGCGATGGCTCCAATGGCCGCGCTCATGGCGAAAGAGAGCATGATCATCTTCTTCACGTCGATGCCCATGAGGCTTGCCGCTTCCTTGTTGATGGCCGTCGCCCGGAGGGCCTTACCGAAAAGGGTGAAGTTGAAAAAATAGGTCAGAGAAATGACCAGCACAATGACGAACCCGATGATCCAGAGGGTCTGGGGAAGAATGGCCGCTCCCCAGAGCAAAATCGGTTTCTCACCTCCAAACAACCAGGTCTTTCTTCCATTGGTGCTCAAGAGCAGTTGACTATGTTCCGCCCTCAAATGCTCGATCAGCATGAATTCGGGCGGGGCCGGGGCAGCTGCTTTGCCCAAGAGTCACGGAGGGGAGAAAAT
>CAWHGS010000012.1:0-26867 GCA_963828805.1 uncultured delta proteobacterium
GGGTAGTTAGCCCACTGAAAATCCCATGGGCTCTCCGTCGGTTCAAATTTTGGGTGCGGGGTGTGAGTATCTGCCATATACTTACTGTTTTCCCTTCCTCGTAAGAGCGTACGATATGATATTCACATACTCAATTTAAACTGTCCCGAAAAAGGGTGAGAAACCGAGCCCCATCAAGGCATGGGGAGTTGTATAGGAAGTGTTCCGTAAGCCTGAACTAAGGTCTCTTTAGCCTTTCTGAGCGATTCTGTCTCAATCTATCCAAGACTTCTCCATTGGCTAAGGGACAAAGGTGCCTCCATTGTCTTATCCACACCGCTATTGGCTTTCCAGGAACGAAAACAGATTAACCGACGACCCTGAAGATGGAGAGGTTGGCAAAACCTGTGATCGAGGTGATCTTTGGCAGAAAAAAAGATGCTGTGTTGCTTGAAGATAAAGGAAAAACGTGATATGAGAGAGGTGCATAAACGATAATTAATGCCCCATGCCCGGAGGGCGCCCCTGCCTGCGCCAAGGCTTCGGCAGGCAGGCTCGAATTATCGGGCTTTTGGTTAGGGTTACGGTTATGAAGCCCTGCTACCGGCGGCAGGCGTTTCGTTTAGATGACGTCGGTGAACTTTTAAGCACGAACGTTACCGAATGACGATACGGGCATCGTTGCCGTTGGACGAAACCTATTTTCCACATAATGGGAGGTGAAGGGAATGGGCATCAAATTGCTTCACCATACGGCGATCAGTGTCGCAGATATCGATCGGTCGATTCATTTCTACTGCGAGTTGTTAGGGATGAAGCTGGAGTGGAAGATTGACCATAGGAGAAGCGAGGCGCTCGAAAAGGTCGTGGGATTAAAGAACGTGGACGTCTCTTATGCAATGCTGAGCGGATGGGGTGGAAGGGTTGAGCTGTTTCAGTACCACTCACCCGAAGGTCTGCCTTATCCGCCGGATAAGCCCGTCTGCGATAAAGGAATTACCCATTTTGGCTTTCAGGTGGACGACATCGACGGCCTCTACGAAAAACTGCTGGCCGACGGGGTTCAGTTCAATACGCCTCCTCTGGTGATTCGACCTGGAGTGAAGGCAACTTATTTCCATGATCCGGATGGGATTACGCTCGAATTTGTTCAATATTCGTGATCAAATAGCGCAAAAACGATTGGAAAGGAGGAGGAACCATGGAACGAATTGCGAAAGTCGGGATGATGGTGATGCTGTTATTGGTGACGGTTCTGTTCGGTGCGGGGGAAGGAATTGCCGCAGAGCCTATCAAGGTGGGTCTCGTTGGGATCATGACGGGACCGAATGCTCTTAACGGGGAGTATTGCGCAGAAGGGGCCAAGGTTGCTGTTGCCGAGATCAACAAGGCGGGGGGCATCAAACCTGCCGGGGAAGCTTCGGGCCGGCCAATTGAGTTTATCATTGAAGACGACGGAGGAAACCCCCAGGTCGGGATCAATGCGATCAACAAGCTCATCCACCAGCACAAGGTCTTTGCCTTCCTGGGTCCGGATTACAGCTCCGTTACCTTTCCGAGCATGTTTGTGGCCCAGCAGGCAGGCATTCCGCAGTTGACCTCTTCTCTCGCCCCTAAGATCACGGCCCAGGGGAATCCCTGGATCTTCCGGACCCGGCCAAGCGACGTGGTCGGCGCGGGGGTCATCGTTGATTACTTCGCAAAGGATTTGAAGCTGTCGAAGATCGCGCTTTCCTATACCAACATTGAGTATGGAATCAGCGGCATCGAGGAAGTGGAAAAGGATCTGATCAAAGCGAACGTCAAGCCCCTTATCAAGGTCAGCCATGCGGCCGGAGACCGGGACCTGACGCCTGCAGCGACCAAACTGATTGAGACCAAGCCAGAGGCGATTATCTCCTGGGGTCTCCAAACCGAGACCTCCATTCTCGTTCGTCAGTTGACTCAGATGGGATACAAGGGGAAATTCTTCTACAGCTCCCTGGATGACATCTTTATTGGCGTGGCTAAGGAATTTTCGGAAAACGTCTACGGCATCAGCAATTATGCCTACACGGATCCGCGACCTGCGGCACAGGCCTTCCGAAAAGCCTATGTGGCCATGTTCAAGAAGGAACCGGATCTTCATTCCGGCGCGACGTATGATGGCATCTACATCTTAAAAGATGCGATTGAAAAGGCGGGGATGGACCGGGCCAAGGTAAGAGACTATCTCCACAACTCTTAAGAGATTCCAGAAGGCCACCGGGATTTTCTACTTTGACAAGAATGGCGATTGCGGCTACTTTCAGTGCGTGACCCAGGCCAAGGGTCTGAAGACGCTCATTGTTCAACAGTACGGGTATTAACTGTAAAATCGCATAGCGCCTGCCTGCCGGCAGGCAGGCATAGCGCATGGCGCATAGCGTAACTTCCTAAACCAAGAACTGATTTTCAGGTTCGAACCTGCCTGGCTAGCACCGGGCTGGCCTTCGAAAGGCAGGCGAGATCCTAAAACGGCAAGTGGGTGAGACGGAAATTGTAGCAGGGGAACCGGATGTTTTTTCAGCAGATCATTTCCGGGATTGCGATGGGGGGGATTTATGGACTCATCGCCCTGGGATTTACGCTGATCTGGAATGCGGCAGCCGTGGTCAATTTCGCCCAGGGTGAGTTCTGCATGGTCAGCGGATTTCTCATCCTGACCTTCTTTGTCACATGGGGCTGGCCCTTTGCAGTTGCTTTTCTTGCCGCTATTCTCCTGAGCGGGGTTCTGGGCGTCATTGTGGAGCGATTGACCATCCGGCCCATCCGGGGGGCTGATCCACTGACCGCGATCATTACCACGCTCGGCGTTTCAATCTTTCTTTCCAACTCCGCAAAATTCGTCTGGGGGACCCATCCCTTTCATTTCCCGAGTATTTTTGGTGATAAGCCCATCCAGCTTGGTAAAATCACGCTCATTCCCCAGAACCTCTGGATCATCGGGATCATCTCGACGCTGGTGGTCTGCCTCTATCTCTTTTTTTTCCGGACCATTACCGGGAAAGTGATGAGGGCTGTGGCCCAGGACCGGGAAACCGCGAGCCTGATGGGAATCAGCATCAACCGGATGATCGGAATGATTTTTGGCCTTTCCGCAGTCCTTGGTGGACTGGCTGGAATTCTTCTGGCCCCCATCATTTACGTGGCTTCTGATATCGGTCTGGCCCTTGTGCTGAAGGCCTTTATGGGAGCGGTCATCGGCGGTTTCGGAAGCCTTCCGGGCGCCCTCATTGGCGGGATTGTCATCGGCATCAGCGAGAATCTGAGTGCTTTCTATATCTCGTCGGATTACAAGGATGTGATCGCTTTCGGCGTTCTGATCGCGATTCTCATCTTTAAGCCTTCGGGTCTGTTCTCCAAATGATAGGCGAAGAATGAAGAAGATATTCGAGTGGTCTGTCTTTGTCTTCTTCTTTGAGTCTCCCCCTGTGGCTGCCGCATTATCCGCTTCACCTTGCCTGCACTGTCGGCATCTTTGTTATCCTGGCTGTAAGCCTCAACATCGTTGTAGGGTTTGCAGGACAGATCTCCCTCGGCCACGCTGCTTTCTTTGCCGTGGGCGCCTACACGTCGAGCCTCCTTGCAGTGAAATTCGGGATCCCTTTCTGGTTTGGGATCTTTGCCGGGGGGTTTGTTTCTTTTCTTTTCGGAATCCTTTTAGGGGCTCCGACGCTGAGGGTCCGGGACATCTATCTATCGGTGGTGACGATCTGTTTCGGCTTGATGGTCCAGCTGGCCCTCGTCAATCTCGAATCGATTACAGGGGGAGCCAGGGGAATTTACGGCATCCCCAGACCCTCCATCGGCAGCTTCGTTTTCGCCACGCCCCAATCGTTCTACTACATCATTCTCTTCTTCGCGCTTCTGACGATTTTCAGCACGATACGGCTCCTTCGTTCACGGTTCGGGAGGGCCTTCCTTTCCATCCGGGAGAATGAGATGGCTGCCGAGACAGTGGGGGTCCGGACCACCTTTTACAAGATATTGGCCTTTGCCCTTTCTTCTTTTTATGCAGGGCTTGCAGGAAGCCTTTATGCCCATTATGTTTCGTATATTAACCCGGACGCCTTCACCTTTGGAACCTCCGTTGATGTCCTCGTCATGATCGTGATCGGGGGGCTGGGCAATGTCTGGGGGGCGGTTATCGGTGCCTTTGTAATTACGCTCCTTCCGGAGTACCTGCGATTCATGCAGCAATATTACAGGGCCGTTTTTGGATTGGGATTGATCTTGATGATGGTCTTTATGCGATCGGGAATTATCTCTGCCCTCTACAAGGTGCCATGGGCTCGATCCCGGTCGGCGGGTCGGGAGGCTGAATGAGTCTTCTGCTGGAGACGAAGAGGCTCAGCAAGAAGTTTGGCGGGTTGACGGCGGTCAATCGGGTTGATCTGTCGATCGAGGAAGGAAAGATTACGGCCCTGATCGGTCCAAACGGCTCCGGGAAGACCACTTTCTTCAATCTGTTGACCGGGTTTTATCCTCCCAACGAGGGAGAAATCTTGTTCAACCATGAGAATGTTACTGCCTTAAGACCGAGCCAGATAGCCCGAAAAGGAATCTCGCGAACCTTTCAGAATATCCAGCTTTTTCAAAAGCTCACCGTTTTGGAAAATGTGATGATCGCTCAGGACCTTCACTGTCAATCGACCGTCTTCGGGGTCTATTTCCGGACAAAGGCTGCTCTGAAAGAGGAAAGGGAGTTGCGTGAAGGGGCAACGTCCCTTCTCAGTTTGATGGGGTTGAAGGGGACGGAGAACCAGGAGGCGCGCAATCTTCCCTATGGGGCGCAGCGTCTTCTCGAAATTGCACGAGCCCTCGCGACCCGTCCGAGGCTGCTTCTCCTGGATGAGCCGGCCGCAGGCATGAACACCACGGAATCGCGTGATCTCATGTCTCTCATCAAAAAAATCAGGGATCAGGGAGTGACGATTCTCCTTGTCGAGCATGATATGAGGGTTGTCATGGGAATTTCAGAACACGTGGCTGTCCTTAACTTCGGCCAGAAGATTGCCGAGGGGAGTCCTGCGGAGGTTCAGAAGGATGCCCATGTCATTCAGGCCTATCTTGGCCGGGGGAAGAGGCGTGCTTAAGATTCAGGATGTGGTGGCAAGCTATGGAAAGATCCAGGCCCTCAAGGGAATTGGTCTGGAGGTCTCCGGGGGAGAAATCGTTGCCCTGATCGGAGCCAACGGGGCCGGGAAAAGTACGACCCTTAAGACGATCTCGGGGCTTTTGAGGCCTCTCTCGGGGGGGATCTATTTTGAGGAAGAAGCGATCCATCAACTGCCTCCGGAGGTCATTGTCGGCCGGGGCATCATTCAGGTCCCTGAGGGGAGGAAGATCTTTCCCAATTTAAGCGTCCTTGAAAACCTGGAGGTCGGAGCCTATGGTCGAAAGGGACACGGGAAAGCGACGAGGCAGGAAGATCTTGACCAGGTTTTCCAGCTTTTTCCGAAACTGAAGGAGAGGCAAGGCCAGGCCGGAGGAAGCCTTTCGGGAGGGGAGCAGCAGATGCTGGCCATTGGCCGCGGCCTGATGGCAAGGCCAACGCTGCTTCTTCTCGATGAGCCGTCTCTCGGTCTCGCTCCGGTGATCATCGAAGAGATCTTTCAGCTTATTGTGGACATCAATCGGAAAGGGGTAACGATCCTTCTCGTAGAACAGGACGCCCAATCTGCCCTGGAGATCTCTCACCGGGGTTATGTGCTTGAGACAGGGAGGATCGCTTTTGCGGATTCCGGGCAGAATCTTCTCCGTGACGAGAAGATCATAGAGGCCTACCTGGGCGGGAAGAGAGAATAAATCGAAATGCCAAGATCTATCCAAAAATATTAGAAATCTCTTAAACGTGTTATCCTGAACCCTGTCCTGAATTTAGTTCAGGATCGTTTCAGGATCTAACCGAAGGGACAATCCGGTATGAAGGCATTGATGAAGTTGCAGAGGGGGGATGGGTTCGTTGAGTTACGAGAAGTCGAGGAACCGAGACCTGTTTCAGACGAAGTTCTCGTTGAGGTGAAGAGGGCCGGCATCTGCTTCACGGATATTCACATCCTTCACGATGAATTCCCGAAGGCCAAACCGCCGTTCGTCCTCGGCCACGAATTTTCCGGGGTCATCAAAAGAGTGGGAACGGATGTGAGAGACTGGAAGGTGGGGGATCGGGTCGTTTCGGAGACGGCGGCTCATTCATGCGGGCACTGCCGTTTCTGCCGGACGGGCGACACCCAGCTCTGTCCGGAGCGAAAGGCTTATGGCTACTTCTATAACGGCGCTTTCGCAAATGAAATGGTTATCAAGTCAAGACTCCTCCACCGGATCCCCGACTCTGTCAGCGATTCTGAGGCGGCCCTGAGTGAGCCACTGGCCTGCTGTACCCATGCGGCCCTTGAAAGGGTCCGGGTCGACCCGGGGGAAACTGTTTTGGTCACGGGACCCGGCGCGATCGGTCTCCTCATGCTCCAGGTGGTGAAGTCAACAGGGGCGCGGGTGATCCTCTGCGGTGTTCATTCGGACGAAGAGAGACTGAAACTGGGAGAAGCGCTGGGTGCGGATCGGGTTGTCGATATCGATCGGGAGGATCTTGCTTCGATCGTTATGGAGGCGACCCGTGGCTACGGCGTTGATAAGTCCTTTGAATGTGCCGGCGTAGCCGCTGCAGCCGGAC
The DNA here is from genome assembly GCA_963828805.1 of uncultured delta proteobacterium. Taxonomy (GTDB): domain Bacteria; phylum Desulfobacterota; class BSN033; order BSN033; family UBA1163; genus CAWHGS01. Next base: position 6,674 of record CAWHGS010000012.1, read on the forward strand.
AGTGTATCGGGTTGACCCGCAAGGGAGGAACCTTCATCCAGGTCGGCCTCTTTGGAAAGGCCGTAGAACTTCCATTTGAGGAGATTGCCCTCAAAGAGCTCACCGTGGTGGGGAGTTTTGCCCAGAAGAAGACTTCGTGGGATCTCGGGCTGACATTGCTCGCCGAAGGGAAGGTGAGAACCGGTCCCCTCGTATCAGGAGAGTATCCTCTGGATCGCTGGCAGGAAGCCTTTTCAAAGAGCGAACATCGGGAAGGGATCAAATATCTCCTTTATCCTATCGGATAGAATTCGGGTCGGATAAAAATCAGGGTGGAGGCAAACCGAATGAGCCTGATGAACAAGGTCTCTATCGTGACCGGGGGAGCCCAGGGTCTGGGAAGGGCGATTGCCCTTGAACTGGCAAGGAAAGGGTCTCACCTTGTTGTTGGTGATGTGAATTTAGAGGCAGCGCAGAGAGTGACCGAAGAGGTTCATGCCTTAGGCAGGAGATCCCTTGCCCTGAGGGTGGATGTGTCAAATGCTCGGGACGTCAGTGAAATGGCTGATCGTGTCGTTAAAGAGTTTGGAAGGATCGATATCCTTGTCAATAATGCAGGGATCTGCCAGGTCGTTACCATTGAGAAGATGACTGAGGAGGATTGGGACCGGGTCATGGCCATCAACCTCAAAGGTGTTTTTCTCTGCTCAAAGGCTGTGATGGGCGTGATGAAGAAACAGCGGTCCGGAAGGATCGTCAACATGGGTTCCTTGGCCGGAAAAGTGGGCGGCATTGCGACGGGCGCCAACTATTCCGTCTCAAAGGCAGGGGTGATGTGTTTTACAAAGGCCCTGGCCAGGGAACTGGCGCCCTATGGGGTAACGGTGAACGCAGTGGCGCCGGGAGTGATCGAGACAGACATGACACGGGGAATCACTCAGGGAGACTTCACAAATTACCTCAAGACGATCCCCCTTGGAACGATTGGCTCGGCCGAAGACGTCAGCCATGCCGTTGCTTTCTTGGTTTCAGACGAGGCCCGGTATATTACGGGCGAAATCCTTGACGTCAACGGCGGGATGCTGATGGATTAGGGCGGAGAAAATAGAGTGTTGCACTTGACAAGGGACGGTCATTTCAATGATAACATTTGGATTCGTGGAGGCCTCCAGATGAATGCTGGGGAGCAGACAAGTCAATCTTAATGGAAGGAGGTAAGGCGGTATGAAACGATGGAGTGTGATGGTGGTTATTCTCGGACTTTTAATGGTGCTCGGTCATGTTGAAAGAGTTCAGTGTCAGCCGTTGCGAATTGGCGCCCTGTATCCTGTCTCAGGCGCCCTTGCCCTTCTTGGAGACGAGAGCTGGAGGGGAGCCGAGATTGCAAGACAGATGAGGAACCAAAAGGGGGGTGTTGCCGGAAAGCAGGTTGAGTTCATGAAGGTGGATATCCCTGATGGCAACGCGGCGAAGTCAGAAGCGGAACGTCTGATTAACCGTGAGGGGCTTAAACTGCTTACGGGGACCTATTCGAGTTCCCTGTGTCTGGCGGCATCGGAGGTTGCCGCCCGCGCCGGAATTATCTATTTCGAGCAGGGAGGCATTTCTGATCTCATTACAGCCAGGGGCTACAAGACCCTGCTCAGGACATGCCCCAAGGCCCAGTATTTCTCGCGGTCCCAGGTCCGATTTGCGAGGGATTGGGTAGGTCCGCAGATTAACAAGAAAGCCAATGAGATCCGATTGGCCCTGGTCCATGAGGATTCAGCCTATGGGTCCTCAATTTCTAAGAACGTGGAAGCCGAAGCCAAGGCTGCCGGTGTTCCCCTGGTCTCTGTGATTCCCTATAATGCCCAGGCAGTGGACCTTTCCTCCGTGATCCTGAAACTGAAGAACGACAAACCTGATGTGGTGATCGGCGTGTCGTATGCCAATGACGCTATTCTTTTTGGACGACAGGCCAAAGAACTCGGACTGGATATCAAGGCCTTTATCGGAACGGGTGGCGGACACAGTCTGAGGAGTTTCCAGGAAGCCCTGGGATCGGCAGCAGAGGGTGTCCTCAATGTTGATTTCACCCAGTATGAGGTCAATACCCAGTTTACTCCAGGCTTGAAAGAGTTTGTCGAGATGTACCGAAAATTGTTTAATGAGGCCCCGCGGTCGGGTCACTCCCTGGCCAATTTTACGGGAACGAATGTGCTTGTTCGACCTTCTGGATAAGACCGGTGGAAACATGGAGGCCACGAAGTTTCGCCAGACGGCCGCCGCCTTTGAGCTGAAGACCGGATCAACTGCCAGCGGCTGGGGTGTTAAATTCGATGACGGCGGGCAGAATACCCTTGCCGATCCTTTCATGATGGAGTGGAAGGGTGGTAAGTTAGTAACTGTTTGGCCGGAAGGCGCAGCCGTCGCGAAACCTACACTGATCAGACCCTTCGGCAAGTAGGACGTGAAAAGGGCGGGGCATTGCCCCGCCTGCTATTCTGCGGAGAACAGAAACCGTATGGAGCTTTTTATCCAGGTCGCTGTTTCAGGGCTTTTGCTGGGAGGAGTCTATGCGCTCCTCAGCATCGGCCTTACACTCATCTTCGGGGTGGTTCGTATCATCAATTTCGCCCACGGAGAGCTGCTCATGGTGGCCATGTACCTGACGTTCTGGCTCTTCCAGGCGCAGCATATCGATCCCTATCTATCGATCCTGATCGTGGCTCCCGCCCTTTTCGTGTTTGGCATGGGGGTGCAGCGATTCATCATTCAGCCCATCTTCGATTCTCCAGCGCTGATGAAGATCTTTGTCACGGTGGGTCTCTTCATTGCCCTCCAGAATCTTTCCCTCATGCTTTTCAAGGCTGATTTCAGAACGATCCAAACGAGCTACTCCATGGCAACGATCGACATCGGAAATATCAATGTGAGCGTTCCCAGGCTGGTCGCCTTTGTTTTTGCGCTTGTTTTACTCGCCGGCCTGTATGCCATGCTTAAGTATACTCTTACCGGAAAGGCGCTTCGGGCCGTAGCGGAGAACCGGGTGGTGGCCCAACTCATGGGGATCCGGGTCCAGCGGCTTTACCTCATCGCCTTTGGATTGGGTTCTGCCATGACCGGCATTGCCGGAGCCCTGCTTCTTCCGTTTACCTATGTTTTTCCAACGGTCGGAGGCATCTATACCCTGCTGGCCTTCGTGGTCGTTGTCCTGGGAGGGATGGGAAACATGGCCGGTGCCTTTCTGGGTGGCATTTTCATCGGCCTCATCGAGTCGTTCAGCGGCGTTTATATCTCTCCGGCCCTGAAAGAGGCGGTCTATTTTATGATCTTTATCCTCATTCTTCTCGTGAGGCCTCAGGGTCTTTTCGGCAAGGGCAAGGGGACAGAGGAGGTGGGTTTGAAATGAAGAGGCGAATCGTTTTAATCCTTCTCCTCCTTGGCCTCCTTCTCCTCCCTGTTTTTTACAGTGCCCCGTATTTTCTGCATATCATCATCCTGATCTTCTTTTACATCGCCCTGACAGAGGCCTGGAACATCATGGCCCTCTGTGGAAAGGTTTCTCTTGGCCATAGCGCCTTTTTTGGGTTGGGCGCCTATGCCTCCTCCATCCTCTGTATCAAAGCAGGGGTCATCCCCTGGCTTGGGATCTTCCCTGCTCTTTTCGTGACTTTTCTTGGAGCGGCGGCACTCGCCATTCCTCTCCTTCGCCTGAGAGGGCCGATGTTTACCCTGGCCACCATTGCTTTCTCAGAGGTCCTCCGGCGGATTGCGATGGTCTGGCGGGAAATGACTGCGGGCGCTGAAGGGTTGACCATTCCTTTTACCCCGGGATGGGAAAATCTGGTGTTTACGACGAAGGTTCCCTATTACTATATCTTCCTTGTCCTGGCGGGCGGGAGCGTCTATATCATGCACCGGATCTACCATTCTGCAACCGGCCATCACCTTCGCGCCATTGCCTCGGATGAAGAGGCGGCCCAGGCCCTTGGGATCAACACCAACCGAGTCCAGCTTGTGGGCCTCTTCTGGAGTTCCGGGATTACGGGACTATTAGGCGTCTTCTTTACGCAATACTCCTACATGATTGAGCCGGAATGGGCCTTCTCACAGACGCTCTTTGCCCTTCAGCCGGCCCTCAATGGCATTATCGGAGGATTAGGAACGATCTGGGGGCCTGTGATCGGGGCTATCCTGATGACTCCTCTCGGTGAGTTTCTTCGCTCCTACCTTGGAGCCCTGCAGCAGGGTCTTAACTTTTTTATTTACGGGCTGGTCCTGATCGGCGTGGTGATGGTGCTTCCGGGGGGCATCGTTTCACCGATCCTGTCTTTCCTCCGGCACCGGGACTTTAAGGCTCGTCGGGCTTCCTCTGGGAAGGAGGCTGTCTGATGGCGCTGCTCAGGGTAGACCAGTTAACGAAATCCTTTGGAGGCCTCGTCGCCGTCAATCAGGTAAACTTTGAAATCGGTCAGGGAGAAATTGTAGGGTTAATCGGGCCCAATGGAGCGGGGAAGACGACGGTCTTTAACCTCATCTCGGGGCTACTCGATCCGAGCCATGGCCGAATATTTCTGGGCGAGAAGGAGATTACGCCACTTAAGCCTTACCGGAAAAGTCTTTTGGGAATTGGGCGAACCTTCCAGATTGTCCGACCCTTTGAGGGAATGACTGTTCTTGAAAACGTGATGGTTCCCACCCTTGCGCGACATCGCGACCCTAAAGAGGCACGGCGCCTGGCCACGGAGGTTCTTGAGGAAGTAGGGCTGGCTTCGGACGCCTTCTCCCAAACGAAGAATCTGACCTATGCAGGCAGGAAGCGGCTTGAAGTGGCCCGTGCCTTAGCCACTCAACCACGATTACTTCTTCTGGATGAAGTTCTGGCAGGACTGAATGCGATGGAGGTCGCTGAAGCCCTCCCTCTCCTTCGCCAGATCCGGAAGAGAGGGAGTGACCATCTTCATGATCGAGCATATCATGGCAGCGCTCATGTCCGTTTCAGACCGTGTCCTGGTTCTGGATCAGGGAGAGTTGCTTGCCGAGGGAACGCCGGCCGAGGTGACGGCCAATCCAAAGGTGATTAAGGCCTACCTTGGAGAGGAGGTTCCGCGTGCTTAAAGTGGAGCATATCTCGGTCTTTTATGGGGATGTTCAGGCCCTGAACGATGTGTCTCTCGAAGTGCTTGAGGGAAAGATCGTTGCCCTTCTTGGACCGAATGCAGCGGGAAAATCGACGACTCTTCGCGCCATCAGCGGGGTGGCGAAGATCCGTTCGGGAAAGATCTCACTCGATGACGAACCCATCCATCGGGCCCCCTCTTACCGGATCGTTGAGAATGGGATCATCCATGTTCCCGAAGGCCGGGGCCTCTTCAGCACCCTCACGGTCCAGGAAAACCTGGAACTCGGGGCGTATACGCCCAAGGCGAGAAAGTCTATTCACGAAACCCTTCAGCATGTCTTCAGTCTATTCCCGAGGCTCCAGGAGCGGCAGCGTCAGATGGCCGGCTCCCTCTCGGGAGGGGAACAGCAGATGTGTGCCATTGCCCGGGGCCTGATGGCAAAACCAAGAATTCTCATGATTGATGAGATGTCCCTGGGACTGGCTCCGGTCCTGGTTCAGGCCATGTTTGAGGTTGTCCGTGAGATTGCCGAATCGGGGTACACCGTCCTGCTGGTTGAGCAACAGATTCACCGGGCTCTCCAGCTTGCCCATTCTGCCTTTATTCTGGAAAACGGGCGGACCGTCCTTTCGGGAATCGCGACTGACCTGGTCCGTCATGAACATGTCAAGAAGGTCTATCTGGGAATGTAAAATACCGTAAGTCGTGAGACGTGAGTCGCAAGAGGGTTAGAAGCATTCATTTTATTTTTCGCCTGACTCCTTACGCCTTCCGCCTCACGCAAAAAAAGGAGGTTCATATGTCTGGAATGATTTTCGATAGGGCCCATGTTTTTTATTCACCCAACAAGGTCCTTTTCGGACCGAACACGGTCAAGAGTGTGGGAACCGAAGTGCTGCAACTGGGTGGCAAGAAGGTTCTGATTATTACGGACCCGGGCGTTGTTCAGGCCAAACTCATTGAGCCTGTGAAGGCCTCCCTTGAGGCGGCCAAGGTTCCCTATGTTATTTTCGATCAGGTAAAGCCTGAACCCCCAGTCTCTTGCGTTGAAGAGGCCGTGGAGAAAATCAAATCCGAAAAATGCGACCTCGTCATAGGAGTGGGAGGCGGAAGCTCTCTCGACGTGGCGAAGGCGGTCTCGCTGAAAGCGACCAACGACATGGCCGTTCTTGAGATGTGCGGTCTCGATCTCGCAAAGAAGAGAGGCCTTCCAAAGATCTTGATCCCAACCACCTCCGGCACGGGAAGCGAAATCACGAGGGTATCGGTGCTGATCAATGAAAAAGAGAATGTGAAAACAGTCATCAACAGTCTCTATACCCTTGCCGACGTCGCCATTGTCGATCCCTTGTTAACGCTGACGGTTCCTCAAAAGGTTACGGCAGACACAGGAATAGATGCCCTTGTTCACCTCATCGAAACCTATGTTGCCATGACTGCGACACCTTTCTCCGACATTCTGGCGGAGAGGGCCATTGAGTGGGTTGCTGAGTACCTTCCGATGGCCTGGGCAAAGGGGTCAAACCTTGAAGCCCGGTATTATATGTCCCTGGCTTCCACCTTGGCCGGGATGGCCTTTGCCAGTGGAGGCTTAGGGGCGGTTCACGCCCTGGCGTATCCTGTGGGGACCGAGTATCATTTATCTCATGGACGGTCCAATGCCATCCTGTTGCCCCATGTCATGCGCTACAACCTGTCCGGCAACCCTGAAAAGTATGCGATGATCGCGAGCCTCATGGGAAAGGACGTAGAGGGACTTTCCGCATGGAAGCCGCCGAATTCTCCGTGGAGGCGGTTGAGGATCTTCTCGCGACGGTCGGGATTTCCTATCACCTGCGGGATTATGGAATCCCGGAGCAAGCCATTTCAAAGCTCGTTGAAGGCGGAATGAAGTTTGCCCGACTTTTCATCCTCAATCCAAGGGACTTAAATGAGCAGGATGTTCGTTCCGTTTATGAGGAGGCCTATTAGAAGATGGCATAGCGCCTGCCTGCCCCGCCCTCGGTCGGGACCGGGGCCGGCAGGCAGGCATAGAGCATGGCGCATAGCGTAACTGCCCAAAACAAAACCTATAGTGAACGTTCTAAACAAGTAGACATGCCCCGGGCTGTCATTGCGAGCGAAGCGAAGGGATCTCAGGAATTGCTTCTGTCATCCCGCGAAGCGTCGGGATTCCTCGCAATGACAGACTTTCTCTGTCGTTACTAAAGAGCGGTAGGAGGGATTAGCGAATCGGCATCACCATTCGACTTAAGAATGAACGAGAGAAGCATCGATGAATGATCAGTTTTTGAACTCTTTCTTTGGTCTTGAGGGAAAAGTCGCTCTGGTGACAGGTGCAGGCCGGGGGCTGGGTCGGGCCATGGCCATGGCCCTTGCCCAGGCAGGTTCGGACCTCGCGCTTGTGAGCCGGACGGGAGAAGAACTGAAAAAGGTCAGCGAAGAGATTACTCTCTCGATCCAAAACGAAAGGTTCTTCCGTTCCCGGCAGACCTTGCTCTCTCTGATGAAATCCCCAAACTCGTCGAAACTGTTTTAGCCGAATTCGGCAGAATCGATATCCTGATCAATAATGCGGGACGGAATATCCGTGGACCCGCCGAGGATGTTACCATCCAGGGGTGGGATACTGTGGTCGATCTCAATCTGAAGTCTACCTTTATCATGGCCCAGGCAGTGGGTCGGGTGATGATCCGCCGGGGCTATGGAAAAATCATCAATACGGCATCCCTGACCAGCTTCATCGGCCTGCCCAATATGGTTGCCTATTGCGCAAGCCGGGGCGGGGTTGCCCAGATGACCAAGGCCCTGGCTGTGGAATGGGCCAAATACGGCGTTCGCGTGAATGCGATCGCTCCAGGATACTTCCTGACAGACCTGACCCGGCCCCTCTTCGAAGATCCGAAGCGAAAGGAATGGATTCTTTCAAAAATACCCATGGGAAGAACAGGTGATGCGGAGAAAGATCTCTCGGGGGTGGCTGTCTTCCTGGCTTCCCCTGCCTCGGATTACATCACGGGCCAGATCATTATCGCAGATGGCGGCTGGATGGCAGGATGATTGCTTACCATTAATGGAGCGCTAAAGCACGGGCGACATGGGGTATTCAAGAGGGGGTATTCAAGGATTATCGAGGGATCGGATAAGATTTGAATGGATATCTTTGAACCGCAGAATCTTCTTGCCTTTATGTTCTTTCAGGAACTTCTTGGCATCTGCCTCTTTTTCAAAAGGGATGGGTTCATGACCCATCGGGCCATAAACATCGCTCCAAATAACATAATAGGCCTGCAGCGCATCGATCGATGCCTTGGAATCGTAGTCCTTCACGGAAATGTCGGTCACATCATTCTTGTTTTTTTTCGGATTATATTTCTGTATGTTCAAGTAATACTTAGACATACACTTAGCTCCGTCAAAAGTGGCATGGGTTGAATCCTTAAACTCAATCCTGGCATTCCAGTCGGGAAAGAGCGAGACGAACATCCCGCAAACAGGGCATTTCTCCTTTTGAGGCGGAGCGGAATCCTTAGGCTCGGCTGCAAATGAAATGGCGGCAAGGCAAAAAACAATTAAGAAAGACAAGCCTTTTCTCACAGGACCTCCTGCACGGTTTTCATTGACCGGCGCCAGGCTTGCGAACCGCCGCCTTCAGCGGGTTCAGTTTTGATACGTTCGACGGCGCCAAACCCCGATTTTTAAATCGGGGTAAAAAGCGCCGCTCAGTATCAACCCTGAGCAAACCCCGGGCTTCAGACCGGGGAGTCGAATGGGTTGATTTCTCCCGGAGCATTTTTGAGCCTGCGTCCGTATTCCTCATAGGCCTTGTACCGGTCGTCAGGCATTATTTAGCTACTTGTTTGTGATTGGGAATCTCGCTGATCCGGCCGTCTCTCATCTCGAACATCCGGGCGGCGTGTCGGGCCAACTCCTGGTTGTGTGTGACCATGATGATCGTCAGTCCCGCGGTCCGGTTGAGCTCTTGCAGGACCTGCACAATCTCTGCGGACCTTTTCGTGTCGAGGTTTCCCGTCGGCTCATCGGCCAGGAGTATCTCGGGCCTGTTCACCATGGCCCTGGCGATTGCAACCCTCTGCATCTCACCGCCTGAGATCTGGCCCGGAAGGTGGTCTTTCCGGTGGTCCATCCCGAGGAGTTTCAAGAGCTTGATCCGCCTCATTCTCCGTGCCGGGCTTGCGGTAAAAGGTGAGCGGCAGCATCACGTTCTCCATGACGGTCAGGGTGGGGATGAGGTAGAAATTCTGGAAGATGTATCCGAATGTCTCCCTCCTGATCTTTGTCAGTTCCCGTTCCGAAAGGCGCTTGGCGTTGCTAAAGATCGGTCGGCCTCCCAGGTAAAGTTCTCCGGAAGTCGGGATTGTCGAGACAGCCCAGAAGGTTGATCAGAGTGGTTTTGCCGGACCCTGAGGGACCGATGATCGAGATGAAGTCTCCCTTGTTGATCCGCAGGGAAACATCATTCACCGCGGGTATCTCTTCGCTTCCGCGATGAGTAGACCTTTGTCAGGTTCATTGCTTCTATCGAAATACCATTCTGATTCATCTCGACCTCGCTCCTGATCGCCTCCAACGGCCTGATCCTTCCGCCTTCCAGGCCGGATAGAGTCCGCTGAGAAGGCCGATGCACAGGATCGCCGCCATTGTAATAAGGACAAGTTTCAGGTCTATGAGGACGAGACCTCCGCTCGGGGCATAGGGCATCACGTAACGTATCAATACTTCCGTGACCTTGGAGAGGATCAGCGCCAGGCCGACTCCAAGGACGCCTCCGATGGCGCAGAGGATCAGGGTCTCGATCCAGATCAGCTTGAAGATGTCCCACGGCATGGCGCCGATCGTCTTCAGAATGCCGATCTCCTGAAACCGTTCATGAACCGACATCAGGATCGTATTGATGACACCGACCATGGCGATCAGAATGGCGATGATGGCGATCGAGAGCACCATGACCTTCGCCGTGGAAATGAGCCTCATGATGGTCTCTTTCACCTGTGCCAGGCTCACGACCTGGACATCCGGAAGCTTATACAACTTCTCCTCGAGGCGGGCGCTGTCGACACCCTTTTTCAATTTGATGCCGATGGTGGTCAATTCATCGGGTCTGTCGAATATCTTCTGCAGGGTCTTGAGGGGCACAAAGATCGTCCCATCATCCTGCGTGCCTGTCCTCTCCAGTATGCCGACCACCTTGAACTCGACGTTCTTCTCGGGCATGAGGATCATGTCGCCTACCTCACGCTGTTCAAGTTCGGCCGCCTCATAGCCCATGACAGCCTCATAGGCGTTTACATCGGTAAACCATCCTCCCTGTCTGAATTTAAGAGAGGGCTTCAGTTCAGCGAAGCTCTTGGCTTCCACACCGAAGTATCCGGCTATCCCGCCGCTTTCCCCCTTGTTCGGATCGAAGACGGCCGACATGAGCATCGGAAAGGTCTTCTCCACCTCAGGCTCTTTAGCGATGTCCTCCATAATGGACTCCTTGATATAGCGGAGCCCCGTCCCTCCCTTGAGCATCATGGTGGCCGCCTCATACGGACAGCCCTTGGCCATGATCATCAGCTGAAAACCCATGTTGTCGATGTCCTTGTTGAGCGATGCTCTCATAGCCATGGTTGAAACCGAGCAGGCTCACCAGCACCCAGGCCGAAAGGGCGATGCCGACCAGGGTCAGAAGGCTCCGGACCCTTTTCCTGAGCAGGTTTTTATAGGCTACCTGAAATTTGGTGATCATTTTTGAGGACCTCCCGGATTCGAAGATCCCGCCTGCGGCAAATAGACAAACTCATCCATCAGGATAAGGTTCTTTTTCGTGGCCCTGAGGGCGGCCCTGAAATCGGCCTCGGCCTCGGGGGCCGGATTTTTTATCGCCTCGACCTTTCCGGATGCCTTTCCTGAAGTAACGTCGTAAAGCTCGAAATCCTTGAGTGTCAGACCGACGAACTGCTTGCCGAACTTCGCATCGCGCAGTTTCCCGGCATACTTGCTGGTCATTTTCTGTATATAGAAGGCCTTGATCCGTCCCTCAAGGTCGAGGGACCACAAAGACCTGGATGCCGCCGAACTGGCCTTTCTGGTTGACGCCGTGGATGTAGCCGATCTTCTTCTTATTGGCGAATATTTCGTAGATCGTATAGGGAACGTCAATCGTCTCATAGATGCCGTGGAACTTGTCCCCGAGTCTTGTTTCGACCTTCGCCAGGAGAGGTTCTCCGCCCTTCTGCACAATCGAGGTGTAGATGGTCTTATACCCCGTGGATTCCGGGAAGAGCCTTGCCACGTCACGGTCGGGGTCATTCAGATCGCAACCCACCGCACCCCAGGCTGCGGAGTATCCGGTCAGGACGAGGAGAAGGCAAGCGTCAAGCAATCGCAGGTCGCACTCGATGACAGGATGCAAGTCCTCCTTGATCCCATCGGCATGCATGAATATGCGAATCTTGATTTCCAGTGATTTGGACAGTCATGATACCGGTGGTAGTAATAAAGCTGCAGAAGGACCCTGTTGTCATTCGTGTTGTGGTCGTAAGTGTACCCCAGCCGGACCGTCAGATCCGAGGTCGCCAGGAACGAAAAACAGCAGGACAGTTGATAGTTCTTTTCGTCGCCGATTTTCCAGTAGATCGGCTGCGCCTCGATCTTCAAGCCGTCCCTCCTGGTCCAGATTGACTCCGAACCGGTAAAAGACCGCATAGGTATCCTCGTCGAGCCACTTGCCCGCCTAGAAAATCAAACCGGTGTTCGAGGTTGTTCCTGAGAAAGGTCAAATCAGCTCCCGCAAGCCTCATCAGGCGGGGTTCTGGGTCCCTCAGCGTCGTAGCCCATCGTATCGAGCGTATTGCCGTAGCCCAGGGAGAAACCCGAGGTTATATTGTCCCGGCTCAGCACACCATAGGAGACCCTGGCAGCGGCCATGTAATTGCCCCTTGAAATAGATCGGCATCCCTGAGCCGGTTGTGACACTGGCTGCAATGTCCCCCCACGAGAAGTCTTTGTAGATTCCCACTCCCCAGTCGCGGTCATAACCGAAACCCTGGATGGCGAGGGTCCGCAAGGAGCAGGCCGTGGCTGTCGAAATAGGAGGAAAGCCCGAAGGCAGGACGGTTATGCCCGACCCACACATAAGGTCCAGGGGTCTTCACCTTCAAATAGGCGTTGTAGATCTGCGGCTCCAGCTTGTACTTCTGTCTCACCTTTTGCCGGATCGACCATGTCAGGGCCAGACGGGCCTGGAGGGCGAAGGTGGCCACATCTCCGGATTCGCCTGAGAACCGCTTGATGTAATCGAAGCCCAGGCTCGGCTTCTGCATCTCAGCATCCGGGTTCTGGGAATAGAAGATCGCCCTTGTTGAGCTCGGAGGAGTAACCGGCGATCCCCTGCGCTTCGAAGTAGAGCAGGTGGTCGTCGGCCTGTGCCGCGCCTGGCCAGGCATAAGAAAGGGATAGACACAGATGAGAAGGATCTTAAACATCAAATTGATAGCTCCCCCTGAAAATGACCTTTCCGTCTTTCAAGACGGTGAGCCTTATTTCCCAATCTCCGGGCATGACAATATTGATCGGCAGGAGATAGTCCCCTTTGTTGGAAAGTTTAAAGGGCTGATCGCCTGTTTCATGGGCTCCCCTCATGGAGGGCATGTCGGCATCGGCCTTGACCTCGATGGAGGTGTCCTTTTTGCCTTCCTTGGTAAAAATCTCGACCTTCATGATCACCGTGCCCAGTTTTGGCTTCTTGTCGAAGCCGTAGATCAAGTAATAGTCATTCCCAACAGGGACCTTCTTGCCCGGCCCGGGCATTGTTGGATAGATCTGGGCGCTTCCGGCTCCGGAAGCGGCCGCCACATCGACACCGTGCTTCGATTTGTGGCTCTGTTGACTTTCGGCGGCAAAAGGGAGACACAAAAGATAGATAGAACCAGTAAAAATAAAAGAGCAAATCTCATAACCAAACCTCCTTAAAGATTCATTAATATAAAATATAATCAGCCAGAGAGGATTATTCAAGGTTGAAGATAATTGAAATGACGATGGACCTTTAAGGTATTGTTTTTTCATCCAAACAAGCATAACCGAAAATGGGGCCCAAGCCTATGGGGTGAAGGGTGTATTCTTGGAAAAAATAGACGGTATTTTCGAGCCAAATGGGAGAAATCAGATCGTTTCATCCATCCGCTTCGCGGCTCATTGAGGATCGCTTCGATCCAGGAGACGTTGCCAGGCCATCTGATATATCTGCCCCGATCCTTCAGGGTCATTCTTCTCGGGTTAGTGGCCAAGGGCCGGGTCATTTTCATGACACCTTCCCAAGGTTACTCGACGCCGCACCAGTCAACAATAAAGCAAGCTAAAACCTTGATTGTTTTGATGACCGAGTCCAGTTCGACATATTCATTCGAACAGTGAAGAAGTCCGCCGACAGGACCAAACACAAAGGAGGGAGTGTCGAAGAAGGGACCAAAACGGGTATCGAGACCTGCTGTGGTCGCGCTTGTTTCCGGGGTGAAGGAGAGGACGTCAGCGGCCGATGAATCGTTTCCAAGAGGCCCGACCAGGTCTCCTGCATCTTGGGCTTCTTACAAATTGAAATTGGGGGGGCAAGACATTCTACGTTCTTGACAAATAGCGATTATTCCCATAAGTTATGGTGTCAAGTGAGTCTTCTGGAGCGTGTGGTTGGTGCCTGAAAAAGGGCGGGCAAAGACAAGGTAAGAAATCTTTCGAAGCATGTTTTAGCATCAGTGGCCTCTGAGAAATGGCCGGGAGGAGAAATGATGAAAGAGCGTTTTACAGCCACGGAACTGGAAAAATTTACGAGGGAAATCTATGAGAAAGTAGGGTTATCCGGATCAGACGCTTCACATGTGGCGCGGCTGATGATCGCAGCGGACCTGCGCGGAGTGGATGGACATGGGATTATTCGTCTGCCCAGATATGTGCGGCGGATCAGGGCCGGTGGCGTCAATGTGCGACCGAATATTCGTGTCGTCGAAGACAGGTTGTCCACCGCCATCGTCGACGGGGACAACGGCATGGGTCAACTCGTGATGAGCCGGGCTGCCGAGGCGGCCATCGAAAAGGCGGACCGGACAGGGGTCGCATGGGTGGGTGCAAGGATGAGCAACCATGCCGGCTTTGGCGCCCTCTATGCCGAGATGCCGCTGGCCCGGGATATGATCGGATTATACATGGCTGTTGCGAGTGCGAATCACATGGCCCCCTGGGGCGGTGTTGAGAAGACCCTCGGGACCAATCCTTTGACGGTAGCCATTCCGGCACAGGAGGAACCACCGGTCGTTTTGGACATGGCCACGACCGTGGTCGCTTACGGTAAGATCAAGACCCATCAACTGACCGGAAAACCCTTGCCGGTCGGATGGATGATCGATCGCCACGGAGAGCCCATCACCGATCCGAACCGGAGTAACGAAGGTTTCCTGCTTCCCATCGGCGGATACAAAGGTTCCGGTCTTGCCATCGTCATCGGCATGCTGGCTGGATTGCTCAACGGGGCTTTATTCGGCCGGGAGTGTATCGATTTCAATGCCGATGATTCTTCGGTCACAAACACGGGCCATGCCATTGTGGCCCTGAAGGTATCTCATTTTTGTCCGGTGGAGCAGTTCAAACGCCAGGTGGATGCCGCCATCCGTGAGATACGGAATTCGGAGCGAATGGACGGGGTGGATCGTATCTGGCTTCCCGGTGAGAAAGAGCATACGTGTCTCCTCGATCGCCGCGCCAATGGGATTCCTATGAACCCGGACCTTCGGCGTATGCTGAATGATCTGGCGGCCAGCCTCGGAACGGATTTGCTGCCGGATAAATAGCTCCTCCTTCGATTGAAGATAGCGTGACCGTATCCTCAATATGTACAAATGTGTTCGAAGAGAAGTCAGGGTTGTTTACTTCACCTCTAAGACGGCCTTTTTGATGGCATCGCCCATCTCGGAGGTCGAGTGTTTGCCTCCCATGTCTTTGGTTTTGAATCTTCGCTCGGAGAGGACCTTGGTCAATCCCTTTTCGATATCCAGGGCCGCCTTCTCTTCTCCCAGGTGGTCCAGCATCATCCGGACCGATTCAACGGAGGCAACAGGATTGGCGATT
This sequence comes from uncultured delta proteobacterium, assembly GCA_963828805.1. Taxonomy (GTDB): domain Bacteria; phylum Desulfobacterota; class BSN033; order BSN033; family UBA1163; genus CAWHGS01. Next base: position 21,883 of record CAWHGS010000012.1, read on the forward strand.
CCCTTGCCCTCGTACTTGGGAGCAGAGCCATGGATCGGTTCAAACATGGAAGGATAGGTTCTCTCGGGATTGATGTTTCCACCGGCAGCAAACCCCATTCCTCCCTGGAGCACGGACGCCAAGATCGGTAATGATGTCTCCAAAGAGATTGGAGGCGACAATGACATCAAAGTAATCCGGAGTCCGGACCAGCCACATGGTGATGGCATCGATGAAAGCTCCGTCCGTCTTTATATCCGGGTAATCCCTGGCCACGTCCCTATAAACGGAATCCCAGAAGACCATGGAATAGTTGAGGGCATTCGATTTGGAGCAGTTGGTGACCATTCCCACGGGGGGTTTCTTTCCCAGTTTCTTCCTCTTTTGCGCAAGGTTGAAGGCATAGCGCATCACCCGTTCGCACCCTTTGCGCGTAAAAACCGCGGTTTGTAAGGCAGCGGCATCGGGCGTGCCCAGTTTGAAAAACCCGCCGGCGCCCGCATATTCGCCTTCCGTATTTTCCCTGATCACCACGAGGTCAACCGTTTCCGGCGTGGCGGTCTTGATCGGTGTTTCAATGCCCGGGATAGAGTTTGATGGGTCGAAGGTTGACGTACTGGTCAAACCCTTTTCGAATTTTAAGGAGAAGGGTGAGAGAGATATGGTCCGGGACCTTGTTGGCATCCCCGATGCAGCCGAGGAAGATGGCGTCGAACCCCTTCAGGATATCCAAAACGTTTTCGGGACCCATCTCTCCGTGTTTCAGATAATAATCGCAACTCCAATCAAAGTTTTCCGTTTTGATCCCGAACCCATGTTTTTTGGAAACGGCCATCAAAACCTTGACTGCCTCCTGAGTTACTTCCTTCCCAATTCCGTCACCTGGAATGATTGCAATATTGTAGGTTTTCATGTGAGGGGCTCCTTTTCAAATGAACGATCTGTAAGAGAGAGGCTGTCGGAACCGATCAGCCTTGGCTGAGTTCATCCAAGGCCTCTCCGATGAGGGTTAATCCCCGATCCAGTTGCTCGTCGGTGATGACCAGAGGCATGAGGGGTCGAATGATATTGGAGTGGGTTCCTGCTGAAATCATGAGGAGCCCCTTCTCCCGGCACCTGGCTACCAGTTGTTTGGTGAGAGCCGTCGCCGGCTCCTTCGTCTTCCGGTCCACAACCAACTCCATCCCCACCATCGCCCCCAATCCCCTGCACATCTCCAACGACGGGGTATTTCTCGTAAAACTCTCTGAACCTCTTCATGACCTTCTTCCCGATCTCCTCTCCCCTTGCTAACAACTTCTTCTTCTCAAACTGCTCCAAGCACCGCCAGCGCCGCCCGGCATGCCACCGGATTACCGGCGAAGGTTCCGCCTAGTCCTCCCGACCTGGGGATGATCCATGATCTCTGTCTTTCCCGTAATCGCGCTGAGCGGCAATCCTCCTGCAATCGACTTGGCCATGACGATGATATCCGGCGCCACCTCATAATGCTCAATGGCAAACATCTTTGCCGTCCGACCAAATCCCGTCTGCACCTCATCCGCAATGAAGACGATCCCGTTATCCTGGCAGATCTTCTGAAGGACCTTGAAGTACTCCTTCGGAGGAACGACAAACCCTCCTTCACCCAACACCGGCTCCGCAATCAGAGCCGCACCTGCTCCGCTGAAATGTGGGTATCAAAGAACTCCTTCAGATAGTAAGCACACGGAAGCTCACAGGAGGGATACTCGAGATCGAAGGCACACCGGTAACAGTAGGCATAGGGCATCCGGTAGATCTCCGGCGCGTAGGGACCGAAACCGAACTTGTAGGGTTTCATCTTGCTGGTCAGGCTCAAGGCCAGGAGCGTCCGACCGTGGAAAGCATCCTCAAAGGCGATGGTCGCAGGTCGGCCTGTGGCATGGCGGGCAATCTTGATGGCGTTCTCCACGGCCTCGGCCCCGCTGTTGGCAAACATCGTCTTCTTGGGAAAGGACCCCGGGGTGATCTCATTCAGTTTCTTGGCCAACTCCACATAGGGTTCGTACATGACGACGTGGAAGCAGGTGTGGATGTACTTTGCGACCTGATCCTGGATGGCCTTGACGACCTCGTCGTCGCAGTGGCCAATGTTGTTGACCCCGATGCCTCCTGCGAAGTCGATATATTCCTTGCCCTCGATGTCGGTGATCATCGCGCCTTTGGCTTTGGCGGCAAAGATGGGATGGGTGTTGAAGGGTCCCTGGGGGATGTGCTTGTTTCTCTCTGCAATTAAGGATTCGTTTGTCTTCATTTGACTATTTCTCCCTTTTTTTTCTGATCTTACCCGAAAATGAGACCTCATTCAGGATGACGTTCTTGTTTTTAGCCGCCCTCAGCAGTTGACGGATTTCAGGCCTCAGACTATGCCGGAGGCAGTGTGTCTGGAGTTCAATATGATGTTGGAGTCCCTGTTCTTCCCCGATTAAGTCCGTATCGTACGAATAGAAAACGGGTAAGATTTCCTCTCTCCATTTACCACATTCGTTCCTAGGATGTCAAAGGATGTAACCTCCCTTTTTCTGGATCCTTATAAAAGCCAGAAAGAAGAGGAAACTGCTGATTTTGATCGATGCCATCAGGAGGCAGGTTTGCTTTAAACCGAGGACGGGCAGGAGAAGGATTCCTCCAAACAGTCCTCCGACGAAACCACCCAGAAGATCGACTCCGTAGATCAGGCCTGCGGCTTGACCGATCGTTGCCTCTGCCGGCAAGGCATGGAGGTAGATCTTCATTGCCAAGGGGAACTGGAGGCCCATGAGAACCCCTGAAACGAGCGAGGTGACCCAGAAAAGGGTTTCAAAGAGACCTGTCGCCGATCGTTGAAGGGGGGCTGAAACGAGAAATACCATCGGGAGGAGAAATGAAAAGAGAATGATTCCCAATTCGGTTTCTAAAAAGAGAATCGATTCTCCCTTGTTTCTTTCCAGACGTGCAGTCATGAAAAGACTGCCCAGAGCAATTCCCGTCATAAAGATGGCCACGAGGATTCCGATCTCACGATAGAGATAGCCATAGCATGTCTGAAAAGTGAAGATGATTGAAAGACTGAAGATCATGCCTGTCAGGCCTGTGGTGAAAATGGCATAGGGAATCGATTGGATGGAGGTGCGAGGTTTCTTGATGAACAGGAGGAGCACAAGAATAGAAAAGACCGTTAAAATCGTGAGGGTTGATTTGAAAGTGAATTTTCCAAACCGTTGAAACATTCCCGTGAGATAGGGAGAGAAGAGGGCGTTCCAGTAGGAGAGACCGTAAAAGACACCCAGGGGACGAAAATCGGAATTGATATGCAGTTCCTGCTCCCATCATGGACTGGGAATACCATTCTAACCATCGTCCCTGAAGACGGTCGTCAAGATAGTTCCGGGAGATCAGCTTGGTCTCAACGTGCCTTGCCTTAAGACGTCGATCCATCTCTTCTGTCGTTACCGTTGCCACCTCTTTCGAGGTTGAAGCCAGATAGAGGTGGGTGTCCCCCGGGATACTCTACATACGGGTAGACACTCTTTAGGGTCTCCAGGATGCATCCGTTCAGATCCCTCAATTCTTTGCTCAGGTAGGTGAGTAGACCCGGAAGCGTCAAGCACAAGGATTCGTCATTGAGCGTTGATCTTCGTTTCGCGATCGAGAAAAATTCCGAGGAGAAAAACCGGTTTGTCTGCAAGTCCTGAGGCGCGGAGACTCCGATGAAAACGATGTCGAACCGCTCCGGAGTCCTGAGTACGAAGAACCGGCCGTCCGTAAATGGATTGTTCCCTCGAGTTCTGATAGCTCCGATTGGGTCAAAGGGGTTGAGAATTGCTTCACCAGTTTTAGCAGGAGAGGATCAAGTTCCACATAGTCGATTCGTGATACGGGGTGCTTTAAAATCTCATGGATCATTCCTCCTGTTGCCTCCGCTGAGGATGAGAACAGACTCCGGTCTTTCATGGGAGAGCATGGGAAGGTGGACGAAGTCTTCGATGGAAGCGATATCAGGAACCGGGGTGGTGAGGGTTTGGAATCCCATTCGTGAAAAAGGTAAATTGCTCCCCTCTCTTAGTGACGGTGATGTTTCCATAGACCGAGTTTTCATTATGGATGACCTCCATGTTTTTCCACTGGGATTGGACCGGAGAACTGATGAATCTGTTTTGTTTCCAATGAACAACACAATTGCATGGAGAAGGGTAAGAAGGATAGCGATGCCCCAAAAACGGGCATCGCGTAACGTTGATGGGAATGAAGGTTTCTGACCTGGCCATAGAAGGAAAACCGAAACAAGGGTATTAGTAGAGGGAGAGGATGAAAGCAATCTGAAAAGAATTGAGATACTGAATCAGGAGGTAGGTAATCAATAAACCCCCGAGGATCGTTCCGAGGGTTTCAAAGATATAGACTTTTCCAATCGAAGAGGCGCCTTCCTTTTGAAATGTTGAGAATAGAGTTTACTTCCGTAGGTAAACAGGGCGCCATGGGGAATGGCAACCGGAAGCAGGATCAGAAAGGAAGAGTAGAGGATTGGGGCAAATCCTACCGCCTCTCCGGGTGTGGTGATCAGAATGTTTTTGAACATCCGGGAAAGGTAAATGGAGATTGGAAGGGCGATCGAAAAAATTAATTGAAATAAGACGTAGATTTCTATCTTCCGCTCCGTCTTTTTCAACAGCTCTTACCGATAAAGAAGGAGCCAATGGCTTCAAGGACCAACCAGTTGGCAAGGATGATTCCAAGGGTGAGTTCATTTCCGTAGAAGGAGACGAGGAGTTCCCTCAACAGGACGACTTGAGCGACGACCACCGCTCAACCCCATGATCAGGAGGGTAAATCTTCAAGCATAAGGCCATCAGGGTTCCTGAATTCCCTTATATTTGGGTCACGCCATGCACCGCCTCTTTCGGTTACGGTAACAGAAATAGCAACAGGAGGTCAATGGAAAGGGAAGGGCGGGGAGGAAAGGCATGTGTTGGACAACTTTCGGATTGAAGAGGGGGGAGATAAAC
>CAWHGS010000013.1:0-56164 GCA_963828805.1 uncultured delta proteobacterium
CTCCCCGGGCAGGATTCGAACCTGCGACCTAGTGGTTAACAGCCACCCGCTCTGCCGGTTGAGCTACCGAGGAATTGATTCAAAGAAAAATGATCAAAATCTAATTTTAAACAAAAATAAGTCAGATAACAAGTGTTTTTAGAAAATTCTCTATTTCCTGACTTCAGCCTTCTCTTCTGCCGGGACGTGTTCGATCTGCTTGAGCCCTTTCTTTCTTATACCACGCGAAGACCATTCCCGCCGGACCCGAGCAGACGTAGCCGAAGACAAATCCGAAGAGCACAATTCTTCGGTTCCATCACGATGACGATCATCGAGAGCACGACGAACATGAAGGTGCTAAACGGTTTTCGCTTGGCCAGGCCGAGTTCCTTGAAGCTGAAATACCGGACGGTCGAGACCATCAAGAAGGCGAGAACATAGATCATGACCAGAATGACCACATCTTTGACCCATCCTGTTTCGATGAGCCGAAGGTAGAGCAGGATCGTCAGGGCGATCATGGAGGCTGCGGCAGGAATGGGAAGCCCTTTGAAATACTTGGTTTCTCCGGAGGCGGCCATGACATTGAATCTGGCGAGTCGGAGGGCCCCGCAGACGACGAAGAGAAAGGCGGCCAGCCATCCGAATCGTCCGTAGGGCCGAAGGGCCCAGCTAAACGCTAACAGGGCAGGCGCGACGCCAAAGGAGATCAGGTCTGCGAGCGAATCATACTGGATCCCGAATTTGGAGGTCGCCCCTGAAAGGCGAGCCACCTTCCCATCCAGGACATCGAAGACCGACGCGAGCAGGATGGCAAGAGCGGCATATTCAAACTGTTCTTGAAAGACGGAGACGATGGCCCAGAATCCGCAGAAGAGATTTCCTGTGGTGAATAGGTTGGGAAGGATGTAGACCCCTTTTCTCATCTTGATCTGTGATCGTCTTTTTCTCATGATCGATACCCGATGATCGACTCTCCTCCCTTGACCTTCCGACCCACCCTGGACATTGATCTTTACTCCGAGAGGCAGGTAGAGATCGACTCTTGATCCAAACCGGATCAGGCCAAAGATTTCACCCCGCTTCAGTATATCGCCTGTTTTAGGATAACAGACAATTCTCCTTGCCACAAGACCAGCGATCTGGACGACGAGGAGTTTAAAACGGTCCTCTGTCAGCATGATGATGGCATTCTGTTCGTTGAGAAGGGACGACTTTTCGACATGGGCCACAAAAAACTCCCCGGGATTATAGACCGTTTTGAGAACCTTGCCTGAAACCGGGGAACGATTCATGTGGACGTCGAAGATAGACATGAAAATACTGACCTTGAGGGCCTTCTCCTGCAAATAACGCTTCTCCTGGCATTCTCCCACATAGATGACCTTTCCATCGGCAGGAGAGAGGATGACGTTCTCAAGGGTCGGGATCTTCCGCTTCGGGTTTCTGAAGAAAAAGGCGATAAAAAGGGTGAGGAAAATTCCCAGAAAGGTAAGGATCTTCCACCCCAACAGGACCAAACGACCAAAGCGAGGAAAGCGGCGGGGATCAGAAATGGGAAGCGCTTCTTTGCAATGGGCCAGCGTTGTTCCGTCATTCCTTCTTTCTCTCTCAGACCCGAGGCGGCGGAGCCTGTGCCCGCCGACAGGTCTTCACCCCCGGTTTCCAGGGACAGGGGATGATCGTTTGCCCATCACGAAGGTTCAGTGGACGTTTTACTCCCCCGGACCATGGCCACGTGGCCTGTCCTGACGAGCTCTTTAATACCCAGGGGCTTGAATAAGGAGAGGATCGCCTTGATCTTATTCTCATCCCCGGTCACTTCAATGGTGTAGGTCTTCGTCCCTACGTCAACCACCTTTCCCCTGAAGATTTCGACAACCCGCAAGCACTTCTTCCCGGGTTTCAGCGGTTGCATTCACTTTGACGAGGACCATCTCCCTCTCGACGAAATCCCTTTCGAAGAGATCCATGACCTTGATGACAGGGATCAGTTTATTGAGTTGTTTGAGGACCTGCTCGATGATCTGGTCATCGCCCCGGGTGACGAGCGTCATCGTCGAAACCGTGGGATCCAGAGTTTCGGCAACGCAGAGGCTTTCGATATTAAAACCCCGGCCACTGAAAAGGCCCGCAATCCGCGCCAGGACTCCAAACTCATTTTCAACCAGAAGGGTGATGACATGTCGCATATCGAAATCTCCAGGATTTGAGGAGCGATCCCGAAAGGCGGGACTTTGGGTTATAGGTAAAGAAGAATCGTTATTCATTGAACTTGCCTTTACCACTCTTCCATCTTCCATCCTCCAGCGGTTTTTTAGACCAGTCGCATCTGATGCAGGGGCTCGCCTGCGGCAACCATGGGATAGACATTCTCTTCCCGATCGACCACAAAATCGATGATGACGGGCTTGGGAATGGAGAAGGCCTTCTTCAGCGTGGGGATGACCTCTTCAGGTTTCGTTGCCCTCAGACCCACGGCTCCATAGGCGTCCGCCAGCTTGATGAAGTCCGGAGAGACCTCTTTCATGGAAGAGGAGGCATATCGTTTTTCGTAGAACAATTCCTGCCACTGCCTGATCATTCCGAGGAAACCATTATTCAGGATGACGACCTTGACCGGCAACTGGTACTGGACGGCCGTGGCCATCTCCTGGGAATTCATCTGAAAGCTGCCGTCGCCTGCGATGTCGATCACCAGCCTGTTCGGGAAGGCCGCCTGGGCTCCCATGGCTGCCGGAAAGCCGTATCCCATCGTTCCGAGTCCTCCGGAGGTGAGGAAGGTTCTCGGCTTCGTGAATTGGTAGTACTGTGCGGTCCACATCTGGTTCTGGCCCACTTCGGTCGTGATGATGGCGTCGCCCCTGGTCAGTTCGTCAATCTTCTCGATGACAAATTGAGGTTTGATCAGGTCGCCCTTCTGCTGGTAATCCATATTGTGAACTGCTCTCCATCGTTCAACCTGCTGATGCCACTTTTCGAGACTTTCCTGATAGGCATGGGTATCTTCGTCTTCGAGAAGGGCAAGAATTTTCGCGACGACTCGTTTGCAGTCCCCTACGATGGGGAGATCGACCCGCACATTTTTGCTGATCGAGGTGGGATCGATGTCGATATGGATGATCTTGGCCTGCGGAGCAAAGGCCTCGATCTTCCCGGTCACCCTGTCATCAAATCGGGATCCGATGGCAATCAGGAGATCCGACTCCATCACCGCCATGTTGGCCCGGTAGGTTCCGTGCATCCCCAGCATCCCAAGGGAAAGGGGATGAGTGCCGGGAAAACTCCCAAGGCCCATGAGCGTCAAGGTGACGGGAATCCCCAGCCTTTCGGCAAGCAGGGTCAGCTCCTTCGATGCATTGGAAGAGATGATCCCGCCACCCACATAGAGCACGGGCCTTTTCGACTTCATCATCATCTTGACGGCTCTTTGAATCTGGCCGGGATGGCCTTCGTAGGTGGGCTGGTATCCACGAATAAAGACTTTTTCCGGATACTTGAATTCAGTCGAATTGGCCAGGATATCCTTGGGAAGATCGATCAGGACCGGTCCCGGTCTTCCGGCACGGGCAACAAAGAAAGCTTCCTTGATGGTCTTTCCAAGGTCTTTGACGTCTTTTACCAGATAGTTATGTTTTGTGCAGGGCCTTGTAATGCCGACAATATCGGCTTCCTGGAAGGCGTCGTTTCCAATCAAAGGGGTAGGGATCTGACCCGTCAGAACGACGATGGGGATCGAATCCATATGGGCCGTCGCGATCCCTGTCACCGTATTGGTCGCTCCGGGTCCGGAGGTGACCAGCACCACTCCCACCTTTCCCGAGGACCGGGCATATCCGTCTGCCGCATGGACCGCTGCCTGTTCATGGCGAACCAGGATCTGACGGATAGAGGACTGATCAAGCTCATGGAAGAGGTGAAGGACCGCGCCCCCGGGATAGTTGAATAGGGTATCGACTCCCTCCTTCTTCAAAGACTCAACAACGATCTGAGAACCTGTTTTTTTCATAATATCCTTTTGTTTAAGGGTTGCATCTCTGCTTGCAACGCGGCAAACAGTTTTAATGCGTATCGATTTAAAGGTTGATCGCGTTCCGCATCACATCCTGGGCCGGAAAATTTCTCCATCCTTTTTTTATCGGTGCTGCAACAGAATCTTCTCCATCTGGTCCTTGTAGGCCAGTTTTTTCTTCTTAAGGACCTTTATCTCCACCTCATCCTGAGGAGTCAGGTAGGGCTTATTTTCCATTTCGTCCAATTTCTTTGCGAGTTCCGCATGTGTCTGCTTCGCCTTTCGGAACTCTTCATTCTCATTCATCAGTTTCTCTATCAGTTCGTCTTCTTTTACCTTCATCATGAACCCCCCAAGAAGAAAAAGGTTGAAATTTCAATAACTATATCATAAAAAACTAAAATAATTCCAAACATTTGTCAATATAACCTCTTTTCTTGCCCACCCCCAGTTTTTCCTTTCAAGGGGTTTGAGGCACCCTCTGAGACCTGATCAAGCCTCTCTCCGAGGCTTCATGAGGCCGCGTCGTATAGGGTGAGGTTAATCAGCCGCTTCTCCATGTTTTCCTCGATCGGGTAACGAGCGCTGATTGTTCTTGCTAAGAAGAGGCGGCCGATGAATCCTCTCTGAGAGGCCCGACCAGGCCCCCTGCACCTTGGGCTTCCTGCAAATTGAAAAGTGGGGGGGGCCAAAACCTTTTTTCACGTTATTGCGCGGTGTCCGGGTGTTTTTCTTTCCACCTGATCTCGGCTTCCGAGGCCCTGATATAGATTGGCGTGAAGGTGGAGAGGTCCAAGACTTCATTTCTTTGAATTCGTTCCAGGCCGAGTCTGGCTACCGTCGACCCATAGGATAGGTTAAGCGGGGGAGGGACAAAAGTAGCCAGCGTTGGCAGGGCATTCCGCAGATAATCTCCGTAGGTAGGCACTCCATTTCCCAGAAAAATTGTCTTTTCCTCTATCTTTTTGACCAAGTCTTCAGGACTGATTGCCTGATAGGCTGATATTCTTACGGGAGTGTCTTCGTCATCGATATCGGTAAAGAGAGGTATAGACCTCTCCCTTTCTGGCATCGAGAATCGGGCAGATGAGATATGGGGTAGGGGAAATGTTGGAAGCCAGGGCGTCGAGGGTTGGGACGCCGGCAACGGGTTTCTCTGTGGCAAAGGCCAATCCTTTGATCGTGCTCACCCCTATTCTCAGACCCGTAAAGGAACCCGGCCCGAGGGAAATGGCCCATCCATCGAGCGTCTTCGATAGAGCACCCTGCTTGTTCGAGGACGTATTCGATGGAACTGAGGAGCCTTTCGGAGTGAGTGGTCGGGATGTCCAGGAGGTATTCTGCAATAACAGAATCGCCGTCAATCAGTCCGACGCTGCCACAGGAGGTTGAGGTATCGATGCCAAGGATCTTCATCTATATCGTGTCCATGCCCCTGCCTACCGGCCCCGGTCCCGCACTATTAATAGACCGAGGGCGGGGCAGGCAGGCGTGAATCCGTGTCCGCTCCACCCTCGCCTCCCCTCTCCCATCAAGAGACTGTGTCGTAATTACTGTTTTGTCACCCTGCACTTGTTTCAGGGTCTCTTAATTTCCTGATCTTGTTAGATGCTGAACCAAGTTCAGCATGACAATTTTTTCTATTCCCCGATTATGACACAGTCTCCATGGGGGAGGAGGGTGCTTTTAGAATTTGAAGCCTCCGGGAGAGACGAGTCGGAGGATGTCGTTGTAAAAGGCGAAAACCATCAGAAGGATGATGAGGGCCAGGCCGACTTGCTGGGCGATCTCCATCTTCTTGAGACTGACCGGTTTCCGAAAAATGGCTTCAAGGGCCAGAAAGAGGAAATGGCCTCCATCAAGGATCGGGATGGGAAAGAGATTGATCACTCCGAGGTTGATACTGAGGATGGCCATGAAGAGGGCAAAACTCACGAGCCCTCTTTTCGCCTGCTCTCCGGCCAGTTGGGCGATCAGGATCGGGCCGCCAATCGTCTTTGCCGGGATGACCCTTTCAATCAATTTCACGATGGAGACGACGGTCAATTTGATCGCGCCCCATGTTTGAGCAAACCCCATGCCGACGGCGACAATAGGGTTTACCTCTTCGATCATTGTCTCCTCTGAAGGTTGGATACCGATCATGAAGATCTGGACTTCTTCCCCGAAGAGGTTTTTCGTTTTTGAGGATTGGGGTGTAACCTTGACCTCAAGGGTTTCTCCATCCCGTTTGACCTGAAGGGTCAATTCCTTCCCGTTGCTTCCCCGGATGATTCTGGAAAGGTCATCCCATCTCGATACCTCTTCACCATCAACCGAAAGGACCACATCTCCCTTTTTTAGCCCTGCCGTTTCTGCCGGGAGACCCGCGCTGAGCTCTCCGATTTTTGCGGGAAGATAGGGAATACCAAAGCAGTTGATGGTCGAGAAAAGGAGAACGGCGAGAAGGAAGTTGAAGAAAGGCCCTGCGCCGACGATCATGGCCCTCTTCCAGATCGGTGCAGATGAAAAGGAGCGGCCCCGGTCTTCTTCCTTGACTTCCTCTTCAGGGTTTTCTCCGATCAGTTTCACGAACCCCCCCAGGGGGACTGCCGCAATCTGGTACTGGGTCTCGCCCATTCTTCTCCCGATGAGTTTGGGGCCGAACCCCAGCGAAAAAGTGATGACACCAATGCCCAGTCTCTTTGCCAGGATGAAATGACCTAACTCGTGGACGAAGACAAGGATTCCGAGAACAATGACTGCCGAAATGATGCTGGTCGTTAGCACAACTTGCCCCTTTCTATAATGGTCTTTGCCCTTTCGCGGGCCCAGTGGTCGGCCTTCAGAATATCTTCGATGGTGTGGACCGGCTTGACGTCATGATCCTCCATGACCCTCTGGATGAGAAGCGGAATCTCCGTAAATTTGATGGCGCCCTCGAGAAAGGCGTTGACGGCGACCTCATTGGCGGCATTGAGAATGGCCGGCATGGTCTCTCCGATTTTGATCGATTGATAGGCCAACTTCAGGCACGGATACCGATCGAGATCAGGAGCCTGGAAGGTCAGGCCTCCTTTCTGGGGGAGGTCCAATCCCGGAAGACTCAGCGGGAGTCGGTTTGGGAAAGGAAAGGGCATAGGAGATGGGTACCCTCATGTCCGCAATTCCCATCTGGGCGATGACGGAGCCATCGATATATTCTACCATGGAATGGATGATGCTCTGCGGATGAATCTGGACCGTGATTTTTTCAACAGGCATATCGAAGAGCCAATGAGCCTCGATCACCTCGAGACCCTTGTTCATGAGGGAGGCGGAGTCAATGGTGATCTTCTTTCCCATCTCCCAGTTGGGATGATGGAGGGCATCTTTGACCGTCACATCGGGAAGTTTAGACACGGGGAGATTGAGGAAAGGGCCCCCGGAGGCGGTGAGGATAAGACGCTGGATGGTCTTCCTTCCGATGGCCGAGCAGGGATTGAAAGATCGCGCTGTGTTCACTGTCGATGGGCAGGATCTGCACGCCGCTTCGCCGGGCCTCCTCCATGACGATCTTTCCCGCCATCACGAGCGATTCCTTATTGGCCAGGGCGACGGCCTTCCCCGTCTTGATGGCCGAGAGGGTTGGGATGAGGCCCACGGCGCCCACAATGGCGGAGACGACCTGATCGACCTCAGGATGCGTGGCAACGTTGATCAGCCCTTCGATCCCGTGGACGATTTCCGGAGACTCCGAAGAAAGGTCTCGTCTTGAGAGCCTCGGCCAATTCCCTGTTCAGAACCGAGACGACCTTGGGTCGAAATTGAAGAATCTGCTGTCGAAGAAGCCCGGTATTAAGGCCTGCAGAGAGACTGACCACCTGAAACCGTTCAGGGAACTGGCGGACAATATCGAGCGTATTGACCCCGATCGACCCCGTTGAACCGAGGATGGCCAGACGTTTCATGGCTTCTCCTTTATGAGGTAGATCAGGGAATAATAGAGGAAGGGGGAAGAAAAGAGGAAACTGTCGAGACGATCGAGCATGCCGCCATGACCCGGGAACAGATCCCCGGAGTCCTTGACCTGGGCGCTTCGTTTGATCATCGACTCGCTAAAATCTCCGAACTGACCGAAGATTCCGATGCCCACGGCGAGCAGAATGAGGACTCCTTTCCCGATCCCGGGGAGGAAGAGAAGGCCGAAGGCCAGGGCAACGATGATGGATCCGATGATGCCTCCCATCAGTCCCTCATAGGTCTTCTTCGGGCTGATCTTGGGATAGAGTTTGTGCTTTCCCAAGAGGGATCCACCCAGGAGGGCGAAGATATCTCCTGCCCAGACCGTTAAGATGAGAAAGAGGGCCCACTGTTTTCCATTGGGCAAAGTCCGGGTGAGGGCGACATAGGAGAGAAGAAATCCGATATAGAGAATCCCAAAGAAGGAGATTCCTATATGGGTGATGGTCGAGGCAAGATTTTGGGATGTCCCCATGAAGAGAACCGAGAGAATGAGCGAGAATCAGAACGAGAAAGAGGGGAGTCATGCTCAAATTTCCACAGGAGAGAAAGGCTGTGAATATCATGCCCAGACCGATCCCGACGAACCTCTCGACCCTTTTCGATTCGGGAAGGGCCAGAGTGTAGAATTCGCGGAGTCCTAAGAAGGTTGCTGCAAGGACCATGAGGGAAAGGGTAAAAGAAGGTCCCCAGACGATGAGGAGGATCAGGGGAGGAACAATGAGGGCCCCTGTCCATATCTTCTTCTTATCAATTCCTCCCATGCCGTTCCTTTAAAGTAATCTAGTTCGAAGTAGTGAACTCGAAGCATTTAAAGGCAGAAGCAAGTTCAGAGTTGTTATACTCAACGACATCAATCGTGCAGGAGTCATTCCTGAACGCGTTTTCAATTGGGACAATTTCGACTATCGATTTCCGAATCTCTACTGTTCCAGGCCATTGAGTTGTTCGCTGATCATTCCAAACCGTCTTTCCCTGGACTGGTAATCGGCAATGGCCTTCAGCAGTTCTTTCCGATCGAAATCGGGCCAGAGGGTTTCTGTGACGTAGAGCTCCGTGTAGGCAATCTGCCAGAGAAGAAAGTTGGAGATGCGGAATTCGCCACTCGTCCGGATGAGCAAATCGGGATCAGGGATACCGCGGGTCCAGAGGTACTGGGAGAAACGCTGGAAGGTGAGTCTCCTCCGGCTGAATCTTCCTTTCTTGGAAATCTCGAACAATCGTATGGACTGCATGGAGAATTTCGGAACGACCTCCGTAACTCAGGGCCAGATTGAGAATCATTCCATCACAGTGGGCTGTCTTTTGAATGGTCTCCTGCAGAGTCTTCTGGACCTCCGGAGGAAGATCTTCGATCCGGCCGATGGCGCAGAGCCGGATGTTATTCTGAATCATTTCTTCCCGCTCCTTCGTCAGGTATTCCTTGAGCAAGCCCATCAGGGCGGCGACTTCCTCCTTGGGCCTCTTCCAGTTTTCGACGGAGAAGGCGTAGAGCGTGAGGATCTTGATTCCAAATTCTCTGCAGGCCTTGGTGACCTCCCTGACGGCATCGGCCCCCTTGGTGTGGCCCTTGATCCGGTTCAGGGATTTTTTCTTTGCCCATCGGCCGTTCCCATCCATAATGATCGCAATATGGTGGGGCATTTTCTTTTGATCGATCTTTTCCATTGTATGGGGGGACTCTTTACGAACGAGACAGAGTGGCACACCCTTGTCGAATCCCGGTGACAAAGGGTCATCCCCTCGGCGCCGTCTTTTGGTATAGGCTCGGGGAAACAGAAAAGAACCCCGAACCTGCATGTGAGGCTCCAGAGAAGACAACCTAATTAAATTACCACATCGGGTGGGGATTTTCAATAAAGGGCTGAATCAGCGGGCGCCATGAAGATGAGAAAAGAGAGAGGAAGGGAGAAAAGAACCACACCGGATTCCATCTCCCTTCGACCTATTTTTCAACGATGGCCTCGACAGGGCAGACCTCGACACAGGATCCACATTCGGTGCATTTTTCTTCATTGATCACGTAAGGTTCGCCCTCTTCAATTGCCTCGACAGGACACTCCTCGGAGCAGGTCCCGCATGCCACGCATTCGTCGGTTATGACATAAGCCACTTTGATCACCTCCTTTTGTTCAAATTTCGAGTATCTCTTTTTCCTTGACCGCTAAGGCGGCGTCCACTTTTTCAATATATTTATCGGTCGATGTTTGAACCTTCTCCATCATCTGGTGAAGCTGATCCTGGGGGATCTTTTTGTTCTTTTCGAGGCCTTTGAGCTGTTCGTTCGCTTCACGCCGGATGTTCCGGAGCGCCACTTTTGTCGCCTCGGCCATCTTCTTGATCACTTTGACCAGTTCCTTCCGTCGTTCCTCCGTGAGGCGCGGAATGGGAAGACGAATGATCTTCCCGTCGCTGGAGGGAGTCAGCCCGAGTTCGGATTTGAGAATGGCCTTCTCGATCTCGGCCGTGATGCTGGTATCCCAAGGCTGAATCGTGATGAGCCTCGGTTCGGGAACGGACAGGGTGGCCACCTGGCTCAACGGCGTTTGGGTTCCGTAGTAATCGACCCGGATATCATCGAAGAGGGAGAGAGAAGCTCTGCCTGTTCTCACCTTGTTGAGATCCGTTTTGAGGGAAGAGAGTGTTTTCTCCATCTTCGCTTCGATATCTTTCAAGATCTTTTCTTCCATGAGTTATCCCCTTACTTCGGTTCCGACCTTTTCGCCTAAGACGACCCTCTGGATATTTCCCCTCTCCTTCAGACTGAAGACAATAATGGGGATGTGTTGGTCCATGCAGAGGGAGATGGCAGTCGCATCCATGACTTTCAATTGCTTCTTCAACACGTCGAGGTAGGTGAGTTCTTCATATTTTTGAGCCCCTTCATGGAGAAGAGGGTCGGCATCATAGATGCCATCCACTTTGGTCGCTTTAAGGATGACCTCTGCCCCTATTTCCGTTGCCCGAAGGGAAGCGGTGGTATCGGTTGTAAAAAAGGGGTTTCCCGTCCCGGCTGCAAAGATGACCACACGGCCCTTTTTCGAGGTGACGCATGGCCCTTCGCCGTATGTAAGGCTCTGCGATCTCACGCATTTCGATTGCGGTCTGGACACGGGTGTGAACATCGATCTTCTCAAGGGCATCCTGGAGGGCGAGACCGTTCAAGACGGTTGCCAGCATCCCCATGTAATCGGCCGTTGCCCGGTCCATTCCCTTCGAACTCGCCGCCACGCCTCGGAAGATATTGCCTCCCCCGATCACAATGGCGACCTCTACCCCGAGGCTCACCACCTCCTTGATCTCCTGACCGATCTGGCCGATAACCACGGGATCAATACCGTAGTCCTTCTCGCCCGTCAGGATCTCCCCGCTGATTTTTAAAAGAATCCTTTTATATCGGGGTTTCTTCATGGAGGGTCAGAAAAAGTTTAGCCATTGGATCAATGGCTAAACTTTGTGCAAAGGAGACTTTATATTTCAAACCTCACTCGCCTGGCTTACGAACGGGATTGCAGCCCTTCACCCAGCTGGAATCGGGCAAAACGACGGATTTGAATGTTTTCGCCGATTTTTGCGATCAGGGCATCGAGGACATCCTTGATGGTCATGTCCCCATCCTTGACATAGGTCTGCTCCAATAAGCAAACCTCGGAATAGAACCTCTCCAGTTTCCCTTCCACGATTTTGTCGATCACCTTTTCGGGTTTCTTCGATTCCAGGGCTTGGGCTCGATAGATCTCCTTTTCCTTGTCAAGCACCGTCTGGGAAACCTCTTCTCGCCGGACATACTGGGGATTGGCCGCGGCAATCTGCATCGCCATATTTTTGACGAAGCTCTGAAAATCCTCGGTCTTGGCGACAAAATCGGTCTCGCAATTGACTTCCACCAAGACACCAATCTTTCCACCTGCATGAATGTAGGAAGAGACGAGGCCATCGGTTGCGATCCGTCCGGCCTTTTTCGCCGCAGTCGCCAGTCCCTTACGCCGAAGGTGCTCGATCGCCTTATCGATATCTCCCTGGGCTTCGTGGAGGGCGACTTTGCAGTCAACCACTCCCGCGCCTGTTCGCTGTCGTAAATCCTTAATGAGTTCCATCGAGATTTCCATTCTTTTTTACTCCTCCTCCGCTTCCTCTCTTACATCCTCGACCTTCATTTCAACCGGGGGTTCCCCGGGTGGGAATCCTTCCTTTACTGCTTCCGCCCGTTCGGTCTGGAGTTGCTTTTCATAGATCTGTCGACCCTCCACCACTGCATCCGCAACCTTGGAGGCGAAGAGACGAATAGCGCGGATGGCGTCGTCATTTCCCGGGATGACATAATCCACATCCTCCGGATTGCAATTGGTGTCGACGATGCCGATCGAGGGGATGCCGATCTTCCGGGCTTCCCGAGTCGCAATCCTCTCTTTCTTGGGGTCCACTACAAAGACGATGCCTGGCAGCCGGTCCATGTTCTTAATGCCGCCCAGCGTTCTCTCGAGACGGGTTCTCTCTTTTTCTAGTTCCAGAATCTCCTTTTTGGGAAGAAGATTATAGATTTCTTCATTTTTCATGGCTTCCAGCTTGTTCAGCCGGTCAATCGATCGCTTGATGGTTTGAAAGTTGGTCAGCATTCCACCGAGCCAGCGTTGGTTGACATAAAACATCTTACATCGTGTCGCCTCTTCGGAGATCGATTCCTGGGCCTGTTTTTTCGTTCCCACGAAGAGAATATACTCTCCCTTTGAGGCTGTATCCCGAACAAACTGGTAAGCGTCCTTGAAGTGCTGAACCGTCTTCTGGAGATCGATAATATAGATCCCGTTCCTCGCCCCAAAGATGTAAGGTTTCATCTTTGGATCCCAGCGTTTGGTTTCGTGGCCGAAATGAACACCTGCCTCCAGAAGCTCCTTCATCGTTACTGTGGACATTGAACCCTCCATGTTTTTTCCATTTTTATCCCCGCAAAATAGGTTTAGGTCAAATTAAATTTAGTTAACACATGATTACGGATTTTTCAAGAGAAAAAGCCTTGTTCATAAAAAGGGCCCAAGAAAAATGGGATAAAATAATAGGTTAAGAGTACAACTATCTGTAATTGTTTAACAAATAGAATAATTATTCATCAGGTGTTACCTATCCCTCAGACTCCCGGCGAATCAAAAAACTCCAATGCAATCTTTTTATTATAAATGATTTCCGACACGATTGAAATAGGTTATAAGGAATCAATAAAGATTTTCGACGATGATTGGCTTAATATTAATCCCCTCTCTGTCTCACGGAGAAAGGCTCCCCAAGGGCATCAGCTTATTCCAAAATTCGATCACAGCAAGTCAACCGTTTGACATAAGTCAAGGACAAAAGATCTCTGACACGTTAACCTTAAAGTAAAGGAGAATGGAGATGAAGTGTCCGGGTCAGGATATGAGGTTTTGGAAGCCGGGGGACATCTTTAATGCCAAGTGTCCGAAATGTGGCGGTACGATCGAGTTCTTCAAGGACGAATCCCATCGGAAATGCCGCTGTGGCCATTCGGTGACCAACCCCAAACTGGATTTTGGATGCGCCGCGTGGTGTCCCTATGCGGAACAGTGTATCGGAACCGTTCCTGAAGAGGTGAAGGCCAAACAGAAATCGGAGCAAGAGAACTCTCTCCGGGAGAGGATCTCTCTGGAGATGAAAAGATATTTCGGCAAAGACCTGAAACGAGTTAACCACGCCCTGAAGGTAGCCCGTCATGCAGAGCGATCATGAAGATGGAAGGCGGGAATCCCGTGGTCGTTCTGGGATCGGCCTACCTCCACGACATCGGAATCCATGAGGCGGAGAAGAAATATCAGAATTCTTGCAGGCGAGTATCAGGAGAAAGAAGGGCCTGCCATTGCAAGGGAGATTCTAGAGAAGCTGGCTGTCCAGAAGGAGATGGTGGATGAGATCTGCGACATCATCGGTCACCATCATCACCCGAGGGAAAAGGAGACGCTCAACTTTCAGATCCTTTACGAGGCGGACTGGATTGTCAATATCGAAGAGGAGGGACTGTCCAAGGATCGGCAGGAAGTTCAGTCAATCATAGATAAATATTTCAGAACCGGCGCAGGCCGGGAGTTAGCTGAGAAACTCTATTTGGTTTAATTGAGCTGAAAAAGCGTTGTCGAAGCAGCGCACAAGTTCATGTTGATATCATCTTCCGTTTTAACTCTGTACCTGAATGCGTCTAAATATATCGTTATTTTAGTCCTCATGTTTCTTGTTATGCCTGAAGGGCGTGAACGACCTGGTCGCTCTCAATGATTTCTCTCTTTCCCAGAACAAAATGGACCTCCTGCTGGGACGTGAGGGGAGGGGAGTTACTGTAACAAGTGGTATAAGTTTCAATGATCTGCCATCCTTCCCCAAGAAGCCTGTTAATCTCATCTTCGGCATTGTGCGATCCAGGCCGTGTATACCCCGTACTGACGATCTTCACTTCCCTGTACTGGTTAAGGTAATTCTTTTCCTTTTTCATTGATCCTCCCGTAGATAAGAACTACTGCATTAAACAAGAGCAAGAAATATACCAAATGAAAATATTTGTAACTTACTGTATTTTAATGGAAATGTTAAAAGTCGCCCAATTCTTGAAGTTTTTCGAAATTGCCTATTTTTTGAACAGTTGCCTATTTTTATGTGCAGTTGACTTAGGTTTCGAGTTTACATTACGGATTGCGGGGTTAGGGATATTAGACTAATGCGCCAAGCCCGGGGGTACCCCTGAAAATGGGTTTCTATTGGTCACTTGCGTGTAATGGTATCGGTGGGTTCGCTACGCTTAACCCACCCTACTTTTTGTTTAGATTTTATTTTTTGCTTCGCGTACTTACGCTATGCGCCATGCTCTATGCCTGCTTGCCGGCCCCGGTCCCGACCGAGGGCGGGGCAGGTAGGCGCCATGCGATTTTCTACCTATGTGGAGGAGGGTCGAGCAGAGACGAACTTTCTCAAGGTGAGGGCGTTCTTAATGGCAAAGCCATAAATATCATTGTTGAAATAGACGAAGACCGTTTTTCCATCTTTTTCCCAGCCGCGGATTTTAGCGGCCCACTGCTTCAACTCCAGGCCGGAATAATTTGAACCGTAGAGGGTTTCACCCCCATGGAGGCGAAGATAGACGAACTCCGACGTCACGGTCTCGACATAAGGAAGCCCTGATCCATGGGCAATACAAAGGGCAAAATCGAATTCTTGCAATATCTGGATAGCTTCCTTGCTAAGCCAGGATTCATCCCGGAACTCAAAGGCATGGCGGAGTGATTTTGAGCGGGGAAGCGTTGAAAGGAGCACGCAAAACTCTTCCAAAAGCTCCTTCTGGAAACCGGAATCCGGGCGGAAGTTGCCAGAGGACGGCTCCCAGTTTCTCCCTTAATGGGGAGGCATGTTCCAGGAGGAGGGATAGGGGTTCCCTGCATTCCTTCAATCGTTTGGTATGGGTGATGAAACGACTTCCCTTCAGCCCGAAACAAAATCTCTTCGGGGTCCGTTTGAGCCAGTTTTTAAAGACTTCTTTTGAAGGCAGGCGGTAGAAAGAGACATTCAACTCCACCGTGTCGAAATGTTCCGCGTAGAACTCGAGCCACTTCCTCTGGGGAAGGTCGGCAGGATAGAAGACGCCATTCCACCAGTGAGGATAGTTATAGCCGCTCGTTCCAATAAGAATCATAGGCGTAATGTAAAAAGGGTTCAAGGATTCGAGGATTCACGTCTTCCGAAGAAATCCTTGACAGCGAGCCGTTACCCACCCATGATGAAAACAGGACGAACTCCGGACACGGTCACGTTTCTTTCTAACGGAAGTCTCGCTCGACCCCTTGAACCCGGGCCCTGACACTTTATTGAAGATGGGGAGATAGGAATAGAGAGGCATAGGGAGAAAAATCTTTCTTGCCCGCGATTCTCCGTGGCCCCGCGTCACTGTGTCAGTACGATCCTGTCACTAGTGATAGTATCCTTTATCGCCCGGGCCTTTTTGAGACCACTTCTTCTTGTAGTATTCCCGGCGAATTTTCTGGCGGATCACTGGATAAGCCATGTAGATCAGTCCAAAAAGGAGGCCACCCAGATGGGTGAGGTGGGCAATGCCGCCCCCGGTTCCTCCCCTCGAGGCATAGATGAACTCGATGAAGCCATAAAGGATAACAAAATATTTGGCCGGGATGGGAAAGAGGAAATAAATATAGATGAGCCGGTTAGGGAAGAACCATCCAAAAGCCAGAAGGATTCCGTAAATTGCTCCCGAGGCTCCGATGACGGGGATGAACTGGTAAGGAGTCAGGAGGACCGTGCAGATCCCTGCACCGATTCCGCAGAAGAAAAAATAGAAGAGGAATTTACGCGAACCCCAGTAATTTTCAAGCTCTCCACCGAACATCCAGAGGGCTAAGAGGTTGAATAAAATATGGGAAATACCGTAAACATCGTGGAGGAACATGTAGGTGAACAATTGCCATAAAAAGAATTTCTTCCAGACCAGGATGGGAACAAGGCCAGAAAGTCTGTCAATATTGAAGCCAAAAAAATCATCAACATCAGCGCCGACGACCATCTGGAGAAGGAAGACCGCTCCCATGATGATCATCAGTTTCTTGATGGTCGGGGGCAACCCATATCCGAAAGAGAAACGGTACTGCTGGTAACTCATTCTTTCACCTCGTTAAACCGGATTCCATATTTCTTCATCTTGTACCGAAGCATCCTCTCGCTCAGGCCAAGGCTCTCGGCTGCCTTGGTCTGTACGCCGTGGTGTTGATGAAGGGCCTTGACGATTCTGTCCCGTTTCGACTTCCTCCAGGATCTCGGGCAGTCTCTTCTCCCTGGCCAGGGATTGAAGGGAGCCTTCCGGTTTTTCTTCCTTGAGGTGAAAGGGAAGGTCTTGAGAGGTAATCAGTTCGCCCCGGCAGAGAACGACTGCCCGTTCGATGAGGTTTTCGAGTTCCCTGACATTTCCGGGATAAGGGTAGCGAAGGAGAAGGCCCCTTGCCTCCTTGGAGATGTCAGAGACCGTTTTTTGATTCTCTTGCGAATATCTTTTCAGGAAATGGTCAATCAGAAGAGGAATATCGCCTCTTCGCTCTCTCAAAGGAGGAAGCTGAATGGAAATCACATTCAGCCGGTAGTAGAGATCCTCTCTGAAAAGGTCCTTCTTAATGGCTTCTTCAAGATTCCGGTGGGTTGCAGTGATGACCCGGACATCCACCTTCAGGGTGAGGTTCGACCCCACCCGTTGAAACTCCTTCTCCTGGAGGATCCTGAGAAGCTTGACCTGTATTGCAGGGGAGAGATCTCCGATCTCATCGAGAAAGATGGTTCCACCCTCCGCCTCTTCGAATCGGCCGACTCTTCTCTGGATTGCTCCTGTGAAGGCGCCCTTTTCATGGCCGAAAAGTTCGCTCTCGAGCAAGGTCTCCGGAATGGCGGAGCAATTGACCTTGACGATGGGTTTGGATGAACGGGGGCTGGCGTAGTGAATAGCGTTAGCGATGAGCTCCTTTCCCGTCCCGCTCTCGCCGCGGATCAGAACCGTGGCCTGGCTCTGTGCAACCCGGGCCACCAGGCCCATGACTTCCTCCATTTCAGGGCTTCCATAGACAATATGATGAAAGGGGAGCTGATCCTGAAGTTTTTCCTTGAGCGCCCTGTTTTCCTGAATGAGGGTCGATCTTTCCAACACTTTTTGAAATTTAAGGAGGAGTTCCTCCAGATCGATGGGTTTGGTGAGGTAATCCAGGGCCCCCTCTTTCATGGAGGCAACCGCAGTCTCAACGGTACCATAGGCGGTCATCATCACGACAGGAAGATCCGGATAGAGCTTCCGGATTTCTTTAAGGGTATGGAACCCGTCGAGATCAGGCATCTTGTAATCGAGAACGGCAATATCGAACATCTGGTCCTTCAGCTTGACAAGGGCCTCCCGACCATTCGAAACCGCTTCGACTTCGAACCCCTCTTTTTTCAGAAAGCCCTCCAGGAGCTCCCGTTGGGGCTTTTCATCCTCAGCAATCAGGATCCTTGCCTTTCCCATATTTTTCAGTAAACGTGGTTCGAGTCCCTGCCTACCGGCCCCGGTCCCGCACTATTAATAGACCGAGGGCGGGGCAGGCAGGAGTGATCCGTGTCCGCAAGAGATAATTATAGAAACACAACGCGCATAGAGCATAGCGCTTAATGAAATTCGGCCATAAGGGTAAGCCCTCTGCCTGGAGTCTTTGGCGTTCCACTTTCTACCTTCCAATTTCTATTTTTTTCTATTGCCTATTGCCTATTGCTTCTTTCTCCCTGGTGGGCAAGAGAATGATCATCTTCGTTCCCACTCCGACCCTGCTTTCAACCGTCAAGCGCCCCTGATGGGCCTCGATGATCCGGTGGGCAATGGGAAGCCCTAATCCCACCCCCTTTTCTTTGGTTGTGTAATAGTAATTGAAGATCTTTTCCATCTGATCTTGTGGAATTCCGGCCCCTGTGTCAGAGATCTTCACTTCAATCCCTCCAGGGGCGGTGCGGGCTTCGATGCGAAGCACGCCCCCCTGTTCCATGGCCTGCATCCCATTCTTCATAATATTGATGAGGGCCTGTGTCAACTTCTCTTCATCCATCCGGATGAGGGGAAGACCCGGATCGATTTCAGCCTCAAGCCTGATTTTTAGGGAAGAGGCTTCCTCCAGAAAGAGAGTGGTCAGATTCTTTAAAAGATTTCCCAGGGAAGCCTCTCTCAACGTGAGTTGAAACGGTCGGGAGAGGGTGAGAAATTGTTCGATGATCTCATTGACTCTTCGAATTTCCCCGAGGATCAGTTCAGCGAAAGAGAGATATTCCTTTTGTTTCGAATCTTCCTGCGGCAGGAACTCCCGCTTGAGCCTCTGAATTCCCATCCCGATGGCGTTAAGAGGGTTACGAATCTCATGGGCCACACCCGCAGCCAGGTGGCCAAGGGAAGAGAGTCGTTCCGCCAACTGGACCCGGTCTTGCATCTCTTTGATCTTTTGGAGATGGCGATTTTGATTGATCCAGATCAAAACGATGGCAGAGATTCCCAAGATGAGAAAGAAGAAGATGGAGAGGGCTGCGTTTTTTTTGATCTGTCCGAGAATCGAATGGATTTCCTTCGTGGAGTAACCAATGCGGATGATACCCATCGGTTTTTCTCTGAAGGAAAAGGATTTTGCCACTTCAAAAATGTCTTCTTCTCCGGAAGGCGCTCGCAGACGAAAAAGGGGTTTTGGGGTCTGGAGCATGTTTTTGAGAAAAGAATCCTCTTCCCTCTTGCCGATGAGGCCGGAGTCCGTATGGGCAACGATATTCAGCTGTGCATCCTGGACGGAAACGTACAGAACTCCTTCGCGGAAGCCAATATCCGAGATTGCCCTCTGCAGGGCAAATTGGTAGAGGAGCTTTCGCATCTGCCCGCTGTCAAGTTGAAGAGAGACGATTCCAGAGCCCCCTTGCCTCCAGATCGCGATGGAGAACCATTGGCCTTCACCCACCAGAGGTTTTCCAAAGAGGTCGATCACGACCGAACGCCTCTTTTCGATCAGTTCCCGGAGGAATGGCTTATCACCAGGAGGCGGTGAGGGAGGCCATGCTTTGATCAGGTGTCCACGGGGATCGTAGATTTCGATGGAAGTCAGGAGATATTGGCTCGCGAGGGAGTGGAGATCTTCAGGGCT
Organism: uncultured delta proteobacterium; assembly: GCA_963828805.1. GTDB lineage: Bacteria > Desulfobacterota > BSN033 > BSN033 > UBA1163 > CAWHGS01. Next base: position 19,660 of record CAWHGS010000013.1, read on the forward strand.
CAGGGGTTTCTCCCTGTCCGTCTGATCAATCCGATGGGTGACATCGACCAGATATTCAGCGATCGATTCCTCGAGACCATAGAGCGAACTCAACTGGGACGGAGGAAGGTCCGGAGGGGATTTTTCCAAAAGCTGAAGGTTGGACAGGGTATCCTGGATATTCTTTTCGTAGTGCTGCAGGAGGACGGTCGCCTCTCTCTCCAGGAGGAGATAAAAGCCGTTTCTTGTCCGGTTTATCTCCAGCATTCCGTTGATAATGAGAATGACGAGAAGGATCCCGGAAAGGATGGCAAGGTAGAGCGGCGAGAAGCCCCTCTTGATCCTGTTCCTCTGGTTTGCCAAAATTCACCTCGCCTTTACTCCGGTTTTGCACCCTCGGGGGAAGGGGATCTTCGAGGAGGGAAGGGCCCGGTTGCATCAGGTCCCTGCATCATCCGACGCAGACCAGGCAAGTCGAGTTCCGGGCACCAGGTTTTGAGCTGTTCCGGGGTAAGAAGGCCCCTCACCTTGATCAGATAATCGATCGATTTCTCTTCGAGTTTGGCCTGGTATTCCAGGATCTCGGACGACTTTGAGCGGATTGCCTCAGCCTTGGTGTTTGGATTGGTCAAAAGTTCCCTGAGTTCGAGGCGTTTTGAGAAGAGCTGAACCCGAAGGAGCTGGACTTCACGAAAAAAGGTCTGTTGAAGGCTATCGAGTCCCTTCGCCTGATCCTGGGAGAGATTGAGTTCCGAGGCCATCCAACAATTGGCTTCTCCTCTCCAGGGTTTCATTCCCATCCCTGGATAGCGACCCGTGCCTGAATGTTGAGAAAAGGAAGGAGGTATGGAAAAGCCCAATAGAATAATGAGAACGGGCAGGACTAAATTTCGTTTCTTGTTTCTCTTCATCCCTCCACCCTCCTTTCTTTTAAAAGATATCGGAATCATATCAAAAAGTCAATCCTGAGGCTCTCCTTGTCCACCCCCACTTTTCAATCTGCAAGAAGCCCACGGTGCAGGATGCCTGGTCGGGCCTCTCAGAGCGGATTCATTGGCCGCCTTTCTAACGAGATGGTATCGCTCGTTATTGCGTCGCAGGCTCTCATGGAGAAGCGAGCTAGGGCTTGGATAGACCCGAAGGATGAAAATAAAAGGGGAAGGTAATGGAACCCTTCCCCTCTTTTTGGGGTGGAAGCGGTAGGAGGTTATTAATTGAAAGCACCGAAACCACGGCCACATCCCCCGCCAAATCCATGTCCACGGCCGCCGCCGGATCCAGGTGACCATGACCGAATCCCCTGCCTGCTCCCCATTTGGAAATCTGTTCCGGGGTGAGGATCTTGCGTGCCTCTAACCTCATCTGGACGGCTTTTTCCTTCATCTGGTTTTGAAGGTCCCTGACTTCTTTCGCCTTATCCTGAATGGCTTTGTCGTCAGCCTTCGGGTTCGACCAGAGGGACTGGAGTTCGATTTTCTTGGTCACCATGGCTCCAATGAGCTGGGCGTTTTCGCCTCCTGAATTTCGTTCGCAATTCATTGAGTTTGGTTTTCTGCTCCGGGGTTAAATTGAGGGCCTTATCCTGGTCCCGTGATTCCCACCCTGGTCCTTTTCCCCAGTGAGGGCCGCCGCCCGGACCGGCGCCCGGGCCAGGACCAAAGCCGGGACCTTGAGCGAAAGCATAGGACACACTCAATAACATCACTGCCACCAATCCAATTGTAACTACTGTTCTGCGCATTTTGTTTCCTCCTTAATTTTTGAATTAACTTGGTATAGAGCAAACCCCGTGCCAATCCAATCCAGCAATTAAGAATTTTGTGAGTATTTTGAAAATCAGCTTCATTAACTCAAGAAAAATTCATGTTTTCTCTTGAAATATCAAAATCTTGAAAAATTCTAAAATAAAAAGCGCGCAATCGTGTTTAAGCTCATTCTTCCAAGACCGGAAAGTTTTTTCAATTTGCAAGATGAATTGAAAGAGGAAACATCTGTCGACACAGACCGTGAAAAACCGAATTTCCAGAGAAATATCGGTGAGAAATGGGTTTCGACAATTCTGACGAATCCATTCGACAAGAAGGTCGGCCCGTTTTCTTTATGGGCATGGGGTTTGCCGATTGTTTTTGCTTGACAAAAATATTGATTAAAATTAGAAAAGAAGTGTTAAAAAGGTTGAAAATTGAAAATCAGTCAGGATGAGGTGGAACATGGATTACGGTTATCCGAAGGGCCATGTGTTTTACCGGAAGTTGATGCGGACCTATCCTCTGGTGACCCGGGGCGAGGGGATTTACCTCTATGATGAAAATGGAAAGCGATACATTGATGGGTCCGGCGGAGCCATTGTTGTCAACGTGGGCCATGGTCAGAGGGAAATCCTTCAAAGAATGACAGAGCAGATGGGGCAGGTTGCGTATGTCCACGGAACTCAATTTACGACAAAGGCGGTTGAAGAATATGCCGAAGCATTGGGCGAGATCCTGCCAGCAGGATTAGGAAAGGTCTATTTTCTTTCCGGAGGATCAGAGGCTGTGGAGGCCGGAGTCAAGCTGGTGAGGCAGTTTTATTTGGAATCGGGTCAATCGCAGCGTTGGCGGGTCGTTGCCCGCTGGCACAGTTACCATGGAAATACCCTCGGGGCTCTTTCATTGACCGGACGGATCGGGATGAGAAGGCCCTACCTTCCCCTCTTGATCGATTTTCCCCATTTCCCGCCGCCCTATTGCTACCGGTGCCCCTTTGGTCTGGCTTATCCGAAGTGCGAAATCGAATGCGCAAAGGTCCTGGAAAGAGTGATTCAGATGGAAGGCCCGGAAACGATTTCAGGGGTTATTCTGGAACCCATCATTGGAGCCACGATTGGAGCCGTTGTGCCCCCGGATGAATACCTTCCCCTGATCCAGGGAGATTTGCAAGCGATATGGCATCCTTTACATGAATGACGAAGTGATGAGCGGCATGGGAAGGACGGGGAAGTGGTTTGCTGTTAATCACTGGAATGTCACTCCAGACGTCATGATTCTGGGGAAAGGAATGAGCGGAGGCTATTTCCCTCTTTCTGCGATGATTACCCGAAATGATATCGCAGACCGTTTGAAAGAGAAAACGGGAGGATTTGTTCACGGCCACACCTTTTCCCACCACCCGGTGGCCTGTGCGGTCGGATTAGCCGTCCTCCGGTTCATCAAAGAGAATCATCTGGTTGAACGTTCCGAGCAGAGAGGGATTTATCTCCTGAAAAGACTGGAAGAACTGAAAGTCTTCCCCTTTGTCGGGGACGTGAGAGGAAAGGGTTTGATGACCGCCATTGAATTCGTCAAGGATCAAAAGACGAGGGAACCATTCCCGAGATCGGAGAGATTAACAGAAAAAGTGATCGACCTTGCCTTTGAAAACGGTCTTGTCCTGTACCCGGGCACAGGATTTGTCGATGGAGTGAATGGGGATATGGTCATGCTCGGGCCCCCCTTTGTGATCGAAGAAGTCCAGATCGATGAGATGATGGATATTCTCAAGAAAACCTTTGCCAAGCTGAGCCCTCAGGTTTTGCAGTGACATGGGCCGGTTTGATAACACCGTAGAATGGGGGACCAAGAAAACTCTCAATGCTCTTTCTTTTCATAAGACATGGGGTGGTTTACACAAGCTGAATCAGGGCGATGGGACGGGAGAAGGGGGTGATATAATCATTTTAGATGTGTGATTGCAGATTTGAGATCTTATTTCGGTCATGCGCTTCAAATGTTTTGAACCGGAAACCAAACATCTAAAATCGGGAATCGAAAATTCTTACCGGGGAGGTGTGAAGATGAAACGTTTCTTTACTCTGGGGATGGTTCTTGGATTCTTGGCAGTGGGGACATGGGCATGGGCTGCGGATACGGTTAAGATCGGTGTCGTCGGCCCGAGGACGGGTCCTGCGGCAGCGACCGGGAAGGCCTTTGAAGAGGGGATTGCGATTGCCCTGGACCACATCAATGCCAAAGGGGGCGTTCTGGGAAAACCCCTTGAGGTCGTCTTCGAGGATACGGGAGGCGTTCCGGAAAAGGCGGCCTCTGCATTTGAAAGACTGGCAACCCGCGACAAGGTGCCGATCGTCGTCGGAGAAAGCCATTCCTCCTCAGCCCTTGCAGAGATTGAGGTGGCAAATCGTTACAAGGTTCCCTTCATCATTTGTGAGGCATGGCATGATGACATCACGAAGAAGAATTACAAATGGGTCTTTCGCGCAGGGCCCGGCCAACAGCGGGGTGGTCGACTTTTACATCGCTCCCTTCGTGAAAGATAATGGATTCAAAAAAGTGGCCATTGTCAGGGAGAATTCGGACTGGGGGGTCGGGATTGCGGAGCGGACCGAGATGGATCTCAAGAACTTCGGGATCCCATTTGTCACCCTGAAGGTGGAACGGGAGCAGCAAGGATTTCTACACCGAACTGACCAAAATCAAAGGCGGAAAATCCCGACATCATCCTGGCCTATATCTATGGGACAGGGCTTCACTTTTTCGTGGCCCAGGCCAACGAGGTCGGGCTCAGCCCCAAATGCCTGATCCTGGATGGAGCAGGACCTCCGAGCCTTTGGCCGGAACTTCTGGAAGAATGTAGGGAAGGCAGGAGAATTGGAACTTTTCATGTCGAGCATGCACGAAAAGGTTCACCTGACACCGACGAGCCGGAAATTCTGGGACGATTACAAGAAGAAATACGGAAAAGACCCAACCGATTACAAGGTTCGTTCGATCTACAATGTGGTTCTGATTGCAGCGGATGCCATGCAACCGGGCGAAATCAGCGGAGAACGAGGCCATCGTGGCTGCCCTGGAAAAGACCAACCTGGAGGTGACGACAGGGACAGTCAAGTTTGGACTGAAACAGGGGACCTATGAATACCATCAGTGGATGCCTCCGATGCTGGTGGTTCAGTGGCAGGATCAGAAACAGGTGGTCGTCTATCCGAAAGAAGCAGCGACAGGAGCGTTGAAGAAAGGGAAATAGAGGATCAAATGAAGCAAGGAATCAGATTGGGAATCGGTGATTATATGGCGGGTTTATTACGCCTAGCCGATTTTGGAATTTCGGAGAGTCGCGCTCCTTGTCGCCCTTCGGATGAACGTCTGGGACAAGTTGAGCGCATTTGCGAAGCCCAATCTCCTGAAGGGTGCAGGAATGTCCTGAATTCTTGATGTATCTCACGAACGGCGTTGTGATCGGCGTGATCAATGCCATTTCCGCGATCGGTGTTTCGCTGATCGTGGGCATCATGAAGGTGGTCAACTTTGCCCATGGAGAACTCTACATCTTTGCAGGCTACTTCAGCTACCATTTGACGCACGACCCTTGGGGTTCCTCCCCTTCTGGCCATGCCCCTTTCCGTCTTTTTTATCTTCCTCATCGGGATTGGAATGGAACGAACCTGATTCGGCCTACTTACGGGGATGAGATGTATTCCCTGATCATCACCTTCGTTCTCTCCATCGTCCTCCAGAATGCAGCCCTTTTGATCTTCGGTCCCTATCCCAACAAACCCCCAACCTTGTGAGCGGGGCAACGAACATCTTTGGCCTCTACCATTACGGAAACCAGAGGCTTCTTTCATTCTTTATTTCGATCGGAATTCTCCTCTTCATCTTTTATCTGATCAAGAGGACCTGGTTCGGAAAGAGTATCCGGGCGGTTTCGCAGGACCGGGGCATGTCTTCACTTGTGGGAGTGGACCACTCTCGGGTGAACATGCTCTCCTTTGGGCTGGAGCAGCTCTGGCAGGAGCAGCAGGGGTGGTCATCGCCCCGATCTTTCCGGTGACACCCACCAGGCAGCTCGGCGGTCAGCCTCACCGCTTTTGTCGTTGTCGTTCTCGGCGGGATGGGATCACTCAAAGGTTGCGTTGTGGGAGGCTTGTTCTTGGGATTGATAGAAAACCTGGGGGCGGCCTATATTTCAACGATGTATCGCAGCATCTTTGGTTTTATCATTTTGATTCTAATCCTTGTCTTCAGACCCTGGGGATTGTTTGGGCAAAAAAGCTAGATAGAACAGCGGTCAGTAGACAGAGTCAGAAGTCAGATGAAAAAGCTTGAATTAACGGAAGGGCATAGCTGATCAAAGAAGATCACGGAATTTATGAACATTAGATCTCCACTTGAAACTTGAAACTTCTTTCATGCCCTGGATAGAGGAAATGAAGACTTAAAAAATACGGGTACCGCTCCTGTTTGTTATCCTTGCTCTTTTTCCGCCATTTTTCTTGTCGCAGTACTGGCTTCACGTGATGATCATCAGCCTTTTTTATGTCATGATGGCTTCTTCCTGGAACCTCATTGCAGGGTTACACGGGGCAGATTTCCTTTGCCCATGCGGCTTTTTCAGGAGTGGGGGCCTATGCTTCGGGGATGCTGGCTGTGAATCTCGGAGTTCGCTCCATGGCTCGGGGTTCTGATCGGCACAGGAGTGGCGCTCTCTTAGGAATGGGACTCGGCTATCTCTGTATCCGGATGGGAGGAATTTACCTCTCCCTGACCACGCTCGGTTTTTCCGAGATTTTGAGGATCATCATCACCAATGAGGATCAAGTGGACCCGGGGAACGATGGGGCTTCAGGTTCCCGGCTTCTTTACGGAATACTCGAAGGCCAGCTACTACTATCTTTTCTCGGGGTCACCGTCCTTTTTCTCATCCTGATCTATCGGATCATCCATTCGGAGATGGGGATCGACCTTCAGGGCGGTTTTAAATGATGAACTGGCTGCATCATCATCCGGAATCAATACGATTCGGGTCCGGGTCTTGGCCTTCACGCTTTCCAGTGCCATGGCCGGTCTGGCAGGAGGGCTTTACGGCCATTATCTGATGCTTATTACCCCGGATATTCCTTCACTGGGGCAGATGTTTCTGGTGCTGGCGATGGCTGTCATCGGAGGGATGGGAAGCTTTGCAGGCCCGATCGTTGGGTCCTTTGCCCTGGAAATCCTTTCGGAATACATCCGGATCTACGGCGAGTATCATGTCCTTCTCTTCGGACTGATTGCACTGGCCATGGCGCGCTTTGCTCCAGAGGGAGTGATGGGCCTCCTCCATAAAGGGTGGAGAATTAAGTTGATCGACGTGAGAGGTTGAGGCTGACAGTTTGGATCTAAGGAAAATGTGATGAGTACAACGATGCTGATCGAGGGGAAAGGAGTTGACGAAATCGTTCGGGGGACTGACGGCAGTCAAAGGGGTCGATTTTCATCTCAGCGAGGGGCAGATCGTAGGACTCATCGGTCCGAACGGAGCCGGCAAGACAACCCTCTTCAATCTGGTGAGCGGGGTCTTTCACTCCGATACGGGCATCCTGCTCTATGAAGGAAAGGATATCACACGACTCAAGCCTTTTGAAATCTGCCGTTTGGGGGTTGCGAGGACCTTCCAGATTGTGCGGCCTTTCTTGAAGATGAGCTGTCTTGAGAACACGCTCGTCGGTATTATTGGGCGTAGCGACACCCATGGCGGAAGGGAGGAGCGGAGAGAAGAGGCCCAGAAATTGTTGGAATTCATTGGTCTTGGAAAGCGTGGGCAAGCTTTAGCCGGTCATCTGACCTTGATCGAAAAAAAAAGGCTGGAAATGGCAAGGGCCCTGGCAACCAGGCCCAAACTACTCCTCCTGGATGAGGTTTTGGCAGGGCTCAACCCTTCTGAGATCATCCAGGCTCTGGAATTGATTGAGGTCATCCGAACTCAACTGAAGGTGACGATCTTCTGGATCGAGCACGTGATGGGCGCCATCATGAAGGCTTCGGATCGGATCATCGTTCTGGATCAGGGGGAAAAGATCAAAGAAGGAGTACCTGAGGAGGTTGTCTCCGATCCAAGAGTCATTGATGCCTATTTAGGGGAATCGGATGCTTGAAGTTAAGGGGATTAACGTTTTCCGAGGAGAAGCGCAGATCCTCTGGGATCTCGACATGAAGGTTGAAAAGGGTGAAGTCGTCACTGTCCTGGGGGCCAATGGCGCCGGAAAGACGACCTTGGTGGAGTCCATCCTCGGGATTCACCACCCTAAAAAAGGAGTCATTACTTTTTTGAGACAGGAGATTACCTTCAAGCCTTCCTTCCTGGTTACGAGGATGGGGATGTCCTGTGTCCCGGAGGGAAGAAGAATTTTTAAGGATATGACTGTTTATGAGAATTTGGAGATGGGGGCCTATCCAAAGAAGGCCCGTCTCTTACTGAAAGAGACCGCGCCACTGGGTGTATTCCCTCTTCCCTATCTTGAGGGAGAGGGGGCTCCAGATCGCAGGGACCCTCAGCGGCGGGGAACAACAGATGCTCGCCATCGGCAGGGCTTTGATGTCAAAGCCGATGCTCCTTCTTGTTGATGAACTTTCTCTGGGGCTTTCCCCCAAGATTACCAAAGAAATCTATGGGGCTATTCAAAAACTTCGCCAAGGAGAAGTAACGGTCCTTATCATTGAGCAGAATGCAACTCTCGCCCTCCGCCACAGTGATAGAGGTTATGTCCTGGAGACAGGGAAGGTTGCCCTCAAGGGGACTTCCCAGGAACTTCTGGGTAATGAACATATCCGAAAAGCGTACCTGGGGATGTAAAAGAGCGTCCGTGCGAAATGAATTTGGAGATTGATAAGGTGGGAGACCCATGGAAAAACTGGTTATTACCGTTGGGATTACCGGATCCCGGATTACCCGGAAGCAGACGCCTTATATTCCGATTCTGCCTGAAGAAATCGCCCGTTCAGGAATTGAAGCCTGGAAGGAAGGCGCCTCCGTCCTCCATATTCATGTGAGGGATCCAAAGACAGGGCTGGGGACTCAGGACATTTCAATGTTTAAAGAGGTGGTCGATCGTATTCGGGGCGAAACGGATGCCCTCCTCTGCCTGACGACAAGCGGCATACCCGGTCGTAATCTTCCTATTGCCGAACGGCTTCAGCCCCTGGCCTTTCAACCGGAGTTTGTCTCTTTTGATGCGGGATCTTTGAACATGGGCGAGAGTGTCTTCCTGAATCCTCCGGAATTCTTGGATGCTTTGGCCCGGGAGACACTGGCAAAAGGGATCAAACCCGAACTTGAGGCCTTTGAAGTGGGAATGGTCTATACCTGCCTCCGGTACCTTGAGGAAGGCCTACTTAAACCGCCGCTTCACTTCCAGTTCGTCCTGGGCATCCGAGGAGGGATGCCGGCGACACCCAAGTCGCTCCTTTATCTTACGGAGATCATTCCCTCAGATTCCACATGGTCCGTCATCGGAGCAGGGTCGGGTCAACTTCCCATGGCTGTGATGGGGATGGTCATGGGTGGTCATGTCCGGGTTGGATTAGAAGATAACATCTACTTTTCAAAAGGCGTTCTTGCCAGAAGCAATGCCGAATTGGTGGAAAGAGTCGTCCGGATTGCACGGGAATTTGGAAGGGAGGTCGCTACGCCTTCTGAGGCCAGAAAGATTTTAAGCTCACCGCCGAAGAATAATTCTTCATATCCTTTCACATCCTGATTGTGTTGCTGATCCGCGTCCAAGAGATGAAGAAGAATCTCCGATCGGTATTGAAATGGGTGCAGAAAAATTCATAGGTGATTTGCGAAGGGAATGGAGTTGACAACCCATCAGACTCCTAATTATACTGGAAATCGCAATCAGACAATTTGTTAGCCGCGTGAATCACATTCTGAAAACGTGCCCTATCGCTAATAAATGCTGGAAGAAAGGAGACGAACTATGGAATGGAAAGGATTCAAACGAGGGACGATGGGGTTGGCGTTGGTGGCAGTTATCCTTTGGGCAGGGACTGCTTTCAGCCAGCCGGGCGTCGTCGACGATGATGAAACAGGGCAGATCAAAGAGGCACTCTCGATCGCCAGCGTTCCCCTGGCTATTTCAGGGCCCCTTGAATTGACGATGCTGATCGACCAGAGTTATTGCAAAACAGGCGGAGTCCAGTGTACGGGAACCGGGCACACAGCCCAGGCGGCCTTAAAGACCAATCACAACCCGGTCCGTGTCATGATTCAGGTGCTTGACGAAAAGAGAAATCCGGTGACGGGCTTAGCTTCTGCTGCCTTTTCTGTCGCTGTCCCCTATGTTCCTGCCGGGGGGCCCACCTTAACGCGAGTGGATTGTGCCGAGTGCTTCCAGGGCAGTGCCGGCCCGGATGGCGTTTATGCGATATTTGTTCATCCGGCGGTCACTGGAAACTGGAAAGCAGGTGCTTACTGTCTGCAGGTAGAAGTGGTGGTGGGAACAGCAGTGTCAAATGCAGTCGGCCTCATTTCAATACCCTTCTAGGATTTTTGGCAGAGTCCGGAAAAGTCGGCCGGAAACGTGTTCAAAGTCAGTCTGCTGCCTTCGGCCTGAACTCGGGCCGAAGGCAGAGCTCCGGAATCTATGCCCGGGAACCTAAAAGTTGACTTTTTGTCACCGATTAAAGCCATTCAGCTTTCGACACTTTGTTCAGACTCCCTGCAAAAAATTGACACCTTAAATCCTTCCTGGAAAAATATACCTATCCTGCCACTTTAAAAAACTTCTTTAATTATAATAATTTAGAAATATTTTTCCTGAGTAAAACGGCTTGGCATAGGATTTGCTAAGTTATTAATAACAATGTGAGAAAGGGGCATTGAATGAGTCCAGTGGTTAGAGAGTTAGCGACAATGAACTTAGTAGTCATCGGGCTAATTGTCATGGTCGGGTTTGTAGTCTTGAGGGTCATCAAAAGAAGCATGGAAGATTGAAAAGAAACATCTGGAAGTCTCAGATGATGGAAGAACAGTCGATAACGACAGAGGAGGGGAAGATGAACGGAGCAGCGACTCTTGGCCTCGGGAAAGAAAAGATGGTTTATAAAGGGAATGTGGAAACCAGGAGAATCGAGATCAACCTGGGTCGGGTTGCTGCATGGACACTCATCTTCACCAATACGTTTTTTGTCTCCTATTTCTTTGCCAAACTGGTCCAGTGGGTTTAAGCTCAGTAAACTTTCCATTTGAGAAATTTAGAGAGATGTCTTAAGTCTTTAGTCTCTGCCTCCTATAATAACTGAAAGGCGATGATTTCCGTAGTCGAGATCATCGCCGCTTTTTTTCCCATCCAGCACAAGTCAACCTCCGAATCCTGTCTTTTTCCTTGAATCGACGGCACCCGCCATCCCATGGACTTCATTATTTTTAAAGTTAAGTTCCCGGGCCGTCCGGAAGACCCGGGCCTTTATGGGGTGCGGGAATTTTCAGGTTGAATTTTGAGCCAATTTGTTCTATGTGTAAATTGGCCTGGATCACCGGCCATCTTTGATTAGGGGTGCGCCAATGCATGAATAAAAACTGCCTTTTATTGTCTGTGAACGTGCCGTCGATGGACTGAGACGTCACCAGGTGTGGCATCCGGCAGGGATTTACGGGCTTGCATGGAGGGGTTTTGATAGCCCGTCTTTTGTTTGGAGCTTGAAACTCGGAGTCTCACACATGACATTTAGCGATTACGTCGGTGCTTGCTGGAGACTCTCCCGAGCCCCCTTTCTTTCTGTGGGCCTTTTACCCCTTACCCTTGGTTTTGTCTTGGCCTGGCGAGGGGGATATCAGGGCCCCCCAGGGCTTTATCTCCTTTCAATGATCGCTGTCGTACTGATCATGTGGATGACTTATTGCCTTGGGGAGCGAAACGATTTTGAAGGGGATCGCCTCAATCGAAGCTTTAATCGTTTTTCCGGGGGGTCGAGAGTTTTGGTGGAAGGTGTGTTTCCTCCTTGGGTTTCTCTCCTCTTAGGGTATGGATGCCTCCTGGGGGCATTACTGATCGGGGTTTATATTTATTTCCAATATCGAACGGGGCCCTGGACCCTCCTCCTGGGGGGGATTGGAATCTTTTCCGGTTTTTTTTACTCGAACAAGCCCTTTCGATGGTCCCATCGTGGGCTGGGGGAGGTCCTGATCGGTTTCTGCTACGGATGGTTGACCATTGCGACCGGGTTTTATCTCTTTGCGGGATTCTTCAGTTCGAAGGTTTTATTCTTGTCAATCCCCGTTTCCCTATCCGTTTTTAATGTCATCCTGATTAACGAGTTTCCCGATGAGGAAGCGGATAGAGCCATCGGAAAAAGGACTCTCGTGGTTCGGCTCGGAAAAGAGAGGACCGGAGACCTTTACATGGGGTTCTCCATGTTGACCGCATTTTCATTCATCAAGGCCATTCTGATTGCTGGTCTGACACCTTTCTGGTTGTTCTTCCTTGGAGGCATTCCCGTCCTCCTCATTATTTGGAACCTGATACAGATTTTAGGAGAGGGGTACCTGCAGTTCCAAAGGCTTGAGGCCCTCTGCCGAAATACTCTTTGGTCAATCTGTCCATTGGAATGATTTTAACGATTCAGCAGGCCCTGATCCAGCTTGACTGAGGGAGAAAGGAGTCGTATGGAAGAGGTTGAGGAGATCATCCAAAAGGCAAGAACCTTCATCGAGGAAGGGAAATCGGAAGGAGAGGTTTTCCGCTTTCTCTCTCCATTTTTAAAGAAAGGCCCTGAAACCACGGAAAAGTTGGCTGACCAGTTGGCTACCCTTCCTTATGGGGCGACGGCCGGGATTCTCCAGCAGATGCTGGCGGAGACAGAGGAAAAGAGGGTTCGTAAAACAATCAAACGCTCTCTTTACCGGTTAAGGGCCAAGGGGGTCCCTGTCAGAGAAGATTCTCGGGACAGGGGGCGATCGGTCCTGCGGCCCCCACAGGCCGAACCTCCAGAGGGGTTTGGAACGGGCATTGATCCTGGTGGACACCGTCTGTTGATCCTGGTTATACCGCACGCCGGAAGGGGATTGACCGTCATGCACGCGGTGATCGGTGACACACAGGGACTGGTCGATTTCACAGGGGCGGAGATGTCCCGCAAGGAGTTTAAGAGTTTCTTTGAGAACCTTCAGGAAGAGAGTGTTTTCCCCCTGGTTGAAATGGAGGCTTCTTACGTCGGACTCTTATTCTCCCGGGCCTACCATCTCACTCTTGAAAAAAAGGGGACACCTCCTCAGGATTACCTCCATTTGAAGAGCGAGATTGAAAGGGTGAAAAAGGAGTACGAGAAACCCTTGATCTATGGTTATCTTTCAAGAGAGGAGTTGGAGGGAGACGAGCGGTGGTTGAGGCGGGGGGGAGACCTTCTCAAGGACGAGCTTTACATGGCTTGGATCATTGAGGAAGATAAAATCGGGCCTTATGCCGAGGCGTTGCGGGAGACCCAGGAATCGAAACTCTTTCTCAACCCGTCTCAAAAGGAGGCCCGGTTCCAGGAGATTTATCTCAAGGCGCTGTCGGAGCTCTTTTCTGAGGAATGGAAACGCCTCTATCAGCGCCGGCTTGAGGAGACGGCCTATATTCTCAACACGTTGGGAAAAGAAGAAGAGGCAAGGACCGCTCTGTCCGTTGCCATTGAACTTGAGAAGCCGCTTAACCCAATCCAACCCAACCCATTCCTAATGCAACTGGTGATCAAATCGATCTACCATCTGATGGCTGAGGTCAAGGAGAGGAGAGAAAAGGAAGCCTCCCTGATCGTGAAACCCTAATGCAAATTTAGTTCGAAGTGTTCAGTTCGGAGTTCAGAGAAGCTCTTTTGCTTTGGCACTCTGAACTCCGAGAACCAGACTCAATACGTCATTGCTCCAAACTCCGAACTCCGAACTCCGAACTCCGAACTGGGAACTATTAAGGAGACAGGGCATGAAAAAGTGGTTGGTCGCGGGAGGAATTATTTTTATCCTTCTCATCGCGGGGTACGTTGTTCTCTCTTTTTATGCCGTGAGGTTGATCCAACCTCACCTCCAAAAGATGATGAGACCCGGACTCACGGTGGCCAAGATCGAGGTGAGGACCACTTATCTTTCTGCCCAAAAAATCGAATACGAAGACCCCCATCTCAGACAAAAGTTTTTGCAGATTGAGGAGGTGCGGATTTATCCCAGTCTTTTCTCCTTTCTAAATGGAAACCTCAAGGTCAGGGAAATCCTTATTCTCCGACCTTCTTTTTTCTTCTATCGTTCTCCGGAGGGACCCGTTGTTGGTCCCTGGTTCCCGACGGAGAAGAGAGAAAAGAATGAAGGGGTTCCTATCGAAAAGGGGAAGGCTGAAAAAGGACCCTCTGTCGAGATCGATCGGATTCGAACCGAGAATGGCTCCGTCGGATTCGAGGATCAAGCATACGGAAGACCTCCGTTTTCCATTCAGTTAAAAGATCTGTTTTTCAAGCTGGAAAATATTCGTTATCCGATTGTTTCCGCCCCCTCGCCTTTTGAACTGGAAGGAAAGATCAAGGGGAGAACGAAGGAAGGGCAAATCGAGGCCAAGGGATGGATTGAGCTTCAGACCGCAGATGCAGAGATCTTTTTGAAGGGTCACGACGTTGAGCTGAAGACCTTTGAGCCGTACTATCACAAGAGGGTCACCGCTGAGATTGAGTCCGGATCCATCAATATCGAGACAAAAATCAACCTGAAACAAAACAGGATCGACGCGCCGGGCGTACTGGAGCTGATTGATCTCCGGATCAAAGAAGAGGGCACGGTCTTCTGGATTCCGGCGAAAACCCTTGTCCCCCTCCTGAAGAGTAAGGGGAACAGTATCAAGGCAAGATTCCATGTGAAGGGAAACATGAATGACCCTAAGTTCAACCTTCAGGAGAATATGTTGACTCAAATGGCTTTCTCCTTCGGAGAGGCCTTGGGGTTACCGGTCAAAAGCCTTGGAGAGATGATCATGGAAGGGGGAGGCATGGGGAAAGGGTCGGAAGGGCTGTCAGAGGGATTTAAGTCGATGCGTGAGCTCTTCAGGAAGAAGAAGGAATAAGAGAAACCCCTTGACCAATAGAAAGGAGTTTGAATTTGGGAGGGTCGGAACCCATGAAAAAGACTCTGCCTTTAAAGTGTCCCCAGAGAAGGGAACACCTGTGAACACCCTCCGTTCTTTTTTTTAAGAGGGGACCTAAGACGAGATCCGGGATTGAGGTTCGGAGTCCGGAGCCAAGAACAGATCTTAAGAACTCCGAACTCCCAACTCTTTCCTCCGAACCATTTTCTATCTGACAAGGGCAAGACTTAACCAGGGCACATAGGTGATGATCGCCAGAGCGAATAAGAGAAGGGTGATAAAAGGAAGGGAGGCCAGAACGATTTTTAGAACCGGTTTTTCAAAACGGAGGCTGGAGATGAAGAGGTTGACGCCCACAGGCGGGGTTTGGGCCCCGATCTCCAGATTGGCAAGAAAGATGATTCCGAGATGGACCGGGTCGACGCCATAGGCGCTGGCAATGGGTGTGATCAGGGGGATGACGACCGTCATGGCAGAAAAGATATCCATCAGGCAGCCTACCACCAGAAGGAAAAGGTTAAGCACGATCAGGAAGGCAAAGGGGCTGGTGATCTGGCTTTTGACGAGAGCGAACATCTTCATGGGGATTTCTTCGTTAATCAGGTAGTTGGTCAGACCCATGGCCGAGCCCAGAATGACCAGAATGGCTCCCACCAAGACAATGCTTTTTCTCATGACCTGGGGAAGGTCTTTCCATTTGATGTCTTTGTAAATCACCACCTCCACGAAGAGAGCATAGATAGCGGTAATCGCAGCGGCCTCGCTGACGGCAAAATATCCGCTATAGATGCCCCCAATGACAACGAGGGGAAGAGGGAGTTCCCAGATCATCTCCCTCACGGCATGAAGGATCTCCAGTGGCTTGAACGGAGTTCGGGGAACCTGAAAGCGGACGGCTTTATGGACGCTAAAAAGGGCAAGGAGGAGGACAAGAAGAATTCCAGGAAGAATGCCTGCGAGAAAGAGTTGGTCAATCCTGACCTTCGCGACGATGGCGTAGATGATCAGGGGAAGACTGGGCGGGAAGAGGAGACCCAGCGTCCCCGAGGTGGTGATCAGTCCAAGGGAAAAGCGTTCCGGATATTTTCCCTCTGATCAGCGCCGGGAAAAGGATTCCTCCCATGGCGATAATGGTGAAGCCCGTAGCGCCCGTCAAGGCCGTAAAAGAGGCACAGGTGATAAGGACAATGATCGACAACCCGCCGGGCAGCCAGCCCAGGAAGGCATCGGTCAGCCGAATCAGCCTCTTCGGAGCTCCGCCCTCTGAGAGGAGATAGCCGGCCAAGGTGAAGAGAGGGATGGCTACGAGGATGGGGGTGGTGGCGATTCGGTGCATCTCTATGATCATGGCTGAAGAATCGATGTGGCTGGAGTAGAGAAGAAAAAGGGCAATGCCCCCTAGGATCGTGAAGAGGGGGGCTCCGAAAAACATCAGGATAGCGAAGGTCAGAATAACAAGCAGGGTCATTCCTCAGGTCTCCGATCATGCGTTTTGACCCTTTCCGCACTGATGGAAAGAGCTTTTATTGCGCGGAGGGCAAAGCGAAAGGCCATGAGACCGAAGGTGAGGGGAAGAATGGCCTCCAGAATCCAGGCTGGAATGTTGATGAGGGTGGCTGCTCCCATCTCCGCTTCGTTTTTGACAAATTTCAATGACGCATAGGTTAACAGAGAGCAGATGAAACAGGAGAAGAGATGGATGCAGACCTCAACCATGGCCCTGCCCAGCGGAGGCAGAGATCGTGAGACGGCATCGATGTTGATATGTTTTCCCTCCCTCGTTGCGAGCGTGGCCCCGATGAAGCCGATCCAGAGGACCAGATTCCTCAGAATCAGGTCACCCCATGTCAGGCCCGTTGTGAAGACGTTTCGTAGGAAAATTTGCAGGAAGGCAATCACCAGCATGGCACTGATGAAGAGAACCACGATGGCTGTTTCGACCCGATCGATGGCTTCATCCAGCCTCTCCAATCGGCTCATCATTTTCCCCCTTTGCGATAGCTTTCGAGGAGGGAAGTGACCTCTTCCAGCGTCTTTTTCGTGAACGATTGGCTGCCCGGGTTGGCCATGGCTCGATTCGATAGTTTCTTAAATTCTTCGATCTGTTCTCGCGACGGGGTGATCCTCTTGATTCCCTGCTTTTCCATGACCTGAAGGGCGTCCTGATTTTCATTCCGGATCGCTGTCTTTAACTGACTTAAATGGCGCTGGGCGATCTCCATTAAGACCGGCTGAAAAGAAGAAGGAATCTCTTTGAAGGTCTCTTTCTTTATCAGAATCGCGCCTGCCAGATAGAGAAGGGGAAGATCGGTGATATATTTTATCTTCGTAAACCACTGGAGCGAGATGGCCCCGCTGGGAGGAATGTAGACGACCTCCACCAGTCCGGTCTGGAGGCCTACCAAAACATCCGTGATGGAGAGGGGAATCCCTTTCACCCCCGCCTCCTGAAAGATAGCTTTGGCAATGCTGGAATCCTCCAGAATCCAGACCTTCGCCTTTCTTAAATCGCTCACGCTGGAGATGGGCACAGTGGACATGAGGTAGACAAATCCCGCTTCAGACCATCCCAGCATGACGTATTCTTTATTGTCCAGTCCCTTTTTGAAAAAGCTATCCATCTTCGTCAAGATAGGGTCCACTTCTTCATATTTTTGGAAAAGAAAGGGAACCTCGAGGACATCGAACTCCGGGAAGACGGAGGAGAGACCTGCCGAGGACAGGGCTACCCCCTGGATCTGACCGATTTTGGTCTTCCGAAGCATGTCCGTCTCATCCCCCAAGACCCCGCCCGGATAGATCTTGAACTGGACTTTGTTCTCTGATTTTTTCATGACCTCTGCGTTCAGGGCATTAAAGGTTTTAACCCAGGAACTCCCTTCCGGGGCAAACGTTGCCATCTTGATGATGAGGGGTTTCTCTGCTCCGAGAGCCGAGGAGATCAGAAGGAGAAACGTCAGCAGGCTCAGTCCCATCCGCCTGGTCCCTTGATTTTTTTTCATGATTCGCTCCTATTCGAAATATTCATCCATGTGCGTCATCAATTCTTCCGCCTTTTTTTTGGCCACGGTGTTGAGAAGCGTCAGGTCAGGGGAGATATCCGCAGGGGTCCCCTGAACTTTCTGAAGCAGGGAACGAAAGAGATCCTGATCCATGGCTTTCCGGGCGTAGTCATTTGCATAGTAAACATAAGCCATCAAAAATTTCCCCTCTCCGAGTTCGAGGGCCTTTAAGAAATGTTGCTGAGCTATTTTGAGATCCCCACCAAAGCCTTTGGGTCTTGAGGAGAACCAGATGCCCATGAAGAGGTGAGCTCCCCCATAGTAGAACGTTTCATCGAGTTCCAGAACCCGCCTCATCATCCCTTCCACCCTGGGGAGTTCGGCCAGGGCTTCCATGGATTCCAAGTTCAGGCTGATCCAGCTGGCCCAGCATGCGGCCGTCCAGAAAATAAAGGGGACATCCTTCTTCCCCAGGTGCTTCAGGCCCTCTCTAAAATCATCGAAGGGAGTCTCAACCGGTCTCTTGAGCCCCCTTGCCTCCAACGATCTTAAGCCATATTTTCTTGCCTTTCCATAGAGATCCCTTGCATATTCCTTTTCCTGGTCTCCCAAGAGAGAGGCATAGGAAGAGTAGCCCTGGGCTGCGGCAATCAGTAAGCGGTCATTGCCCGGCCAGGCCTCAACCATTCCATCCATGAGCAGAAGATAGGCGGGCATGCCTTCTCGGATAAGCCTTAAGTCCGATTGTCTTGAGGAGGCCTTTGCCACGTCCTCCAGCAGAGGACCGACCGAAGCGACGGTCATTTTTTTGCCGGGGAAACAGCCCGAAGAGATAAAAAGGACCAGAAAAAAGAAGATGGAGATCCTGAAACGAGAGCAAAAAGAGTTCATAGCGGATCGCTCCCTACGATGAGAGATTCTTCACCCTAAAGAAACTTATATCTTTCAATTCGGAAGGCTGTCAACTTTTTTTTATGCGAAGATTCATCCTGGGTGGGCCGGGCCGGGTTCTGATCGTGCTCTTTTTCGGTCTTCTTTTTGGATTCCGGCTTGACAAAAAGAGGGGCAAACGATAAGAATTACAGAACAATGTGGAGGAGGAAACGATCGTGAGTGTTGATCATAGACGGGTTGTGGTGACCGGGGTCGGTCCCATTACTCCTGTAGGGTTTGGGAAAGAGACTTATTGGGAAAGTTTGATCCAGGGGCGATCTTCCTTCAAGCGGATTGAGTTTCCAAATCGGGACATGAATCAGTATCGTTGTCAGATCGCTGCTCCCATTGAAGGCTTTGATGTTTACCAATATATGGAACGTACGAAACATTCCAAACATCTGGGTAAAACCTCCCAGTACGCAATCGCTGCCGCCAAGCTTGCCCTGTTGGATGCCGGGTTGACCCTTGAAAAAAATGAAGAGGTAATAGAAGCCGGCTTTCATCGCGAAGGGCAGTACCAGATCAGGGGGTTGGACCCTTTTAAGATCGGCGTGATCCTCGGAGTGGGGGCGGATGCGATGGAGCTACTGGAGTATTACCATGAACGGTTTATGTCGAGGGGGACTAAAGGGCTCTCTCCCTTCGGTCTCCCCAACATCTATTTGAGTTCCATCACGTCCCACGTCGCCCAAGTCTTCACACTCCGGGGGGCTTCGTTCACCACCTCAACCGCTTGCGCTTCAGCCACCCATGCCATGATCAATAGTTTCCTTGAGATCCAGGGGGGGAGAGAGGACCTGATGGTTACCGGAGGCACGGACGCGTGCATTACCCCCTTAGTCTTTGCAGGATTTGACGTTCTGAGAGCGATGTCGACACGAAATGATGAGCCCCAAAAGGCCTGCAGGCCTTTCGACCGGGACCGGGATGGATTTGTGATGGGTGAAGGGTCCGGGATCGTCATTTTTGAAGATTTAAATCATGCAAGGGAGAGGGGAGCGCACATCTACGGAGAAGTGGTTGGATTTGGAATGACTGCGGATGCCCATCATCTTACCGAGCCCGATCCGGATGGAAAGGCGCTGGCGAAGGCGGTGCGAGATGCCCTCCGGATGGGAGGAGTCCAGCCGGAAGAGATCGATTATATCAATCCCCACGGGACCTCCACGCCGTTGAATGACAAGGTAGAGACGAGGGTGATCAAGGATGTCTTCGGACGCCAGGCCTATCAGATTCCGATCAGTTCCACGAAATCGATCACAGGGCATTTGATGGGAGCCGCAGGAGGGGTGGAGGCGATTGCGATCCTGTTGACTCTCGAAAGAGGAATGATCCATCCGACAAAAAATTGTGAATTTCCTGATCCGGAATGCGACCTCGACTATGTTCCCGGGCAGGCGAGGAAGAAAGAGGTCCGGCTCGCTCTTTCCACTTCTGCGGGGTTTGGGGGGGTTAACAGCGCCCTTGTCTTCAAGAAGCTGGAGGAGTCTGTCCCCTGCTGAGATCCTTCCCCACCTCGTCATGAAAAACCAGGGTTGACACCTTTCACCAATAGTCTATAATAGAAATGTTTGTGGGCCGTCTTTTGACCCCGAAGAGGCTATGGCAAACTTCCATATTGATCAGAACCTCATTCAGTCCATCCTGACCCACTTGATTGAGAAGGGGTGCAAACTTACTCTTGAAGAGTTGGCCACGATCGTCGACATTGTGAAGGAAGAGGTTCTCTTCCGTTACGTGGATCGTCTCATCAGCCAAATCGAGATGGTCATCGAGATTAACCCGTCCCTCAACGAAAAAGAGATCCTTCAGGCCGTTGCCAAGAATGTGGTCGAATTTCTGGGAGCGGAGGCTGCCAGCATCCGGATCCATGATCCAAACCGGGAAGAAATGATTGCCCTTGGAACCTATCCGCGATCGGAAGAGGATCAGGAGGTTGCCATTCCCTTCGAGGATACGATCGCCGGAGAGGTGGTCAGAACCCATCGAAGTTATTTTGTTCCCAACATCCTCATGGAGGAGAAATACAGAAACAAGGAGAAAGTTCAGAAACAGGGTATCCACTCCATGCTCGCCATTCCTCTCTCCATTCCCCGATTCTCTCTGAAGGATATGGATACAGAGGGGGTTCTCCAGATCTATTTTAGAGATAAGGACAAGGAGTTCACCCCACTGGAGGCCAAAATTGCCGAGGTGTTTGGAAAAAGGGCAGGCTATGTCATTGCCCAGAGGCGGATCCTGGACCTCCAGAAGCTGAATCTGACCAAGGACAAGATTGTGGAACAGATCTTTTTGAAACTGGGGAGACGGGAAGGGATCAAGATGAAAGATGTCTTCAATCTGGTCATCCCGGAACTGGCGGATATCATGCAGATTCAGAGGTGCGCGCTCTTTTCGGTGGTGGAGGATCGGGAGAATGTGATCCTGGAAGCGGGATATCCTGAAGTTCATCATGGGATCGGAAAGGTCTTTTCCATCCACGAGCCTTATATCAGTACCATCGTCAACCAGACAGGGCCCTTCGGGGAGTTTGAGAACGAGAAGATCTATTCGAATTACATTCTCATCGGCAACCCGCAGCAGAGCCGCTTGCTTCCTTCCGACCTCAAGCGACTCTTGGAGCATCAGCAGATCTTTTCCGTCCTCTACGTTCCTCTGAAGGTGAACGAGGTCGTTCAGTACTTTTTGGCTTTTGACGCTCAGGCTCATCACCAGCGCTTCAGGGATGAGGAGATCGAGATTTTTACCTTTTTTGGGAAGGAGCTGATGAAAGGTCTGAGACTGGAGAAGATGGACGATATCCTCCATGATTTTAAGAATCCGGCCATTGCTGTTGCAGGGTTTGCAAAACGGCTCAAAAAACTCCTGGACGAGGGGGACTATCTTTCCAAGAAAGAGAAGATCGATCAGGTCCTGAACATCATTGTAAAAGAGGCGTCTCGTCTTCAGGAGTTGGCTTTGACCCTGCATCTTGAAGGCAGGGAAGGGAGGGAGGAGATTGTCGATCTCACGAAGAGATTGAAGAGACGGTTTCAGATCAATGAAGAAGCGGTCAAAGAGATGAAACGGCAGAACATCCATCTCATCGAATACCCGATGGAGTCTCCCCTGCGGATTCGGTGTTCCGCCCTGCACATTGAAAGGATTTTGGATAACCTTCTCAATAATGCCTCCAACGCCATTCCGGAAGAGGGAGGAGAACTTTCTGTCCGGGCCTATCGAAGAGACGGCTGGGCCGTGGCCGAGATTACGAACACAGGCCAGATTCCGGTTGAGGACAAAGACCGCTATCTTCTCGGCGATGGGAAAGGCAGGGGCATTCATATCACGACCCGGTTGATCAAGCGCATGGGAGGAAAGATGGAAGTGGCGACGGAGGGGAACCAGACGACTTTCCGGGTCCTGTTCCCTCTCGTCAAAGAATGATGAGACCGCCTAGGGCTTAGCGCAAAGGGCAAAGAGGAAAGAAAGACCTTCCTCTTTTTTTTACGCGATTCTCTGCGAGTTGCGCTCTGCCACGATCGCAGGAGTGAGAAAGTATCTGAGCAAAAAAGGACGTCTGGAGACCGTTGTCTCAACTTTTATGGGCTCCGGCTTGAAATCAATTTAAAAAATGGTATAATAATTACTTGACAAAACTTCAATCATTCATTATATAACGGGTTCGATGTTTCCCTTTTTAGTCCTTTTCAAAAAATAAGCAAAAAAGAAATTTTATGGCAAGCGTTCAGGAGGTAGAGAAATGGGGCGAGTGAATCGAGGTCAGGTAATCTATTCCATCTTTTTGGCAGTTTTGCTGGGTGTTTTCATCTCTTCCTCTCTGGGCCTGGCTCAGGATGACAGGGATAAAAAGGATCTCCGGCCAGAGCGCGGCATTGCGGTCTACACGGAATACTCCAGCGTAACCGTCCCGAAGGGAGAGACCGTCAAAATGGATCTCACCATAGAGAATAAGGGACGAACCGATGAGACCATTGAGGTTAAGCTTACGACGATTCCCAAGAGTTGGAAGGCCATGCTTGAAGGGAGGGAACTTCTTGGTTGCGGGGATGTTTGTCCCCAACGGAAAATCGAGAAACCTTGCCCTGAGCCTTGAGCCGGATAAGTCGGTCGGTCCAGGGACCTACGTCTTCCGATTTGATGCTAAAACAGAGGACGGTAAATTCACGTCATCCCACACCCTGACGGTTAATGTGCAGGAACGGGTTGCAGGCGCAGATGATATCCAGCTCACAACCTCTTACCCTGTTTTAAGGGGTCAGACAGACGCCCGATTTGAATTTTCAATTGACGTACTGAATAAGAATGAACTCGACCGGACCTTCAATATCGCCGCCATTGCCCCGGAGAAATGGGAGACCAACATCAAACCGGCCTACGAGCAGAAACAGATTTCCAGTTTTCGCATCAAGGGGGGCCAGAGTCAGAGCGTGGCTGTCGAAGTGAGTCCCCCCAAGGATGCCCTGGCGGGTGAGTACCCCATCCTGGTCAGGGTTACCTCGGGCGATAAGAAGGCAGAAGTGAAATTAACCGTGGCTTTGACCGGTATCTATAAATTGGATGCCGGGACCCCTACCGGTATCCTTTCCCTGGAGGCGATGCCCGGGAAACCGGCGAACCTCTCCCTTTTTGTCAAGAATACGGGCTCGGCGGTCAATCGCAATATCAGCTTCTCGTCATTTAAACCCGAGAACTGGGAA
This sequence comes from uncultured delta proteobacterium, assembly GCA_963828805.1. GTDB lineage: Bacteria > Desulfobacterota > BSN033 > BSN033 > UBA1163 > CAWHGS01. Next base: position 43,116 of record CAWHGS010000013.1, read on the forward strand.
GTCACGTTTAAACCTGAAAAGATCGAGGCCCTGGAGCCCAACGGCCTGAAGCAGATCGAGGTTACCATTAAACCGGCCGCTCAGTCGTTGGTTGGAGACTATTCGGTGGGTGTCATGGTGGACGGCGAGAAGGCAAATAAAACCATTGAGTTTCGAGTGACCGTCAAAGCCTCGACGGCTTGGGGCTGGATTGGAATTGGTGTCATTCTATTCGTCATTGCCGGACTAAGCGCTCTATTCATCTGGTTGGGGAGACGCTAACGTGGAGAGAGAAGTCGTCCTTACAGCAGAAGAGCTGACCAAACGATACGGTTCTCAAACTGCCGTCAACAGCCTGAACCTTAGCATCTATGAAGGGGAAGTGTTCGGTTTTCTCGGTCCGAACGGGGCTGGCAAGACAACCAGCATTCTCATGTTCCTGGGGCTTACGGAACCGACTTCCGGGAAAGTGAATGTGGTTGGATTCGATCCCACCCGGGACCCCTTTCACGTGAAAGAGAAGGTGGGGTATCTGCCTGAGAATGTCGGTTTTTACGACGACATGGATGCCAGGCAGAATCTACGATTCATCGCGAGGTTAAACCGGATACAGGACAAGATTTCTAAAGCCCGAATCGATGAGACCCTGGGGCTGGTTGGCCTCCTGGACGAGGCCAAAAAGAAAGTCGGCTTGTATTCGAAAGGGATGAGGCAGCGCCTGGGCATTGCCGAGGTCCTTATCAAAGATCCCAAACTCATTTTTCTCGATGAGCCCACGATCGGCCTTGACCCGGATGGAACGAACCGGATGCTCGATCTCATTCATAATCTCAGCCGGGAACGAGGGATAACCACGTTTCTCTCCTCCCATCTGCTCGATCAGGTGCAGAGGATCTGCAATCGGGTCGGAATCATGATCAAGGGGAAATTAGTCGCGGTGGGTCCCATTGAAGAATTAGCCAAAAAGAAATTGGGCGTCGAAGAGAATGAGGCTTATACGCTTGAAGAGATCTACATGAAGTATTTTAAGGAGGCTTAAGTTGCACGGGATCTTTACCATATATCGAAAAGAGTTAGAGGACCATTTCAGCAGCACCCGGTTCCTTCTAATTTCGGCTTTAATCGTGATGGTGGGGGTGATCATTGCCTCCATGGTCGGTATGAGCATTCAGGAGGAAACGAGAGGGATGGCCAAGCCGACCCTTCTCTTTCTCCTGCTCTTCACGGCGACCGGGAAGCTCTTTTCCTTCGTTCAGTTCATCGGCTTTTTTGGCCCTCTCATCGGGATCTTCCTGGGTTTCGATTCGATCAACCGCGAACGGGTTTCGAGGACCCTGAGCAAACTGGTCTCCCAACCCATCTACCGGGATTCGGTCATCAATGCGAAGTTTCTTGCCGGGGTCACGATCATCGCGATCATACTGGTCGCCATTGTTCTTCTTATCTCAGGCCTCGGCATTCGGCTGATCGGGGTGGTGCCGGGTCCGGAGGAAATCTGGCGCCTGGCCATCTATGTTGTCATCAGTCTTCTCTATATCTCTTTCTGGTTAGGCATCTCCATCCTGTTTTCGGTGGTTTTCAAAAGTACGGCGACTTCGGCATTGGCTTCTCTCGCCATCTGGATCTTCTTCTCCTTCTTTGTCAGTTTAGGAGCAGGGTTTATGGCGGATGCCGTTGCTCCCATCAGTCAAAGCGGGGGCAACATGGATCCCACTGTGGTCCTCAAGCACGAACAGATCTCAAAAACCGTCTCGCTGGTTTCTCCGATGACCCTTTACGGGGATGCGACCAATATTGTTCTTGATCCCACGAGAAAGACGACACGGGCCTTGATTTTGATGGGGCCCCTCGAAAGACTTTCCTTGTCCCGTTTCCAGAATCCACTTCCTCTGGTGCAGAGCATCATCATTATCATACCTCATCTGATTTCCATTGTGGCGATTACTTTTCTCACCTTTGGCATCTGCTATCTCATCTTCATGCGTCAGGAGATCAGAACGGTCTAGAAACTGCATGGCGCGAAGAGCATAGCGCGCAGCATAATCTTTGTGCATGACGACACAAATCCTATCCGGTTTGTCATTCCGGGCTTGACCCGGAATCCAGTTTTTTCCTGTGGGGTGAGATTCTGAAATAAATTCAGGATGACACTTTATCGGAAATTTCAAATAGTTTTGGCTATAACCTACAGCCTTTGTTTTCCTCTTCTTTCGTTTGACAAAGTTTAGTCGGATTCTGAGATGCCTGCCTCAAAACGAGAGATCTTTGGCTGGGCGATGTATGATTTTGCCAATTCCGCCTTTGCCACTACGATCCTTGCCGTCATCTTCAATCACTATTTTGTTTCCGTGGTCGCCGGAGGGGAAAAGGGAGTCGTCCTCTTCGGTCTCCATCTCCACGGGGCTTCCTTTTTTACCTTTACCGTCTCCTTCAGTATGGCTCTCTCGGCTGCCTTTTCTCCTTTCTTAGGCGCCATTGCCGATGCCTCAAGATCAAAGAAACAGTTTATGATGGCTTTTTGCTATGCGGCCGTTCTCTCCACCGGCCTCCTCTATTTTGTCCATGCGGGGGACACCTGGATGGGGGCAATCTTTTTCATTGTGGCCAATATCGGTTTTTCAGAAGCGAATGTCTTTTATAATGCCTTTTTGCCGGAGATCTCAAATGAACAGAATATTGGCAGGATCTCGGGTCTGGGATGGGCCTTGGGCTATATCGGAGGAGGGCTCCTTCTGGCCATCAACCTGTTCATGCTGAAATATCCGGAAAGCATCGGATTTACAAAGGGCTCTTTTACAGTCCAGGACTGTTTTCTCTCTGTGGCCGTCTGGTGGCTGATCTTTTCGATTCCCACTTTTCTTTTTCTGCGCGAGAGGGCGAAAGGTTCATCATCGATCAAGGGAGGCTATTTCAAAGAGGGTTACCGCCGGCTCAGGCAAACCTTTGCCCGAATCAAGACCTTTCGGGAACTGACCAAATTTCTGATTGCCTTTCTGATATACAACGACGGGATCGAGACCGTCATCGTCATGGCGTCGATCTTCGGCGCCGACGTGCTGGGGATGGAGACCAGTGAGATTATCCTTTTCTTTCTGATGATCCAGGGGGTTGCGTTCATTGGATCTCTGATCTTTGGAGTTTTGGCGGATGCCATCGGGAACAAGAGGACGGTGATGATCTCGCTGGGGATCTGGTCTCTGATCGTACTCTGGGCCTATGCGTTGGGTATCGTCTGGGACCCGAAAACGGAATACTGGATCCTGGGAGTCTTCGCTGCCCTGGTCATGGGAGGGAGCCAGGCTGCCTCCCGTTCTCTTCAGGGAATTTTTACACCCGATGCCAACAGCGCCGAGTTTTTCGCTTTCTTCGGTGTTTCCGGAAAGTTTTCCTCCATCTTCGGTCCCCTGATCTACGGGATCTTGATTGCCATCACAGGAAGTGTCCGGTCAGGCATTCTCTCCATTCTCATTTTCTTCATCGTTGGGATGGGGATCCTCTGGACGGTCGATGAAAAGAGAGGAATGGAAGAAAAGCAGCGCCCCGTGATGTAAAGTAATGAGTTCGGAGTCCAGAGTTCGGAGACGAAACGCCGAATCTCTCGAACGAATGGGCTGGTCCGAACTCCACCTGGACTCCGAACTTTAATATTTGAACCGAATCCTGTACCTTACCTTTGCCTCCTTGTCTTTGGCGACAGGGACATCGAAACGGATGAGGTGAGCCTTCACCTTTTCATAGGGGTGGGTGTTTGAAAGCATCTCCCAGTCGCCCGGGATCGGTTCTTCGACCAAAACCCTGATGTCTTCCTTCTTGTGGTTCCTCAGGGAGACCTCAAAGGCCACCTCAAAGAGATTGTCTCCCAGCCGTTTGTAGTCTGTCTGAACCCTTTCTCCGACGACATCGAAGGCCTCTCCGATCTTGATCTTAAATTTTTCATCTTTGGGGGTATGATCGATCCGATCCTCGCCGATAAACTGGAGGCTGCCGTCGTTGTCCTCTTTGTAAACCCGAACCGTTCCCTTGGGAAGGGGCATCCCGAGATTGTTCTTTTTGGCATTTTCGATCTCCAGGAAGACCCCGATCTTCTGTTTGTCTGACCGCTGATCATAACGGGAGTAGTAATAAGCGGGGACCCCGGGGAAGATGAAGAGTTTCCTGATGGGGACCCGGCTGGCGTCGAGGAGAGTCATCTGTTTGGTCTGGTTGTCTTTAATGGTGGTTCTGCGGTCCAGGGTGTAGAGATGGTACTCGAAAAAAGACTCTTCTTTAAACTGTGGGGCAGAGGCAGTTTCCTTTGCGGCAACTTTGCCCCTGGCGACATAATCTTTCATCTCCTGCTGGACGCGGTGGATGTCTCCTGCCACCAATTTCAACAGGGCATTCCGGTATGCGGCGCCGCTCTTGTTGTCAATGGTGACCCAGCCTGTCAAGTCAGTCAGGGTGTCTGTTCTGTTTAAAACGGCCACATAGTCCGCTTTCCAGTTGATCCCGGAGGTAAGATAGGAAGCCTCCACTTTCTGGGGTTTCCCGAGCCTATTCTCCAATACCCAGACCAAGGTTGGATTGGGGATGAGGTTGTCAGGGATCCTGGGGAGGAGAATCCGGCCGGGGTATCCAATATGGATCTTATCGCCTATTTGAAAAATATTTCCTCCCTGAGTGGAGAGAAGGAGAGCGTCAACGATCTCCTCCTTTTTTGTCTCCGGATCGATGGTTGCAAGCTGGACCTTCTGGCCCACAAATTTCTCAAGGAGTTTTTGAGGACTTAAAAGGTCGTATTCATAGTTCTGTTCCAGGACGTTCAGACTCGAACCATTCACCAGGGATTTGATGTGGACCGTTGTGGGGTCGATCTTTGCCGCTACATCCATGAACTTCAGTTCAAAGACCCCGGTTTTGAGGTCGATCAGCCGGGTGTCTTTGACAAGACCTATATTTGAGTTGTAGATGGTGACCGCCAGGTCCTGCTGATCCTTGAGGGTGCTGGACAAGGGCTCGGCAAAGGCGAGCTGGGCGGAAACGAGAAGAGAGAAGACGGCAATGAAGACAGATCGTTTTTTCATTTGAAGACCTCCTTATTCAGGTTTTACTATTAAAGACAACGCAAAGACGATTTTGTTCCTTAAACTTCAAATAGTCTTTCTCATCAAGGTGATATATTTTATCATATATATGCTAACCCAGCCTATTTGAATTTTCCCCAATATCTACCCTCCGCCTTGACGGGGGAGGGCAGGGGTAAAAGGAGGAACCATAGAATGTATTCTCTTAAGGGAAAAACAGTTTTGATCACAGGGGCCAGCAGCGGAATAGGGAGGGCCTGTGCACGATCTTTTGCCGCCGCTGGGGCAAAGCTCCTTTTGGGGGCGCGGAGGAAAGAACGTCTTGAGGCTTTGAGCCGGGAAATCACGGAGAAATATCAAACCGATGTTTTTCCAATAGCGATGGATGTCACCCAGTATGAAGCACTTGAGGAGGGCTTGTCCGGGTTACCGCCGGAGTGGAAGGAAGTTGAGGTCCTGGTCAATAATGCAGGTCTCAGCTTGACATTGAACAAACTGCAGGATGCCGATATCAAGGATTGGGACACCATGATCGACACCAATGTGAAGGGCCTTCTTTACGTGACCCGGCTTATTTTGCCGGGAATGGTAGAGAGGAACAGGGGCCATGTCATCAATATCGGCTCTATCGCGGGACTGGGAGCGTACCCCGGCGGAAATGTCTATTGCGCCACAAAGGCGGCGGTTCGGATCCTTTCCGATGGGATGAGAATGGATGTTTTTGGAAAGGCAATTCGAGTCACCAACATTGACCCGGGCATGGTGAAAACCGATTTCAGCCTGGTCCGGTGGAAGGGAAATCAGGAACTTTCCGATAAGACCTATGAAGGGGTTGACTATTTGACTCCGGAAGACCTTGCGGAGGTCATTGTCTTCTGTGCCACCCGACCGCCCCATGTCAATATCGGGGAATTGGTGATTACCCCGACGGATCAGGTTTCGTTTTCGATGGTGAATCGAAAGGGAAAACAGCCGTAGCCAATCCGGATGTGGAGTCAATGTGATATGAGAAAATGTGCCCCGCACAGGATCGTCCTTGTTCTCGCTGTCATCGCGGTGACCGGCCTCAGTTTCCTCTGCCTCATCCACTCTGACCCTTCCAGTTTCCAGTTCGGAACCCGCCTCCTGATGGCTTCAAATGAGAAGGCGGGAGTTACAAAGGCGACAGAGGCATACGATCATCGGGATGTCACGAAGATGGAAATTGGCCTTGCTCCCGCTTCATCGGCCAGCGCTCAAGTCAACCGGGACAGAGACTCTCAGAATCGGTCCGAACCCACTACAGCTCTCTCCAGTTTTTCAGTGCCGGTGCTCGCGTGGATCGCCTTCGTCATGCTGGTAGGCGGATTTGCGCATGGGATGATCGGTTTTGGATTCCCGATCATCGCAACGCCGCTCCTTACGCTCGTGCTGCCGATGAAGCAGGCGATCCTGGTCTTGCTGGTGCCGACGCTGGTGATGACCCTCCTCAATGCCTTGCGCGGCGGCCGCTTGCGGGAGAGTATCGGACGCTACTGGTACCTGCCTCTCCTGTTGGTAATCGGGGCTTTCGCGGGGACGCGGCTCCTCATCGTTGCGCCCAACGAGCCCTTCGTGCTGTTGCTCGCCGCAGTCCTCTTCGTCTATCTCAACATGGAGCGCCTCGGGAAGACAAACGTGCGTGTGGTGTGCGAGCATCCACACGCGTCGGCGGTTGTCTTCGGGCTTGTGGCAGGCGTGTTCGAAGGAACCGCCAACGTCTCCGGGCCGCCGCTCCTCGTTTATTTCCTGCTCATCGGCTTGAGCCCGCGCGCAATCGTGCAGACGCTCAACTTCGCCTTCGTCGCAGGAAAGTCTTCGCAAACGGTCACGTGGACCGTCTCGGGCGGGATCAGCCTTGCTCAATGGGCGCAGACGCTGCCGTGGGTGCTGCTCGCCGCGGTGACGCTCGTATTCGGCCGGCGCATCCACGATCGCCTCAGCGCCTTCACCTATATGCGCTGGTTGCGGGGCTTCCTCTGGGCGATGGTCGCATTGCTCATCGCGCAGTTCATCCGGCTCATGGTTGTGCGCTTCATATGAATCTCGTCCGAGTGCTGCAGCGCCTTCTGCAGCTGAAGCGGGAGGAGATTACCTCGTCCGCTTGAGGCAGGGAAGAAGTTTCAGCTTTGATATCCTCCGAAATCGGTTCCAATCTTCTTCAGGATAGTCCGGGTTTAAAAATCGCGGGTTTAAAACCATTCCGTCCTACCCCGTACAGCCTGGGAGTCAGGAAAGGGGACAAGGAATGGCTCGACTTCATCAATTCAACATTAGCAATGATAGCACAGTCGGGCGAGTCCGAAAAACTCCTGGATAAATGGTTCGGCGACGAGGCAAAGGCCTTATTGAGGTCATTGAAGAAATAATGCCTGCGTCCAAAATTGCACTCCTGTCTATCGCTCCCCGATCATCGTTGGCCTCTAATTGTCGGTAAGAGCAAGAGGCTCCTTTATGTTCTTTCTCCAAGGATGATTTCTTTGAGGCGGGCGCGATAGTACTTGAAATTCTCCCAGGAAATATCGGGATGAACTTGATGATCCACGTGAGGGACATAACCACCGGATTTCAGCATAAACGGAATTTTGGATTTCAGTTCCTCGTCAATCGCTGCTTTTCCCAGAGCGATCTTCATTTTATCGATCCCGCCAAGAATCTGTAATCGGGGATATTTCCGACGAAAGGAAAGGATATCGTTTCCTGCCTGGACCTCAAAAGGGAAAATGGCGGTAATGCCCGATTCCATGAAGAGGGGGACCAATTTCTCAATATTTCCGTCCGTATCGACCAGAATGATCTTTACCCCCATCTCCCTCAGGAAGGAGGTCACTTTTTGGTAGGAGGGGAGCATGAATTCCCTGAACATTTCGGGAGAAATAAAGGGACCCGACCGGTAAGCCATGTCTTCCCAGAAATTGACACAATCGACCTTGATCTCTGAGAGCGCTTCACCCCAGAGTCGAATCCACAGGTCGGCAAGAGTATTCATGAAGTCCCGGACCAGTTTTGGATCATCGTAAAAGTTAAACAGAAGGCGTTCCTCTCCCATCAGGAACCGAAGGGTTCCGTAAAAACCGATGGGATAGCCTCCCAGAGTCAGGGGGAAATCCCTTTCCCGATATTCCTTCACAAGCTCTTTCCACTGAGGGGGAATACGGTCCTTCAAATGAGGTTTAAGTCTTTCCTTAAGGGCCTCAAAGCCCTTTCTGTCTTGGGCCGGCCACTGGAGGTATTGGGGTCTTGAGGCCACCTTTTTATTCATCCTTTTTTTTACCCCGAATTCATCCTGAAATAGAATCGAGTCTTCTGTTTCTTCAAAGACCCTCTTCTCGAACAGGGGGTGAAGGAGGGAGTTGACGGGAAGGCAGATCATCCCTTTATCAAACCCGAGACAGTTGTGGACATCCTCATCCCGTTTCCTTTCTCGTGCGATGAGATTTTCGTGGGGAGCATTTTCTCCCCTCACCCCCTCTCCCGGTTTTAATCCTCCGGTCACATCCTTGGTTCGTGGAAGACCCTCTTGATACCAGCGCTCAAGGGTCTCCTTCCAGTAGCCCATCTCCCAGAAGAGGGTTCGATCTACCCTTTCGAAGTTCATGACTGCCAGAAACCTCTCCCGTGCATTCATTGTCTCCTCCCTTGATCTTGCGGTCACACCCATGCCATTCGATGTCAGTTCTTAAGTGTTGGGAAACGCCTACTTCTCTCTGGCAGGTTCATTGCCCACCGGGAGTCGTAGGTTGGAACCGCCTCGTTCGGGAAGCGGGAATACCAGGCGGTGCCCCGGGGCTTGAGGAGGCGGCAGGAGGCGCCACTCCAGGAGGGGTAGGAGCAGGGGTAGATGCAATGCCAGAAGGCGAGGGAGTACGGGTAGGCGCCATGCCAGGGGGCAAGGGAGTCGTCTTCGGGGCTTCCAGAGCACCCACTGCTCCGGGAACAGGTTTGGCTCCTTCTGCAGTCGTTCCGGCAGATCCAGGAGCCGTACTCACGATCGCAGCAGGCCTGTTCTCCGTCTTGACGTAAGTCCTCTTTTTCGGGGTTTTCGTATCGTAAAGAAGGACTTCGAAACTATCTTCCTCAGTCTTGAGAGCCAATACGATCCTGCAAGATTTGGCTTACCTTGTATTCCCCAACCTGGCCTCCAATTCTTACTGTCATGGTCTCCTTCTCTCCCTTTTGGAGAGGCTTGCCGGGAAAGGAGATCGTTGCAGATCGGTAATCCTCCACAATGGTCACCCCGTATAAGGTCACCTGAGGGCGTACGATTGGTTTCTTAACCTCTGCCTTCGGAACTTCCGGGATGGGAAATTCCTTCCGGTCCGGATGAAAGGGATTTTTTTCGGCGATAAAGATGTAGGAGGCGATGGAGGGCCGTGCATTCGAATCCTTCTGGTCCACAGGAGACTTCGACCCTTCCGGTTTGACACTCGCTTTCTTAGGTCCAGCCTTCTGAGAAACAGGTTCGATGCGTGCCGTCCAAGTCTCATAGTTCTCAAAGGCCAGAAGAACAATGGTGACGAGAGCAAGAAGGCACAAGACCCCATGTTTCAGCGTCATAACCGCCCCCTCCTTACCATTTCCCTTGTTCTTTGAGCTCTCATCCTAACCGCAGAATCAGGGGATTGCCAGGCGCAAGGATCTTGGCGCCTCCTCTCTCGACGAACCCATATGCTATCAGCCTACACGCTTGAGAGAAGCTTGTCAACCCTCCATCATCACATCTCATCACCGCAGGGGGAGGGGATTTTAGGTCGAGTTAAGACGACCCTTGTGTGAACACCGCCCTGCTTCAAGGTGAGGGTTGTTTATTTCGACTTTGTATCCAACCGGGGTCACCGACTTCAGTCTGTAGTTTTTTTGGAGAGAATCAAGCCGGGTTTCTGCCTGTCGCCGCCGCCTCCACATTCACCCCCAACTCGGCGCCCACGGCAACGACTGACCGCCAGGTCTCTTCCGGAATCGGTATGCCTTCGCGTTCCCTTCTGGCGCGAGTGCGGGCTTCAGGCTCGCCCGGCAGCAGCACTTCCTCAAAACCCGGTCCCGGCGGCACGGCCTTGATCCGGCCGAGCGTTTTGCTCAGCGCTTTCTCGTACTCCTCCAGGGGCCGAAAGACGGACACGTCCAGCGCGAAAATGAAGATCCCGCTGCGGGAGGTTACCCCAGGATACGCGTCGGCTCCGGCCAGGGGACCGCTCAGCAGTTCGGCGATGACAGCCAGTCCGTAACCCTTGTGCCCGCCAAAGGGCAGCAGGAATCCGCCATCAAAGAACGCTTGCGGATCGGTGGACGGATGGCCGTGTCTGTCCAGAATGGCATCGGGCGGAAGCCGCTCGTGTTTTGCTTTGGCCGCCTTGATTTTCCCCGCAGCGATGGCGGAGGTGGCGATGTCGAGCGTGACGGGAGGACCGGCCGGGTTGGGAATCGAAAAGGAGAGAGGGTTTGTACCCAGCACCGGGGCAGCCCCGCCATAGGGCGCGGTCATCGGACCCGCAACCGTTCCAATCGCCATAAACATGGCCACATTCCGCCGGGCGGCGCGTTCGGTGAAGGCCGCCAGCCGCCCTGTATGGCCGGCCTGGACGACTGAGAGCACTGCCACCCGTTCCCGTTTCGCCTTCTCGATGGCCAGATCGGCAGCGAACACGCCTGTGACCTGCCCGAAAGCCCAATTCCCGCTGACCAGAGCACTCGTCGCGCTCTCTTCGAGCACCTGCGGTCGGGCCGTGGGGATGATCTCTCCTGCCCGTACGCTCCTGACGTACTCCGGGATGCGCAGGATGCCGTGTGAGTCGTGTCCGGCCAGGTGATTGTCGATGAGCACATCCGCCACCTGCTCAGCGAGATCATCCGGGGCCCCCACTGCCCGGAAGATCTCGGCGGTAATCTCGTGCAAGATATCCTTCATCAGCGTCGGCATGGCCAACTCCTCCCTCTTTATATGGACATTTGATAAACGTTAAGCATAATAACTCGCTTTGAGTGAGTTAAATGTACAAAAAAGGGGGTAGTCTGTCAATCGAAATTGGCCACAAGATGGCAACCAGTCAGAAGGTGTGGAAAAATCCTATTACCCGGGTCAGCTTCATTCCGGCAAGCCGATGCACAGGCCACCAATTTTTTCACAGCTTCTAAGAGTTACGAGCCATTTCCAATTGTCTTGCTTTCTTATCGGGTTAAGGATTATTATACCAGTAGAGCATCCCTTGTTGGGCGGTTAAAGTCAAACCACCGGAAGATACGTCCCGGATCAGGGCAAGAGATGAATAAAACCCTTAAAAAAGTTGCTATTCTTGGAAGCATATTCATCCTTTTCCTTTTCATTGTTTTCGTCATCAACCAGACAGCGCAGGTTGTCGACCTTGCAGATAAGGTGAACCCCAGATTTGGAAATATCGTATTCTGGCTGCTCGTGACTGTCTATGCGTTTCTCATCCTGATCCCAGTGACCATGGTTTTACGGTTGCCTCCGAGTTTAAGCCCTCCCAGCAGCAGGGAGGGTCCTGAATTTGACATCTATTTGAAAGCACTAAGGAAGCGCCTGGCTTCAAATCCCCACCTCAAAGGAATGGACCTTTCAAACCAGCAACAGATCGAGAAGGCATTGGCTCTCTTAGCTAACAAGGCTAATGAGATCATCCATCAGACATCGGCTACCGTATTCTTAAGCACAGCCATTTCGCAAAGTGGTCGCTTGGATGCCTTTGTCGTGTTGTCTGCACAGTCCCGGATGGTCTGGCGGATTGCCCGACTCTATTACCAGCGTCCCCTGTTCCGGGACCTCACCCACCTCTATGCCAATGTTGCAGGTACAGTTTTCTTTGCAAATGAACTCCAGGATCTGGACCTGGGTGAGCAAGTGAAGCCGGTTCTGTCGTCTGCTCTTGGGGCCATGGCTGTTACGCTCCCGGGCTTTCAGTTGGCCGCATCGATACTTGTCAATTCGGTGCTCGCCGGCGCAGCCAATGCGTTCCTCACATTGCGGGTGGGTATCATTGCGAGGCGTTACTGTGGGTCATTGGTCATTTCCGAAAAGCGAACTCTACGTCGCGCGGCCAGTGCAGAGGCGGCGAAACTGCTCGGATCAATTGTCAAACAGGGTACTGCCGGCTTATCCAAAGCCCTTTGGGAAGTCTCAAAAGATAAGGTGGAGACTGCTGTTTCGGGTATGAAAGGTTATGTAAAAGAGACATCCAACTCTTTTCTCGCCAGAGTAGGTCTTCGGAAAAGCGGAGAAGCGTTGTTTGCGGAAATCGAGGCAATTACCCCGATGTCCGAGAACCTTTCTCCCGGGGAGGAGGAAGAGACTGACCCTGGACATCACTTCCGGACCAAAGGAGGTTAACGGGGAATTTCCATTTTGCCGGGAGCCCACTGAACTCTGTTTCATCGATGACAAACCATCGCTCGAAGCTGACCTCCCATCTCTTTTACATCAACCTCCTTTTGATAAGTTCTCCGTCGGCATAGCCCGTTTTTAAATCATCGAACAGAGATATCCGTTTTCTGAAATCGCTTACCTCATTTATCAGGAATATTAACGGGTTGCAGATAAAACCGGAAGCTAACAAAGCGGGACAAGATTGTCAATTAAGAAGACTATTTACCGTGTTTGAAACCAGATGGAAAAAAGGTCGACTGGAATTCTTACGTTGGCAATGAAGGACTCTAAAAATTTCCCGAATAGTCCTGAATATATTTAACCCATCTCCCGTCTAATTAAATAAGAGATGAAAATTACGGTATGAAAGGCGTTTACTTCAGTGACTCATCCTCCTACCTCCTCCACCCCGGGAGAAAATCCCCCAACCATGAGGCAGCCCGTTCCTCGGGAAGGGCTGCCTCATGCCCAAGTTCCAGTGGACCCCGGAGTATCTAACCCGTTGGAGCAAGGGAAGGAGTGACTCCAAAAAGGTAAGGCAGTATTCTTCACCAGCCGGATTATTGTTCCACCAGCAACCGGCCTAATTTTTCTTTGCTAATTCCCAGCCG
>CAWHGS010000014.1:0-15343 GCA_963828805.1 uncultured delta proteobacterium
AATAACCCCCATGCCCTTCAGAATAGAGAGCATCACTGCAGCGGCCATGACAGAGCCGACCTGGCCGCCGGTATTGGCTCCCATGGCATGCATGAGGAGGAAGTTCTTCGGGTTGTATTTCTGGCCTTCCCGCTGGACTACCCGGGCCGACATGGGATAAGCGGAGATTCCGGCAGCCCCAATGAGGGGATTGATCTTCCCGCCTGAAAGAACCTTCATGATTTTACCAAACAGGACGCCGCATGCCGTATCAAGGCAGATCGCCAGGAAGCCGAGGCCCAGGATGATCAGGGTTTGGGCCGTTAAAAAGACCTTCCCATCCATCGTGGCTCCAATAGAAATACCAAGCAAGAGAGTAACGATGTTGGCGATTTCATTTTCAGAGGCTTTCGTCAGCCGGCTCACGGCCCCGCATTCCCTCATTAAATTTCCGAGCATGATCGTCCCGAGAAGGGGCAAGCCTTTGGGAGCAATAAGCCCTCCGAACACGGTAACCACTAAAGGAAAAACGATCTTTGTTGTTTTCGAAACGGACCTTTGGACGATTCCCATTTGGATCTTTCTTTCTTCCGCTGTCGTGAACAACTTCATGATGGGAGGCTGGATAATGGGTACCAGAGACATATAGCAATAGGCCGCAACAGAGACAGCCCCCAGAAGATGAGGGGCATACTGGGAGGTTACGTAAATGGCTGTCGGCCCATCACAGGCGCCGATGACACCAATCGAAACAGCTTCTTTCTGGGTAAACCCCAGAAGAAGGGCAAGGCCCAGAGTCAGAAAGATCCCAAACTGCCCTGCCGCACCGAGAAGGAAAATCTTCGGGTTTTCCAGGAGGGGGCCGAAGTCGGTCATGGCACCAATGCCTATAAAGATGAGAAGTGGAAATAGCTCCGTCAAAATTCCCGCATCATAGATGACCTTTAAAAAACCCTCTCCCTCCATTAATCCGGCCAGCGGGATATTGACCAGGATACATCCGAATCCAATGGGGACAAGAAGCAAGGGCTCAAAGTCTTTTTTGATTCCGAGGTAAAGAAGAACGCATCCCACACCAATCATAATCGGATTTGACCAGTGTAGGTTGGTAAATCCTGCAACAAGCCCATACAATCCCATTCCAATCGCTTCTAACATAATCTTACCTCCCCCTTCTAAATTCTAATTCACTTCCCCTCTTCCTCTTTCTTATAGGGGAAGGCTTTCTTCAACAGGCCCATGATGAGGCTCAGGATCCAAAGCGTGAGGAGTGTGCCCCCCATTCCAACGATCAACATTGTCATTCCAAACGTCCAATTATCCAGTTTCATCTAACTCCCTCCTGAAGATACCTGTAAGATCAGGTTTAGTTCCAAAAGGATATCCCCTCATCTGAACACGAATCGGAGACGAATGAACATCAGCTGGGTGGGGGTCTCCAGAAAGGCGAGGTCCCCTGGAGAAAGCGTGATACCAATAGAGGATTTTTTATTTGAGAAATGAACCGGCTGAGGGAAAAAAGACTGGGGACTGTTTTCTTTGAATCAGACACTAAAGTCTCAGCCAGAGGAGAATCGCTCCCCGATTTTATAATGAGAGAGTTGTCACAGGCCAGCCATGCCCATTCGATGGGTTGATCGCATTGAAAGAGGGGAAAACCAACGAGAAGAAAAAGAAAGAATGGGAATGGAATCCACTTCATTGCAAATTGTGTAGTCCTTTGAAATCGATTCCCTTTATATCACCCCCTATTAATAAAAGCAACAAAAAAGTGATTTTTTTAACAAAGTCCCGCCCATAAAATAATCTCTTATATTTTCAAATACTTATAGATATAGAAATCACAAATATATCATTCTTGTGCACACGTTAAACCCAAAAGAGATCAATTCCTTTTATTGAAAAAAAGAGGCAAGCCTGCGTTATGATCTATTCAATCTTCTTATGCTGAAATTCCTTAGTCTGGTACATGAAGGCTTCGAGGCGGGTCAGGGTGTTGGTCTGTTCCTGGCCATCATAGGCCATGTTGAGGATGGGGATGTTGTTATTCTCCTCTCGATATCGCTTGAGAAGGGTGCTCACAATGGTTCCGGGCATGCAGGTGAAGGGCATGATGTTCACAATGCCGCTGACCCCGCGTCTCGCAAAGTCGATCGTCTTTCCGACAGAGAGGATCGTTTCTCCTTCGAAAGACGAATCGATGTAGGGTTTGGCCTTTTTAAAGAGCGACTTGATCTTGGGTTCACCAAAGTGTCTGAGAGAATCTTTGAACAATTTCTCTAGCCGGTGCTCGTCCTTCTTCTGATAATAATCGGTGAGAAAAATCTTGAGGAGATTCGAAAAGGATTTCTTCTGCAGGCTCCTCACTTTAGAAATCGTGTTGACATAGAGAATCCATTCCGTGAGAGGAGCAATCCAGGCCTCTCCTCCATACTGTTCGATCTTCCGAATCACATCCTCATTGCTGAATTGGTTGAGGCGGACAAAGATCTCTCCCACAATGCCGATCACAGGCTTGCTTCCCAACTCGATGACCGGGATCTGGTTGAAACCCTCGATACTTTCTTGCAGGACCTTCTCGAGATCATTTCCGTTCAGGATGGCCTCGCAGACCCTTGTCAAGGATTCTTGATAGACCTGATCCGATTGCTCCCTCTTCTTCTCATAGGGTCGGGTCTCCAGCAGTTTCTTCATCAAGAGGTCGACGGCAACGATGCCCTGCCAGGCCAGACGGGTGAAACGAGACCCCATGATTCCGAGGTCGGCATAAAGCGTTTCATCCTGATTTGGGGAGTAAACGGGGACATGCTCGAACCCGAGATCATCCAGGACGATCCGATGAAATCGATGGTACTGCCCGAACCGGCAGGGTCCGTTTCCGGAGGGCATGAAGAAAGCCGCCCGCTCGTGATCGAATTTGGGATCCTTTACCAGCTTCACCATATCCCCGGTGGTCACGATGCAGGGGTAACACTCTTTTCCGGAAGTGAGTTTCCTTCCCCAATGGAGGGTTTCTTCGTCCGAGGGTGGAATGACCTCTGACTCGACACCGCAGGCCTTGAAGGCGGCTGAGACGGCATACGAATGGTCGCACATTCGGGGAATATAGATCTTTCTGGTCCGGTCCGTCTTTACCTTTCCTTTCTTCGTCGGGAGAAGCTTCTCGGTCTTGGCGCTCTTGAGGCTATCCAGGAAGGCTTCGCATCGTGTAATCGCGCCGGCATCGGCGCTGTGTTCATCGATTTCGAGTTGAAGATAAGGTTTCCCTTTTGAGAGATTCCGGAAGAAATGGCTGATAAACGAATCCGGCCCGCAGCCGAAATTGGTGATGTAGACGGCATGAAGCCTGGGATCTTCCCGGACGATCTTCCCGGCGGCCAGGATCCTCTGGCCGTACCGCCAGTACATCTCGCGAATCTCTTCGGAGGGAGCAACCGATTCCAGAGGAAGGAAGTCCATGGGAATCGAGAGGATCCCGAGGTCCCTCAGTTTCTTCGGTATCTCAAGATTGACCCCTGAATCACAGGAGTTGTAGGGCCTGCCCACGATGATCATGACCTTATCGTGAGGCCCGGCTTGATCCAGGATCTTCTTTCCTCTGTGGAGCAGGGATTGATAAAAGAGGGCCTGGAATCTTTCTGCTTTCTCTAAAGCCTTTTTCACCTGTTTGGATCCCCGGTGGAGCTCACTTCCAAACCGGATCAACTCCTTTTCAAGTTTTTCCCTTCCCAGACCAAAATTGAAGACGGGTTGCAGGACCTCCGCCTGGGCCTTTTTGAAATCGATGGAAGAATGAATGGCATAGGGAAGCGATTGAGCGTAAGGACAGGCTTGGCTATTCGGGATCTCGGGATGGGAGGCTTTGAGATTGATGATGCTCGGCAGAAAGATCTTTTTAACCCCCTTTTCGAGCAGGTTGAGGATGTGGCCGTGGCTGACCTTGATCGGAAAACAGGTCTCCGCGACGACATTTTCCACTCCTTTTCGGATCAACTCCTTATGAGTCGTATCGGAGAGGATGACGCGGTAGCCCAACTCCGTAAAGAAAGCCTTCCAGAAAGGAAACATCTCATGGAAGTGGAGAATCCTCGGGATCCCTATCTCCGGAGACTCTTTGGGAAGATGCTCCTCTCCCGGGTAGGGAGCAAAGAGCATCTTCTCCCTTTCCTCGAAGAGGTCCGGGATCGCTGTCCCTTTGGCCCGTTTAATGACGTCATATTTTTCGCACCGGCTCCCGTAAAAGAGAGGTTTTTCCCCTTCCACACTCACTTTCCGGATGAGGCAGAGGTTGGGGCAACCCTTGCATTCGAAGGAGGAGTGCTCATAACGGCGCTGGCTCAGGTCAAACCCCTTAAAGCTCGATTTTTCCCACGTCTGCTCCTCCATGGCCAGGATGGCTACACCGATCGCCCCGGTGACATCGTGATTCTCGGGAACGATGATCTCTTTATTCAAATACCTCTCAAAGGCAGCCACCACTCCTTTGTTAAAGGCGGTCCCTCCCTGGAAGAAGATCCGGTCTCCGATGCGCCGGTCTTCGACGACCCGGTTCAAATAATTCTGTACGATGGAGTAACTGAGTCCGGCGATGAGGTCATCCTTCTGGGCGCCTCTCTGCTGGTGATGGACCAGATCGGATTCAATAAAGACCGTGCAACGCTCACCCATCTTCACCGGGCTGTCAGCGGATAGGGCAAGGGCTCCGAATTCCTCCTTGATGGAGACGTCGA
Organism: uncultured delta proteobacterium; assembly: GCA_963828805.1. Lineage (GTDB taxonomy): Bacteria > Desulfobacterota > BSN033 > BSN033 > UBA1163 > CAWHGS01. The sequence goes on from CAWHGS010000014.1 coordinate 4,710, forward strand.
GTTTTTCCGCCTGCTCCTCCAGGAACGAGCCTGTTCCTGCGGCACAGACCTTATTCATTTCAAAATCGACGACGACCCCGTTGTCGATGCTGATATACTTGGAGTCCTGGCCGCCGATCTCGAAGATCGTGTCAACCTTGGGGTCGATGTGAATGGCTGCCGTGGCCTGGGCCGTGATCTCATTTCGCACCAGGTCAGCGCCCACAAAATCGGCGGTCAGATACCGGCCTGAACCCGTTGTTCCGACCCCTTTGATCTCGATCCGGGCGCCGGCCTCATCGCCGATCTCCTGCAGGCCTGTCCGAACGGCCTCAATGGGACGGCCCGCCGTCATCAGGTAGCGCTTGGCCAAAATCTTTTTGTCCCGGTCGATCACGACCAGGTTGGTGCTGATGGAACCCACATCGATCCCGAGGTAGGCCTCTACGGTTTTTCTCTCCGCCGGGGGAGAAGAAGGGGACGTCCTTTTTTCAGCCAAATGACGGGGTGAAAGGTAGAGAGGCTTGTGAGGGGTAGACTCTTCCTGGTGTTCCTTAAGGTATTGGTAAAGCGGAGCCAGATTCAATGCGTTTACATGCTTGCTCTCTTTGTTTTCGATGGTGACGAAGATGGCCCCGATGGCTCCCATGGAGGCAAAGTGGGTGGGGATGATCAGTTCTCCGTCAGAGACCTCCAGAACTTCCCGAAAGGCTTTTCTCATTCCGAGATTGGCGGCCACGCCACCCTGAAGAATGATGGGCTTGGCGAAGTCCTTTCCCTTCCCGACATTGCTCTTGAAATTTCTTGCCATGGCGTAGCAGAGGCCTGCGACGATATCGTAATCGGGCGTGGCGATCTGCTGAAGATGGATCATATCCGACTTGGCGAAGACGCTGCACCGTCCGGCAATGCGGGGAGGAGTTTTTGACTTCAGGGCGAGTTCCCCGAACTCCTCGATGGTGAAGCCGAGGCGGCTTGCCTGCTGATCCAGGAAGGAGCCTGTTCCTGCTGCGCAAAGGGTATTCATCGAGAAATCGCCGATCTTGAGACGGCCCTCCTCCTCTTCGAGGAGGATCAGTTTGGAATCTTCTCCCCCGATGTCGATGATGGATCGAACTTGGGGATAGAGGCGCTGGACAGCTTTTGCCTGGGCAATGATCTCATTTACAAAATTTGCGCCCAGGAGCTGGGAAAGGGGTTTCCCTCCGATCCCCGTGAAGGAGACGGTCTCAAACTGTTCTGCTGGGATCCGCTGAAGAATCTCTTCCAGGACCCTCTGAACCGTTTGGAAGGGTTGGCCCTTCATGCGGGTGTAATGTTCTTCGAGCACTTCGAGGCCGTCATTCATAATGATCGTGTTGACACTGATGGAGCCGATATCCAAACCGAGATGGAGTTTCTTCATGTCTCTAACCCATTCACCTTACTCTTTAGATTAAGTACAAATTCTAATCGATTCAAATTCCCCTTTTCAAGTGGGCTCTGTTTTCTCTCCACCTCTCTTCATCATTAAAACACCAGGTTGTTTTCAGAACGGGAAGGTTGTATAAGGATAGATCATGTCCGGGACGCTGCAGATTGAGCCGATTGGTGTTGTCGAATCGTCTGTCAAGGATCCGGTGGACGAGGCGTGGGGCTCCGTGACGTCAAAGGTTATTCTGAGACCCGAATACGCTCCGGGTCTGCTCGGGCTCGACGCCTTCTCGCATGTGATCGTTGTCACCTACCTCCATCAGGCATCCTTCGATCCATCGAGACACCTTCAGCGACGCCCCCGCGGCCTGGAGCAGATGCCAAAGGTGGGCATCTTCTCCCAGAGGGCGAAAGACCGGCCGAATTGTCTTGGATTCACCGCCGTGGAGCTGCTCGCCGTTGGAGAAAAAGATATCACCGTAAGGGGTCTCGATGCGATCGACGGGACGCCGGTCATAGACATCAAGCCATACTATCCGCAGTTTGATCGAATCCCGTCGGCGCGTGTCCCGGACTGGGTCCATGAGCTTATGAAGGGCTACTTCTAAAGGAAATAGCAGTAGGGTTGAGGTGGGTTGGTTAGGCAGTGTTAACCGAAGACGGGAGATTCTCACATGATTCCATCCCTGTTCGATTTGACCGGAAAAGTCGCTCTGATTACAGGTTCGAGTCAGGGCATTGGCTTCACTCTTGCGACGAGGGCTTGGACAGGCTGGAGCAACGATCGTCTTAAACGGGAGAAACGAGGAAAAGCTCCGGAAAGCCGTGACAACCCTTGAAGGAGAAACATTGCGGGTCCATGGAAGCCTTTTTGATGTCACACGCTCCGAGCAGATCAGAGAGAAAGTATCGGTCGTTGAAAAGGATATTGGCCCCATCGACATTCTGGTGAACAATGCCGGTGTTCAAAAGCGGGCCCCTCTTGAGACATTCGACGAATCGGATTGGCGGGAGATCATCGATACCAACCTGACGGCCCTGTTCCTCGTGACCCGGGAGGTCGTCAAGGGGATGATGAGCCGGCGTTCCGGGAAGATCATCAACATCTGCTCCATGCTGTGCGAGATGGGGCGGCCGAGCATTGCCCCCTATACCGCTTCCAAGGGGGGGGTGAAGATGCTTACGAAGGCCATGGCCGTAGAGTGGGGAAAGCACAATATTCAGGCGAATGGGCTGGGTCCGGGCTACCTCAAGACGGAGATGAACCGGGCCCTCTTTGAAGATCCGAAGTTCGATACCTGGCTCAGGGGAAGGACGCCGGCCGGCCGATGGGGAGAACCCGAGGAATTGACCGGAGCCGCTGTTTTTCTCTCGTCCAAAGCATCAGATTTTGTCAATGGTCACATCCTTTACGTGGACGGTGGCATTCTCGCCGCCCTGTGAGAATAGAGAGGCACAAGAACAGACGGAGGTCGCGATCACCCAATGATGGAGTACAGACGCCTCGGAAGATCGGGTTTGAACATCTCCCCGCTGGTTTTAGGGACGATGAATTTCGGAGGTCCAACCGGTCGGGAGGAATCCTTTAAGATCATCGAAAGAGCCCTTGAAGCCGGGGTCAATCTCTTCGATTGCGCCGATGTCTACGCGAATGGCGAGAGTGAAAAGATCCTTGGCGAGGCCCTTGGCAGGAGTGGAAAAAGAAAGGAAGTCTTCGTCACCAGCAAGGTCTTTATGAAATCGGGCCCCGGGCCGAATGATGCCGGGAACTCGAAGCACCATATCATTGAGAGCTGTGAGAATAGTCTGAAGAGATTGAAGACCGATTATATCGACATCTATTTTCTCCACCGAACCGATTTCAACGTTCCCCAGGAAGAGTCCCTCGGAGCCCTTGATCTCCTGGTCAGACACGGAAAGGTGAGATATATCGCTTCTTCCACCCATCCTGCCTGGAGGGTGGTCGAGGCGCTGATGATCTCCGATCGATACCATTATCCGAAGTTTATCTGCGAGCAGTCGCCCTACAATCTGTTGGATCGTCGCATCGAGAACGAAATCGTCCCCATGTGCCGGGCGTATGACCTGGGAATCATCACGTGGTCGCCTCTTGCTCAGGGAGTTCTGGCTTGCCGATACAAGGATCCTTCCGTCCTTCCCGAAGGAAGCAGGGGGGCTCAAAAACCGATCTATGCGGAGCGCATCACGCCACAGGGAATCCATGTCAGTTTCGAATTGGCAAAGAAAGCGGAAGAGAAGAGATGTTCCGTGGCTCAACTCGCTGTCGCCTGGTTACTCCATCAACCGGGGATTACCGGTGCCATCATCGGTCCGAGAAACCTCGAACAGTTCGAAGACCTGTTGCCCTCTGCAGGCATCCGGCTTGATCCTTCTGATCTCGCATTTTGCGATGAATTGGTGCCTCCGGGGACGAATGTGTCAAACCACTTCAACACCTCCAGGTGGATGAGGTAATTGTTTAAAAAATAGAAAGTTAAGGAATTAAGACTTGGGATAAACCAGACAAAAATCTAAGACCCATGGCGGGAGGTTACAGACATGAAAACACAGGTCAAGTGGATAGGCGTCCTGATTGCCCTATCTCTGGTAATGATGGGTGGCTCCTATGCGGCCGACTATCCCACCAAACCCATCACGCTGGTTAATCCCATGCCTCCGGGAGGGACCCTCGACATTCAGGCGCGAGCGTTTGCATCCCTTGCAGATAAACTGCTGGGACAGCCGGTGGTCGTGATCAATAAACCGGGAGCTACCGGGATGGTGGGAGGACTGGCGGGTGCCCAGGCCGCTCCCGACGGATACACACTGACGGTGGGGTCCGTCAATATGCCCAATACCATCGAATGGGAGATTGCCAATGGCCGAAAACCTCCCTTTACCCGGCATGATTTCGCATGTATCGGCTCCTTCACGATGAGTCCGGCCCTGCTCAGTGTTGCCGCAGATGGGCCGTATAAGACCTTGGCTGAACTTGTTGCGGACGCAAAGGCCAAACCGGGCCAGATCGCCTTCTGCTCCGGCGGTCTGTATGGGATGAGCCATGTGCCGATAGAGATCTTTGCAAGAGCCGCGGGAGTGAAATTTCGACACGTCCCCTATGGTGGAGGAGGTCCCTGTCTGTCTGCGACCGTGGGGAAACACGTCGATTTTAGCGCCCAGTATCCGCCCGTAGCGCTTCCGCTTGTTCGAGGCAATAAAATGAGAGTCCTCGCCGTCATTGGTGGAAAGAGGCTGAAATCCGCCCCCACAATCCCCACCGCCAAGGAACTGGGGATCGACGCCGAATACTATGGTTGGGTAGGTCTTCTGGCTCCGGTGAAGACTCCGAAGCCCCTTGTGGATAAACTCAGAGAGGTGATGAAGAAGGTCGCGGAAGACAAGTCTTTTATCGATATGATCGAGCAACCGGGTGATGAGGTTTACTTCCTGAATGGGGAGGAGTTGGCGAAATATCAGGATGCCGAGGCGGCGAAAATAGCCAAACTTTACACAGAGATGGTGAAAGAAACTCCCAAGTAGGAGTGAAACGGGGGGAGCCAGGCCCTCACGAATTGCTCAAACGGATTTCATGCTTAGAAAGCTAAGCAGGGGCGAAAAATTCACTTCATTTCAACATATCCCCGTTCGCATTGTCAAATTTCGAAAGGGAATTTTAGCACGGCGGTTAAGGGGAAACAAGATTCAACTATGGTTTACACTGACAAGATACATTTGGTGGCGGATAGTCTGGAAGAGCTGCACGACTTTGCCACCTACATAGGCCTGAGGCGGGATTGGTTTCAAAACCACTCAAGGCACCCCCATTATGATCTATGGGGAAGCAGGTTGAAATCTGCATTAAACAGGGGCGCTGTCGTTGTTAACAGCAAGGAGATCGTGCGAATCTCCCATCGATTAAATTGCGGTTTATCCGAAACCGGGATCTCGAAACAATCGTGGAATAATCCTGAACCAAGTTCAGGAAAGGGTTTGGGACATCAAAATAGAAGTTCATGATCCGGTTGTCATTTTGTTTTCTTGATGATCCCTAGGACATTCGGAATCGCACGAACAACGCCCCTGACCAGGCTATCGTTCAATCCAGACCCATTATTTCCCACTTTGTCCAGATCGACCCCATTCAACGAAAAATATAGACTCGCTTCAGCGCCCCCTTCCAGATACATGGCGTTATAAAGAGAGATGGGGAGAGACAACAACACATTGATAAAGTCATGTACCGAATAAGGGGCTTCCGAAAAGATAAACAAACCATTCCCATTTTTGTCCATGCCCAGGACGGCCAAACTCCACATGTTGTCCTGTTTCGCCCAGACATTTTCCTGCTGGCAGCTTACCATCCTGATACTCTGCACAAAGGTTTGATATTTAGGCTTAAGCTCTTCAAAGGCCTGACATCTGAGGTCAATGATCTGAATTTCGGGGACAGCAGCATCTGTCCGGTTAAAGGCCAGGACCGCTTTGTAACTACTGCTAAGCCTCGGATTGTTGACGTGGCTGAAATTCTTCATGTACCCGACGCTTCTCAATCCGTCTTCCTGGTACATTCCGGCATTAATGGAGGAGATGAGATTGTGTTTCAGACACCAATCCTTTGCCGTCATTCTCGTTTTTCCAAGGTCGGAGGCGCTTAAGAGCTTGAAAGAATAAAATTTGGGATTGATCTTAACGATCGTTATTTTTGAATCCTTGACCAAAGTTTTTTGGGAAGGGTAAAATTCAGACCAATACAACCCTTCCTCAACTTTTTTCCAGGGATCGTTCTGGGAGTATGCGTTCGAGGAGATCAACAAGACCCAGACAATAGCTAAAAAGAAGGGCATCCTTTTCATCGATTTCCCAGGTTCGACCATCAAACGATTGGCATTTGGCCTTGGTTCCGATTGTAGTGTATTAAATTAAAATCAATGTGTCAACTTCTTTAATGCTTTCTTTTGGTTTCTGTGTGAACGACAAAGAAGGTTGTCATTGCGAGGAATCCCGCGCTTCGCGGGATGACGAAGCAATCTCCCGAGATTGCTTCGCTTTGCGCGCAGGCAGCCCGGTTCACCTCAACTTATTTAGTACGTTTGTTTAGTTTCTTCCTTGTTTCTTGGGTCTGAAAACGACGGATGGTTTCAACTCGGCAGCGTAGGTAAATCCCTCGGCGTCGGGACTTGATCGGTATTCTTTCATGAGGTCTTCAAGGAGACCGGCATCCAGAGCTCTGGCAGGGCAGCTAGCGACGCAGACAGGTTTTCTTCCTTCCTTCCACCGGTCGAGACAGAGATCGCATTTCTCCATGGGACTTCCGGGCTCGGCTTGGAACTGGGGAGCTTGATATAAACACGCTTCCAGGCATAAACCGCACGCTTCTTTTCCCACGCACCATTCGGCTTTGACAATCACAATCCCGTCCTCATCCCTTTTCGTCAGGGCATCATGGGGACAAACGGAAACACAGGCAGGCCGAGCGCAGTGATAACAGGAATGGAGGAGAAAGGATACGGTGGGATGAGGAAATGTTCCCCCTTCTCTTGAGGTTACGCGGATCCATCGGGAGGGTCCGGCAGGCGTGTCATGCCAATCCTTGCAGGCGACAACGCAGGCTTGGCAACCCGTGCAACGGGTCTGGTCGAAATAGAATCCCTTTTGAATCTTCATCCTCCGACCTTTTCAATCTCAACCCAAAAGCCGCTCGTGACGAAAGCGCCGCAGGGAGAGTGTTCTTCCGGCAAGAGGGTCGAGGCGCAGCCTCCCCTGTCAAACCCGTTCTCGTCAGGAGCATACCAGGCTCCCTGGGCCATACAGACGACGCCCGGCATGATTCTCTCGGTCGCTTTGGCCGTCAAGACGACAGATCCCTGGTCATTGAATACCTTGACGCGGTCGCCGGATTCGATGCCCCTTGCCTTTGCATCAGCCGTGCTGATTTCAAGATTGATCCTCTCCCAATTCCCTGAGCCACGGAAGCGTTTCAAGCTGGCTGTGGGCCCGATGCTTCACCTTTCGATTCACCATCTGTATCGGAAACTTCTCCATTCCGGAACGGCCATTGGCTTTCGAGAGGTCGATGTACTTTGGAATTGCCGGGATGAGGGGGTCGTTGATGGCAGCCAGTTGTCCGGAATAGATTTCGATCTTTCCGGAGGGTGTAGGAAAAGGATGGTGTTCAGGATCCTCGATCTGCTTCTTGAAGGGAACAAAGGGTTCCGGCAGTTCCACCTGGTAGACCGCTTCGTCCCGGAACGTGTCATAGTCCGGGACTTCACTTCCCTTCACCATCTCCTTTACCCACGCCTCGTCTGTCTTGTCGTTGAAATGGGATAGGCCGAGACGGGCGGCGAGGCCTGTGGCAATATCGAGCTGCGATCTGGATTCGCCGAGAGGTTCGATGACCTTTTTGAGGTATCCGTAGAAAGGCGGAGACCCGCCGGCAATGAGATCATCTCGTTCGAAATAGGTGCTGGTCGGAAGAACGATATCCGCATACCGTGCCGTTGCAGTCATGAATTGTTCCTGGACAACCATGAAGTTGAGGTTCTTCAGGGCCTTCTGCCACTTCCCGGGATTGGGCAACTGGTTGACCGGGTTGCTGTTGACGACATAAAAGAACTTATAATCGGCGGGATACCCACCGGCCTTGCCCCTGAGAATCGCGTCTGCAAGTTTGGAGCTATGGACGCTGGCCATGCTTCTCCACTTTGTGTAATTCTTGAGGGTAATATTGCGATCCGGGGCAGCCTGATCGACCGGGTTTGGAGGAACCTCCATGAATGGCCCCAGCTTAAAAGGATAGGGATGAAAGGGGTACTGATTTCCCAGGGAGCGGCCCCCCGCGTTTCCTCCCGAAAGGCCGATGTTTCCCGTCATCGCAGCCAGCGTGATGGCGGCCCGATGGTACTGCTCTCCCATCCGGGTGCGGCCCGCGGAAATTCCGGCGATGAGCGCAGCGGGCCGGAGTGTGGCATACTCCCGGGCAAGGGTCTCGATTTCATTGGCAGGCGCTCCTGTGATGGCTTCGGCCCAGGACGGCGTCTTGGGGATACCGTCCTCTTCACCCAGGAGATAAGCTTTGAACCGGTCGAAGCCAACGGTGTAACGATCAAGAAACGCCTGATCTTGAAGGTTCTCCTTCACGAGAACAAAGGCCATGGCAATGAGCATTGCAGCGTCGGTCGTAGGCCGTATGGGTATCCACCGGTCGGCCAGGATGGCTGCGCCGTCCGTGAACCTCGGGTCAACGGAAACGATCTTAACCCCCTTCTCCCTGGCCTGGATGAGATACCAGAGAGTGTTCGTGCCGTGAACCGTGATGGCAGGATCGCATCCCCAGAGGATGATGAAACGAGAATTGAGAAGATCTTCCCGGCTGTTTTCCACATGGATCGTGCCCAGGGTCGCTGCTGAAGCGAAGGTTGCTCCTTCCCAGGAGTTAGACCCCCAGGCGGTCGTGTAGCCCCCAAGCAGGGAGAGGAGTCTTGCCATCGGAGTGCTTCCTCCGTGGATGAAGCTCAGGTTTCCTCCTCCGCCTCGAAGCAGAATGGCCGCCGGGCCGTAAGTCTCCTTGACTCTCTTCATCTCGGATGCGACGGCATCGAGAGCCTCATCCCAGGAGATCCGCTCAAATTTTCCTTCTCCTCGATCTCCCGTTCTTTTCAAAGGATACTTCAAGCGGTCCGGGGCATACACCCTCTGGCGCATTGCCCGACCCTTGAGGCACGCCCTGAGCTGAGGCTCTTTGCCGTCGTCGGTCTCGATTCTTGTGATCGCACCGTCCGAGACGTGAACCTTGAGCAGGCAGAGCCCGCCGCAGTGCGTGGAACAGACCGTCGAAACAATCTCTTCTTTTTTCATGCTTGTCTTCTTATCCCTTTGCCCGGTCATACCACAGTGAATTGTCAAATGGATGCAATTGATAATAGAATAACATCGCGGCAGGCCAAGCACAAACCCCGGCCTGTCAGGTTGCCAGGGAATCGGAGTATCAGCGAAGAAAATTCCGGGAGGTTGCCGAAAGAGACTTCTTTCCTGCCATTCTGAGCCGAGCGAAGAATCTTGATACGTTCGACGGCGCCAAACTCCGGTTTTTAAATCGAGGCAAAGAGTGCCGCTCAGTATCAACCCTGAGCCTTCGACCCAAGCTCAGGCCGAGGGGCATGCCTCGGGCTTCAGAGCGAAGAGTCGAATGGGTTGATTTACGATAAAAAGTGAGAATCTTCAAAAGACTTTTCTTCTGCGCCACTTCTTCGGCCGGTCGCTCGGGAACGTGAGCCCGCTGGCATCAATCCCCAGGCCGACCATAAGCTTAGCCAGCTCAATGGAACAGCTATACCCCTCCAGCACCGGAACCTCCCAGCCCATCTCGTTTAACCGTTTCTGTAAAAAGGGCTGAAGCCAAAAAGTGGCCGAGCAACCAAAGGTGATGACCTCGGCCCCATCCTCCTCAATGGCCGCCACCGCTTCCTTGAGCGCAATCTCCACTGCTTCAGACGGTTCGCCCCGTAACGCCTTCTCCTTTTCCTCAAGGAGGGTGCGCTCGCCCGTATGAGGCGGTCTTGGAAGAGGATAGTTTATATTCCTGAGGGAGGCGCATCTCCCGGTGAAACGATGCTGAACCACCAGATTATAATAGTACATGTTGTGGGACTCGGCTAAATCAATGACGCTGAATCTGTTCCCCAGCATGGAGGCGATGTGCATCTGAGAGAAGGCGTTGGCAGTGACGGGGATGCCATACCTTCTGGCAATCTCCCTGGCTTCTATAAAGCCGGGTTCTCCGCCTCCGAGGAGAACGATGGCATTGTACTTACCGCTCTCACAGGCCTCCCGGACAATGGGCAAACGGGCTGCGGCCACCAGGCAAAATTCCTCCCGGTTCTCCACGGGCCAATCTCCATAGGGCGCCATGGGTCCTTCGTGCAGGTCCCACTCCACGTCCTCCAGCAGATGCTTGACGTTTTCATGATTCATCAACAGTTGTTCCTTCGTTCCGGTGAGCCTCCGGGGCGACCACTTGGTTCCCGCAGGCAATGTAAAAGGCTGCATGAGAAAAAACCTGAATTTTTTCTTTTCTTCCGGCATCATTTGACTCCTTTCCGATTTGCCATGGCTGATTGGTCGAGTCTGGCTGCGCATAGCATGGGAGTAACTTAAAATAGATCTGATCGATTTTCAACAGGATAGGATGCCCCCAAACAGGTGTCCGAAGGGATGTACTTCAGAGTATTCAGAATGATTGT
>CAWHGS010000015.1:0-21629 GCA_963828805.1 uncultured delta proteobacterium
TCCATCCGGTATTCCTCCGGCAGCACACGGGTGATGCTCATGACTCTCACTCAAGCCCGTCACTGGAATTATATCAATTCTTCCATCAAACTTGCGAGGAATTTTACGTGAAAGGCGCGAATCCTCTGAAACCACCAGCACAGAATGGGTTAGCCAAATCAGCTAACCCCTTCTGTGTTCCTGTTCCAACCGCTCCACTTTTTCCATAAAGCTTCTGTTCCCCTTCTGGAACCTGGTGGCCTGGTACGTGTCTCATTTTTCGCCAATCTGGTTGAAGATTACTCCTTAACGCTCGATGAATCTGTCAGGCATATCACTGCTGAAAACCCATCCGTATTTCGCGCAGGGCTGGTATCGGTTCGTTTTTGGTGCCCAGTCCATGATCTAAGTGTTAGAAGTGTTATTCGCCTTTGTAGGATTTCTTCTGCCCGGTTGGAATCCCCGCCTTTAACCCTGGTTTTCCCCTTGACTTTTCATGTGCAATCGTGCATTCTAAATGCATAATTACAATAAACATGGCAGCCTATGGCTCAGACCTACATACCCCGGACATTAGAACCCGTTCTAACGAAGGCGGCCGACGAGTTTCCCGCAGTGATCCTCACCGGTCCGCGACAGTCTGGAAAAACAACCCTGCTAAAGCACCTTTTTGGCAGACGCTATCGCTATGTGTCGCTGGAGCCTCCCGACATCCAAGAGGCTGCCTCCGTCGACCCTCGCGGGTTTCTTGCACTCTACCCTCCACCCGCCATCCTTGACGAAATCCACTTAGCGCCGGGTTTGCTTCCCTATATCAAAGAACATCTTGACGCCCACCGTGATGAAAAAGGACAGTATCTTCTAAGCGGCTCACAAAATCTGCTGCTCATCGAGAAGGTAACCGAATCTCTCGCGGGTAGGGCAGCAATTTTACGGCTTCTCCCGCTTGCTATGCGGGAGGTATTGGGGACACCTTACGCTCCTTTAATCTGGGAAGAAAGAAAACAGCAACCCCGGCGCAAAAATATTTCTTCTCCCGATCTCTGGAAAGAGTTTCTACGAGGGGGTTATCCGGAGTTAACGGCCAATCCCGATCGTGACCTCGTGCTCTGGCATGCGAGCTACGTTCAGACCTATCTTGAACGGGACGTCCGTTCCCTTCGACAGGTTGGCGATCTGACTCTTTTTCAGAGCTTTCTAAGAATACTGGCGACCCGAAGCGGGCAACTTTTGAACCTGACGGAAATAGCAAGGGATCTCGGAGTGGCTGTTAACACTGCCAAGGCATGGCTGTCTGTCCTGGAAGCAACTTTTCAGGTGATGATCCTACGCCCCTATTTCGCCAACGTCGGCAAGCGCCTCGTAAAAACACCCAAGGTCTACTTTATGGATGTCGGTACCCTTTGCTACCTGACTGGGTTGAAAGATCCTGGACACGCTGTCTCCGGCCCTATGGGCGGAGCAATCTTTGAGACAGCCGTCTTATCCGAAATTGTTAAGGCTCTCATGCACCATGGGGAAGAACCGCGGGTCTACTTTTGGAGGACATCTACCGGTACGGAAGTAGACATTGTCGTTGAAACGGATGGGAAATTGATCCCTATCGAAGTAAAACTTTCCTCAACCCCAAGGGCTGCTATGGCCGCCGGGATCAAGTCTTTTCAGGAGGCTTTTGGCGACCGAACTGCGAATGGGTATGTGGTCCATCCAGGCGACGTCCGCCTTCCGTTAGGGCAAAAAGTAATCGCCCTTCCCTTCTCAGAGTTGTGACTTCCTCAAAGCACTGGCCATAGTTCGGGCAATTGCGAGGCCTTACGGTTCCTTGCCCTTTTAACATTGGAATCCCGTTGCAACATCATTTACTGCTTCTGCTGCCCACAAAACGGAAAAGCCCTGACCTCGACCAGGGCTTTTCCGTAATGAAATTGGTGTCCCCAACCGGACGCCACAATATTACGAAAAACTTATTTTCACGACATCATAAGATAAACAAATATTATCACAGCAAGGATACTTCCCTCTACTGCTTCCCAAAAAATTCACCCTACGCTTCGATGGATTCGGTGACTTGAGCTTGTCGAAGGAAGCCTCGTCGATAGGTGACACACAGCAATTGCTTCTTAATATTGCTCCTCAAGATTCCGCAATCCGAATTCGTAATTGGGGGGGCTGGCGGACTGCTATCGAGAAAAAAAGGAACTCACCGACCGGGCTAAGAAGGCCTATTTATGAAGAATCAATGGCCGTAGCCGCGCCCATAAAGTTGTATTTTCCCCTACGTCCCCTATTTCTCCCCCCTTTAGGATATAGATCTTGCGGGTTCTTTCTGAAGCATTCTCATGCCAGCCGTTCCAATAACCGTAATAGGCAAACCAGTATTGTCTGGGACAGGTTCTAAAAATCTCATCCCGTGTTTTTGACCAGGAGAATTCGTTTTTGAGTTCCGTCATCATGGGACTGTTTCATAGGATGGAGTGGGCGTTGACTGTAATGACAATCTTAAACCAATTTTCATATCAACCAGCCCTCTGAACCGTCTATTCATTTTAAGTATGCTCCGCTCAGCTTCTTAAGCAAACCATGAAATTCTTCATGCTTGCCGACTCCAATTCGCTCCTCTTCGATTTTCTCAAACCCTTCAAATAATTCATCCTGTCTTTTTTCTGACAAACGGCTATCTGCCATCATAAATAAGACGTTATTCTCCTTTTCAATGTGATCCTTCAGCAATGAAATATAACCGTGCCCATTTTGCATGATGTCTTTAGATGTAGATTTGTCTCCTGCTATATATGTGGCATAGGCTTGGCTCATAGCCTTGACATAGTGTCTGCCCATTTCATGTTCATGGAGCATGACCGCAATAGGACCTTCTTTGGGAACTCCTACAGCGATCAATGCAGGAAACAACAGGTCTTCCTCTTTCCCATGATGGCATTTGTCCACAAAGACTTTCAAAAACTCAAGGATACCCTCAAAGTGTTCTTTGTTAAGACTTCCAACTGCCTCCAATTGTTGGCATACCTTTTCTAGAATACTGAGCATGATCTTGACACCCTCATGTTCGTCTTTCAGCTGTTGAGTTGCTTTCATATCTGTCCCTCCTTTCTGATTCTAAGTTGGTATGTTATGCCGTGACCTAACATTATTTATCAAGCTGATTCTACGTTTTTTAAGAAATCAAACCACCAGAGGTTCTTTTTTGCTTCAAAAAGGAAGAGAAGAGGCAAATAAATCATTTAGTCCACGTATCGTAACCATCTTAACAGCCGAAGTGCTTTTGAATCTCCCTGGGAAGCCTTTCTTATTAAGTCTGATTGATCTCGATATTTTTCTCTGAACTTATTAATCACGTCCTTCTCTGATCCCTTTTCCTCGCCTCTGGGCACAATGATAAAATCAACTCATCATCTGTCAAAACTTCACCTCCAACTCCAAAGGGCCTGTGCCTCACCATGAAAACAAATCCTCTCTTTCATTCAGGATTACCTTTATTAGCAATTTTTTGATATTCAGCTTTTACCGCACCTTCGCCCCATTTACGCTCAAGATTTCTTACTACAAAGTGCCCACGAGCCATTGATTGAAAATGATTCATAAAAAGTAAATTAATACTTGCACCACCGACCGAACCAACAATGGGAACTGCTTGTGCCGCAACTTTATCAGAAATAAACACGCCAAATCGTGAAGCTATTCTTGCAATCAAACGTACTATGACCGGTGCTCCTTCCACAGTGAGACCTCTCTTAGCGATGAACTTTTCTGCCTCTGTAAGCGCACGAGCCAGTGCAATCCGAACGGCGTAGTAACTTGTTTCTGATGTGTCATCAATTCTCTTAGAACCGCCTAAGGCAAAAACCTCCATACATGCCAGTTGGGTTTTGATGTCTCCAATCACTTCTCCCTCACTTCTTGCTATGTCTGCTATAGATCTGAGCATGATTACTGTGGAAACCGATAATTCGACTCCTAACCCTGCAAGACCAAAAAAGCCTCCTACACCACCGGATGTGGCAACAGCAAATTTGTGCCACCGTTTGAATGGCTTGCCATGATACTTGTGATCCATTGTTGTTATTGAAGCAACCAGAGCCATTTTTATTGCTTTTTCTGTTGCCGTGGAAATAATCTGAGTGGCATCTTTTGGAAGTAGTTTTATTGCCCATTCAATTGGCATTCCGATAATATTCGTAATTCTAGCTGTCCAGCCAGGATTCTCCAGAAGTCTTACTGCTTCTTTCAAACGTTCAAGATCCTCTTGATCCATATCCCTCCGTACCATTATTCTTTTTCGTTCCTGAAATCCTTTCTAAGTTCTTATTCCTGATAGGTGTGACATTTCTTTCCAGTCAATAGTCAACACGCCTTTCCTCGGCGCAGTATCTTCCTGTTCACCGTATCTGCCTAACTTAAGGGGTAATCCTTCAATTGCTTTATCTTGAGCTCTTTCCTTACCACATGGCTCAAATTTCCAGCCTTTGGTGGATATAGGGTAATCAATTGCAATGGGGACCTTGGATTCAGGTAGAATAGTATTAATTTAAGCTGAAAAAGTCAAGAAGAATCAGAGAGTTGTGTCACTCAATCCCGATGGTGTAACCCGAGTTGATATATTCCAAGGCAATGATTATTTTTGGGTTGAGATTATTGAAGGAGGGTTAAGCCCATGGCCCAGAGAAGAGCAGAGAAACCCAAAAAAGTGAAGATCAGCTCGAAACAGCAGGAATTGTACAGCAGGCTCGGATTGTTCAGGAGATAATGACTTAAGGAGGATACCATGAAATGCGACAGATGTGATGGGCTTATGATCTATGAGAGGTTTCTTAGCCAGGAGGTTGAGGATTTTTCTGGATGGAGATGCATTACCTGCGGAGAAATCGTTGATGAAGTGATTTTAAAAAATCGGACAAAAAGGTAATGTCAGACGTGAAAGTCACGATTTGACCTTAGGCGTTCTTTCTGAGAGCGCTATTCTCACTCCTTGGTATGAAGGACGATTATTTCAATTCCATTTATTCTTTCTTCTTGATTTGATAAAATAGGGTGGTACGACTCCTGGATGATCAATAGGATCGAGGAGCACATGAAAAGGAGGGGATACGACGATGATGCCAATTGGTCCGTTAATGATTGAGCACAGGCTTATTGAACGGATGCTTGATGTTATGCAGGAGGAGCTCAACATCTTTGAGAAAGAAAAGAAACTAAATCCTGAGTTCCTGGAGATGGCTATCGACTTCATTCGTACTTATGCAGATCGGTGTCACCACGGAAAAGAAGAGGACATCCTCTTCCGGGAATTGGGAGCAAAGAAGCTTAAAGATGAGCACCAACGCACCATGGATGATCTGATTGAAGAACACCGATGGGCGAGAAAGATGACTGCCAGACTGGTAGAGGCGAACAAGAGGTATATCGAAGGCAATAGGGAAGCGATGTCCACCGTGATCGACTGCATGAAATCTCTACTTCAATTTTATCCCAAACACATCGAAAAAGAAGACAAACATTTCTTTATCCCATGTATGGACTACTTCACTGAAACAGAACAGCAGGCTATATTAGGAGAGGAGTGGGAGTTTGACAAGAATCTAATTCATGAGAAGTACAAAAATATGGTCATTGCGGTTGAAAAAGAAATTACCTCTCGCACTCTCTAAGGAATAGGGCAACCTCCCTGAAGATAAGATCCTGCCTAACCTACTCCTCCTCTTTTTTGAATGCCATCACCGTAATCTGACCTAAATGGGATAATTGGTCATACGCCTGATTCTCTGCCATTTCCTTTGTCTCAGCCCCCACCTCAATCTCGCCTTCAAAGCCGACAACGTAATTCTCTTCTCCAAGATCTCTTTGGTCAGGATGGAGGAACGTTGCCTCAATGCCCAAAACCTCACCCAGAGAAGCAATCTTGTCTTGGACTTTCTTTTCTGCCTGCCCGGGTGAATCACCTCTTTCAAAGCAGGCACCGGAGTAATAGACTCTGAAATGATCCATGATGTTATGGTAATCAATCCTTTAGAGGAAAGGCAAAAGTGGATTTTGTTCAGGCTGGCACATAGGCAGGTTTTAAAACTCAAAGTGGAAACCGAGTCGGAAGGAGAAGGATACTGGGGAGGATGAAATCTTCAGCTTCAAAATCTTCTTGACAACTAAACAATTGTATAGTATCTATCTCGGGACAGAAGCAGGCCTGGATAAGGAGAACCACTGATGGATTGGACCGCTCTTACTTTTAGTCAGGTCCTGGAACAGGAAATCCAAGGATGGAATAAATTTCGACGGGCACTGAGAAAGGAGGATCAAGAGGTCTTTGACTCACTTTTCGAGAAGGCAAAACTTCATGTTGAAGCTGGGAGTAAAGCTTCAAGACCCTGGCCGTTTGATATAATCCTGATCTCTATACTGGTCGAGCAGGAAAAGGAGATGGATGAGTTGAGAGAAAGGATTGGGGGGAAGGGGAAGGGAGAGGGAAAGGCCCGGAAGTATCTGAGCCCTTTTAGTTGAATCAATTGGGCAATCGAAAGAACGGTGATGGAATAGAATAGATTGAGAATCGAACGCTGGGGATAGTGCTGGGGATTACGCAATACCACAAAAAATCAAGGGGTCACGAATGAACGTAACCCCTTGATTTTACTAATTGGCGTCCCCAAGGGGATTCGAACCGGTGTTGCCGGCGTGAAAGGCCAGTGTCCTTGGCCTCTAGACGATGGGGACCCTCTAAATTAGAAATGGAGATAATGGAATATTGGAATACTGGAATAATGGGAAGTTCAAGATTCAAAAAAATAGAGAATTTAATTTCGACTAACCCATTATTCCATCATTCCATCATTCCAGTTATTCCAGTTTTTTAGTGGTGGGCCGTGCGGGACTTGAACCCACGACTCTCTGCTTAAAAGGCAGATACTCTACCGTCTGAGTTAACGGCCCGTAAATTATAAAGATTAAAGAAAACCTATGATTTGTCAAGCGAAATCAGGGAAATTGAACCTTCAGTACTCGAAGCTTAACCATCATGGGATCAGATCCTTGCAAGATCGGCGTCCTTGCTAATCCACTACTGGTGCTTTGTTTTGTCGAGATCTACGTAGTCTTTGCGCACGACTAGAAATCAGGGATTTTTCAGAAAAGGGTTTTTCACCCCAATGGTCTCATTTCTCTCGGAACCTGTGGAGATCATCATGATTGGGTCTGGGTCAACTTCTCAATCCTCCGGAGGTAATGCTGAGCCTTCTTTGGAAGGGCTGAAAACTCTCTCACTCCCTCGAATATCCGTATTCCATCCGTCCA
Organism: uncultured delta proteobacterium; assembly: GCA_963828805.1. Lineage (GTDB taxonomy): Bacteria > Desulfobacterota > BSN033 > BSN033 > UBA1163 > CAWHGS01. The sequence goes on from CAWHGS010000015.1 coordinate 7,279, forward strand.
GGTCCTCGTAGACCGGTTCAACCTCGGCCAAACGGTCCGGGTTGGAGGGGACCTGATGGATGACCTTGCCGTTCAACCGATACCCGACACAGATCCTGATCTCTATCGAAATCGTTTAAGACATCCAGTTTCGTGATGGTCAATCTCTTGATCCCGTTCACCCGGATGGCATGATTGACCACAACGGCATCGAACCAGCCGCATCGCCTGGGTCTTCCGGTCGTGGCGCCGTACTCCCCTCCCTTTTCACGAATCTTCTGCCCGACCTCATCCTGAAGCTCGGTGGGAAATGGACCTTCACCCACGCGAGTCGTATAGGCCTTGGTCACGCCGATCACGGAATCGATCATCGTCGGGCCGATGCCGGAACCGGCGCAGGCATTACTGGCGACCGTATTCGATGAAGTCACAAAAGGATAGGTCCCATGGTCAAGATCCAGGAGGGCTCCCTGGGCCCCTTCAAAAAGGATCCGTTTCTCTCTTCCGGCTCTGCTTCGTAAAGGAAAAAGGATGTATCCTTGACGTATCTTTCAAGCTGTTTTCGATAACCGGAATACTCTTCAAAGATCTCGGAAAATTCAAAACCCTTCTCTTTCAGGATCTCCACCAGATAGACATTTTTCTGGAGAAGATTCGCCTCCAGTTTCTTCCGAAATATCTTTTCGTCCAGGAGGTCCACCATCCGGATTCCGCAGCGGGCGACCTTATCTTCATAGGCAGGCCCGATTCCCCGGCCCGTCGTCCCGATCTTAAAGACGCGATCCTTTGCGACATCAATCCTCCGATGGTAAGGAAGGATCAGATGGGCCTCTTCACTGATCATGAGCTGGGAATCGTCCTTGAGGTATCCCCTCTTCTTAAGCTCTGTCATCTCCTGGATGAGCACCGCGGGATCGACCACCACTCCGTTTCCGATGATACAGATTTTGCCTTCATAAAGGACGCCCGAGGGCATCAGATGAAAGACAAACTTCTGGTCCTTCAAAAAGACGGTATGACCGGCATTGTTCCCGCCCTGAAATCGGACGACAATGTCCGCATACCGGGTCAGCAGATCAACGATCTTCCCTTTGCCCTCGTCCCCCCATTGGGCACCGACAATCACGATATTTGACATGTTCACCTCACCGCTGAATCATTCAAGATTCAGGGCAATTAGATTTTATGCATTCTCTTAAAGAGTCACTTGACGGACCGAGATGATATTGGGTATTCTCAGAATCTCTCCCACCATTCCCGGCGGCAACGGAGCGTCCAAATGGATGAGAGAGATGGCATTGCCGCCAACCCGGTCGCGGCCTGAATGCATCGTGGCAATATTGATGTTCTGGCTTCCCTAAGACCATTCCGATATTCCCGATCACTCCTGGTTTGTCGTAGTTATGGATCAGCAGGATATGGCCCTCTGGAATCGCTTCAATGAAAAAGTTGTTCAGCCTCACGATCCGCAACTCTTCCCTGCCAAAAAGGGTCCCTGCAATGTAATTCTGCTCCATCTTCGATCGGGCCGTGATGGCAATCAGGCTTGCAAAATCTTCAACCTTTGCGCTGGTGGACTCAATGATCCGGATCCCCCTCTCCTTTGCCATGACCGGAGCATTCACGAAGTTGACCGTCTCGCCGACAAAAGGCGTGAGGAGGCCTTTTAGATACGGAGGTGGTGATCGGTTTTGTCCCGTACTCGACCACCTCGCCGTGGTATTCGATCAGGACCTCTTCGATGGCATAATTGGAAATCTGGGCCAGAAAACTTCCCAGTTTTTCCCCCAACCGCAGATACGGTCTTAAGAAGGGAAGGATATCCGGACTCACCATGGGGATGTTGACGGCATTGCGAGCCTCACCCAGGGTTAAGTAGTCGACCACCTGCTGGGCAATCGCAATGGAGACATTCTCCTGAGCTTCTCCCGTGGAGGCCCCGAGATGGGGCGTATGGATCACCTCTTCCAGTTCAAAGAGAGGATTTCCAATGGCCGGCTCCTTTTCAAAGACATCCAGGGCTGCTCCAGCCACTTTCCCTTCCTTAATGGCATCATAGAGATCCTTTTCGTTGATGATCCCCCCCGGGCACAGTTGATCAGGATCACCCCCGTCTTTCATCTTGCGGATGGCATTCTTATCAATCAGGTTCCGGGTCTCATCCGTAAGGGGGGTGTGGACCGTGATGAAATCGGACCGGGCTAACAAGCTCATCAAAGGAGACCAGTTCGAAGCCTTTCTTTTCTGCAGCCTCCTGGGTCAGAAAGGGATCGTAACCGATCACCTTCATCTTCAGACCCCTTGCCCGATCGACCACGATCGTTCCGATGACGCCGATCCCGATCACACCCAGGGTCTTGTTATAGAGTTCCACCCCCATGAACTTTTTCTTTTCCCATTTGCCCGCCTTCATCGAAGCCGTTGCCTGGGGAATCTTTCTCGCAATGGAAAACATGAGGGCGAGCGTGTGCTCGGCAGCCGCAATGGCATTTTCCTGGGGGGTGTTCATCACCACAATCCCCTTCTTCGTCGCTGCCGGAAGATCGACATTGTCCAGTCCGATCCCCGCCCTTCCGATCACCTTCAGGCGGTCAGCGGCCTCGATGATTTCCGCCTTCAACTTCGTTTCACTTCGGATGATGATGGCATCGTATTCCGGAATGATCTTCTTCAGTTCCTCCGGAGAGAGCCCGGTCTTGATCTCGTACTTCAAGTTCTTCGCCTTGGCCAGGATCTCGAGTCCCTTGTTCGATAACGGATCGCTGATCAATACCTTCTTGATCTCTTCCATACTGTCTCCAACTGAATCACGTCAAATCCATCTTCAGGCAAAAGGATCGCTACGCTTGAGGAGCGCCTCGCTTGAGGCTAAAGACAACTCTTTTGCCTCTTGCCTCAAGTTCCACGAAGCGGACCACTCCTTCACCTCTATCTTTATGTCCCATCAACACCTCTTCAGCAGCCCTCACCCCTGCTCCCAGCTCAAACCGGATAACCCATCTCCTTGAGAAGCATCTCGAGGGCCGAGATGACCATGATCATGTCCAGCCTGTCATAGTAACCCAGATGGGCAATTCGAATGATCTTGCCCTTGGCCTGTTCCTGACCTTCGGCAACCGTGATGCCGAACTTCTCAAAGAAGAGGGCCTTCAGTTTCTCTCCGTCGATTCCCTGCGGGAAACTTGACGGCCGTGAGGGCGTTACTCGGGGAATCCGGAGCATAAAGCTCAAGTCCCAGGGCCTTCACAGCCGCGACGGGTCGCCTCCGCCAGTCTCTCGTGACGCTCGGAAAACCGCCTCCCGGCCCTCTTTCTGAATCATCCGGAGCGATTCCCTCAATCCGACAAAGAGAGAAATGGCCGGGGTGTAGGAGCTCTGGTTCTTCTTCGTGTTCTTCAGTTCCTTCTTGAAGTCAAAATAGTACTTTGGGAGATTCGATCTCTCCACAAACTTCCATGCCTTATCGCTCACGGCGGCAAAGGAAAGGCCGGGGGGCAGCATCAGGGCCTTCTGGGAGCCGCTGACCACGACATCGAGCCCCCAGGCATCCATCGGGAATGTCGAAGACACCAATGCCCGTGATGGCATCGACGACGATGACCGCATTCTCGAACCGTTTTCACAATCTCCGCGATCTCCCGGATCGGATGTTTGACGCCGGTCGAGGTTTCGCTGGCCTGCGTATAGACGGCCCGAATCGATGGATCGGACTGGAGGATCTCCTCAATCCTCTGGGGATCGACGGCCTTGCCCCATTCCACATCGATCGGGATGAACTCGATCCCATAGGCCTTGCAGATCTCGCCCCACCTCTCGCCAAACTTTCCTCCACGGACGACGATGGCCTTGTCTCCGGTCGAAAGGAGGTTCGAGACCGCCCCTTCCATCGCGCCGGTTCCGGAAGAGGTAAAGGTCAGGACCTCGTTCTTCGTCTGGAAGAGGTATTTCAGCCCTTCCCGGATCTCGGCAAAGATCTTTTCAAACTCGGGTTCCCGGTGGTGCATGATGGGCTCCGCCATCTTCAGAAGGACCTCCGGCGGAAGCATGGTCGGTCCTGGTGAAAAGAGGTATTTCTTTTCCATCGCCGTCTCCTTTTTTATCAAAAACGCACTATAATATTATTTTATATTCAACCATGTGTCAATATCCTTACGGATTCGACAGAAGGATACAGCCTATTGACAGCTTAGCCCTGCTTTTAGACAGGACATGCTCAGGGTCTCCGAAACCGTTTGTGAGAAGTCAAGGGTTGACTTTTTTGCCAATTATCCTCTAATTTTTGAGATATTCTTCCATAGGCTCGATCCATCATGGAACCGATGAAGACAAAGACACTGGCTGAGATCTATCTCAAGCAGGGCCACCTCCAGGAGGCTTATGACATCTTCAAGGCCCTTGCGGAGAAAGACCCTTCCGATCAGGAGGTCAGAGAGAGATTGAGGGATTCTGAGTCGGAAAACTTGGAGTCTGCCCTTCCTCCACCGCTCCCACTTCGTCGGTCCGTCTCCAGAGAGGAAAGAATCCAGACTCCTGGAAAGATGGCTGACCAACATTCAAAACCGGAGGAAAAAGTGATGGAATTTCCCTTTGAAAATCGTCTGATGTCGGCCCAAAAGATGATCGATTCCGAACCAGCTCGACGGAATTCTCTTCAGCAGTCTCGAAAATATTCGTTATCTCTGCGGATTTACGGGAAGCGACGGGGCCCTCGTCGTAACTCCGGAGGAATCCTTCTTTCTTACCGATTCCCGATACTGGACTCAGGCGGAGGAGGAGGTCAAGGGATCCCGAATCGTCCATTACAAGAAGAAGCTGGACGGGATCCTCTCTCTCCTGTTGGATCTGAAGCTGAAAACGATCGGTTTTGAATCATCCGCCCTTCCCTTCTCCCTCTATCATTCCCTCTCAGGGAAATTGGCCCAGCAGGGAACCCTTATTCCCCTGGAGAATGAGCTAAAGAATCTGAGGGCCGTCAAGGATGCCCAAGAACTGGCTCTGATCCGGAAGGCCATCGAGATCGCTTCGAACTCGTTTTTGCATGTCACCGAAAGGATCAGAGAAGGAGTCCTCGAGAGAGAGGTCGCCTTTGAGATGGAATTTTTCATGAAACAGAACGAGGCCGATGGACTCGGTTTTGACATCATCGTCGCCTCCGGAAAGCGGTCAGCCCTTCCCCATGGAAAGGCCGGGATGAAACGAATCGAGAGGGGAGATTTCATCCTGATCGATTATGGCACAGGCTTTCAGGGCTATCATTCCGATGAGACCTGCACCGTCGTCCTGGGAAGCCCATCGCAGGAACAGAAAAAGATCTATCAGATCGTGAAGGAGGCCCACGACAGGGCCATTGAGATCGTTCGACCGGGCATCCCCATTCAGGAGGTCGACCAGGCAGCAAGGGACCACATCCGTCAATCCGGATACGGGGACTATTTCGGCCACGGCACGGGCCACGGGGTCGGTCTGGCGGTCCATGAAGACCCGACCGTCAATTCGGAGAATCAAGATCTGATTCAGGAGGGAATGGTCTTTACGATCGAACCCGGCATCTATATCCCGGACTGGGGCGGCGTCCGGATCGAGGATATGGTGCTTGTCACCCCCCAGGGAGCCGAAATCCTGACCTATCTTCCCAAAGAGCTTAGAGCGGTTTAAGTTTCAGGCAGGGGCATATTCGTCGCTCCCCTGCCCACCCCGGCTTTTCAATTTGCAGGAAACCCAAGGTGCAGGGGCTTGATCAGGCCTCACATGTACCTTCAAATCCATGGAAGGAAAAATTGGCGGCGGGGAAATCATCGCCCCTACTTGACAATTCCGCTAACTATTTTATATTTCTTTGACAGGGCGGGCATAGCTCAGTTGGTAGAGCATCAGCTTCCCAAGCTGAGGGTCGCGGGTTCGAACCCCGTTGCCCGCTCCATACCTCACCCTTCATCCCTGAGTCTCAGGGTGATTCCTTACCGTGATCCATCAGGATGTCCTTGTCTCCGGATACGTCATAGATCCGCCAGTAAACGCTGATAGACTTTGAGGGCGCCGAAATCTCCCCAATGCCAACCAGATCAGGGGCCGGCATCGGGATAGCAACGGCAAAACACCCCCCGACCCTGAAGGCCCAGGTGTCATTACCCGTAATCGTCGTCTGGGCGGGATCGGACAGCTTCCTTTAATTCCACCGTTATTGTAGTACCCAAACGAAATCGTGACCGGAGTACTTCTTAGATTAATGACAAAGATCTCGGTATCCGTCAGATAGCGAGCGCTGGCATTGATCGACACCTCGACAGGAAACCTGACCGAAGCCGCTCCCGCCGTACCGTTGATTAAAAATAGTGAAAAGAGAATCACCCCGATTGGAACAAGCATCTTTTTCTTCATGGACCGCCTCCTTTCTTTGACCTCCTGGAAAAACGATGATCCGCGCCTCTGCCCAAACTGGTTATCCTCAATTAGACCAAAACCAGCCGATTTGTCAACCAAAATTTTTAGAGAAACTTGATCGTTACGATGAATCCAGCCTTTGAACATTGACTGAAAAATTCAGTCAGAAAGTCTAAAAGAGGTTCGGACGGAAGAGTAATCTCTTTGAACCGGGTCCCGAATCGGTAAACGCACCTTACTCCATGCACGCGCCTATATCTTTACGCATCGTCACATGGACGTTAGCAACGGTTAAACGCTGTCACGCGTTCAGGGACGGCCGTAATCGTCGGCGAAGCGTTCGATATCGTCCTCTTCAACGTAGTCCCCGCTCTGGACTTCGATGATCTGAAGAGGTTTGTCGCCCGGATTTTCGAGGCGGTGCTTTGAATTGATCGGGATAAAAGTGCTCTCGTTTACGTGAACAAGGACAACCTCATCCTCTCTTGTTACCCTGGCCACTCCGGATACAACAACCCAATGCTCGCTCCTCCGGCTGTGGCGCTGGAGGCTTAAGCGCGCCCCGGGATTGAGGACAATCCTCTTAATCTTGTAGCCTTCCCCTTTTTCAAGGACCGTGTAACTTCCCCAGGGTCTCGCAACCGTGAGGTGGATCAGGTGTTCTTCCCTGTCGTTCTTTTTTAAGACGTCGACAATCTTTCGAACTTCCTGGGCTCTTCCTTTTGGAGTTACCAGAGTCGCATCCGGAGTATCCACCACCACCATATCCTCAAGGCCAATAGTGGCGATGAGCCTTTTATCAGAAAATACGATCGAGTTCCGGCTGCCGATATCAACGGTGTTTCCCCGGAGGATATTCCCTGCCTGATCCCTTTCGATGACTTCATCCAGGGCAGCCCAACTTCCGAGGTCAGACCATTGGAACGTAGCCGGAACCATCCTGACGTCTTTGCTTCGCTCCATGATGCCATAATCGATGGAAACGGAATCAAGAGTGGAATAAATGGCGCGGATCTGGTTGTCTGGTTCATCTGGCTAAGCGCGAATGCGGGAATCTGGTTTGTCTGGTTGATCGGGTTGAGAGCGTTTATCTCGTTCCCCTGGTAGGAGCAAAGACCCGATTTCTTTCAATGTGCTGTAGAGGGAGGGGAGGTGTTTCTGGAATTCGGAGAGGATTTTCGAGGTTTTCCAGACGAAGATGCCCGAGTTCCAGAAATAGCCCCCTTCAGAAAGGAAAAACTTTGCCGTTTCGAGATCCGGCTTTTCGAGAAATCGATCAACAGTATATAGTTTGTCTGGTTCAGTCTGGTTTGTCGGGTTGATCGATTCGGATGTAGCCATAACCGGTTTCGGGACGGGTGGGTCTTATCCCGAAGGTGATGAGATTACCCTCCAGCGCCCCCCGGATAGCCAGATTCAGATCACTTAAAAATTCCTTTTCATCGGGGATGGCGTGATCGGACGGCATCACCATCATCACAGAATCAGGGGATCTGCGATGAAGGATGGTGGCTGCCAGCCCGATGGCCGGGGCCGTGTTTCTTCCCACGGGCTCGCTGATGAATTGTATTTCTTCAGCCACGGGACCCAACGGGACCAGATGGAAACGGGTATCCTGAACCTTATCTTCTGTCGTCACGACCCAGATGTTCCGAGAAGGGACAAAGCCCTGGATTCGCTTGATGGTCTGGCGAAGGAGCGTATCTTCTCCCGCGATCCGGAGCATCTGTTTGGGACAGGTTTCCCGACTCAGAGGCCAGAAGCGGGTGCCGGAGCCACCGGCAAGAATGATGGCAAAAAGGGCTGAGGGGTTGATCCGGTTATCTGGTTGATCTGGTTTATTTGGTTTGTTGATACTAGACTTACGGGTTCTTACAGTCATCGTTTTTTTCCGCCCCTTCCGCGCAGCGGCTCCCTCACACCGGGTAGTAGGTTCGATACCATTCGACAAAGCGCCGGACCCCTTCTTCGATGGGGGTGGAGGGTTTGAATCCTACATCCTTCATCAGGTCATCCACATCGGCGTAGGTCGCGGGAACATCGCCTGCCTGCATCGGGAGCAAACGTTTCTCTGCCTTTTTGCCAAGACACTCTTCCAGAACTTCGATGAATCTCATCAGCTCCACCGGATTGTTGTTGCCTATGTTATAGAGTTTGTAGGGACCGCTGCCTGAGGCCGGATCGGGACGCTCCCCGTCCCAATAAGGGTTGGGCCCGGGAATTCTATCCATGACCCTTACAACTCCTTCGATGATATCATCGATGTAGGTAAAATCCCGCCGCATCCTGCCATAGTTAAAGACATCGATGGGGTTCCCACTCAATATGGCTTTAGTGAACAGGAACAGGACCATATCCGGCCTGCCCCAGGGTCCGTAAACCGTAAAAAACCTGAGCCCTGTGCAAGGAATTTTGAATAGACCCGAATAGGCATGGGCCATCAGCTCATTGGCTTTCTTGGTCGCCCCATAGAGAGAGACAGGGTGATCCACGTTCTGGTGGACTGAAAAGGGCATCTTCGTATTTGCGCCATAGACAGAACTCGAGGAGGCAAAGACGAGATGTTTTACCTGATGGCGCCTGCATCCTTCAAGGATATTCAGGAATCCGGAAATATTGTTCTCTATATAGGCGTGGGGATTGATGAGGGAGTATCTCACCCCGGCCTGGGCAGCGAGGTTGACGACGACGTCAAACCCCTCTTTTGAGAAGAGCTCCGACATCGAGTCTCTATCTGCAAGGTCGAGCCTTAGAAATCTGAAATTTCCTCTCCCCTCAATCTGCCTGAGCCTGTCGACCTTCAGGTTTACATCGTAGTAGTCATTGAGGTTATCGAGGCCAATGACCTCGCTGCCGAGTTTCGTCAGTCGTTCAGAAAGATGAAAACCGATAAACCCGGCCGCGCCGGTAACAAGAACTTTCCTGTGCATACGTTTAAACCGTTTAGATCGTCAATGCGACCATGCGTTAATGCGTAAAAGTATAGACGCGTTAAGCCGAAAATGAGTACACGCGTCAATGCGTCCACTTCTTCACATACGTCCTCTGCATTCGGTAAAGACGAAACGTGAAGAAGATGGCCAGAGCGACGCCGGCGACATCGAGTAAGACATCGGTGAAGGAGCCTTCGCGAGTGGGAACGAAGACTTGATGATATTCATCCGCAAGGGCCACCAAGATAGAGATCAAACCGGCGATGAGAAAGCGATTTCTGACGTTTAAAAGGTTAAGACGGTTAGGCCCGTTCATACCGTTGGGATCGTTTTTATTGAGTCGCCGGGTTCGGGAAAACGGAAAAGAATTGCAAGGAACCAGTGCAAAAACAATCAAAACGGTCAGGATACCGTAGAGGGGGATGTGGAGGAGACTGAAGGCGTTGTATGGAGCAACCGCAGAGACGGCAGATGAATCTGCAAAGAAGAAGATAACGAATATATAAGCGACTGAAAGAAAGGCGAAAATGAGGTTTATCTGGTTTGTCTGGTTGCTCTGGTTTGTCTGGTTCATCTGGTTGAGACCGTTCGGTTCGTTAGGACCGTTAATACCGTTTAGATCGTTGGGACCGTTTACACCGTCAATTCGTGAATACAGGGAAAAAGCAAGACCCTTCAGACCCGGGTCACACGACTTTACGAACCTGCCATTTTGAAATCTGGACAGGAACATCAACGCCAATCAAATTGAGAAGAATCTTCACCCGGTCTTTTCCTGACATCCTCTTCTGAAAGACACCGACCAGATCCTTGAGAGGCCCTGAGGTAACCTGAACCAGATCTCCCTCTTTCATCTCTTCCTCGAGTTCGATCAGGTTGTCTTTTCCAATCCGATCCTGGATCGTCTGAACCACAATCCCGGATATCGGGACAGGCCCCTCTCGATTCCCCAGTATCCGGCTCACTCCCCTCGTCCACCTCACTTTGGCTATACTGCAGGTTGAGATCGATCTTTGCAAACAGGTAGTTTGGAAACAGGGGTTTAACCGTCTGGATCATCCTCCCACCCCGGAAATAATGGTTCTTGAAAAGAGGCAGGAACGTTTCAACCTCCTGGTGAAGCAGATTGGTATTTGCGCGGTGTTCGTCTCCTGCTTTCGTTCGAACAACAAACCAATTCCTCGGGTTAGGTTCGTTCATAAGGCGTTGGGTCCGTTAATTTCGTTGATGCGTAACATCGGGCAACCGAAGGACCACCGCAAAAATAAAAGCAAAGAGAAACGCGTTGGCAGGAATCTGGACGTTTGCCTCAACAAGGCTGTGCAACATTAAGGCCACTATCCCCACCAAACCGCCAATCCCAACGTACCTTTTGGGATCTCCCTCGGACAGGGAGCGTATTCCTTCCACGGCTTTATAAAAGAAAGCGATAAATAATATCAAGAGCAGCCCTATCCCCACCAGGCCTACATCAGAGGTCAGCTGGAGAAAATCGTTCTCTGCATGGTTCGTCACCCCGGTGATGTGAAATGACCGATACATGGGAAAGACCAGCGTGAAGGTGCCGAGACCTGATCCAAAGAGCGGAAAGTCCTTAACCATCCGGACCGTATCGACCCACACCTCCCATCTTGATTTGAAATCATCAGAGGAGGTGAAAAACCGGCTGATGACGGCATCGAGTCCGATCCACGCGGCCCAGAGCAAAGCCAGGACAAGGATCAGGACGGGGATTCTTGAAACCTTTTTTCCCCCGCGGAGGCTTCTCAGGAGGAGACTGATCAAACCGCAGGAAAAAAGAAGGCTTGCAATCCCCATCCTCGACGCTGAAAACAGGAGACTCAGGATCATCACGACCACACCAAATCCGACAAGCAAGCTCTTTCCATGCAACGATGTGAGCCAGTGACGCCACCCCTTGAATCGAAGGATCTGATTTTCTTTCCGTGAAAGAAGGTAACCGATGCTCAGGGGAATGACCATGAGCAGATAGCCTGCAAAATAGTTCCGGCTGATGAACGTGCCTGCAACGGATGAGTCATCCAGCTTTATGTTCAGGGCCTGGTGATGACCGCTGAAACTTTCGAACATCCCGTAGAGTGATTCAAAGACACCGACGAGGAAAATGACGAGGATGAGGCGGTTCAGAGTCCGGCCCCTGTTTTCCGGAAAACTCCAAACCTGAAGAAAGAGGAAGAACCCGATCAGAGTTAACCACTTAAAGAATTCAACCTGAGTGGCAAAGGGAACAAGAGAGAGAAAAAAGGTTCCGGCTGAAGGTTGGGACGATGAATCAAGGCCCAAAGCGGAAGGCCGGGATGAAGAACCGGGGACCCAAAGTGAAGATGGAGCGGGAGATCCGGTGACAAGAAAATTACGAAGTTCATAATTCTTGGGGGATAAAACTTTTACCACACCCGAAGGCAGGGGAATCATCTGAAAAATAATCAGGCAGAGGAAAAGAGCAAGGAGAATCAGGCCCGGAGACCGGGGTTGGGAGTTGGGAATTCGGAGTTCGGAGTTCGGAGTTTTGGGTTCCGAAGTTAGGGACCGGCGTTTAAGGGCAACAAGACCAAATTGAATGGCCCAGAGGATGATCATGAACAGGACCCCAAGTTCCATGAGGGAAAAAGCCCAGAAGTCCATGGAAGCGAAGGCAATGGGAGTGAAAATCAAGAGGGAAATCAGGATGAAGTTAATAGCGTGGTTAACCATACCGAGCGTTTCTCGCGTTATTGCACAAGACTGTATATGCGTAGATGCGTTGAGTTATTAGGAGTTAGGATCGTAAATGCGTAAGTCAGACCGTTAAGATCGTCAATGCGAACATGTGCCTAAGCGTTATAACATAAACCAAGAAGAATGCTAATACAAGAACCGCATCTCTATTCTTCTATTATCCGTGTTTGTCGGGAATCGTCCATCCTTCGGTCCTGCCGCATTGACGTTTTTTACGCACGCCCGCAACCACCTCTTTAAAAAGGGACAGGTTGGGGAATGTTCGGTTTCTTTCCTTCGAGGATTGCCTGAGGATATTCGGCTACCATTCTCCCGGCTTCCTCCGCCCCCACCCACTTTGAGGCGGCCCTGACTGCCGGCGTGAGGATAGGCGGCCGAGTATCAATGGAATGGGCATCCGAGGCAATAACATGGACAAGTTTATGGATGAGCAACTCTTCAACCAGACGCTTCACTTCCGGGCCAAACCCTCCGGTCAGGCTCATGGCGGTCACCTGCCCGAGGCAGCCCATCCGGATCATTTCATAATACCTCGCGGGCTTTCGCCCCACTTCAGGGTTCCTCTCCGGATGAGTAATGATCGGAATCATTCCATGGGCAATGAGCCGGAACAAGGCGCTTTCGGCCATATAGGGGATCCCGTGAGAAGGGAATTCAATGAGCAGATATTTCCCCCCATCTCCAACCGTCATCAGTCTCTTCTGTTTCAGAGGGCCCAGGAGATCTTCACCCAGATGAACATCGGCGCCGGGAAGGATAGTCAGTTCGGAGTTTGGAGCTCGGAGTTCGGGGTCCCGAGTTTGTAATTCGTGGTCCGGGGTGCGGATTACGGAATGATGAGGGAGCGAATTTCGAATTCCTAATCGTGACAGGGCAGTGTTCAGTTCCCGGATGCGGGAGAGGATGGTTGCCCGGTTGTTCCGGTAGACGCCGTTGAGCATGTGGGGGGTGGCCACAATCGTCCTGATTCCGTCTCCTGTATCCGATACGGCACATTTCAAGAGATTCGTCCAGAGTGGCAGGGCCATCGTCCAACCCATAGAGGATGTGGCTATGGAGATCGATCATGTTGGTACAGGATGCTGAAGATTTTCAATTTTCCATCTTCCCGCATTAATGTCCATTCCACATTCCCTTTCCATAGGCGAGTATCACCCGTCTGGAGGACCTGCCTGATTTCATAAGAGGCCCTCACCTGGGCATTATTGGGGAAGATTTCGATCTTTGGATTTTTCAGATGATAGAGCAGACTTTCGCTGTGATTGAAAAACTGCGCGTAGATCCTCCTGATCTCATCGATATTTTCTTTCCTGTTTTGAGTGGCTCTGGGGGAAAAGAAACCGAGAAACCCATCGATATCCCTCTGGGTATAGCATCTCAAATAATCCTCGAAGAACTTCTCGACCTCATCCTCTCCGGCCACCCTGTTATTCATCAGTCGCGGGGCATTTGAATCGCCGGGCTTTTGGTTGGAAGCCCCGTTTTTCTCTTTCTGCGGAATCTTCGAAGCTCTTTTTTCTTCGGCCGGTTGCTGCGTCACACCGCCCCTGCGCTCGTCCCGGTCGTCTTTCGCCGGCCCGGAAGAGGCTTGAGAAGATGAGGGAAGAGAATGGTTTTCTTCGATTCCCTGCACGATCTCCCTTGAGTCCCCCATGGAAATTTTTCCAGGGGTTTCCACAGAAGCTTTCATGGGAGGCTCTTTGGCTTTTTCCTTCAACACCCGCTTCTCCTTCTCCTGCGGGCTTGCTTCACCTGTTCCAACGAACAGCGACGGCGTCTGAAAAGACTGCCTGCCTCTGAAACGCAAATTCTCTTCCTCGGGAGGGAGTGAATTCGATTTCTTAGTTGAATCCGCCGCAGGCTTATCCACTTGCTTCGGAGCAGAGGGGGGGTCGCTTTCATGAAGCGACAGATAGACCAGACCCAAGAGGACGGGAAGGAGCAGGAGATAGCTTTTCCGGAAAACCGCTCTTCGGAAAGAAACGATCTTCCGCCTTCTTTCGTAAACCCTGCGGAGGTCATACTGGGCTCGGGAGGAGGAGTACTTCAAAACCTCGTAAGCCTCGTTAATCTCCTTGACCCTCCGGCCCCCTTTCCCCTTCTCTCCGATGTGATCGGGATGCAGTTTTCGCATCCATTCGACCCAGCGCTCCCGGATCTCCTCCTCTGAGGCCGTTTCTTTCACTCCAAGGATTTTGTAGTAGTCTCTCATCTCATGTGTCTAAGCGTTGATGCGTATATGTGTTGAAGCATAAATGCGTTAATGTGTTGATGCGCAAAAGCAAAGATGTGATTTTTGTTTTAATTTCATTTTTAATT
>CAWHGS010000016.1:0-11431 GCA_963828805.1 uncultured delta proteobacterium
ATCACCCCTTATCCAACAAGATATGTGATGCCGTGGATGCTCCCGGATGGGACCGAGGTCCTCTTGAGGCCCGTGAAGCCGGAAGATGAACCTTTAGTGAAAGAAATGCTCACTTCCCTTTCGGAAAAGTCCCTGAAAGAGAGATTCTTTCAAGTGATCAAGAGCATTACGCACGAGATGCTGATCAAGTTATGTAATATCGATTACAATCGCGAGATAACCATCGTGGCCGAAATAATGGCCGAAATCAGGGAAAATTCCTCGAAAAAAATTATCGGTATCATCGGACTCATGATCGACCCCGATTTAAAGAGCGGAGAATTTGGGGTGATCATCCATGATCACTATAAAGGGAAAGGGATCGGGTATAAACTGATTGATGTGCTGATCGGTATTGCTCAGGAAAAGGGACTCGAGGAGTTTTACGGAATTGTGCTGGCGGATAATCGAAAAATGCTCCGGATCTGCCAAAAATTAGGATTTACGGCTAGGCCATTCGAAGACGACCTCTGCAGGATCACGCTGGCCCTCAAATAATTTGGCAAAGAGATCCTTCCTGCCGGAAAGGCAGGAATTTTGACGGTAACGTTCTCCAGACAAAGGCCAAATCCTTCATGAGAGGAGACAGCTCCTCAAGATGGGATAGTCTTAAACCTGACTCAATCATTGAGAAACTCTATAAGGCAGTTTGTCCTTAGCCGACATAAATAGGTCTTAGAACGTCTGGATCGTCGTCTCAGCGCCCCGTTTTTCTGCAGAGAGAGAGGCACTATAAATGGTCGAGATCGCATCTGCTGCCAGGGAGCTGTTGCTCTCCAGGGGTTCGCCGTTGGCAACGGTTCGGTAGAAGGCCTCGATCTCTGCGTTGAAACTCTTGGAATTGCACCCCGTGTCGACAAACCCCGGAGTCGATAGACTTATTTGTCGGCGATGTTGAGGGTTACCGCCCAATGTAGAAAACATCCGGATCGCACTCCATCGGGTTTCAATGGCTGAGGCAGATCAGGGTGGTCCCGGAAGCGGAGAAGTGTCTTCCTGGCCGGGAGTAGCCGGTGGCTTGGAAGGTGGTTTCGCCGCCGGCGGTTTCGAGGGACGCGAAGCTGTCGGTTTCGGCGGAGCCGTTCTGGGAGGTGATGCTGCGGGCGCTCCAGATCCACCCCTCGCATTCTGATTGAGGACTTCGCTTTTGATCTCTTCGGGAATCCAGCCCGTATTTTTCCAGGCTTCCTCTCCTTCAGATCGTCCGAGTAAACAAACCTGGCGCCGTCGGCGCAAACGGCACCGGCGCTGACGACGGCGATGATTTCCTGGCTATTTCCTGGCCTGGGGGGTATCAGATAGACGGTCACCTTGTCGCGCCCCCCATAGTCAAGATACTCGGCAATCTTTCTCGGGCGAGGAGCTGGATCGGGATAGGAACTAACCTCTTGGATATCCGGAATTTTCTCGGGCGGACGCTTCGTTCTCGGTTCGGAATCGAGCGACGTGGTTCCCGTGGGCCGGGTGGGTCCGGAGGATTCAATCACGGGAGAGGGAGGAGTAAGGTTAGGAGACCGGGTGGAAGAACCGGGGTCCTGGAAGTAGGAACCTGAAGCATGGGCCCGGGGATCCCGGGCCATGACCGGTAGAGCCGGGTGCATGGCGATGGGGGCCAGGACCATGGCCTTTGGAACCTGAACCGTGGGAAGTAGAGCCTGAAGTGTGGGCAGCGGATTGTGGAGTGTGATGAGCGGAGCCTGAAGCATGGGAGGCAGAACCTGATCCCTTCGATTTCGGCGTGGACGACGTCTTCCCTGCAGGGCATCTGCCCTTGGCGGCAGTTGGCTTTGACTTTTTGGCCGAAGCCGCGTGCTGGCCGGTTTTCCGGGAAGCGCCCTTTTTCACCCCCGCAGCTGATTTCGATAGTGTCGATCCGGGACAAGGAGCCTTTTTTACCGACGGTGTCGCAGAAGCATGAGCGGAAGTTGACTTGACTCTTCGGCCGCTTGACGCCTTGTACTGCGGTGTCGTCGAATGCGGATCTTTAAGTGCGAGAGCTTGAGACTGGGCGAACCGAGTCTGGGCTCCCCCCGATGAGAAGGAAAGGGGTAAAACAGGAAGCAAGCGATGACAATGGGAACCACTGCCACATGGTTCATAGCTCCTCCTCTGAGAATTCTGGACCAGATCATGCCAGCCGGCACTCCCTCAAACATGATTGACTTTGAAAAGAGCTGAACGGGTTTATGCTCTTACCGCGGAGCGCGGCGTTGGTTCTGCCGACCTTGGCTTTATCTCCGGGGTGGTTTTTCGGAAGACATCGCGTACTTTATAAAACGAGTCTATAAAAACAGTATTTAGGATGTCAAGAGAATTTTGAGAGAAATTTGATCGCCCCAGAATGACAATCCAACACAGTCGCCAGGGATGGAAGCATTGTTCTTCAAAAGATCTGAATGGGGACTTCAGCGCCCCGTCTCTCTGCAGAGAGATAGGCGCTATAAATGGTCGAGATCGCGTCGGCCGCCAGGGAGCTGTCGCTCTCCAGGGGTTCGCCGTAGGCAATGGTTCGGTAGAAGGCCTCCATCTCTGCCTGGTAGCCCGTGATCCAATCTTCATCCGGAGCAGGACAGGACCATCCCTGTTTGGTCCCGATCTTTTCGACAACATAGATGTCCTTGAAGTATTGGTCGACGGGGTTGTAGGTCTGCATGGCCGTGTTGGGATTGATGTTGCAAAAGGTACGGTGATTGTTGGCCACGACTTCGATCCAGTTGTGGATCCCGCCCATGACAATGTCCGATGCGAAGATGTCGGCCACCATTCCGTCTCCAAACGTCACGTGCAGGATCGAAAAATCTTCGATATCCTGATAATCCGCCCGCAGATGTCCCTGGTCGATGAAACTCTTCTCGCGGGTTAACGCATGGACGCGGGCGGAGACCGATCTCGGTTGGATCGGTTTGTTGTTTCTTGCTTTTCCCTCGACCCGTTTCAGATAGAGGGCAGCGGTTAAGGGATGACACCCTTTTCCTATCATTGCTCCGCCGCCGGAGAATTTCCAGTAACCATAGGTGGCGGCATGAGACCCGGAGTGGGCCTCTTCGCCATGCATCCAGAGGATCTGGGCCCCGGTCTTTTCGATGATCTCCCGTTCTTTTTGAACGGGAGGGGCATAGACCCAGTTTTCAGCATAGAGAAGCTTGCCTTTGCTCTTCTTCTCCGCATCGAGGATTCTGCCGATGCTTTGGAGCGTGTAGTCCAATGCAGCCTGTTTCGGAAAGCGATCGCCGTCAAACGCGTCCGATCCATCGCCGAAGTAACCGGTCAACGGTTTTTCAACAAGGGCAAATTTATCCCTCGACAGGGCGGCGACTGCAACCGATTCATGAGCTGAGGGTGGCGTACAGACATGAATGACATCGGAGTGGTCCAATAATTGTTCCAGGGTTTCAAAGGCTCGAATCCCCCTCTTCAGAGCAAAGGCCTCCCTTTTTGCGCGGGTCATCGAATAGATACCCGAGACGTCGACCTCCACTCCATAGACTCTGTGCAGGGCCTCACAGTGAAACGAAGCGGCAAAGCCTGATCCGACGATACCCGCTCTGACTCTTTTCTTTTGCATCGCAGAAACCTCCTTGAACCCGTTCTAATGTGACCTGGTTATTTTAACACCCACGGACCACGAAAATAAATGTGGGGTCGGATTAAGAAAGGGTTTATTTTCTCAGGCCTCCGTCATTCTCAAGAAAAGGGAGCGTTTTCCCCAACCGGTACACCAGGGCCTGGCAAGTGGCGATGAGATTCCCCATGGCATCGGATACCCTGATATCATAGACGGCAGTCCTATTCGTGCGGTTGAATTCTTTCGCCTCGGCGATTAATTTGCCTCCTTTCGCAGGAGGAGAGATGTAAGTGACGTTCATATTTAGCGCAACGGCCATGGTGCCATGGGAGTTCGAGGCCGTCTCAAAGGCCTCATCGATCAGGGCAAAGAGAGCCCCTCCATGGGCCATGCCGAAGATGTTCTCCATATCCGGAGTGAACTCCATCTCGACCTTCGAATATCCTTCATCGAGATCGACCAGTTTCAAGCCAAACTTTCTGGCAAAGGGCTCTTCTTCAACCCGCCTGAACATCGACTCTCTGATATTGGAATCCATGGGGCTCTCCTTTTAAGTGAGATTATCGGAGCGGGTAAGTCCTGACCCTCGACCCAATGCTTATATATATTGAATTCGTCATTTTATCAAGTTTCTCTGTGATTCCGACACTGGACTTCAGACCTCAGACGCCAGACTATTTTAGATGAGGAATTAACCCTTAAAGTGTTCTCAAGCCATTTTTTATTGGGCCTTTTCCCTTCATTTTCAGCTTCAGTCTGGTGTCTGAAGTGTATGGCCTCTTACTGTCTGAATTGCAGCAAGTTGCTCTCTATTCTGGAAAACGGGGATTGGCTGTGCTAATATAACAGGATGAAAAAACGGATGTTCTTTTTGGCGCTGGCCCTGTTCATTCTGTTTCTTCCAATCTTTTCTGACGCAGAGGGCATCAAGTGGCAATCCTACAAGGATGGAATCGCAAGGGGAAGGCGGAGGGCAAAAAGATATTCGTCAACTTTTATGCCGATTGGTGAACGTTCTGCAGAAAGATGGAGGCAGAGTCCTTCACCCGCCCCGAGATCGTGCAATCCCTGAATAACCGTTTCGTCCCGATTCGAGCGAATGTCGATCAGGAGAAAAAGATTGCTTCGAACTATTTCGTCCGGACTCTGCCCACCTCCTGGTTTCTCGAACCCGACGGATCGAAGATTACCAGTATTCCAGGTTATGTTGACCCGGATACCTTTTTAGTCATTTTAAAGTACATTGCCTCAAGCAGTTACAAAAAGATGACTCTCAAAGAATTCTTCAACTCCCAGAAATGAGGGCGGGTCGCAAAGGGGTAGGGGCTGTTTATGTGAGAAAGGGCCGATCACAGTTCGCAAACAGCATCAGTAAAAGAAAGGGGGAGGAAATGATGGAGCAAAAGAGGATCGGAATCCTGACAGGGGGCGGCGATTGCGCGGGATTGAATCCGGCGATTAAATGGGTTGTAAAGACGGCGCTCGATGGCCGACTCCAGAGGAGCAGAAAGATCCAGTACGAGGTTGTTGGGATTCGGGATGGCTGGAAGGGGCTGGTCTATCCTGATGCGGACGAAGACGCCCCGGCTTCAAGAATTGTCATCCTGAGCGAGGAGATGGTGAGGACCTGGGATCGCCACGGGGGTACGAATCTTGGAACCTCGCGGACGAATCCGTATGACCGAAGAAATGATCAATCCGCTATCGTTCTCAATAATATCGAGCGTCTCCATCTCGATTGCCTGATTGCCATTGGGGGGGAGGATACCCTCGGAGTGGCTCACAAGCTTTCCCGTGAAGGAGTGAACGTCGTCGGAATTCCAAAAACAATTGATAAAGACCTCTCGGGAACCGACTATACGCTCGGGTTCGAGACGGCGCTCAATGTGATTACAGAGGAGATCGACCGACTCAGGACCACTGCGGGTTCTCACCGGAGAATCTTCGTGGTCGAGACCATGGGGAGGCATGCAGGCTGGCTGGCCCTGGAGGGGGGAGAATCGAGCGGCGCCTATCTCATTCTTATTCCTGAATGGGATTTTGACCTTGAAAGGGTCAACGCTCTCGTCCTGGAGGGCAGAAAAAAGGGGGCCCGCTACGACATCATCGTGGTGGCTGAAGGCGCGAAGCCATCGGGTGCCTCGCTGGTTGCAAAGGAGGAGACGGTCGATAGTTTTGGCCACAAGACCCTCGGGGGAATCGGCGAATATCTGGCCAGGGAGATCTCCCAGTCGACCCGCATAGAGACCCGAAGTATTACGCTCAGCCATTTGCAGCGGGGCGGCGTGCCTTGCGCCTATGACCGACGAATGGGAAGATATTTCGGTATCGCTGCGGCCGACCTCGTTGCGAGAGGAGTCCTTTGGCATGATGGTCAGTTACCGGAACGGGAGAATCACTGCCGTTGCGCTGGAGGAGGCCATTGGCCGGTTGAATTTGGTTGACACAAAAACGCAATATGATACCGAACGATACAATGGCCGCAGAACGATTTTAGGGCCGTGATACCATTCCTCCCCATCCCGCATTGACACTCCATTTAATACAGCCCCAAAGCTGATTTGGAGTTTAGAGGAGGCGCTGGTGATCTTTCTTCATGCAGCGGTCCATCACGACCTGTAATCCCGCTTTTTCCGCGGATGAAGCGGCTTCCGGATGGGCGATTCCCTCCTGCATCCAGATGACCTTTGCTCCCCGTTGGATTGCTTCCTCCACGACAGGCGGGACGTCCTCCGATTTTCGGAAGATGTCGACCACATCGATTTCAATTCTCCTGGGAATCTCTGTGAGGCTGCGATAAACCTTCTCTCCCAGGATGTCTTCACCGTCCGGCCGGACAGGGATGATGCGATATCCCTTTGACTGGAGGTAGGCTGCGACGCGATAGCTCGGCCGGTCCGCTTTGGGAGAAATTCCCACCACTGCCACGGTCTTGCAACTGCTTAGAGTCTTTTTTATCTCTTCTTCTTTCATGGTCAATCCCTTCTTGATTTTGTCAGGCCTGATTCCCAACCACGCCCCTGACCCCCTTGCCCCCTTGAACCCATCCATCCCCTATGGGCCGTCCGTCTTTGTCTCCGGAAGAATTCTTCGGGGGGAATCTCCGGAAGAGGGCCCGTCCTTTTTGAAACCTGTCTTTTCAACAGGGAAAGGGGTATTTCCCTCCACAAAAACCTCCAGGATCGTGTCTTTCAGGTCCCCGCCGGCAGGAAGGCCTGTTTCAAGATTCACCCTTACCAATGTGATTCCTTCCGGCACCTTGAAGGGCTCGGCAGGCGTACCCCGTAGGGCGCTTTCCATGAAAGAGATCCAGATGGGAAGGGCTGCCCGGGCCCCCGTTTCCTTCTTGCCCAGAGAAGCCTTATCGTCAAAGCCGACCCAAACCGCAGCGAGCAGGGAAGGGGTGTATCCAATAAACCACGCGTCTGCATAATCGCTTGAAGTGCCCGTCTTGCCGGCGACCGGCCGTCCGAGGCTTCTTGCCCTCTGCCCTGTTCCATGCTGGATAACCCCTTCAAGGAGATGGGTCATGAGAAAGGCATGCTGGGAAGAGATGACCCGCTCTTTGAGAGGCGGAGCAGGCGTTTGCGGAGGCTCTTCACTTTCTTCTTTTTCCTCCCCTTCGACAAGGTCAATATAGGGATCGTTTTCTTCGAGCACCTCTCCTTTCATGGTTGCGATCTTTCGGATGAAGATCGGCTTGACCCTTTCCCCGCCGTTTGCAAAGACCCCAAAGGCTGAAGCAATCTCAAGCATGGAAACATCAGAAGTGCCGAGGGCAATCGAGAGGTTTCGTTTCACCGGGGATTCAATCCCCAGTCTCTTTATAAATTTAAGAGCGTAACCGATGCCGATATCTTCCAGAATTTTGACGGTGACGACGTTGCGGGAATGGGCCAGGGCGTTCCGGAAGGTGATCGGCCCCACATAACCCTTGTCATAATTCTTGGGAGCCCAGTAAGATCCCTCATCATGGTCCGAGTACTCGATGGGTGAATCCATGAGGACCGTTGAGGCGGTGTAGCCTTTTTCAAGTGCGGCGGCGTAGATGATGGGTTTGAAGGCAGATCCGGGCTTGCCTGCGGGAATTGACGGCGCGATTAAATTGACTCTCGCTAAAGTCTCGTCCTCCGACCATGGCTCTCACATGCCCTGTTTTTGGATCGACGCAGAGGAGGGCGCCCTGGACGATCGGGTCCTGCTCCAGAGCGAGGACGGGAAGTTGATCCTTTCTGGCCTGTTCTTTCACTCTCACCTGAACCACGTCCCCTGGTTTCAGCAGATCCGAGGCGTCCTTTACCTTGCCGGGTTTGTAATTCGGTGTGGGTTTGGCGTTAAGGGCCCAGGACATCTCCGTATAGGGAAGCATTCCCTTCCGGTCTTCCACCCAAACCAGAAACGATTTTTTCGCATCGTCCTTTGCCAGAATGACAGCCTCGTACACATCCTGCTGAGAGAGAGGTGAGAGGGTTCCTTTCTTTTTAGTGAATGTTTTCATCTCGCTCGAGGAAAGAACGCGGATGGGACCCCGGAACCCCTGGCGTTTATCGAGGTCTCTGAGCCCTGTTTCAACGGCTCTCTGTGCAGTTTTTTGAAGGGAGAGGTCGAGCGTGGTGTAGATTCTCAATCCCTCCTGATAGAGTTTGTCCTTTCCGTATTTCTTCTCCACCTGGTGTCGAATGAACTCGGTGAAATAGGGCGCTTTGCTGAAATAGGCACTTTCCCGGGACTGTAATTTAATGGGAGCTCGAAGGGCCTGCTCCTTCTGTCCCTGGGAGATGTAGCCTAACTCCGCCATCCGGCCGAGCACGTAGCTCTGCCGATTTTTTGCCCGATGGAGATTATTGATAGGGGAATAACGGCTGGGGGCTTTGACCAGACCCGCCATCATGGCCATCTCCGGCAGATTAAGCTGTTCGGCCCGTTTGTTGAAGTAACTCTCCGCCGCGGCTTCGACTCCATAGGCCCCGTTGCCGAGGTAGATGTTGTTCAGATAGAGGGAAAGGATCTCTTCCTTGGTCAGATTGCGCTCCAGGCCAAAGGCATAGGCCACTTCTTTCAACTTTCGAAGGAAGCTCCGTTTGGGAGTGAGAAAGAAGGTCTTGGTCACCTGCTGGGTGATCGTGCTTCCTCCCTGGACGATTCGGCCGGCGATCAGGTTTCGGAACATGGCCCGGACGATTCCTTTGTAGTCAATCCCCTTGTGGTGGAAAAACTCAGCATCTTCCGCAGCGACGAAGGCATGGATCAAAAGTTTGGGAATTCGCTCATAAGGGATCGGAATGCGATTTTCGAGGAGGAACTTACCGACGACCTCATCTTCCTCAGAGTAGACGATGGAGGATGCGTTTGAGTTCCGTTCCTTTAACGGCTGATAATCGGGAAGATTTTTGGAAAAATAGAGAAAGAGCGCAGCCCCGGAAAGAATGAAGAGGACCAAGGAAAGAATAAAGGCATAGATCAGATAAAGGGCGAGACTCCGCTTTTTCCTCTTTTTCCTCTGGCTCGGCTTTCTGGATGGATGACGCTCTCTTTTCATAGGGGGAAGACAAGAATCAAAAAAGGGAAAACCCGTTTTTGATCCGGGCCTTCCCTTTTTTTCCACAAACGACCCAACCCTTATTTCTTCTTCGGTTTGGTTATTTGGGCCTTTAGATCCTCAACCTGCTTCTTCAGGGCTTCATTTTCAGCCGTCAGGGAAGTGATGGTCACATCCTTCTCTCCGGCCTTCGTGAGCTCCTCCTTCAGCTTCTGGATCTCAAGTTTTAATTTGTCGTTGTCCGATTTGAGAGTGGTGGTTTCTGCTTTCAATTTCTCATTCTCGGCCTTGATATCGGCCCCACAGCCGACCAAAGAAACGACAAGCAGACCCATGAGGATCAGCGACAAAAGAGCTGAGATGGTCTTCTTCATCCGACAATCACCTCCTTTTCAAGGACTTGGACAAACCGTACCCAATTATTATAGACATTTTTCTAAAAAAAATCAACGGGTTCATGTCACTTGCCCAAGGAACTCCATAATGATATGATTAGGCCGACGATGCGCTGGAGGAAGGGTATGGGCGGACTGGATTAAAAGAGCCATGGTGATCGGCGCCGGAACAATGGGCCATTCCATTGCGATGGTTTTTGCTCAAGGGGGAGTCGAGGTCGAATTGTACGACCTCACGGAGGCATTTAGGGAAGGCCCTCTTTCTCATCCAATCGAATATCCGGACCCTGGGAAAGGCAAGACTGATCGATTCGAGATCAATTCCTCAGAGTTCTCGAACGCATTCATACCTCCACCTCCCTGGGAGTTGCAAAGAGAGCCGATCTTGTCGTTGAAACATCCGTGAAGATCCGGAGGCAAAGAGAAGACTGCTTCATTCCTGGATCGGATCTGCCCACCCAGGACGATCCTGACCAGTAATACCTCTTATCTGAATATTTTCAAGGTTGTAAGAACGGTTCGTCCGAAGAAGCTGTTGATCGCCCATTGGTGGGCTCCTCCACACCTTATTCCCCTTGTCGATGTTGTAAAAGGTCCGAGGACTTCGGTGGAAACGGTGGAGACAGTAAGGAGAGTCCTTTTGAGATTGGGAAAGAAGCCCGTGGTCATGAATAAATTTATTCCCGGTTATATCGTAGGTCGCCTTCAGCGCGCCATGGCAAGGGAAATCTTTCATCTGATGGATAAGGGGTATGCATCTCCGGAGGATATCGACACGGCTGTAAAGAGCAGTTTGGGCATTCGGATTCCGGTCGTGGGTGTTGTCCAACGATACGACTTCACAGGACTCGACCTGGCCCTGACCTTCGAAAAGAATCCCTCGATCCAACTGATTTCAAAGGATGTTTTTCCGAAGACGCTGAGTTAACTGGTGAAGAAGGGGCATCTCGGAGTCAAGACGGGCAGAGGGTTTTATGACTATGGTTCAAAACCCTTAGAGGAAGTGCTGAGGGAGCGGGATGTCAGACTCATCGAACTCCTCAAACTAATGAAGCGATGGAATTCTAGTCCATAAAAGTTGCTGGAAAAGGGAATTTTTCAGGCTGCTCAAAAATGCCCAGATGCAAGGCTCCCGAACTCCGAGGCCCAAGGAAATATCAATCGAAGCGTACTTGGTGGAGTACCCCGCAATAAGCCTGCCCCGTGCTTGACACGGGGAAGGATGAGCCTGCCTGCCGGTAGGCAGGGGAAACGCAGCAGATGGACGTTTTTCAGCAGGCGGATAGAGACTCCGCCCTTGATTCGGCGAACAAATACCGTTGATCTGTTGTCTATATTTTAAGGGGAAGAACGAGCTTTTAGATGGAGATTTCTCCTAAGATCGGCAAGGAGGTGATCGAAGGCTGTAAGGCGGGTGATCGGAAGGCCTTTGAAAAGATCGTCCTCTTCTATCAGAAAAGGGTGTTTAACTATGCTTACCGGATGGTGGGCAATATGGAGGAGGCCAGAGAACTTGCCCAGGAGGTCTTTGTCTCCGTTTTTGAATCGATTAAGTCACTGAGGGATGAGGCTAAGTTTGAAGGGTGGCTCAAGCAGATCACCGTGAATCATTGCCGAAACAGATGGAAATACCTGAAGCGAAGGCACTATTTCAATACAGACTCCATGGATGATCCTATTGAGACGGAAGATGGTGAAGTGACGAAGTCTTTCGCTGATCCTTCGGACACCCCTGATACGGCTTACGAGAAGAAGATGGTTCAGGAATGGATTCAAAAGGGGCTTCTCTGACTGAAAGAAGATCAGCGGGAACTGATCGTTCTCAGGCACCTCCAGGAACTTTCCTACGATGAAATGGGAAAATGCTTAAATCTTCCTGAAGGAACAGTCAAG
>CAWHGS010000017.1:0-54743 GCA_963828805.1 uncultured delta proteobacterium
GCCGGAAGGGCGCTCTCGGGTGTTGAAAAACTGGTGACGATCATGCCTATTGCCATCAGGATCGCTCCGATCGTTGCGATGATTCCCGGCCCGAGTTTATCCTGAAGACGTCCGGCAGGGATCATCATGAGGGCGAAAAATCCGATCGCAATAGAGTAAGGCATCGCTGCTGCTGTCTTGCTCCAGCCGAAACCGCCCTTGTCAATGGCCTCAGTCAATTGTTTTCCGAAAACACTCCATGCATACAGGGTCCCTAAAGCCAGATTTAAACCCATCCCTGAAAAAGTAACGAGCCAGCCTTTCTTACTCATCTTTTCCCCCTTTGGTTTAAATTCTTAAAATTGTCATCATTATATTACCCTGAATAGGTAATTTCAAGATAAAAGTGAATTTTTTAACAAGTCGCATAATAAAATTATTCTTAATTGATTTTCAATACATTACAAAACCATATCAGTATAATCAACATCTCTCTTTATTTCAATATGTTACATATTTCACATTGACGACCGCCTCATGGCTTGCCCCAGTTGCAGTCAGTACGTTAAGGTTAACTCGGCATCTCGGAATTGCAATTGTTAACCACGCGAAGGAGATAACGGAATTTGCTTAGAACCAGTTGAAGGTCTCCTTGAGTTCTTTGACGAAGTCAGGAAAGGGGCAGGGGTAAAGGAGACAAAAAAGGCAGCGAAGGCGAGGGCGCCGATCAGTTTCCTCTTCCCATCGAGGGGTGTAAAATCATCCATGGGAGCGGGATGGCGGAATCCAAAGACAATGAAGAGGATGAGCAAGAAGAATCCATCCGGGATTGTAAAAGACGGTGATGAAGGCCATCACGGCAATGGCGATTAGGAAGATGATCCGGCTCTGCCTCCCGAACAGGGCATAGGCAATGTGGCCTCCATCGAGCTGTCCGATCGGAAGAAGGTTGAGGGCCGTGACAAAGAGACCTACCCACCCCGCATATCCAATGGGATGGAGGATGATGTCGTATGTCTCCGGAACCTCACCAATGACGAGTCGTTGAATGAAAGGAGAAAAGCAGAGGGTCTGCCAGCCGGAGAGTCCCTTCCTTGAAGTTGAGCGGCAGGAACAATCTCTGAAAGTTTTAATCCGATGACAATGGCAGGGATGCTAAGGACAAGGCTCGTCAAAGGCCCTGCCACACCTGTATCAAAGAGCGCCTTTCGAGAGGGCGTAGCGCTCTCCATTCGGATGACCGCGCCAAACGTCCCGAAAGGAGAGAAAGGAAAAGGCAGAAAATAAGGCAAGGTTGCTCGAATCCCATGCCTCCGGGACATGAAGTAGTGACCTAATTCATGTCCCAGAAGGATGAGCATGATCGCAATGGAGTAACCCGGTCCTCCGGTCAACCATGTGGAGACAAAGGTCAAAATGAAAAGGAGGATATTGATCCAGCTTCGATGCATGAAAAAAGGTTATTTCTTTTTCTTATGACGATCCCGGTCCAACTGTTTTTTGTGTTTGTGTTTGGCCATCTTCTTGCGCCGCTTTTTGACCACACTTCCCATTTTCTCTCCTTTTCTGATCTCCTTTATTAACAGATCAGTCATTGCGACCCATAGGGTGGCATCCTTTCCAGATTGCTTCGTCGTCCCAAAAGCTTGGGACTCTTCGCAATGACAATCTAATTCTTTTGCTTAGTCCACAATCACGTTCGTCTGGGTCCTCAATACGCCGGAAAGCCCCTGAATCTTGGTGATGATGTAGTCGCCAAGGATATTGATGTCCGGGGCCTCCACCAAGGCAATCACATCATAGGGGCCTGTCGTGGAATTCGATTTCTTGACCCCCTGGATCTTGGAGACCTCCCGGGCCACATCCTTGGCAGCCCCTGCCGTACACTCAATGAAGACATAAGCTGAGATCGGCATACGATCACCTCCCTTCCTTGAGGGATAGAATATCTTAAATCCTCTATAATTTCAAGGGAAAATATGCTTCAATCAGTTAAAGGAATCGAGCATTCGTTGTTCCGGAGCCTTTCGTCTCTCGAAGTTCCGGATCAGTTGAGCCTCCTTTCAAAGGACTGCGCCTTTGGCTTCTGGCTCTCTACTTTTGAGAGACCTTTATCTTCCCGGTCTCTATTCCATTCAGAAGATATTCCGGTGTCGTCATGACCTGGAGCTTCCCTTCAAAGGGAACCCCCTGCTTCAGGTTATGCCTGCAGGAGAGACAATCGGTCAGGAGAAGTTCAGCCTTCACCTCCTCAGCCTCCTTCACCCTTCTTCGGGCAATGTCTCTTGAAAACTTTGGATAAAACCCCCGGATTCCGCCTCCGGCGCCGCAGCAGAGGGATTCCTTGTGGTGATGCTCCATCTCGACGACGTTGCCTTCCAATGCCCTTTAAGCAGTCCCCTTGCCCCGTCAAAGGATTCAAGCCCCCGCCCGAGATGGCAGGGATCGTGATAGGTGATCGTTACCGGATCGCCCTCCGCGGGAGGTAAAGGCAAAATGCCGGCTCAGATAAGAGAGGAGTGTTTCGAAGATGAGGCCCGTGGGATGCTCCTGATCATACTCCAGAAAGGTCTTGAGACAGGTGGGACAGAGAAAGAGCACTTCTTTGCCTCCGGCCTCTCTTGATCTTTTCGATGTTATTCTGAAGTCGCTCCGGATTGGGACTGGAACCGATATCCCCCTTCACAGCCTCACAGCAGACCTCGTCGATCAGGGTGAAATCGACACCCAGCCGCTGAAGGAGCCTGATCGCATTTCCGGCAGTTTCAACCTCTGTGCTCCGTCCCACACAGCCGATGTAAAGGACGATCGAAGATCTTTTCTGAGGAACCGGAAATTCGGCCCTTTCCATTTGTCCATAGGGCGTCCCGTGCTGATCAATCGTATGTTGCAGGAGGGTGATCTCGTCGAGTTGAGATGAGATGTCAGGAGAGGCCAGGCTCGTCTCTCTCAGATCCTTCAGCCTTTTTCCTGCATCAATCTCCACCGGACAGGCCTGACCGCAGAGGCCGCAGGTGGTGCAGAGAAAGAGGCCATCCTCAATCCCCTCTTTCACTCCCCTCTGAAGGCTGCGAGGGCGACGCCCCTTCCGCCCAGCATCCCATCCTCACCAAAGGCGTTCCCCACGGCGCTGTAGGTCGGGCAGTTCACGAGACAATTGCCGCATCCGATGCAGTAGAGGAGGTCGGAAAAGTCCTTGTGCTCCTCGATGATCTTTCTTCTCCCATTATCCAGGAGAACGAGGGTGATGGAGAGGGGATCATGCATTCCGAAGAAGGGGGTCTTTTCGATATCCGCGGATTTTGATTTTCCTGCAACGATATCGATGAACGAAGGAAAGAGGGCGCCCGTGGCCAGATAGGTCTCGGCCCTCAGCATGAGGAGGCCATCCTCAACGCTGGGATAGATCTTGTCGATGGAGGCGAGGATGATGTGTTTCGATCTCGTCCGAACCCGGGTCACATTGCCTTCATTGTGAAGGATGAGAACTGCTCCTTCTCTCGCAGCAATGGCATTCGCTCCCGTGATCCCGACCTTCGCCTTCTGGAGATAAGATTCGATATCCTCTCTCACGGCCTGCATCTCATCCTCGGGAACGGGCGGAATCTCCCTTCCCAGGTGTCTGGAAAGGATATCGGCAATCTCATACCGGGTGAGATGGACAATCGGTCCGGTATAGTGAGAGGCCCGATGCCCGGCAATCTGGCCGATCCGGTCTCCGATATCGGTCTCAATCACCTCGATGCCGTGCTCGTTGAGAAAGGAGGTGAGCCGGATCTCCTTTGAGATGTTGGACTTTGACTTTAACGACGAGCCGTTCCTCACCCATCTCCTTGAGCACGATGCTCGCAGGCCTCTTTTGCATCCTTCGCCTGAACGACTTTAAACTGATTCTTTTCGAGTTGGGAGATGGCCTTTTCAAAGAGGTCCCAGTTTCCGACAGACTCCGAACGAATCCGTTTCACCTCTGCCTTGATCTTTTCGAGATCACCGAAGGCAGAAAGGTTCTGTCTCTGGCGGTTCCGGGTCTCTTTAAAGGCCCGCGCCTGATTTTCGATCTCTGATCTTCTTGACCTTTTTTCTCAGATCATCATACTGCTTCTGAATCAAACCCATCTCAACCTCTTCTCTGAAAAGCAAAGCATGGACATAGCGCAAAGTGAAATCTTAATTTTACAATTTTGCATTGTTTGGGTGAATAAAACAACCCTTAGTCTCATGGAATGACCAAATCCAAGCATCACTGAAACAAATTCAGATCACAAAGAATGAAACCAATTCTTCAAAGCTGATTCAACACTTCTGTGTCATGGGTTATTACTTTGGAACTCATTCGGACCTAGTTTAGCGGGATGAAGCGTTCGTGCTAAGGGGACGCTTTGGAAAACAAGGATGAGTTTGGATATAATAGGGGTATGAAAGAAACGGTTTGCCTGGTCAGTCTCGGATGTCCGAAGAATCTGGTCGATTCAGAGGTCATGCTCGGGCTTCTCTCCAAAGAGGGCTACTCTCTCACCACGAGACCCTTCGAAGGCTGAAATTCTCATCGTCAACACCTGTTCTTTTATCCAGGACGCTTCGCAAGAGGCCATCGATACGATCCTTCAACTTGGCCCGTTACAAAAAGGAGGGACGTTGCCAGCGCCTCATTGTCTCCGGATGTCTTCCTCAGCGTTACGGAAAGGCCCTGGAAAAAGAGCTCCCCGAGGTGGATCTCTTCATAGGGACAGGGACCTTTCAGAACCTTCCCCAGATCCTGACCCAGAGATCAAACGAAAAAGAGTTATCTCAGCCCCTCCACCTTTCTCTATGATGAAAAAACGCCGCGGATTCTCTCCACCCCTTCCTTCACGGCCTATCTCAAGATTGCAGAGGGCTGTTCGAAGTTCTGCACCTTTTGCACCGTGCCAAAGATCCGGGGACCCTACCGGAGCAGAAGGCCTTCCTCCGTGCTCAAAGAGGCCGAAAGGCTCGCAGACCAGGGAGTTCAAGAACTCATTCTGATTGCCCAGGATACGACTGCCTACGGGGAAGATCTTCGGGATGGAACGAACCTGGAAAAACTCCTTGAAGGCGTTGGTGAGGGTCAACGGACTCCGCTGGATTCGAATCCTCTATGCCTATCCCAAAGCGCGCTATTTCACGGAAGGACTTCTTGAGATCATCGCCCGGGAAGAAAAGATTTGTCCTTATCTCGATCTCCCGATCCAGCATATCGACGATGCAATCCTGAGACGGATGGGACGAAAATCGAAGGGACAGGAGATCCGGAACCTCATCCAGAAGATCAGGGCTTTTATCCCGGAGATCAGCCTTCGCTCCTCACTGATCGTCGGATTTCCAGGGGAAGGAGAAGCCCAGTTCAACTCCCTTCTCGAATTTGTCGAGGAGACGCAGTTCGATCACCTGGGAGTTTTCAAATATTCCCGGGAGGAGGGAACGCCTGCCTCCCGGCTTCCGAACCAGGTCCCGGAGGAGGTGAAAGAGGAGCGCCTGGGAATCCTGATGGAGCGCCAAAGGAAGATCTCCCTAAAAAAGAATAGAAGGATGATCGGCAAGAGCGTGGAGGTCCTGGTCGAAGGAAAGGATCAGAAAGAGGACCTTAAGAGGAAGGCTCAAGACCCAGGCCCCTGAAATCGATGGCTGCGTCTTTCTTAAAGGAGAGGCCAAACCGGGCGATCTGGGTGATGGCCCGAATCACTCAAGCCCATCCCTATGACCTGGTGGGTGAAATCGAAAGGCACCGGAATGACAAGGTCCCATCGCGCACAGAGCATGGCGCATAGTCTATTTTGACCGTTCCCTCATCATCATTTCACAATCACTTTTGTCGATTATCTTATGGTCCCCTTTTTCTCCGAATTGCGAACTCAACACTTCGAACTTGTTTCCACCAAACCGCTCTTTTCCTTGACGGAGACGGCAAAATGGGTTACTTTAAATGCTTATTTCCTGATGAGTTAACCCCTTAATCTTACATTCATTTTTCATAAAAGAGCTGCGCTCAGGTGAATCAGAATGGATGAAACAAGTGAACTGATTCAGCAGAGGATCCGGAAACTGGAGGCATTAAGGAAGGAGGGCATCAATCCCTTCCCGAATCATTACAAGGTGAAGGACACCTCTAAGGATATTCTTGAAACCTACGGCTCCATGCTCGGATGAGGAACTGCATGAAGGTAGAAAAAATCTTTTCTGTCGCCGGCAGGATCGTTGCCGTCCGGGACTTTGGAAAAGCCAGCTTTGTCCAGATCCAGGACCGGAAGGGAAGGATTCAGGCCTACATCCGAAAGGATCTGGTTGGAGAATCGGCCTTTCAACTCTTTAAGAAACTGGACATCGGGGATTTTATTCGGGTGGAGGGAAAGATCTTCCGGACCAAGACCCATGAACTGACCCTCCAGGTCCAGGCCCTTCAGCTCCTGGTGAAATCCCTTCGG
Organism: uncultured delta proteobacterium; assembly: GCA_963828805.1. Classification (GTDB taxonomy): domain Bacteria; phylum Desulfobacterota; class BSN033; order BSN033; family UBA1163; genus CAWHGS01. The sequence continues at coordinate 6,420 of CAWHGS010000017.1, forward strand.
CCCCTTCCGGAGAAGTGGCATGGCCTCACCGATGTGGAGACCCGTTACCGCCAGCGTTATTTGGACCTCATTGCCAACCCAAGGGTGAAGGAGATCTTCCTCATCCGGGTCCAGGCCATCCAGATGATCCGGGATTTTTTTATCCAGCCGGGATTTCCTCGAAGTGGAGACCCCCATGATGCACCCCATCCCTGGAGGGGCTACCGCAAAGCCTTTTAAGACCCACCACAATGCCCTTGACATGGAACTCTTCATGCGGGTGGCCCCTGAACTCTTTCTGAAACGTCTGGTGATCGGAGGGCTTGAAAGGGTCTTTGAGATCAATCGAAATTTCCGAAACGAAGGGATCTCAACCCAGCACAACCCTGAATTCACCATGCTCGAATTCTACCAGAGCTATGCCACCTATGAAGACCTGATGTCCATGACCGAAGAGCTCTTCTGCTCCATGGTGAAACGGTTTCACGGCGGGCTCAAGTTGACCTACGGTGGAAAAGAGATCGATTTCACGCCTCCCTGGAGAAGGATCCGTTTAAAAGACTCCCTGATCGAAATCGGAAAGCTCGATCCGGCGATTTTAAAAGACCCGAAGAGAGCCGAAGAGGTCGCCAGAGGACTTGGCCTCGAACTGAAAAAAGGAACCTCCCATGGAAGGATTCTGGGAGACCTCTTCGAGGAAAAGGTGGAACCCAATCTCCTTCAACCCACCTTCATCACCCACTATCCGACGGAGATCTCTCCCCTCTCCCGTCGGAATGAGCAGGATCCCGACGTGGTGGATCGCTTTGAGCTCTTCATCACAGGCCGGGAGATTGCCAATGGTTTTTCCGAGCTGAATGATCCCATCGACCAGAGGGAACGGTTTCGTCCAACAGATCAAGGAAAAATTCGAGGAGGCTGACCTCTTTCTGCGTCTGGATGAGGATTTCCTTCGTGCCCTCGAATTCGGAATGCCTCCCACGGCCGGTGAGGGAATCGGCATCGACCGCTGGGTCATGATCCTCGCCGATGCGCCTTCCATCCGGGACGTCATCCTCTTTCCCCTGCTTCGAATGGAGAAATAACGCACGATGAAGTATGAGTGGTTTATCGGTCTGAGATATCTCAAGGCAAAGCGGAAGCAGACCTTCATCTCCATCATCACCGTCATCTCCATTGCCGGGGTCATGGTGGGCGTGATGGCCCTGATCGTCGTCCTGTCGGTGATGAGCGGTTTTGAAAAGACCCTCAAGGAGAAGATTCTGGGCACCCAGGCCCATCTCGTCGTCTTGAAAGGCCAGCCAGGAGGGCATGGATCATTCCGAGGAAGTGATCCGAAAAATTGGGGAGGTGAAGGGAGTCCTTGCGGCTGCTCCTTTCATCTTCAGCCAGGTGATGCTTTCCTCCGGGTCGAATGTGTCCGGTGTCGTCCTGAAAGGAATCGATCCTGATCGAGAGGGAAAGGTGACGGAGCTGGCCAATAATCTAAAGGCCGGCCATCTTCAGGATTTAAAGGAGGTCGAAGCCGGAGACGCTCCGGCAATCATCCTCGGGGTGGAGCTCGCCAAACACCTCTCGACCTCTCCGGGGGATACCCTCCAGGTGATCTCTCCTCTCGGCACGATGACACCCATGGGAATGATGCCCAAGATGAAGACGGTTTCGGGTGGTGGGGATTTTCCATTCCGGGATGTATGAGTACGACAATACGATGGCCTATGTCTCCATCGAGAGCGCCCAGAAATTTTTCGGCATGGGAGATCACAGGTCACCGGGATTCAGGTCAAAACCGACGATCATCTACAAGGTCAAAGAGATCGGGAGGGAGATCCGACACAAACTCGGCTTTCCCTTCTGGACCAAGGATTGGATGGAGATGAATCGAAATCTCTTCTCTGCCCTTCGGCTGGAGAAGATCGCCATGTTTATCATCCTCGTCCTGATCGTCCTGGTGGCAGCATTCAACATCATTTCAACGCTCATCATGGTGGTCATGGAGAAGAATAAGGATATCGCCATCCTCAAGTCGATGGGGGCCTCCTCCAAAGGGATCCTGAAGATCTTCATGATTGAAGGACTGGTGATCGGCGTGGTGGGAACCACTCTGGGAACCATTTTGGGTCTCCTGGCCGCCTTCAATCTCGAGAAGATTACGGGATTCGTGGAGAATCTCTTTGGATTCAAGATCCTTGCAAGCGATGTCTATTATATCGATAAGCTCCCCTCGCAGGTCAATCCTCTCGATGTCTGGATCATCACGGCAACCGCCATCCTCATCAGCCTCCTGGCAACCCTCTATCCCTCCTGGAGGGCCTCCAGGCTCGACCCTGCGGAGGCATTGCGATATGAATAAGGAGAGAGACCCCTACAAAGAAGAAGCCCAGATGGCCCTGGCCAAGGGAGACTGGAAAAGGCCCTGGAGAACTACCGGAAACATTGTGCCCAGGAGCCCGAGGACCTTCGAGTCCTGCGTCAAGATCGGGGAATTGCTGGAGCGGTTGGGCCGAAAGAAGGAGGCGGTTCTGGTTTATCGAGAGGCGGCAGAGGCCTATGCCAAGGACGGGTTTCTCCTTCAAGCCATCTCCCTCAACAAGATGATCTTGAGGATCGATCCGTCGGCCAGGGAAATCAATGATCGATTGGCCCAGCTCTACCAGGAGAAAACCCGGGAAGCCAAACCCTTTCGGCCCCTTCCTCCTATTCCCCTCTTCTCTGAATTGAAGGAGAAGGAGCTTCAATCCCTCCTCGAACGGGTTCAGGTGAAGACCTTCTCGAAAGAGGATTTCATCTGCCGGGAGGGAGAAGCAGGGGATTCCCTCGATGATCATCATTCGACGGAGAGGCCGAGGTCAGAAAGAAAACGGCCAAGGATAAAGAGGTCCGGATCCGAAATCTCAAGGAAGGGGATTTTCTCGGAGAATTTGGTTTCTTCACCGATCAAAAAAGGCATGCCACGGTCAAGGCCTTGACCGAAGTGTGAAATCCTTGAGATCTCCAAAGACGAGCTCCATGAGATTATCAAGGCCTATCCTCGGGTGAAGGAAGTGCTCAACAAACTGTTTCGACAGAGGGTGCTCGATACCTTCTTCGTCCTTTCTCCCTTATTCTCCCCTCTTTCCCCAAAGATCGGGAGGAGGTCTTTGAAACGTTTCCACCCGCAAAAGGTCCCGGAGAATACCTTCATCTTTCGGGAGGGAGACCCTCCGGCCTCTCTCTATCTCGTCAAAAGCGGAGAGGTGGAGATCTTCGCCCAGGATCGTCATGGGAAAAAGGTCACGTTCGCCGCGGTGAGAAGCGGGAACTTCTTCGGAGAGACCGGCCCCCTCTTCAACCGACCCCGAATGGCCCATGCGAAAACGACGCAGCCCACGGAACTGCTCGAATTGACCAAAGAAGACCTCGACCTCTTTCTCCACCGTTTTCCATCCCTTCGTCTCGTTTTGAAGGAGATCTCCCTGGAACGCCTTGCCCGGATGAAGGAGCTTCTTTCCCGGGATGCGGTTGAGAAGGCAAGGGAGGTCATGGTGTGAGGGAGCTGGTGAAGGTCCAGCAGCTCTTCAAATCTTATGGAAATGGAACCAAGCAGATGGAGGTTCTGAAAGGAATCGATCTCACCTTTTCTCCAGGGGGAGCGGGCCGCGATTGTGGGGGCATCCGGCGTCGGAAAGACCACCCTGCTCCATATCTTGGGAACCCTGGATCGACCGACCTCTGGAAAGGTGCTTTACGAAGGAAAAGATATCTTCACCCTGAACGAAAAGGAGCTTGCCCTTTTCCGAAATCGGGAGATCGGCTTTGTCTTCCAATTCCATCACCTGCTTCCTGAATTCAATGCCCTTGAAAATACGATGATGCCCTGCCTCATCCAGGGGATGTCGAAGAAGGAAGGGGCCTCCCGGGCCGAATCCATTCTTTCTCTGGTCGGTCTCAAAGATCGTCTTCCCCATAAACCCGGCGAACTCTCGGGCGGCGAACAGCAGCGGGTGGCTGTGGCAAGGGCCTTGGTCTTGGAACCCAAAGTGCTCCTGGCCGATGAACCGACGGGAAACCTCGACACCAAAACCGGAGAAGCGGTCTTTGACCTGCTTCAAGAACTCAACCGGATGAAAGGGGTCACCCTGATCGTCGTCACCCACAACCTAAAATTGGCGGCCCGGATGTCCCGTCAGATCCATCTCGTGGACGGAAAGACAGTGGAAGAGGGGCAGCCTATTTACAAATAGGAAAAGATTTGATATGAAAGATAGACTTTCAGCCTTTTGACCCACTTTAAACGGAATGAATCGGTTGACGATGATTCCATCACGAGGACAAGAATGAAACGGCGAAGAGGTTAAAGCAGATAGGACTGTCCCTTTCATCCTGTTTCTCTTGATCGGGCTCTGTCATGGAGCGGATGAAATCGTCTCAAAAATCACCATCCTGGGAAACGTCAAGGTGGAGGAGGCTGTCATCCGGGGGGCCATCAAGAGTCGCGAAGACAAACCCTTTTGCCATTGACCAGGTCCGCGAAGACCTCCGATCCATCTTCGCCCTGGGCTCTTTCACCGATGTCCAGGTCGATATCAAATCGACCCCCAAGGGGAAAGAGGTCATTTTCATCGTCGTTGAAAAACCCTCGATCAAGGACATCGTGATCAGGGGAAACCAGAAGATCAAGCTGGAGGATATCAAGGAAAAAATGACCCTTGTCACCCGTTCGATCTTCAACCTTGAAAAGGTGAAAGAGAATGCGGAACTGATTCGAAGACTCTACTTCTCCAAGGGCTACTATGGGGTGAAGGTGGAAGACAAGGTCGAACCCCTCGAAACGAATGAGGTCGTTGTCACTTTCCAGATCACCGAAGGGCCCAAAGGCCGGATCAAAAAGATCACCTTCAAGGGAAACAAACACCTCAAATCGGCGGACCTGAAAAGAGTGATGCAGACCAAGGAATGGACCCTCCTCTCTTACCTGACCAAGACCGGCATCCTCGATGAGGACATTCTCAAAAATGACGTTCAACTCCTGACATGCGTACTATATCGACCACGGCTATCTCGAATGCAAAGATCTCAGAGCCCAAGATCGATCTGCGCGATCCCAAACGGATCCGGATCGAGATCGACATCACGGAAGGGCCTCAGTATCCGGATCGGAACGATCGACTTCAAAGGCGACCTCCTCACCACGAAGGAGGACCTCTTCAAGACCCTTCACCATCAAACGAAACGATGTCTATCGGAATTCAGAGGTCCGAAAAGATGTCAATGCCCTCACCGAGAAGTTTGCCAACCAGGGCTATGCCTATGTGGAGATCAATCCGGACCCCTCCAGTCGATGCCAAGAGCCTGAGGTCGTTAACCTCACCTTTGAGATCGAGAAGAAGAAACGGGTCTCTTTTGAAAAGATCCAGATCACCGGAAATACGAAGACCCGGGACAAGGTGGTCCGCCGGGAACTCCTCGTGGCGGAAGGAGAGCTCTACAATGCCACGGATCTCAACAGCAGCCGGGATCGTCTGAAAAGGACAGGGTATTTTAAGGAGGTCGATTTCGCCACCAGCCGCGGGAGCACCGATGACAAGATCAATCTCGACGTCAAGGTGGAGGAGGCGCCCACCGGATCCCTCTCTTTCGGTATCGGATACAGTTCCCTGGATAAGGTTGTCGGTACGGCCGCGATTGCAGACCGAATCTCTTCGGTTTGGGATATATCGGCTCCTTGAAGTTCAGCTCTGGGGCAGAATCAGCAGGAATCTAAGATTCAGCTTTACCGATCCTTATTTTTTAGGGTATCGCTTATTCGGCAGGAACCGACCTCTACAATGAAACCCGAGAGTTTGACACCTACTCTTATAAAATCACGGGAGGAGACCTTCGCTTCGGGAAGGAACTGACGCCGAACCTTCGGGCCGATTTGATGTACAAGCTCGAAACCGTCAAGGTCTTCGATGTCTCCGATGATGCCTCATTTACTATTCATTCCCAGGTGGGAACAAACACGACCAGCGCCGTCTCCCTCAGCTTTCACCCGGGACACCCGGGACGACTCCTTCGCCCCGACCCGGGGATCCAAACATGATGCTCTCCGTCATGCATGCAGGAGGGATTTTGGGCGGCGACAATTACTTCGTGAAGAGTCTATTTTCGTCCAGCTTGTTCTTTCCCTTGCCGCTTAAGACCGTTTACAACCTTCGCGCTCAGGTGGGAGCCATTAATGCTTACGGAGGAAGAGAAGTCCCGATTTACGAGAAATTTTTTGTCGGGGGCCTGACGACGGTCCGGGGCTTCGAATATGGGCAGGCCGGGCCGAGAGATGAGACCGGAGAGGCCATTGGCGCCAATCATATGTTGGTCTTTAACAATGAGATCGTCTTTCCCCTTTCCCGGGAGATCGGGCTCCGGGGGGCGGTCTTTGTCGATTTTGGAAAGGGGGCCGATACATGGAGTAACCTGTTTCCTTTGCGATTTCAGGGTACGGGGTTGGGATCCGATGGAATTCACCTTTCGGTCCCATTCATATCGATATCGGCTTCAACCCCAGTCCGAAGACCGGAGAGAAGAACAGGGTGATCGACTTTACGGCAGGAGCCGTTTATTAACGAACAAGAAGAAATGGCTTTGTCAAAAAAATCTCTGGAGGAAAATATGGTCACATACGCCAAAAGAATGGGATGGGTCATCGGAATCGTGCTGCTGGCAGGAGCATTCACTGGCGGGTCCGGCTGGGTCGGCGGAACTGAAGGTCGCTTCTGTCGATATCCAGAAGGCCATCAACGAGTGCAATGCCGGAAAGGAAGCCAAGAAGGAGATTACCAAGGAGGTTGAGAAATTTCAGCGCCTCATTGCCGAGAGACAGAAAGAGCTTCAGACGATGAAGGAGACTCTGGAAAAACAGGGCCGCCATGTTAAACGCCGGATGCCAGGGCAGCCAAGGAGAAGGAGCTTCAGGGCAAGGCGAGAGACTACCAGCGGTGGGGGGAGGACTACCAGAACGATCTCAATCAGAAAGAGATGGAGAAGTCGCGAAACATCTCCATGAACCTCCAGAAGCTCATCCAGAAGGTAGGGGCCGACGAGGGATACACCTTTATCCTTGAAAAAAATGAGACCATCGTTCTCTATACCTCGAAGGCCATCGACATCACCGATCGGATCATCAAGCTGTTTGATGCACAGAAAAAATAAGAAGCACCAAATTTCAAGCACCCGATCGCTGACAAAATCCAAATTCAACATTCCAGACTCTTCGATTGTATCTTGTTCGGGTCATTTGGAAATCGGAATTAAGAAATCTACTGGGAGTCTGGAATCTGGGTTCAAACGTGACTCAAGGAATAACACTCCCTGTTTAGGAAATAGGATAAAGCATGAAAAAGAAACTGAAGGAGCTGGCAGAGTGGGTCCAGGGAACGGTTGTCGGAGATGGAGAGGTCGAGGTTCACGGTGTTGCCTCGATTGAGGACGCTGGAGAGGGAGAGATTACCTTCGTCGCAAACCCCAAGTATCTCTCAAGGCTCGGCCAAACTCAGGCCTCTGCCGTCATCGTCTCCCCCGAGGTGACTTCCGGTGAAAAACCCCTTCTCTGCGTGAAAAACCCTTACCTGGCCTTTGCAAAAATCCTAACCCTCTTTTCTCAGAAACCTTACCAGCCCAAAGGAGTGGACCCCAATGCCTGGGTGAGTCCGACAGCCCAATTGGGCACCGATCTGACGGTATATCCTTTTGTCTACATCGGAGACCGTTGCCGTATTGGGGATCGCGTCACCCTCCATCCGGGGGTCTGCGTTGGCGAGGGATCCTCCATCGGAGACGATTCCATCCTCCATCCCAACGTCTCCGTCTATCCCGGAATGGTCATCGGAAAACGGGTCATCCTGCACGGCGGGGTGGTGGTGGGAAGTGATGGGTTTGGATACGTAAAAGAGGGAAAGAAAAACTTAAAGATCCCCCAGGTCGGAAAGGTGGAAATCGAGGACGATGTGGAGATCGGCTCCAATACCTCCATCGATCGGGGAGCCCTGGGAAACACGATTATCCGAAGAGGGGTTAAGATCGATAATCTCGTCCAAATCGCTCACAATGTCCTGATCGGGGAGGACTCGATTATCGTTGCTCAGGTCGGAATCGCCGGCTCGACCAAGATCGGGAGCAACGTCACACTGGCCGGACAGGTCGGTTTGGCAGGCCACCTCCAAATCGGAGACAATGTCCTGGTCGGAGCTCAATCCGGAGTAGGCCAGGATCTATCGCCCGGTCAGGCTTTCTCAGGGAGTCCCGCGATCCCTCACCGGGAGTGGCTAAGGATGGTAACCGCCACGCCGAAAGTGCCGGAAATGAGAAGGAAACTGATCGACATCGAGAAGCGTCTCATCAGAATCGAGGAAACGATCTCGTTGGAAAAAGAGGAGAAGTAGATGATCGAAATCAGAGAAATCATGAACCTGCTCCCCCACGCCTATCCCTTTCTTCTGGTAGATCGGATCGTGGAATTGGAGCCCGGCAAGCGGATCGTCGGCATCAAGAACGTAACCTATAACGAACCCTTTTTCCCAGGCCACTTCCCGGGTCGGCCCGTCATGCCGGGCGTCCTGATCATTGAAGCCATGGCTCAGACAGCAGGGGTTCTTGCCTTCAAATCGATTTCCGAGGAGCATCAGAGAAAGCCCGTCTACTTTTTGGGAATCGACAAGGTCCGATTCCGAAAACCCGTGGTCCCTGGCGATCAACTCCGGCTTGAACTCGATATTACCAAGCATCGCCAAGCCATCTGGGGGTTCAAGGGAAATGCCCTGGTCGACGGGAAGCTGGTCGCTGAAGCCGAGTTGCTAGCCATGTTAGGAGAAGAGATATGATCCATCCCACTGCGGTCGTCGATCCGAAGGCCGAAATTGATGAGGATGTCGAAGTGGGTCCCTACACGATCATCGAAAAGGGAGCCATCATCGGGTCGGGCACCCGGATTCGATCCCATGTCTTCATCGGAGAAGGAACCCAGATCGGCAAGAAATGCCAGATCTTCCAGTTTGCCTCCGTGGGTGAGGCGCCGCAAGCCCTTGCCTACAGAGGAGAAAAAACCTACCTCATCCTGGGAGATCAAAATATCGTCCGGGAGTATGTCACGCTGAACCGGGGGACTGCGCCAGGGGGAGGAAAGACGGTCATCGGTCATAACAGCCTCTTCATGGCCTATGCTCACGTTGCCCATGATTGTCACCTCGGGAACCATGTGATCCTCGCCAACGGAGCCACTCTGGCGGGACACATCATGATAGAAGACCATGCCATCGTCGGAGGGTTGTCCGCCATCCACCAATTCTGTCAGATTGGCACTCATGCCATGATCAGCGGCTTAACCGGCATCGCCCAGGACGTTCCCCCTTATATGACGGCTGCTGGAAGTCGGGCGAAACTTTATGGCCTCAACACCGTGGGTCTGAAGCGGTTCAACTTTTCAGAACAGGCCATCCGGGCCTTAAGGAAGGCTTACCGCATCATCTTCCGTTCCGGCCTGACACTGGAGAACGCCTTGAAACAGGTCGGAGAAGATGAGATTGCCCCGTTGCCGGAGATCCAGCACCTCCTTCAGTTCATCCAACAATCGAAGAGGGGGATTACGCGTTAGGTGGAAAAGATTAAGGTCGGCGTCATCGGGGTCGGCTACTTTGGCCAGTTTCATGCCGAGAAGTATGCCAGGATGGAGGGAGTGGAACTGGTCGGAGTGGCGGATATCGACCCCTCACGGGCCAGAGCCGTCGCCAAAGAGGTTCGGACCCAGCCTTTCTTCCATCACTCTGAACTTCTGGACCGCGTTCAGGCCGTCAGTATTGCCGTTCCCACGCCGCTCCATCACGGGGTCGCAAAGGATTTCCTGCTTCGAGGGATTGACGTCCTTCTCGAAAAACCCATCTCCAAAAACCTCGAAGAAGCGGATGAATTGATCACCCTGGCAGAATCAAAAGGTCTGATCCTCCAGGTAGGTCATCTGGAACAGTTTAATGGTCCTCTCCTCGCCCTGGAAGGAATCATCCGGAATCCCATGTTCATTGAGTCGAATCGTCTCGGTCCCTTCCTGACGAGAGGAACAGATATCGATATCGTGTTGGACCTCATGATTCACGACATCGACATCATCCTCAGTTGGGTCGAGGCCAAGGTCAAGTGGTTTCACGCGGTCGGAATCCCGGTCCTGACACCCCATATCGACATCGCCAATGTTCGAATCGAGTTCGAAAATGGCTGTACGGCCAATCTCACAGCCAGCCGGGTCTCCCGGGAGAAGGTCCGGAAAATCCGCCTGTTCCAGCCCAACGGCTATCTCTCCATCGACTTTCTCACCCAGAAGGTTGTCTTCGCAAGCAAAAAGGAAGGACCGGGAAAGGAAACGCTACCCGAGATTCTCGTTCAGAAGATCCCCGTCAAGAAAGTCGATCCCCTTGAGAGTGAGATTCAATCCTTTCTCCAATGCGTGAAGAACCGGAAACCTCCCCGGGTTTCCGGAAAGGATGGGAAGCGGGCCTTGGAATTGGCCCTCCAGATCATCCATCAGATCCACGAAATCCTCGAAAAGAAGAGGATCGGGAACCCGATGAACGGATGAAATCGAAGAAGATTCTCATGGTCGCAGGAGAAGTCTCCGGAGACCTTCACGGCGCTCATCTCGTCCAAGCAATCCACCGCCTCGATCCTGAGGTCCAGTTTCTTGGCGTGGGAGGAGAAGGACTCGAAAGGGCGGGGATGAAACTCCTCTATTCCTCCCGAGCCCTCTCCGTCGTAGGGATCACCGAAGTCCTTCCCAAAATCCGATCGATCCTCAAGGCCTTCAAGATACTGAAGCAATCCCTGGACCGGGAGAGGCCTGATCTGGTCATCCTCATCGATTTTCCTGACTTCAACCTCCGGCTGGCAAAGGCTGCTCACCGCCGGAATATCCCCGTTCTCTACTACATCAGCCCCCAGGTTTGGGCCTGGAGGTCCGGCCGGGTGAAACAGATCAGCCGATGGGTGAAGAAGATGATCGTCTTTTTCCCTTTTGAGGTTCCCATTTATAGGGAAGCAGGAGTGGATGTCGAGTGGGTAGGCCATCCTCTCGTCGATATTGCCCGACCCACTCTTTCCCGCGGGGAGGCCTTTCGCCGTTTTGGATTGGACCCTGGCCGGCAGACCATTGCTTTGCTTCCCGGGAGCCGAGCCGGTGAAATTACGAGACTTCTTCCGATACTTCTCGATTCGGCCCACCGTCTTCAGAAAGAGATCAAAACCGTCCAGTTTGTCATCCCTTTGGCCCCGGGCATCCCGAAGGCCATGATCACCCCCTTCCTCGAGAAGATCCCGGTACCTTTTACGCTCATTGAAGGTCAAACCTATGACGTGATGAACATCTCTGAACTCCTGATCACGGCATCAGGAACCGCAACCCTTGAAGGAGCGGTCGTGGGTACCCCCATGGTCATCATTTACAGAGTCTCTATGCTCTCCTACTGGATTGGGCGGGCCTTGATTCACGTCGATCACATCGGCCTCGTCAACCTGGTGGCAGGCAGAAGGATCGTGCCCGAACTGATTCAGGAAGAGGCCAATCCCCGGCGGATTGCGGAAGAAGCCCTTCAAATCCTGAAGGACCCGGCCCGCAGTCAGGAGATGCGGAGGGCAATGGCGGAGGTACGGCAGCATCTCGGACAACCCGGAGCAACCGAGCGGGCAGGCCGTATCGTCTACTCTCTCGTGCAGAACGGATCGGTTTAAAGTTATAATGGTGTTTCGAACCCCAGATTCAAATGACATGTTCATTTTTACATTTTACATTCCGGGCCAGACAGTGAATCCCTATGTCCCTTTATCGCCGACTTCTCGAACTGATTAAACCCTATCGGACCAAGCTCGTTTTTGCCATGATCTGCATGGTCTTTGTCTCCCTTCTCACTGCGGGCCAGGCGTACCTGGTTCAGCCCGCCCTGGATGATGTCTTCATGAAGAAGGATGAAAAAATGCTTTTTCTCCTTCCGATTGCCATCATCTTCCTTTTCCTTGTGAAAGGAGGTTTCAATTATGGCCAGGCCTATCTGATGAACTTTATCGGCCTGAGGATCATCGCCGATATGAGGGAAAGGCTTTACAACCATCTCCAAAATCTCCCCCTTTCTTTCTTCACGAAAACATCGACGGGCGTCATCATCTCCCGGATCACCAATGACGTAAACCTCATTCAGGCCTCTGTCTCCAACGCCATTACCGGGCCTTTTAAAGGATGTCTTCACCATCATCGGCCTGATCGGCGTCATCTTTTACCGCAACTGGAAGCTGGCGGTCATTGCATTCCTCATCTTGCCTCTGGCGGTCATTCCGATCAAAGAATTTGGAAAGAGGTTAAGAAAATTAAGCCGAAAGAGCCAACAGCGCATGGGTTCGATCACCACCTTCCTTCACGAGACCATCACCGGAAATCGGATCGTCAAGGCGTTCAATATGGAAGAATATGAGAAACGACGTTTCGCCGTGGAGAATGATAAATTCTTCAGGACGATCCTCAAACGGGTGAGAATCAGGGCGCTCTCCCATCCCCTGATGGAGGTCATCGGCGGGGTGGGTGTGGCTGCCATCGTCTGGGTCGGCGGTTACAGTGTCATCCGGGGAGAACTCACCCCCGGTGCGTTCTTCTCTTTCATGGCCGCCCTCCTTCTTCTCTACAATCCGATTAGAGATTTGAACAAGGTGAACCTCGAGATTCAGGACGGGATGGCAGCGGCCATCCGTGTTTTCGAGCTTCTCGATACGGTTTCGGAGATCAGGGATGACACGGAGGCCATTCCCCTTCCCCCGATCTCAGAGGGAATCCTTTTTCAAAAAGTCAATTTCAAATATGACGGGGAGCCGGTGCTCAGGGAAATCTCTCTTTCCGTGAAAACGGGAGAGGTGATCGCCCTGGTGGGAATGAGCGGAGCCGGAAAGACCTCTCTCGTCAACCTTTTGCCTCGCTTCTACGACGTGGAGGCTGGGGAGATCTTGATCGACGGCCACGATATTCGAAAGGTCACGATGAAATCTTTAAGGAATCAGATCGGTCTCGTCACCCAGCAGACGATCCTCTTCAATGATACGGTCCGTAACAACATTGCCTACGGAAGCCTGGAACGGTCGGTTCAGGAGATTGAGGAGGCGGCAAGGGCAGCCAATGCCCACGATTTCATTTTGAGGCTTCCGGAAGGATATGACACGATCATCGGAGAACAGGGCGTTAAGCTCTCGGGTGGAGAACGACAGCGCATCTCGATTGCAAGGGCTCTCTTAAAGAATGCGCCTATTCTGATCCTGGATGAGGCAACCTCTTCCCTGGACTCCGATTCGGAGACAGAAGTCCAAAAAGCCCTCGACAGACTCATGAAAGGCCGGACCGTCTTTGTGATCGCCCATCGTCTTTCAACCATCCGAAATGCCCATCGAATCATTGTTCTGTCGGAGGGTAAACTTGTTGAAGAGGGAACCCACGAGAAACTCATGACTCTGGATGGGGAATATCGCCGCCTCTATGAACTCCAGTTTAAAGACAACGGAGTGGGGATTCAGAAGATAAAAAAGACGGAACACGTCTACTAAAATGAAAAAATTCCAATAACCAAATTTCAAGCTCCAAATAAATTCCAATGATCCGATAATCAAACAGGGATGGGTTATTGAAGTCTGGATATTGATGGTTGTTTGATTATGGGTCCATGGTGATTGGTTATTTTTGGTAACTTGGAACATGTTTAAACACTTCAAGAAGAAAGTAGTGGCCTGGCTGGGACCTTCCCTGGCCTATTGGACCATTACGGTTCTCGGCTGGACCATGAAGTTTGAGGAAGTCCATCCGGAGATCCCAAGGTCTTTTCTGGAGAAAGGGATCTTTGGCATCGGCGCATTCTGGCACGGAAGGCTGCTGATGATGCCCATGGTGTACAAAGGGAGGAAGCTGAGCTTTCTCGTCTCGTCCCATCGGGATGGCCAGATTATCGGAAGGGCCTTGGAACGGTTCGGTTTCCATGCGATCCTCGGTTCGACAAGCCGGAAAGGCTTTGCCGCCTTCAAGCAGATGCTCAGGGCGATACAGGGTGGCTCGGATATCGCCATCACTCCGGATGGACCCAAAGGACCCCGCTACCGGGTACAGATCGGCGTGATCGAACTGGCCAAACTGACCGGAAGGCCCGTGGTGCCTCTTACCTTCAGCGCTTCCAGAAGAAAGCTGTTCAAGACCTGGGATCAGTTTCTCCTTCCCTATCCCTTCTCAAAGGGCGTCTTTGTCTGGGGAGAACCCGTGCTCGTCGACCCCAAGGGTGACCGAGCCCACCTCGAAGAGAGGAGGGCCCTTCTCGAAAAGCGCCTGATTGAATTAACAGAAGAAGCAGACCACTACTTCAACGGATGGAAACTCTAAATACGAACTCTTAATTTCGAGACAAAATCAAATGGCCGAAATCCAAGATTCAGAGCAGTCTGATTTTTTCGAAAATTGAACATTCGATTCCTAGGGATAAGGCTTGGTCATTTTCTTATGACATTTGAGAAACTAATTCTGTCATGCTGAACTGGGTTCAGCATCTCGTTCTTCCCCTTTAGGTGAGATCCTGAAACAAGTTCAGGATGACACTTTATTGAATTTCAAATATGTTTAGCGATGATTTGGGATTTCTATCACCAAGATGATCCTTTTCCTCTATAATATCCTCTTCACCTTTTTCTTGTTCCTCTATGCTCCATACTTCTTTCTGCGGAGCCTCTTTCAGAAACGCCTTCGTAGGCTGCTGGCTCACCGGATGGGATCCATTCCAAACTTTCAGGGCAAGAGGCCCGTTTGGATCCATGCCGCATCGGTCGGAGAAGTGATCTGCTCCATCCCTCTCTTCAAAAAAATTAAAGAGGAGTGTCCAGGGATTCCCATTCTTCTGACGACCATGACCCAAACCGGAAACAATACGGCAGAAAAGCTCATCCCCGAAGCAGAGGAGATCCTCTTTTTTCCCTTTGACCACCCCTTCGTCATCCGGAGGGCAGTCCGAAGAATCGGGCCCCGCCTCCTCCTCCTCGCAGAGACAGAACTCTGGCCCAATCTCCTCCGCTTCTGCGGAGAGGAAAACATTCCCGTTTCCCTCTTTAACGGAAGGATTTCAAAAAAATCGTTAAAGGGCTACCTTTTGTTCAAGTCGTTGTTCAGAGATTGTTTGAAATCGATCTCCCTCTTTCTCATGCAGACAGAAGGGGACCGAAGCCGGATCATCGAGATCGGTGCCCCTCCTGATCGAACCAAGGTCATGGGAAACTTAAAATTCGACCAGACCTTTCGTCCCGTGACTCAGGAAGAGAAGGAATCGATGGCCCGATCCCTCGGTCTTCAGGGAGAAGAAACGCTCCTGATTGCAGGATCAACCCATGCGGGAGAGGAAGAAACGTTACTCGGCATCTTCAAGGAACTGAAGCCGGCGGCTCCAAACCTCTATCTCTTCCTTGCTCCACGCCACCTCGATCGATTGGAAGAGGTGGAGAAAATCATTAGAAAAGAAGGGCTCCCGTGGATGAGAAAGAGCGCTTTCTCCCTGAATGAAAAACCATCCGCCGGAAGAACGAGCCGAATTCCGCCTGTGATTCTCCTCGACACCATGGGTGAACTCATGAGACTCTACAGCCTTGGAACACTCGTTTTCATCGGAGGAAGTCTCGTCCCGGTCGGAGGGCACAATCCCCTCGAACCCCTGGCCTTCAAGAAGTGTGTCCTGTTCGGACCCTATATGTTCAATTTTTCCGAGATCTCAAGAAGATTGATTGAAAACGGAGGAGCCATCCAGGTTGACGGAAAAGAGGGCCTTTCATTTCATATGAAAAGCCTCCTCAGGGAAGAGAAGAAACGCACGGAGATAGGAGAAAAGGGATACCAGTTTCTTCAAAGACATCGAGGGGCAACCGAGAGAACCTTTGAAGAAATCCGTCCCTATCTCAACGGAAAATAGAGTAAGGAGTTGGGAGCTTTTGGAAACATTGAACCACTCGATTCCCGGCCTAAAGGTCCAGGATGAACTCGAGATTGAACCCTGAGGGGCTACCACCCCACCTTGGGAAGAACGGAGCTCGGTAGTCAACCAGTGAACCCTCTTCCGTGAAACTGAGAATGAGTTGCTCCGAACGATTATTTATGAATTGGCGAATGGATCAATTTCTATATCAGAGTAAAACGTCCTTGGGAATGAAGATCCTTCTCTCTCCTCTTTATCTCCTTTCTATTCCATACGGGTGTGCAGTCCGGCTAAGAAGCGCCTTATACTCCAACCATCTGTTCAAAACGAACCGACTTCCCTGCCCGGTTGTGAGCGTGGGCAATATCACCGTCGGAGGAACAGGAAAGACGCCCCTGGTGATCGCCCTTGCAACCGGGTTGAAGGAGAGAGGCATACCGGTTGCCATCTTGAGCAGAGGATACAAGGGAGAGCGGACCTCCGGGCCGGTCGTGAGCGATGGGAAGACAATCTCCCTCTCCCCCGAGGAGGCGGGCGATGAACCCTATCTCATGGCGGAAAGACTCCGCGGCATCCCCGTCCTGATTGGAAAAGATCGGGTTACCAATGGCCGAATCGCTCTTCAACGTTACGGTATCCGGGGAGTCCTGTTGGATGATGGATTCCAGCACCTCCAACTCCATCGGGACCTGAATATTGTCCTGATCGATTCAACCATTGGTTTTGGAGACCCCCATCTCCTGCCGAGGGGCATCTTGAGAGAACCCTTAACCCACCTTCGCAGGGCCGATCTTTTCCTCCTGACCAAAGTGGAGGGTCTTGAAACCTGTCGACCTCTGGAGAATTTCCTCCGGAAGGTCCATCCCGAAGCTCCGGTATTCCACAGTCACCATGAGGCCTCCGGTCTCATAGGACCCAATGGAGAATGGGAAGATCTCACCTCTTTCAATGAGAAAAGAGTCCTTGCCCTCTCTGGAATTGCCAACCCCTCTTCTTTCCTGTCTCTGTTGAAAAAATGTGGAATGAAGGTTATAAAAGAAGCAGTTTTCCCGGATCACCACCGTTATACCGATGAAGATTTAGTCTCCATTGAAAAAAATGGGAAAGGGGCCGACTGGATCGTCACCACCGAGAAAGATCTCGTCAGGCTGGCCCATTTCGAAATCGGTCGCCTTCCGATCCGGGCCCTTCGGATTGACATGAAAATATGGGAAGAGACCTTTTTCCAAGAAGTGATGAGGGTCTTTCAAAGATGAGGAAGAGAGCTTAGAATGAATGATCATGTAAAAATCTTTGATACGACGTTGCGGGATGGAGAGCAGTCTCCCGGCGCCTCCATGAATCTGGCCGAGAAGGTGAGAATTGCCCAACAGCTCGAGAAACTGAACATTGACGTCATCGAAGCCGGATTTCCCATCTCTTCAGAGGGAGATTTCAAAGCCGTTCAGACCATTTCAGGGATCATCAAGCGCTGCGAGGTTGCTGCCTTAGCGAGAGCAAATCCCCAGGACATTGATCGTGCCTGGGAAGCCGTCAAGGGCGCCAAATTCCCCCGCATCCACACCTTTATCTCGACTTCGGACATCCATCTCAAATACCAGATCAAAAAGTCGAGGGAGGAAGTCATCAAGATTACGTCCCAGTCCGTCGCCCGGGCCAAACGCCACACGTCCAATGTCGAGTTCTCGGCCATGGATGCGACCCGAAGCGACGTCGCTTTTCTCTGTGCCGTGGTCGAGGCAGCCATCAAGGCAGGAGCAACAACGATCAACATACCCGATACGGTGGGTTATGCCATTCCGTCAGAGTTTGGAGAACTCCTCCGGAGCCATCCGCCGGAAGGTTCAGGGGATGGACAGGGTAACGATGAGTGTTCACTGCCACAACGATCTCGGATTGGCCGTTGCCAATTCTATTGCCGCGGTCCAGCAGGGCGTCAGGCAGGTCGAGTGCACGGTCAATGGCATCGGCGAGAGGGCAGGCAACGCTTCTCTCGAAGAGATTGTCATGGCCATTCGGACCCGAAAGGACTTATTTCCCTTTTCCACGCGCGTCAACCCGAAACAGATCTTTGCGACGAGCCGACTCGTCTCAAAAATCACCGGGATGGTGGTTCAACCCAATAAGGCCATTGTCGGAGCCAATGCCTTTGCCCATGAGTCCGGGATTCACCAGGATGGGGTCCTCAAGGAAAAATTGACCTATGAGATCATGACCCCGGAGTCGGTTGGAATCTCTAAAAGTTCGATCGTTCTCGGGAAACTGTCGGGCCGCCATGCCTTCAGGGAGAAACTGAAGGATCTCGGATACAAGCTTTCCGAGGAGGACTTCGAACTGGCCTTTAACCGGTTCAAACAGCTTGCAGATAAGAAACGGCAGATCTTTGATGAGGATATCGAGTCCATCGTGGTGGAAGAGATCCTGAGAATGCCGAAGAAGTTCAAACTCGACTATCTCAATGTCGTTGCTGGAAACCTCACGGTTCCAACCGCCACCGTGAAAATGGTCGTCGATGGCAACCTGATCCAGGAAGCCGGCTTTGGAGACGGTCCGGTCGATGCCGTTTTTAAGACCATCAAAAAGA
This sequence comes from uncultured delta proteobacterium, assembly GCA_963828805.1. Classification (GTDB taxonomy): domain Bacteria; phylum Desulfobacterota; class BSN033; order BSN033; family UBA1163; genus CAWHGS01. The sequence goes on from CAWHGS010000017.1 coordinate 24,948, forward strand.
TCACCCGCACCCGGTCAAAACTCCTTCAATTTGCCATCAATGCCATCACGAGCGGCACAGAGGCTCAGGGAGAGGTGACCGTTCGCCTCGAGGAAAAAGGGTATACGGTCATTGGTCAGGGCGTGGATACGGATGTGATCGTGGCCAGCGCAAAAGCCTACATCAATGCCCTCAATAAGATGGAATTCAAAAAACAGAAATTTTCGGGGATGTGATGATATGAATAAGACCGCACCGATGACGATCACAGAAAAGATTCTGGCCGCCCATGCGGGAAAGAAAGAGGTCTCACCGGGTGATCTCATCGACGCCCGGATCGACCTGGCCCTGGGAAACGATATCACGGCGCCTCTGGCGATCGAAGCCTTCAAGGAGATCGGGGCCAAGAAGGTCTTTAACCGGAATCGTGTCGTCCTTGTCCCGGATCACTTTGCTCCTGCCAAAGATATTCTCTCTGCCGAGCAGTGCAAGATCCTCAAGGATTTCGCGAAAGCCCAGCGTCTCACCCACTACTTTGAAATTGGAGAGGCAGGCATTGAACATGCCCTGTTGCCGGACAAGGGCCTGGTCCTCCCCGGCGATGTGGTGATCGGCGCGGACAGCCACACCTGCACCTATGGGGCCGTCGGCGCCTTCTCAACGGGGGTCGGAAGCACCGACCTCGCAGCAGTCATGGCGACGGGAAGGCTCTGGTTTAAGGTTCCGGAGAGCCTGAAGCTTATCTTTCATGGAAAGGTGAACCCCTGGGTTTCAGGAAAGGATTTCATCCTCTATACGATTGGTCAGATCGGCGTTGACGGAGCCCGTTATCAGGCCATGGAGTTTTCAGGCAAAGCAATTCGGTCCCTTCCCATGTCGAGCCGGTTCACCATCGCCAACATGGCGGTCGAGGCTGGAGGAAAAAACGGGATCTTCGAACCCGATGAGATGACGCTCCAGTACGTCAAACCGAGGGCCAAAAGGCCCTATCGGCTCTATTCCAGCGACCCGGATGCTCATTATGCCGACATCAAGGAATTCAATGCCTCAGACATTCATCCCCAGGTCGCCCTTCCCCACATTCCTTCAAATGTGAAGGATGTGAGAGAGGTCGGAAAGATCGCGATCGATCAGGTCGTCATCGGGTCGTGCACCAATGGCCGTCTGGATGACCTCCGGATTGCAGCCAAGATCCTGAAAGGGAAAAAGGTCGCTCCCTATGTGCGGCTCATTGTCATTCCGGCCACAGTGGAGATCTACCGGCAGGCCCTCAAGGAAGGGCTCTTTGACATCTTTCTTTCTGCCGGAGCCGTGATCAGCCCTCCCACCTGCGGCCCCTGTCTGGGAGGCTACATGGGTGTTTTGGCCGAAGGGGAGAGAGCGCTGGCCACGACGAACCGGAACTTCCGCGGAAGAATGGGACACGCCCGGAGCGAGGTCTATCTTGCCAATCCTGCCGTGGCTGCTGCCAGCGCCGTGAAGGGAAGGATCGTTCATCCTGAAGAAGTGGTCAAGAAAAGGGCCTAGAAGATCAGGGGTCCAGGGTGTCAAGGGGTCAAGGGTTTTAATCAATTATTCTTTCTGGAACCCTGACGAACCCTTGACAGAAACTCATCAAAGAAGAGGACTATAAACAATGAAGATCGAAGGAAGAGTCTGGAAGTTTGGTGCCGATGTCGACACGGATGCCATCATCCCGGCCCGGTACCTCAATATGTCTGACGCCAAAGGACTGGCGAAGCATGTGATGGAGGATGAGAGGCCCGAGTTTAAGAGCGAGGTCAAGAAGGGGGACATTCTTCTGGCGGGCAAGAATTTCGGTTGCGGTTCATCCAGGGAACATGCCCCCCTGGCCTTAAAGGGTGTCGGAATCTCATGTGTCATCGCCGAAGAACTTTGCCCGCATCTTTTACAGGAATGGGTTCAATCAGGGCCTGCCCCTTCTGGAATCCCCGGAGGCGTCGGAGGCGATCCGCGACGGAGACAGGGTTCAGGTGGATCTCGCAACGGGGGAGATTTTTGATATCAGCCGAAAGAAGAAGTTTTACGCCAAACCGGTCCCAGCCTTCATGCAGAACTTAATCAAGGACGGAGGGCTTATCCCCCATCTCCGGAAAAAAGGGGCGAAGAAAAAGCAATAAATTTTCGATTTTGGATTGCCGATTGCCGATTTCAAATCGAAAATCAAAAATTGCAAATGGCGTGGGGAAATTTCGATGAAGAAAGAAAAATATAATGTTGCAGTGGTGGGAGCCACGGGAGCCGTTGGCAATGAGATGATCTCCATCCTTGAGGAACGGAATTTCCCGGTCGACCGGTTGAAACTGCTTGCCTCCACACGAGGCGCAGGCACGAGGATGGAGTTTCATGGAAAGCCTTATACCGTGGAGGTCCTGAACGAAAACTCCTTTGCAGGAGTCGATATCGGTCTCTTCTCGCCCGGTGGAAGGTGAGCCAGAAGTTTGCGCCCATCGCCGGGAAAGCCGGCTGCGTGGTCATTGATAATACAAGCGCCTTCCGGATGGACCCTCAGGTTCCCCTGGTTGTTCCGGAGGTCAATCCTCACGCCATTGCTCGCTATCCCCAGAAGAATATCATTGCCAATCCAAACTGTTCGACCATTCAGATGGTCGTGGCCTTGAAACCGATCCACGATGCGGCCAGGATCAGACGGATCGTCGTATCCACCTACCAGTCTGTCTCAGGGACAGGGAAGCGGGCGATCCGGGAACTGGAGAATCAGGTCCTTGCCATCTACAAACAGCAGGAGATCAAGAAGGAAGTCTATCCCCATCAGATCGCTTTCAACTGTCTTCCCCACATCGACGTCTTCCTGGACAATGGCTACACCAAAGAAGAGATGAAGATGGTGAACGAGACCAGAAAGATCATGGAAGACGATACGATCCGCGTGACCGCTACCACGGTGAGGGTCCCGGTCTTCTATAGCCATTCCGAAGCGGTCAATATTGAGACCGAAAAGAAGTTGACGGCGGATGAAGTGAGAAAGATCCTTTCGAAGGCGCCCGGGGTCCTCGTAGTCGATAACCCGAAATTCGCCGAATACCCTCTGGCCATTGATGCTACGGGCAAGGACGAGACCTTTGTCGGAAGGATCCGGGAGGACGAGTCGATTCCCAATGGGATCAACCTGTGGGTCGTCTCCGACAACATCCGGAAGGGCGCAGCGCTGAACGCCGTCCAGATCGCCGAGATCCTGATTCAGAAGTATTTGTAAAATAATTTCTTTCCGATTCCAGAATATCCAAAAGGCCGATCTTAGCATCGGCCTTTTGTCTTCTTGCCCCCCTTTTTCTTTTCCCTTTGACTCAACTTCCGCAGGGATGAGGTTATTTTATTGGTTTTCAAATTTCAACTGTCCGCGACCTGAAAAACTCCATATATCGGTCTTGTCCAAATTGGGCCTTAAGTTGTTAATATAACAAAATTTCAAATTCGAGATTGCCGCGTCGCTATCGCTCCTCGCAATGACAATGACAAGTTGATTTTATTGCTGCTGTCATTGCGAGCGAAGCGAAGCAATCTCCTATTTTAGACAACCATGTACATATGTAGCAAAGATGAATACTTCTGTGATATTATAATGCACAGTCTATAGATGCTGAATTTCAGACAAATGAAACAAACGGGGTTAGACTCTTCAGCGATTAAGCGCAGAAAGATTTTTCTCTGGATCCTGGGAACGGGTGCCATCCTTCTAGGTCTTCTCTTGGCTTTCTTTCTTCTCTTACCCTCCCTGATCAACATCGAGCCCCTCCGGGAAAAGATCATCGCTGCAGTTTCTGAAACAGTGGAAGCCCCGTTCCGGTACGAGAGGATTGATTTGTCCTATTTCCCGTCGCCGCGCGCGGTGATCCATCAGGCAAGGTTGTCCGGTCCAGGAAACGTCTCTGTAAAGCTTGAGTCGTTGACGGTTTATCCCAAGTGGTCTGCCCTCCTCAAGGGTAAGATTCAGATAACCCTTGTTCATATCGAAGCCCCGAGCGTCAAAATGGGGCTTCCGAAAGGGCCGGAAAAGAAAGAAGGGGAAAAAGGGTCTTGGTCTCCTGCAACCCTCGCGGGGGAGATGGTTTCTGCATTAGCGCAGGTGACAGCAAAAGTAGGCAGCCTCAACATCGAGATCGACAAAGGGAGCCTTGATCTCTCCGGGGAGAATGGGCCCGAATTCTGGTTTCGGGACATTAAAGCAACGATCTCTCTGGCGCCCAACCGGATCAAGCTGGACCTCGCCTGTCATTCCAACCTCTGGGAAAGAGCGTCGATCACAACCGAATTAGACCCCGTGGGTTTTAAGGGGCAAGGCCGGATTGCTCTTTCGAACTTCCACCCCCACGTATTGACCGAATCCGTTCTTCGCACCGCTCCTTTACGCATCAAAGATTCGGCCGTGAATCTTAAAATAAGCTTTCGCACCGAAGGGCCGGAAACATTGCTGACGGAGATGGAGGGTTCCATACCCTTGCTCTCCTTTGTCGAGAAAAATGTCGAGGTGGTCGTCAAAGGGAAAGCCTTTAAGGCCGATTTCCGGAGGGAGGGAAAAAGAGTCAACATCGCTCTGGCTGAACTGGACCTTGATTATCCCAGACTCCGGTTGTCGGGAAAGTTTCAGATCGACCCGGAGGCCCCGAGGGTTGTCCTGGAGGTTCAGGGCAGAGCGATGGAGATCGCTTCGACACGCGACGTGGCTCTGAGGCTTGCAGGAAAACTTCCCATCACAGAAACGATTTTCAACATTGTAAAGGGCGGGCAGATCCCCCTGATCACCTTTGAGTCTCGCGGACGTTCGGTGAAAGATCTGGACGAAACCAGGAAATTTCTCCATCAAAGCAAGTCTGCAGGAAGGAAAGATTTCTATTCCTGTTGAAGGTTTCGGCAGGGACAGTAACGATTTCGACCTGGACAGGGTGAGCGGTGAGATCATCATCTCAAAGGGAATTCTCGAAGGGAAAAACATCAGGGCACGAATGGAGGATGAAGAGATACGGGAAGGGCAGTTGAGAGTAGGACTGGAGGGACAAGACGCTCCTTTCCATCTCGAAGTCGTTTCGGAGATCGATCTCTCGCGCCTTCCGCCGTTGTTGACTCGTGTGATTAAAGAGTCAACTTTTTTACAGGAATTGGCGCGCATCCACGATCTCAGGGGCAGGAGTGTTGGAAAGCTCGTTTTGGGTGAAACGGTGCAGTCGATAGGCGCAAAGGTTGAGATCCTGGAGATGAATCTGTTCGCGCGTTACGACCGGGTACCCTATCCACTGAAGATCGATCATGGGCAGTTTTCTTTCGACGGCAAGAGCATCGGTATGAAGAACCTGAGCGGCCAGATGGGAAAGTCCTCGTTCTCAGGACTCACTGTACAATTAGGCCTTGGGAAAGAACCTGCCCTCGAAACCCTATCCGGTGAATTTTCGATCTCCCTTGGAGAGATCTATCCATGGCTTGCATCATTCGAAAGTCTGCGCGAGGGTCTCAAAGACATTGAGGCAGTCAAAGGAACGCTAAGTCTGACGGTAAAGAATTTCGAGGGTCCCCTCCTGGAGTTCCGGCGCTGGCGTTTTGAGGCAGCAGGCAAGGTAAGGGGCCTTTCCGCCAAGACGCCCTTGTTTCCCGAGTCCATCGAGGTGGCGACCGGAACATTCGGAGCCGACACGGAAAAACTCTCTTTTGCAGAGGTTCAGGCAAGCATGCTGGGCGCCTCGTTCAACATCTCGGGTCATCTTGCCGGCTATTTGAAAGGACCCCTCCAGGTGGACCTCCAGTCACAGGCAGACCTGGCAAAGCTCCCGCCACTCCTGAAACACCTGCTGAACAATGAGACGTTCGAAAAAGAGTTATCCCTGATCGAAAACCTTAAGGGGAATGCGACGGCCAGGCTGGTTCTCGATGACCCCGGCGGAAAAGGAAAATCCCGGTTAGAGGTTTCGGGGTTGTCTGCATCGGTCCGTTACCGGCGGATTCCATATCTGATCGAGATCAACCGTGCAGAGGTTTCCTATGAGGAGAAAAAGATCGGGATAAAGAGCCTCAGCGGCGCGCTGGGAAAGTCCTCTGTTTCTGACCTCGCAGGGCAGTTAGATCTGGGGAAAGAACCTCATCTTGAAATCGCAACCGGAAAGTTGTCCATCGCTCTCGATGAGATCTACGCGTGGCTATCCCCCCAGGAGTTCGCGCAGGACGCCCTGAAAGAGGTGAAGTCGGCTGGAGGTACAATCAGACTCTCTGAGATGAACCTGAAAGGCCCGCTACTAAAACCTAAAGATTGGAATTTTGAAGCAGCCGGTGATGTGAGCGCTATCAGGGTTGAGACGACATTCGTCCCGGGGCCAATCACCGTGACCAGCGGGAATTTCAGGGCCGACCCGGGAAAGCTTTCGGTCTCAAACGCTGAGTTGAACGTTCTCGATACTTCGTTAAATGTTTCGGGCACACTTTATTCCTATACCCAGGACCTCGAAAAACTGGAAATCGACTTCAGCGGACGGGTCACTCCGAAGGATATGGAGTGGGTTTCAGGTCTCTTACATATAAAGCACATAATCCGTGTGCGGGCTCCTTTCTCTGTCTCGGCCGGGCACTTATCATGGCAGAAAGGTGAGTACACCTCTCTGAGAGCAGATCTGGCCCTGGAGGATGGTCCTCAAATCTCCTTTGAGGCCGTCCAGAATCCCCGTCAGCTGAAAGTCAATCGGTTGCACATCCGGGACGAGGTATCTCAAGCCGACCTGACGCTTGACCTTCAGGGCAGGAGGCTAGGTTTCACCTTTTCAGGAAGTTTGTCAGAGACGACACTCGCAAAGATCTTTTCGGACCATCATTTACAGGACGGTTGGGTCAAGGGAGATTTTAAGGCGCATATCCTGATGGATACACCCATGCAATCCACGGCCCAGGGAAAACTCGAAGTCCGTGATCTTTCGTTTCCGTGGCAACTTGAGAAGCCCTTAGCGTTAAAGGACATTATCCTCGAGGGCAGCGGGAATCATATTTCGGTGGCGCGGGCCGCCTTCGCGTGGGGAGACAGACATTTTTCCCTTTCCGGAGACGTGAACTTTAAGCAAGAGAAATTGCTGCTCGATATCGATGTCTCGACCGGGGACCTCGATGTGGACGAGGTAATGAAAGCCTTCGGGGGAGAGAAGGAGGCTAAACACTCTAAGGATGGGGCCGATCTGCGGGTGGAAGGCCATATTCGCTTCCATTCAAAATCCCTCACGTATGGCCGATATACATGGGCTCCCTTCCAGGCCAAGATCGCGCTTGTTCCTGATCGTGTTCACATCGATGTCATCCAGGCCAATCTATGCGGGATCTCAACAACCGGGACGGTGGAAGTCGCGTCTCAGAATCTGTCACTGGATGTTCAGACCCTTGCCAGGGATCGGGACATAGACTCCACCGTTCGCTGCCTCGTTGATGAGAATATAAGAATGACGGGCGGCTTTGATTTGACAGGGTCCTTCCAGGGACAAGGAGAGGTCAAGACACTGGCTCAGTCCCTTCAGGGAAATTATGAATTGACCGCCCGCAAGGGTCGCATTGACCGGTTCAATCTCCTTTCAAGAATTTTCGCTTTTCTAAATGTCACCGAAGTATTAAGAGGAAGACTCCCTGATCTGGATCAGAAGGGTTTTGCCTATGACTCCATCAATGTCAGGGCTGATCTTAAAACGGGGAAGGTCGTCATCAAAGAGGCGACCCTTAAAGGACCTTCGATGGGAATTGCCTCTCAGGGGGAGATAGACTTGATCGGACAGAAGATAAACCTGACCGTTGCGGTGGCCCCTTTTAGAACGATCGATTATGTGATTAGCAAGATCCCGCTGGTCAGATATGTGCTTGGCGGAACGCTCATTTCCATACCCGTGAAGGTAACGGGCGATTTAAAAGATCCACGAGTCACACCCCTTTCTCCCTCAGCCGTTGGGTCTGACTTCCTGGGAATCATGAAGAGGACACTGGATCTTCCGGTTCGGATGATCCACCCCTTCTGGCCCAAGGGAGAGGAGGGAAAGACTATTCCTTTGAACGAGCAAAAGAAGTGAGGATATCTTATCTCCCGGATTTTCGAAGAGCGTCAGTAGGATCGTAAACTTCTTAAAGCTCTGGAAATAAAATGGAGAAGGTTTCGTCTCCGGCTTTGCGGCCGAATTGGAAGGTGACATCGATTCGATCATTTCTCAGGCCCAAAGCGACGGGCAACTTCCCCTGGTCCTCATCGATATGGGTGATGGACCGACCAATGGAGATGATACGATCCGCCAATTGGGTATGGGGCGGCGGAAGCTGGTATTTTCCCTTGGCGTCGACCGAAAACAAAACCTTGCCGTCTTTCGATCTTTGGAATGAGATGCTTTTGGCCTTTTCACTGACTCCATAGAAGATACTGAGGCCAAGAAATTTGAGGGCGTGCTCATCGGGATCACCCGCCGGGTCTCCAGAAACTCCTTTTGCCGCTTTCTCCAATTCCCTCTTGGGATCGGTCTCCATATAGCAGTCACAGAACTCCTGAAGCCTCAAATGGTAATTTCTCTCGTCTTTCATCATCCGCCCTGCCCTCCTTTCATTCTTTACCTCATTGTAATGATCGAACGTCGCAAAATCAAGTGGAGTTTCGAGGAAGAGCCGATGGTTTCTTGCTCGACCCCCTGAAACTGTTATTTCGGCTTTATTCTATCGGCCACCTGGAGAATGGTTTCGATATAGGGCTCGCTGCGGTTATAGGACCACAGGACTTTTCTCTTTTTCTCCGCTGGAATCTTCTTTTTCCATCCGTTGAGGTTTAAGTAATTTGCAATGCTCAGGATCGCCTCCTCCTGGCTCAGGAGCCAGTTCTCAAAACCTTTTTGGCGGAGGGCAAAGGCAAGGTAGCTTGAAGGGATGAATTGAGGCAGGCCTAAAGCGCCGGCATAGGACCCCCTGACTTCCAACGGATCGAGCGTTTCATCACGAATGATTCTCAGGAAACATTTCAGCTCCTGATAGGCCCAATTTGCTCGGCGTTTGGCTTTCTCCTCCACCCATTCATAGGAGAGTTCGGGATTGGTCTCTTTGAGAAGGGAATAATTATTCTGGAGATTCTCTGGAGAATCCATAATGGCCATGCTGGCCAGGGTAGGAAAGACTCGATGTTTTCCCGTGTTCTCCCCGAACCTTGACTCGACAAGGAGGATAGCCACGATCACTTCTTTGTCCACGTGAAAGCGTCTTTCCACCTCCTTCAATTGTTTGAGGTTTTGACGGAGAAAGTGTTTGGCGAAAAGGATGGATTCGGGGGTTAAAAACGGGGCGTATAATTCTTTGTTTTCCCTTGAAACGAGCGAGACGACCATTCGCTCAGGAATGATGTCGGCCCGTTTGTCATTAAAGAGTCTGCCTAATAATTCAGGATCAAATCCATCTTTCGAAAGGCGTTCGATCAGGGGGTGATAGTTCGCAGAAATCTCCGCAGCGGAATTGCCGCACATCACGGAAGGAAATAAGAACAAGACGGCTAAGATCAAGATTCTCATAAAACATTCTTCCTGAAACAGCTCAGAAGCCTTACAAGACCGAAAAGGATCACCTCGATTCCCTCAAGAAGATTTGATCCCTAACTTGAAATTTACCAGGTTGAATCCGTTTTTTCAACGCTTAATTTTCAGAGGCTTCCCATCTCCTGAAAAAAGTTTTTCTCCGGACCGTGATTCAGACAAAGAGACCATAGACTTCAGACAACAGACTGAGCTGAAAATAAAGGGAAAAGGCCCAGAAAAAGGGCACGAGAACACTCCAAGGGTTAATTCCATCTAAAATGGTCTGAGGTCTGAAGTCCAGTGTCTGAATTGCAGTTCCCCGAAAGGGATTGGAGGAGGATAAGAAATTGTGTATAATAGAGGATACTACAGACACGCTGGTTTAAGTAAAATGAAAGTTCTGCCGATTCCTCTCATTCTTGCTCTGATCCTTGTTCAGCTCCCCTTTGGGCCTTCTCCGCAGGAAGAGAAGCCAGAGGCCGAGATATCGCCTGTTAAGGGGTGGTGGCTCGTCACCTACGTTGCTGTCCCTTCCACCCGGTATTCAAAGGCAAAAGGAATCATCAAGGCTGAAAGCCTGGGGTCACGTTCCTCCCTATTTAAAGAGGTGGGAGAGAAAGAAGGGGATTATTCTATCCTCTCCTGGAAGTGGAAGGTATCGAACGTGGTCCGCTCTGCGATTGAAACGCGAAAAGACCGGCATGATGCGGCTGCCAGGGTGATCGTCGTCTTTGGAAGAGCAAAACGTTTTAAACTCCTCAGCAGGGAGCCTGAGGGCCTGAGAATGGAATACCTCTGGGCAAGCCGTCCGCCCAGAGGACAACTATTTGATCGTCCCGGCGAGAAGGACTCTAAGATCTTTGTTCTTGAGTCTGGCGAGGGAAAGGCCGGGCAATGGGTCTCCGAAACACGGGATCTTCGCAAGGATTTTAAAACCGCCTTCCACACAGACTTTCCGGGTGTTTGGGCCATCGGAATTGAAACCGACACGGACCATAGCAACGAAAAGGTCACTGCCTGGTATACCGAGCCTGCTCTGAAGAAGAAGTGAGAGGAGTAGAACGGCGAATAAATTAGCGCCACAGGGAGGAGTGTGTTATAAAGTTAGTGTAAGGGCTCTTTCATCAAGAATAAAGGGCACATTAAATGATCAGGGGAGGTTGAAATGTTTGAAATTTCAGAAAAGGCTGGGGAGATGATCAAGGATTCCTTTAAAGACAAAGAGGAGGTCCCTTCGATCCGTGTTGTATATAACGAAGGTGGCTGATCAGGGCCCTCTCTGGGCATGGTTCTGGATGAACCAGGCAAAGATGATACCGTTTTCAGCGAACAGGGCATCAGTTTTATGGTCGAAAATAACCTGCTTGAACGTGTGAAGCCCATCAAAATAGATTTTGTCGATACCCCGATGGGGTCCGGATTTATCATTAACTCGAGTCTAAAAAAGAAAAAGACAAGGAATGCGGTTCCTGCAGTTGTTAAAGAGAATCGTTATAACTCTATCCATCTAAAAGAAGGGTCGAGGCTTCAAAGCTTTTCGACCCTTCTTTTTTGCCTGTTTTTAACCTCATCGGTGCATTAATCCCATCGTTGCATAAACGGCCATGGGTAAACCGCCCTTCAAGGCTTCGGAAGGCGATTGATTTGACATTTTAGGGGAATGGGAGGAAGTCACCCAAGGTAAACTCCAGCAGGTGTCGGGAAGGTAAGTGCTCATTCGATTAAAGGTTCGCCCCGAAGCCCTTCCGACCGGCCTACCCATGGCCGCATAGTGAGATTTTCTACAACGTGAGGTTAATCTCACAGACAGATGGGCTTTTAAATCTTTGGTCTTTATTCCGTCGAGTTTCAACCAACTCCCCGCGTAGAATCGTGACCGCCTGGCCGCCTAAATGGACCCGATCTCCAGCCACCCGGACGCGCAAAACCCCACCGCGCTCCGAAGCCTGGTATGCTACAAACTCATTCTTGCCAAACCTTCTACTCCAGAAAGGACCAAGGGTACAGTGGGCAGATCCTGTCACAGGGTCCTCATCGATCCCCTCTCTCGGTGCAAAGACCCGGGAGATAAAATCATACCCTGGAGAGGAAGCGCGGCTGGTTACTGAAATAACACGGACCGGCAAAGTTTTCAGAAGGTTAAAATCGGGCGTAATCTTTCTCACCAAATCTTCGGAATCGACCTCCAGGAGATAATCAAGCTTGCTTCGCCCAACATACCTGGGAGTTACTCCCAGGGCCTCCAGAAGCCCGGGAGGAGCGCTTGCCGGCTCATCCGGACTGGCTGGAAAATTCAATTCGATCTGGGTCTCCTTCCTCTCAGCCGTTAATAACCCGCTCCGGGTTTGGAATCTTGCCTGCTCCTCGGGGCGTAGAAAACCCTCCTCCCACAGAATATGCGCGCTCGCCAGAGTGGCGTGGCCGCACAGATCCACTTCTACCGTAGGAGTAAACCAGCGCAGGTTAAAATCCTTTTCCTGCTTGTACAGAAAAGCGGTTTCAGATAAATTCATCTCTTTGGCGACGTTCTGCATCCAGTCGGAATCGCCGGGACCGGGCAGAATGCAAACTGCCGCCGGATTACCCCCGAAGGGTCTTTCCGTAAAGGCATCCACTTGAAAGATCGGCGCTCCCATCCATTTTTCCTTCCTGGTTCTCCCTATGCGAACCGTTTGTTACGCTCGATGATGAAGGCCTGGATGTGCACAGGCGTGGTCCCGCAACATCCCCCCACGATGGTTGCCCCAGCGTCCAAAAGTAAAGGCAGCTTAGAGGCCATCTGCTCCGGGGTCTCACGGTAGACGACATTTCCATCGATCAGTTCCGGAAGGCCCGCATTGGGCTTACACCAGATGGGCAGGGACGTGGCCTGCCGCATGAGCTGTATCACTTCGATCATATTGTCAATTCCAGCCCCGCAGTTGGCGCCAACGATATCCGCCCCGGCCCTCTCTAATTCTGAAGCAGCCTGGCCCGGCCGGACCCCCATGATAGTAGCATAACCCATCCGCTTTTTATCGAAGGTCATTGATACGACTACAGGCAGGGACACGGTCTCTCGGATTGCGCGCAGGGCGGCCCTGGCCTCGGAAAGGTCTGTCATCGTCTCGATCACGATTCCGTCAGCCCCTCCCTCCGCAAGGGCTTTTGCCTGCTCCGCAAAGCCTTTCACCATCTCGGGTTCGGTGGCAGTCCCAAGGGGCTGCATGAATTCCCCGGTCGGCCCCATCGACCCGAACACAAGGGCCCGTCCGGCCGCTGCCTCTTTGGAGATTTTTGCTCCAAGCCGATTGATCTCGGCCGTCCTGGACCCAAACCCTACCTTGGCAAGCTTCAAAGGGCTACCGCCGAACGTATTGGTCAGGATGATTTCCGCTCCTGCCGTCACATAGGAAGCAGCGACGGCTCTGACGTCCTCAGGCCGGTCAATGTTCCATCCTTCGGGAACCTCTCCTGGCTTGAGGCCACGCTTGAACAACTCTGTTCCCCAGCCGCCGTCCGCAATCAGTGTCTTTTTCACCTTTAATAGCTCCGATACTGTCATTCTCAACCTCCTATCCGGTTCGGCACCCACAGAAACCGTTCTCGGTTACCAACCGATCCAACGACCAGAGATCCGCCCCATACTCAATTGCCCATACCCAAACGCCCATACTCAGACGATTGATATGAATTATAATCCAGATGGCTTCATTCAGCCAACAGAGTTTGAAATAGTAGTCAATTCAGCATTGACAAATGAGGCCAAAGAGACTATGATATACGTTATATACCTAGGGGGGGTATACAATGCGAACAGATTCCCCGAAGAAAGAGATCCTGGTGCGTCTCAGGCGGATTGAGGGACAGATGCGGGGGATACAGCAAATGGTCGAGAACGACCTCCCCTGCGCCGATATTCTGACCCAGGTGGCTGCCGCTACAGGCGCTATGAAGAGAGTGGGCAGGATCACGGTCCAAACCTACATGTCGGAATGTCTTCGAAAAGAGCCGGAAAGGATCCGGGACAAAGAAAACAGAGGTCTTAAGAGATCTTGAGAAGGCCATTTCTCAGTATATCGACTGGGCGTGAAATGGCAGAGCGGCAGAGCGCATAGAGCATAGCGTTTTTACTCAAAGATAAGAAGCTGCAATAACGTAAGGTTCTTCCAAAAGGGAACCTGTGAGATGAATCGAGAAAAAGGAGGAAAGGATTATGGCTTCTATGTTGAAAGTGAAGGGGATGAGCTGTAATCACTGCGTCATGTCGGTTACAAAGGCTCTAGGCAAACTGGAGGGCCTTCAGAATGTAAAGGTCGATCTCCAGAAAGGGGAAGTCTCCTTCGACAATACGAAGGCCCTTGGATTAGAAAAGGTTGAAAAAGCGATCACCGACGCCGGGTTTGAAGTGGTCAAAGGGTAGATAAAACCGAGGTTGAGGCCAAGGTTGAGGTTAAGTTTCATTTATCGATTCACGAATAACGAGTCACGGATCACGATTTTTTGAGGGAGGTTGTTATGCCTATTTACGAGTATCGATGCCGAAAATGCGCAAAGGTTTTTGAGGTGATCCAGAAGATGAGTGAGGGAGGAGAAGGTCTCAAATGCCCCTCCTGCGGTGAAAAGGGACCCGAGAAGATGATGTCCTGTTGCTCCAGTCTCTCAAAGGGCTCAGAATCGCCTCTCCGGCGCCCACCGTCATCCTGCGGAGGAGGCTCCTCCGGATTTTCCTGACACTAAAAAGTACCGGTAGTTCACCGGTTACGAATCAAGAAGGTTTCAGAAAACAGACACTTTGCCACTTTCGACCGACCACAAAAAAAGCCCCTGTACTCGATCGTACAGGGGCTTTTCATCGGATCATCGGATTTCTATTCGCTCTTCTCTTCGGTTGGTTTCTTCTTCGGTTTAGCCTTGGGAGCTTCCTTCTTGCCTTCTTTCTTCTCTTTCTTCTCCCCTTTTTCGGCCTTCTCTCCCTTTTCCTTTTTCTTGGGAGTAATCTTTTTCAGGGCCTCTTTCGCCTTTTTCATGACCGATTTCTTCTTCTCCTTTTCCGGGGGAGCATAGGAGGTCAATTCAATCAGGGAGAGAGGGGCTGCATCTCCCAGTCGCCGTCCGGTTTTATAGATTCGTGTATAACCTCCCTGCCGGTCTTTAAACCGGGGAGCGATCTCCTCAAAGAGCTTCTTCACGACGTCTCGGTCTCGGAGAAGATCAAAGGCCCTCCTTCGGGCGGCGAGATCTCCCTTCTTCCCGAGGGTAACAATCTTATCAGCCCAACTCCGGAGTTCCTTTGCCTTGGGGAGTGTTGTCTTGATTCGCTCATGAGTGAGCAACGACACGACCATATTACGGAACATCCATTCGCGATGTTGGGTATGGCGACTCAGTTTTCGGCCTGCAACACGGTGCCTCATCCATTCCTCCTATTCCGTCGTCCCGAGCTTCCATCTCGCCTTCCACCTTCTTATGGGGAGGCCAATTCTCCAGCTTCATTCCCAAGCTCAGACCCATTTCGGATAAAATCTCTTTAATCTCGTTCAGGGATTTCCTGCCAAAGTTCTTGGTAGCCAAAATCTCCGCCTCTGTCTTTTGGACCAGATCTCCAATCAGCTTGATATTGGCATGTTTCAGACAGTTCGCAGAACGGACGGACAGTTCGAGTTCATCGACGCTTCGAAAAAGATTTTCGTTCTGTTTTTCATCCGCTTCGGGCACATTGGAGGTCTCGACTTCCTCCTCCTGCTCATCAAAGGTGATAAACATGGAAAGCTGATCCTTCAGGATCTTTGCCGCATAGGCAACCGCCTCCTCGGGATTCAAACTCCCATCCGTCCAGACCTCTAAGGTCAATTTATCGTAGTCTGTCCTCTGACCCACCCGGGCATTCGTCACCGTGTAATTGACTTTCCTGATCGGCGAGAAGATGGCATCAATGGGAATGGTCCCAACGGGCTGGCTTTCCTCTTTATTTCTCTCCGCCGGGACATAGCCCCGACCGGTCTTAACCACCAGTTCGATCAAAAGCTTGCTATCTTTCGAAAGGGTGGCAATGTGATGCTCCGGATTGAGGATTTCCACCGCATCGCCGGTAATGATGTCTCCCGCCGTGAGCTCTCTTGGCCCCTCGGCCTTGACGCGGATGCTCTTCGGACCCTCGGTGTGAAGCTTCAGTCTCACCTCTTTGAGGTTGAGGATGATTTCGGTGACATCCTCCTTCACCCCCGGCATCGTCGAAAACTCGTGAAGGACGCCGTCAATTTTCACCGAGGCAATCGCAGCCCCCTGCAATGAGGAAAGAAGGATCCGCCGGAGAGAGTTACCGATCGTAATTCCGAACCCTCGTTCCAGAGGCTCAGCCGTAAATTTTCCATAGAAGGGTGTGGATGTCTCTTTCTCGATTTCCAGCCGTTTCGGCCGAATAAGGTCTTTCCAATTTTTTTGGTGCATACAACCTCCCCTGTATAAAAGGGTGTGAGCCATCATTTCGAATACAGCTCGACGATCAATTTTTCCTGAATGGGGATCGTAATATCCTCACGGGCCGGCAGGGCTTTGACCTGCCCCTTCGTCTGTTCCTTGTCCAACTCCAGCCAAGGAGGCACTCCCCGCCGAGCCACCCCTTCCAATGCTTCCAAGATACGGACAACCTTTTTACTTTTTTCCTTTAATTCAATCACATCTCCCGGCTTGACGAGATAGGAGGGGATGTTCACCTTCGAGTGATTGACTAAGAAGTGACGGTGGAGAACCAATTGCCGCGCCTCGTTTCTCGAATTGGCGAAGCCGAGCCGAAAGACGATATTATCCAGTCTCCGTTCGAGAAGGTTGAGAAGGTTCTCACCCGTAATCCCCTTTTGCCGATCTGCCTTCTTAAAGGTATTGCGGAACTGGTTTTCCAGAAGACCATAGATCCTCCGGACCTTCTGCTTCTCCCGCAACTGGGCTCCGTAATCCGAAACCTTCTTTCGGGACTGACCATGCTGCCCCGGCGCATAACCTCTCCGGTCGACGGCACATTTCTCCGTATAGCACCGCTCCCCTTTAAGAAAGAGCTTCAGGTTTTCCCTCCGACACAGCCGACAAACCGATTTCGTGTATCTCGCCAATTTATACCTCCCTTATACCCTCCTCCGTTTTGGAGGACGGCATCCGTTGTGGGGAATGGGTGTGACATCCTTGATGAGGTGAACTTTCAGCCCGGCTGCCTGTAGGGATCGCAGGGCCGATTCTCTTCCGGACCCGGGGCCTTTGACGTAGACATCGATGGATCGAACGCCATGCTCCATCGCCTTCTTCGCCGCGTCTTCGGCAGCCATCTGAGCCGCAAAGGGGGTGCTCTTTCGAGAGCCCTTGAAGCCCTGGGTACCCGCACTGGACCAGGTGATCACATTCCCCTCTCTATCGGAAATGGTAATGATGGTGTTGTTGAACGTTGCCTGAATGTGGGCAATGCCTGACAGGATATTCTTCTTAACCTTCTTTTTCTTCACTCCAGGCCCCTTCGCCATAGCCCCTCCTTTATTTCACTATTCCTTCTCTTTTTTCTTTCCCATGACCGCCCGCCGGGGACCCTTTCGCGTCCTCGCATTCGTGTGCGTCCGCTGTCCCCGAAGCGGCAGGGACTTGCGATGCCTTAGCCCCCGATAGGATCCAATGTCCATCAGCCGTTTGATATTGGTCGTCACATCCCTCCGGAGATCTCCCTCGACCTTGTACTCCTGCTCGATCGCATCCCGCAGCCGGACCACCTCAGTTTCGCTCAGCTTATTGACCTTTGTATCCTTGTGAATTCCCGTTTTCTCGAGAATCTTGCTCGCGGAAGGTCTCCCAATCCCAAAGATATAGGTGAGTGCGATTTCAACCCGTTTGTCTCTTGGAAGATCGACTCCTGCAATACGTGCCATGCTGCTCTCCTTGTTCGCTGTTTAAGGCTTGAGGACCGCTGTGCTTGAGGATTGAGGGTAAAGAGTTTAGCCTTACACCTCAAGTCCCGCTTTGCGGGACGCTCCTCTCCGCCTCTGACAGACTGTTCAGCCTTGTCTCTGTTTGTGCTTGGGGTTCTCGCAGATCACCCGGATCACCCCTTTGCGCTTGACGACCTTACACTTGTCACAGATCTTTTTTACCGATGCCCTTACCTTCACGATCTCTATTTCTCCCGAAAGATAATCCTTCCCCGGGTCAGGTCATAAGGAGACAGCTCAATCGTCACTTTGTCCCCGGGAAGAATCTTGATAAAATGCATTCTCATCTTTCCGGAAATATGGGCCAGCACCTTGTGCCCATTCTCCAGCTCCACTCGAAACATGGCATTGGGAAGGGTTTCCAAGACTCTCCCCTCAACCGTAATTGCCTCCTCTTTCGGCATATCTCCCTTTTCCCCTCTGCCTCTTGAAAAAGATCAGCCTCGTCTGCCCTTCAACCGACCCTTCTTCATCAACCCCTCATAATGTCTGCTCAGCATATGGGCTTCAATCTGTTGAACCGTATCCAAGGCCACTCCGACCACAATCAAAAGCGCTGTCCCTCCAAAATAGAAGGGCACATTAAATTTTCCGATGAGAATGGTGGGCAGGACGCAGATGACCGAGACATAGATGGCCCCCCCCAGGGTAATTCGAGTGAGCACTTTATCGATGTATTCCGCCGTCTTTTGCCCGGGTCGGATACCCGGAATGTAACCTCCAAATTTCTTCATATTCTCGGCAACGTCAACGGGGTTGAAGGTCACCGCCGTGTAGAAATAGCAGAAGAAGATGATAAACCCAACATAAAGAAGATTGTAGAGAAGCGCCCCCGGACCTAAGCTATCCAGAAGAGACTGAACCCAGGGATTGGCTTCCAGCCAGGGTTTAGGCACGAAATTGGCGATCGTCAGGGGAAACATCAGGATCGACGAGGCAAAGATCGGGGGGATAACGCCCGAGGTGTTCAATTTGAGGGGAAGGTGGGTACTCTGCCCCCCTAAGACCCTTCTTCCCACAATGCGTTTGGCATACTGGACAGGGAGCCTCCGCTGACCCGTTTCGAAGAAGATAATGACCGCTACCACCAAGACCATCAGGGCCACCAGCATAAGGACCGTGATGATGCTGAGCTGCCCGACTCGGACAAGCTCAAAGGTGCTGGCAACGGCATTCGGCATTCGGGCCACAATGCCTGCAAAGATGATCAGGGAAATCCCGTTTCCAATCCCCCGCTCGGTAATCTGCTCCCCCAGCCACATGATGAAGGCTGTACCGGCCGTGAGGGTAATGACGGTCAGAAGCCGGAAGGACCATCCCGGAACCATGACAATCATCTCTCCTGCCGCCCCTCTCATGTTCTCCAGTCCGACCGCAATTCCAAACCCTTGGATCATGCTGAGCACCACGGTGCCATAACGGGTGTATTGCACGATCTTTTTCCGACCGATCTCCCCTTCCTTCTGCAGGCGATCGAGATAGGGAACCACCACCGTTAACAGCTGAAGGATGATGGAGGCGCTAATGTAGGGCATGATACCCAAGGCAAAAACCGAAAGCCTCTCGAGGGCCCCTCCGGAAAACATATCGATGAGGCTGAAAAGAGTTCCCTTCGCTTGGGCAAAGAAGGAAGCGAGCGCATCGCCGTTGATCCCGGGGGTCGGGATGTGAACTCCGATTCGATAGGCAGCCAGAAGAGCAAAGCTCCAAAGGATCCTTCTCTTCAGCTCGGGTATCTTAAAGATATTTTGAGCCCCTGAAATCATGAACCGATAACCTCCACCCTCCCGGAAACAGCCTCCACCTTTTGAAGGGCGGCCTTGCTGGCTTGATGAACGCGAATCGTCAACGGATGCTGGAGTTCCCCGTCGGAAAGAAGCTTGACAGCCTCTCCCCTTTTCCGGATGAGACCGGACTGGAACAACAGGTCAGGTTCCACGACGGTATCCTTCGGGAAACGATTGAGGTCCTTGACGTGGACGATGGCGAATCGCTTCTTAAAAGGAGAACGAAACCCCCTCTTGGGAAGGCGTCGTTGAATGGGCATCTGTCCACCTTCAAAACCGGCCTTGATCCCCCCTCCTGAACGGGCCTTCTGTCCCTTGGCCCCCTTGCAGGCCGTTTTGCCGTGGCCGGAGCCGATCCCTCTCCCCACCCGTTTTCTCTTCTTCCTCGCCCCCGCTGGCGGTTTCAGTTCTTCGAGTTTCATCCCGGTTCCCTCTCGATTATTCGATCACTTCCACCAGATGGCCCACACGCTTGATCATCCCTCGAATCTCGGGACGATCCGGCAACGCGAGGATTTGACGCAGTCGTCTGAATCCAAGGCCTTTGATGGTCTCTTTTTGGTAGGACGGCTGTCCAATGGCACTCTTTTTCCATCGAACTCGAATCATTTTCTCCATAACAGATCCCTTAGCTTTCTTCTCCCTTTTGTTGCCGTTTCTCCATCACCTCTTCAGGAACCCTTAATTGGCTGAAGGCCTGCAGGGTCGCCTTCGTGAGGTTATGGGGATTGGTCGATCCGAGCGATTTAGTCAGAATGTTCTCAATTCCTGCGGACTCCGCAATGGCTCTGACCGCAGATCCGGCAATCACGCCTGTTCCATCGGAGGCGGGTTTGAGCAGCACCCTTCCTGCCCCGAATTTTCCCACCACCTCAAAGGGGATCGTCTTATTGATGATTGGAACCTTGATCAGATTCCGTTTGGCATGCTCGATCCCTTTGCGGATGGCCTCGGGAACCTCATTGGCCTTCCCCAACCCGCTCCCCACGTGGCCTTTTCCGTCTCCCACAACCACCAGGGCGCTAAAGCTGAATCGCCTGCCTCCCTTGACCACCTTGGCCACTCGGTTGATATGAACCACTTTGTCGGTTAATTCTAATGTACTTGGGTCAATCTTTGGCAATGTCCATCCCTCCTGGGTCACAATCCGGATGATTAAAAAATGAGTCCCTTGGCTCTCGCAGCCTCTGCCAGCGCTTTGATTCGTCCATGATAGAGGTACCCGTTGCGGTCAAAAACCACTTTCTGGATCCCCTTCTCGAGACATTTTTGAGCAATCAGTTCTCCGACTTCCTTCGCCGCATTCACATTCCCGGGAGACTTCAGCTTTCCTCGAAGCTCCGGGCTCAATGTGGAGGCGCTTGCCACGGTCTTTCCTTCGGTGTCGGCAATCGCTTGAACATAGAGATGTTTCACGCTTCGAAAGACATTCAGACGGGGCCGTTCAAGGGTTCCCTGGATGCGGCTCCTCACCCTCTTCTTCCTTTTCAATCGACTTGATTCTTTAAGGCTCTTCAAAGCTTTTCCTCCCTGCCTGCGTCTGCCTGTGCCCTGCTCGATAGCAGTCCTGGCGGGCTTCCTAGGCTTTGGTCTTTCCTACTTTCTTACGAATCCGCTCTCCAGAATAACGGATGCCTTTCCCCTTGTATGGTTCAGGGGGTTTGATCGATCGAAGTTTTGCGGCCACGGTACCGACCTGTTGCCGATCGACTCCCTTGAGGGTAATCAGGGTCTGTTTCTCAATCTCTGCACGAATGCCTTCCGGGAGGGGAAAGGAAACGGGATGGGAGAATCCCAGACTCAGTTTGAGCGCCTTTCCTTCCACATCGGCCCGAAAGCCGACCCCGACGATCTCCAGTTTCTTTTCAAAGCCCTGGGTCACGCCTGTCACCATATTGGCAATCAGGCTGCGCGTGAGTCCCTGGAGAGACCGTGAGGTCCGCTGATCATTCGGACGTTGAACAAGAAGTTTACTCTCATCCATGGAGACCGTGATGCCCTGCGGAAGAAGATGGAGAAGATGGCCTTTGGGCCCGGTCACCTCCACCTTTGAAGCATCACAAGAAATCTTCACCTCTTTGGGGACAACAATGGGCATTCTTCCAATTCGAGACATAGGTTACCTTCCTAACCGTTTCACCAGATGGTGCATAAGATTTCCCCACCCACGTGGGCCTTCCGGGCGGATTTATCCGTGAGAACGCCTTTGGGGGTCGAGAGGATGGAGAGGCCTAATCCACCCATAACGGAGGGGATTCGATCGGTCTTTGTATAGATCCTCCGCCCCGGTTTACTGACCCTCCGGATATGGATGATCCCTTTCCGGTTCTCATCATATTTGAGAAAAACCCGGATCACTTCGTGCTTCAGATCATCCGTGATCACTTTAAAGCTCTTGATAAATCCTTCCTCTTTCAAAATCTTGGCGACCTCCCGCTTGAGTTGAGAAGAAGGAACGTCCACCTTTTCGAATTTCGCTTTAGATCCGTTCCGAATTCGGGTGAACATATCGGCCAATGGATCGGTCATGGACATACAAACCCCCGTATTCTATCACCAACTGGATTTGATCATCCCAGGGATCTCGCCCCGGGAGGCATATTTTCTCAGGCAGAGGCGGCACATATCAAACTTACGATAATACGCTCTCGGTCTCCCACAGAGAGGACAACGGTGATACTGACGCACCTTAAACTTCTGTGGCCGTTTTGCCTTAATCATCAACGATAGCTTTGCCAATGTCTTCCTCCCAAAATGACTGCTGGAGGGTGGAGGAAAGAGGTTTTAGGCCACATCTTTTGCCTCACCCCTTCCGCCTCTCGCCTTCAGCGAATTTAGTTCCTGAAGGGCATTCCAAGCAACCGGAGCAATTCTTTCCCTTCCTCATCGGTCTTGGCCGTGGTTACAATGACGATGTTCATCCCCTTGATCTTATCGATCTTGTCATAATGGATTTCGGGAAAGATCAACTGTTCTCGAATTCCAAGCGCATAGTTCCCTCTTCCGTCAAAAGACTTTCCGGAAATCCCCTTAAAATCCCTCACTCTCGGAAGGGCTGTGTTGACAAGCCGGTTGAAGAATTCATACATTCTCTCTTTCCGAAGCGTGACCATACAGCCGATCGGAAGCCCCTTTCTCAGCTTGAACTGGGCAATCGATTTCTTGGCCTTGGTGATGACCGGTTTCTGGCCTGTAATGCCGCTCATCTCTTGAGCGGCGGAATCGAGGATCTTGATATTTTGAATGGCCTCTCCCAATCCCATGTTGACGACAATCTTCTCCAGGCGGGGAACCTCCATGACATTCCGGTAATTAAACCGCTTCATAAGGGCGGGAATAACGTTCTGCTGATAGTGTTCTTTGAATTTGGCCATACCATCACCTATTTATCAAAAATTTCTCCGCATTTTCGGCAGTACCGGGCCTTCTTGCTCCCCTCCACCATCCGATGTCCGATGCGAACGGGCTTGTTGCATTTTTCGCAGAGGAGCATCACATTTGAGATATGGAGCGGGGCCTCCTTTTCAAGGATCCCTCCTTGCCTCTGCTTGCCATGGGGACGGGCATGCCGCTTGACGAAATTGATCTTCTCAATGATCACTTTCTCCTTCTCCGGCAGAACCTTCAAGATCCGGCCGCTCTTGCCCTTCTCTTTGCCGTTCACGACCATGACCAAATCATTTTTTTTGACATGCATTTTCGAAGCAATCATCTTCAACGCCTTCCTTCTCAGAGGACCTCCGGTGCCAAGGAGACGATCTTCATGAATCGTTTGGCCCGTAGTTCCCTCGCCACAGGACCAAAAATTCGGGTCCCAATCGGTTCCCCCTGGGGATTGATGAGAACTGCAGAGTTATCATCGAACTTGATATAGGAGCCATCGGAACGCGCCACCTCTTTCCTCGTTCGGACGATCACCGCCCGGACCACATCCCCTTTTCGAATCTTCGAATTGGGCAGGGCGTCCTTGACGGAAACGACGATGATGTCCCCGAGGGAGGCGTATTTCCGTCGGGTGCCCCCGAGGACTTTGATGCATCCCACTTTTTTTGCTCCAGAATTATCAGCCACTTCAAGAATCGTACGCATCTGGATCATTCGAGACTCCTATGCTCCTCTGACTCGCAAGCGGAAGGTGAAGGGGTGCAGGTCGCTTTCTCGTCTCCCTTCCACGCTCCGTCTTCCACCTTCGGACTAAGCAGCCCGTTCCAGGATTTCCTTGACACGCCAACGTTTCTCTTTGCTGAGCGGTCGGGTTTCAATCAGCAGAACCTTGTCGCCCACATGACACTCTTTCTTTTCATCATGGGCTTTCACCTTGGTTCTCTTCCGGATATATTTCTTGTAGACTGGATGAAGGACCAGGCGGTTGACCATCACGACAATGGTCTTATCCATCTTATCGCTGGAAACCACACCCGTTAACGTCTTTTGTTTCCCTCTTTCTCCCATAGGCTTCATTTCCCTTTACCGAGACCCTTCTCCCGAAGGATCGTTTTCAATCTTGCGATGTCCCGCTTAACCTGAGGGACCCGCATGACATTCTCCAATTGGCCGGTGGCCTGTTGAAACCGGAGATTGAACAACTCCTCCCCGAGTTCTTTCTCCTTTTCCAGCAGTTCGCCTTCATTGAGCAGACGAAGATCCTTCGCTTTTGCTTTCATGGATGGTCCTCCCTCGAGACAAACTTCGTTGGGACGGACAACTTATGAGAGGCCAGACGAAAGGCTTCCTTCGCGCTGTCTTCTGAAATCCCCTCCATTTCATAAAGGATGAGCCCGGGCCGAACGACAGCCACCCAGTCCTCTGGAGGTCCCTTTCCCTTTCCCATACGGGTCTCTGCAGGCTTCTTAGTAATCGGCTTGTCCGGGAAGATGCGGATCCAGATTCTGCCGGTCCGCTTGATGAATCGGGTCATGGCGACTCGTGCCGCCTCGATCTGTCGCGTGGTCACCCACCCGCAGGAGGTGGCCTGGAGCCCAAAGTCTCCAAAATTGATCGTATTGCCACGTGAGGCCCGACCCGTCATTCTCCCTTTCATCTGCTTCCGATACTTTGTCTTTTTCGGCATTAACATGATTCTGTGCCTCTTTCCTAAGTCCTACTCGTTCTATCTTTTATGATGTCTGCAAGGATAAATTTTACAAATGTTCAACGTCTTGATTTATGAATACACAATTCTATCATTCATTGAAGCGATCAGGCAGCGAGATCTTCCCCTTCCTTCGTCGGGAAAACCTCACCCTTAAAAATCCAGACCTTCACCCCGATGATTCCATAGGTTGTTTTCGCTTCGGCCAGGCCAAAATCGATATTGGCACGCAGGGTATGAAGAGGCACACGACCTTCCCGGTACCATTCCCGGCGGGCCATCTCGGCCCCTCCAAGCCTTCCCGAGCAGGAGATCTTGATCCCTTTGGCCCCCAGTTTGAGGGCAGAGTTGACGGCTTTCTTCATGGCCCTTCGAAACCCAACGCGGCGTTCCAGCTGGAGACCCACGTTCTCAGCAACCAGCTGGGCATCCATTTCGGCTCGCTTCACCTCCTGAATATTGATGAAGATCTCTTTCTGGGTCATCTTCTGGAGTTCCCTTTTCAGGTTCTCAACCTCGGCGCCTTTTTTACCGATGATAATGCCGGGACGAGCCGTATAGATCGTCACCTTTGCCTTCTTGGCCTTGCTGGCAGCCCGCTCAATCTCGATCTTCGAAACGCCGGCGTGATAGAGCTTCTTCTTGAGATAGGCCCGAATCCGAATGTCTTCGACGAGGAGTTGTGGATAATCCTTCTCGGCGTACCATCGGGAATCCCAAGTCTTAATAAACCCCAATCGAAAACCAATTGGATGCACTTTCTGTCCCAAGGTTTCTCCTCCCTTATCGTTCGTCCAAGACGATGGTGATATGGCTCGTTCTCTTTCGGATCGTGGTCGCCCGGCCTTGGGCTCTAGGCATAAAGCGCTTCATCGTTGGCCCTTGGTCCACCGTCACCGTTTTCACAAAGAGGCGGTCGACATCGATCTTCTTTTGAGTTGCATTCGCAATGGCCGATTTCAGTAGCTTGATGATGATCCTTGCCGCTGCCTTGGGTGTAAAGGTCAGGAGGTTCAGAGCCTCTTCTGATTTTTTGCCTCGAATCAGATCGGCAACCAGCATTGCCTTCCTCGGTGCTATTCGCGTAAATTTTAGTTTTGCCTTCACTTCCATCTCTGCCTCAGTTTCAGGGGGTCGCCTTCCCCTTTACTTTTGTCTTTCGGTCTCCGGAATGGCCATGGAAGGTCCGGGTAGGAGAGAACTCTCCCAGCTTGTGCCCTACCATCTCCTCCGTGATGAAGACCGGAATGAACTTTTTGCCATTGTGGACCGCAAAGGTCAATCCCACCATCTCCGGAATGATCGTGGAGCGTCTGGACCAGGTTTTAATCACCTTTCCCTCTCTTGACCTCCGGGCCTCTTCCACCTTTTTCACCAAATGAAGGTCTACAAAAGGTCCCTTTTTTATTGAGCGGGCCATCAATCTCTCCTCTTCAGAATATATTTATCCGTTCTCTTATTTTTGCGCGTCTTCTTTTCCGGTATGCCCCATGGGGTACAGGGATGTCTGCCTCCAGAACTCTTCCCCTCGCCGCCGCCCAAGGGATGATCGATGGGATTCATGGCCACTCCCCGAACCACGGGTTTCCATCCAAGATACCGCTGCCGCCCAGCCTTCCCCAAAGAGACATTTTCATGCTCAATGTTGCTCACCTGACCGATGGTGGCATAGCAGTCCTGCAAGACCATTCGGACCTCGCCGGAGGGGAGTTTGATCTGGGCATATTTCCCTTCTTTTGCCATCAACTGTCCGGAGCCTCCGGCGCTGCGGACGATCTGCCCTCCCTTTCCTATTTTAAGCTCGATGTTATGGATCAACGTACCCGTTGGAATATTCCGGAGAGGAAGGGCGTTTCCAGGTTTGATATCTGCGGCGGGACCTGAGATGATCTGATCCCCCACCTTCAACTGCTCCGGAGCCAGGATATAGCGCTTCTCTCCGTCATGATAATGGAGCAGGGCGATCCTTGCCGATCGGTTCGGATCGTATTCAATCGAGGAGACCTTGGCCGGAATCTCTCTCTTATCCCGTTTGAAGTCGATCAGGCGATACATTTGTTTGTGACCCCCGCCTCGATGCCAAGCCGTGATCCTTCCATAACAGTTTCTCCCTCCGGACCTCTTCTGGGGTTGGAGGAGACTCCTCTCCGGCTTCACCTTGGAGATCTCTTCAAACGTGGAAACCGTCTGAAATCGTTTTCCTGGGGAGGTTGGCCTAAACTTTTTGAGTGCCATTTTTAATCTCCGTATCCGTGATTCGTGATTCGTGTTTTGTGATGGGTGAATGGTTCAGTAGCCATTCACGACTCACCCTTCACGGGTCACCTTTACTTATGCGCCTTCAAAGAAATCGATCCGGTCCCCTTCCTTCAGGGTGATGATCGCCTTTTTCCAGTCGGGCCTCTTCCCATACTTCCTGCCCATCCGTTTCATCTTACCTAAGACGTTGGAGGTCCGTATTCCGACCACCTTCACCTTAAAAAGACGTTCAATGGCTGATTCGATCTCTACCTTGTTTGCCTTACGGTCAACTTCGAAGGCATATTGATTGGTCGTCTCTTTCTGCTGGGTGCTTTTTTCAGTGACCAAAGGTTTTCGAATGACTCTCTGTGCATCTTTCATAAGAGCACCCCTTGTAGCCGCGCAGCGGCTTGACGAAGTAGAATCAGGTATTCGTGGTTCAGAATATCATAGACATTTAATCCTTCCTGGCGGAGAATCTTCACGTTTGGAAGGTTCTGCGGCAGATCGTTCCAGAAAGGCTCTCTTTTCTTCCGTAACGATCAGAACATCCTCGACCTGAAACCGTTTCAACACCTCAAGGACCTGTCGCGTTTTGAATCCCTCGAGGGGGAAATCGTCGAGAAGAATCAATTTCCCTTCTTTGTGCTTCATCGTGAGGGCGGCTCGAAGGGCTGCCCGTCTCATTTTTTCCGGAAGGGAAAGGATATAGTCTCTTGGCATGGGGCCGAAGATCGTCCCGCCCCCTCTCCACAGTGGAGACCGCCTCGACCCTGCGCGAGCCCGGCCGGTTCCTTTTTGCTTCCAGGGTTTCGCCCCACCCCCACGGACAAGAGTCCTGTTTTTGGTTGCGGCAGTCCCTATCCGCCGGGCTGACAAGCTCTTCCGGACGACATCATAGAGCAGGGTCGGGTTGACCTTCGCGTCAAAAACCCGATCATCGAGCTCCATATCACTTATTTTTTGATTTCCAATGTCATAAACAGCTAAAGTGGCCATGGCGTTACTCTCTCTATGCCGTTGTGGAGGCAGACTCCTTCTTGATCGCGCTTTGAATGAGCACCCATCCCTTCGGAGCCCCAGGGATCCCTCCCCTGAGCAGGATGAGGTTTTGATCCTCTTTGACATCCATCACCCGGATATTCTGAACCGTGATCCTGTGGTTTCCATGGTGGCCCGGCATCTTCATATCCTTAAAGACATGGGCAGGATACGAATTGGCCCCCACCGACCCTCCGTGACGGAAATACTCGTGGGTTCCTCGGGAAGCATTAAACCCATGAAATTTATGGCGTTTAATGACGCCGGCAAACCCTCTTCCCTTGCTGATACCAACCACATCCACGAATTCTCCGGGCTGAAAGATGTTCAGAGTCACTTCCTGACCCAATTCGTATTCCTCAACATTATCCACCGGGAATTCTCTTAGGGTGTAGCAGGGGTCCACTCCTGCCTTCTTGAAATGCCCGGAGAGAGGTTTGTTCACCCGCTTGCCGTCCTTGGGTAGGAAGCCGAGCTGAAGGGCAGTGTAACCATCTTTTTCCTTCGTCTTTTTCTGAATCACCTTGCAGGGACCGGCCTCAACAACCGTCACCGGTATGACCGAACCATCTTCAAGAAAGAGTTGGGTCATCCCTAATTTTCTTCCGATGATTCCCAGCCTCTGTTTCATTGCTTCTCATCCCCCTTCAGTTTGATCTCGACATCGATCCCGGCCGCCAGATCCAGCTTCATCAGAGCATCAACCGTTTGTTGAGTCGGCTCCAGGATATCGAGAAGACGCTTGTGGGTCCGAATCTCGAATTGCTCCCTCGATTTCTTGTCCACGTGAGGAGACCTCAGGACACAGAACTTATTGATCCTCGTGGGAAGTGGAATGGGGCCTGCCAAACTCGCACCCGTGCGTCGAACCGTATCAACAATTTCCATCACCGACTTATCCAGAAGCCGGTGATCGTAAGATTTCAAGCAAACTCTGATCTTCTGCGTGGTCATTTTTTACCCCTTCCTATTCAATCACCTCACTGATGACCCCGGCTCCCACCGTCCGGCCCCCCTCCCGGATCGCAAACCGCAACTCCTTCTCCATCGCGATCGGCGTGATCAACTCCACCGTCAACTGCACATTGTCCCCAGGCATCACCATCTCCACCCCATCCGGCAACGTCGCCACTCCCGTCACGTCCGTCGTCCGAAAATAAAACTGAGGCCGATACCCGTTGAAAAACGGCGTATGACGCCCCCCCTCCTCCTTCGTCAACACATACGCCTCCGCCTTAAACTTCCGGTGCGGCGTGATCGCTCCCACCTTCGACACCACCTGTCCTCGCTCCACATCCTCCCGCTTCGTCCCCCGCAACAAAATCCCTACATTATCCCCGGCCTGCCCCTGATCCAGTATCTTCCGAAACATCTCCACACCCGTGCACACCGTCTTCACCGTATCCCGGATCCCGACGATCTCCACCTCATCCCCCACCTTGACGATCCCTCGCTCCACTCGTCCCGTCACCACCGTCCCTCGCCCACTGATCGAAAAAACATCCTCGATCGGCAACAAAAACGGCTTGTCTATATCCCGCACCGGCTCCGGGATCGACGTGTCCACCGCATCCATCAACGCCCAAATCGAACTGCACCACTGACACTCCCGCTTCCCGCATCCGCACTCCAACGCCTTCAGCGCACTCCCCCGCACTACCGGCGCATCATCCCCGGGAAAATCATACCCGCTCAATAACTCCCGCACCTCCAACTCCACCAAATCCAGCAACTCCGGATCATCCACCATGTCCACCTTGTTCAAATAAACCACAATGTACGGAACCCGCACCTGCTTCGCCAACAACACGTGCTCCCGCGTCTGTGGCATCGGTCCATCCGCCGCCGACACCACCAGGATCGTCCCGTCCATCTGCGCCGCTCCCGTGATCATGTTCTTGATATAGTCCGCATGTCCCGGACAATCAATGTGCGCATAATGCCGCTTGTCCGTCTCATACTCCACATGCGCAATCGCAATCGTTAGCCCCCGCTCCTTCTCCTCCGGCGCCTTGTCGATCTGATCAAACGCCATATAGC
This sequence comes from uncultured delta proteobacterium, assembly GCA_963828805.1. Classification (GTDB taxonomy): domain Bacteria; phylum Desulfobacterota; class BSN033; order BSN033; family UBA1163; genus CAWHGS01. The sequence goes on from CAWHGS010000017.1 coordinate 54,604, forward strand.
TCGCATATCCCTTCGTCGCCAGTACCCGCGTGATCGCCGACGTCAACGTCGTCTTCCCATGATCCACATGCCCAATCGTCCCCACATTCACGTGCGGCTTCTTCCTCTCAAACTTCGGCTTCGACATGGCTGTGTCCTCC
>CAWHGS010000018.1:0-8535 GCA_963828805.1 uncultured delta proteobacterium
TGGTGGCGCTGGACAAACATAGAGAGGGAGGCTTGCCCCGTGCTACTATAACCATTTGAATTGAAAGTTAAGGCCATGGGCGGCTTCCGAGTCTCCCATGGCCTTTTTTGTTTCTGCCTCTTCATAGGCGGACTGATTTCAAGAAAGGCTATGGTTAAATCCATAGCCTTTTTCGTTTTAATTGGCTTCAAAAGCGAAGGAGGATCAAACATGGCAATTCCATCCCTAGAAGATTTCAAGAGGCTGGCTGCACAGGGTAACCTCATCCCTGTCTTTGAAGAAGTCCATTTTGACTGGGAGACCCCGATTTCCGTCTTCCGGAAAATCGAGGAGGGCCGTTTTTCATTTTTACTTGAAAGCGCGGAGGGAGGAGAGAAATGGGGGCGTTACAGCTTCCTCGGGTCAAACCCTTCCTACATTTTTCGAAGCAAAGGGGACGCCGTTGAAATTCTCAAAGACGGCGAAGTCTTTCGAGCAGAAAAGGCGCGGGACCCTCTGAACATCCTCGAAGATTTCCTTTCCAACTACAGGCCCGTGACCTACGATTCCCTGCCCAGATTCACCGGAGGAGCCGTTGGCTATGCGAATTATGACCTGGTTCGATCTTTTGAGAGGCTTCCTGATCTCCATTCCCTCGATCTCGACCTCTTTGACTCCTGTTACATGATCACCGATACCCTGCTGGTCTTCGACAATGTGAAGCATAAGGTCAAGGTCTTCTCGAATGTATTCTTAGACGATGATCGCCCTTTGGAAGAGGTCTATCGGGAAGCCGAAGATAAGATCAGGAGGGTCGTAGCCAGGCTGCAAAGCAATGCCCCCTTCTCCTTCCGGTTCGAAGCCTCTCTCTTCTTCTCCCCGCCATTCAAACATGAGTAAAAAGGAATTTCTTGGAATTGGTCGAGAGGACAAAGCAGTATATTCAGGCAGGCGATGCGATCCAGGTCGTCCTCTCCCAGCGGTTTTCATCCGATCTTCATTGCGAGCCTTTCGATGTTTATCGTGCCCTGCGAAGTGTCAATCCTTCACCCTACCTCTTCTACTTAAAGATGGATGACGTCGTCCTTCTTGGGGCGTCCCCGGAGGTGATGGTGCGACTGGAAGAAGGGAAGACGGAACTCCGGCCCCTCGCCGGGACTCGCAGGCGAGGAAGAACCCCGGAGGAAGACCTGGCCATGGAGAGGGACCTTCTGGCAGACGAGAAGGAGAAAGCGGAGCACATCATGCTCGTTGATCTTGGACGAAATGATCTGAGTCGGGTTGCCGAAACCGGTTCGGTCAAGGTGACAGAGTTGATGAAGATCGAACGTTATTCCCATGTCATGCATATCGTTTCGAATATCGAGGCGTCTCTGGCGCCCGAAAAGAATGCCTTTGATCTCTTCCGGGCCACCTTTCCTGCAGGGACCGTTTCCGGGGCCCCCAAGGTTCGGGCCATGGAGATCATCGAAGAACTTGAGCCTATTCGGCGCGGACCTTATGCCGGAGCCGTCGGTTACTTCAGCTTCACTGGAAATCTCGATACCTGCATCACGATTCGATCGATACTGATCAAAGATGGAAAGGCTTACGTCCAGGTGGGTGCCGGAATTGTTGCCGATTCTGAGCCGGAAAAAGAATACGAAGAGACCCTGAACAAGGCCCAGGCCATTTTTAGCGCCATTCGACTTGCGGAGGAGGGACTACGATGATTCTCATGATCGACAACTATGACTCGTTTACATACAATCTTGTCCACTCTATCAGAGCGCTTGGGGAGGAAGTGATCGTCGAGCGAAATGATGCCCTTTGTCTCGAAGACATCAGACGGTTGGAACCTACGGCTATCTTCGTCTCTCCGGGTCCCTGTTCGCCCAAGGAGGCGGGAATCTCGGTAGAGGTGATCAGACATTTTTTCAAGACCGTTCCCATCATGGGGGTCTGTCTGGGGCACCAGGCCATTGGATACGCCTTTGGCGGCGAGGTGGTGAGGGCCAAGCGGATCATGCATGGCAAAACGTCCCCTATCTTTCATGATGGTCAATCCATTTACAGCGGCCTGTCCAACCCCTTTGAGGCAACACGATACCATTCTCTCATCGTCGACAGGGAGACATTTCCGGAATGCCTCGAGATAAGCGCGTGGACAGAGGAAGGCGAGATTATGGGGGTGAGACACCCGGGCCATCAGGTGGAAGGAGTCCAGTTTCATCCGGAGTCGATTCTGACGGTCTCCGGAGACCTTCTCATCCGGAACTTCATCCGTTTATCAAGAGAGAGGTTAAAGCATCAATAAAAAAAGATCTGCAAAAGGAGGAACGAAATCATGATTAAAGAAGCGATTGGAAAAGTAGTTCGGGGTGATCACCTGACAGAGGGTGAGATGGAAATCACCATGGATGAGATCATGTCCGGGGCAACCACCCCTGCCCAGATCGGCGCCTTTGCGACTGCCCTTCGACTGAAGGGCGAGACCGTGGATGAGATTACGGGCGCTGCCAGGGCCATGCGGCAGAAGGGCATCAAGATTAATCTGAATAACCACCTGGTGAATCTGGATCGGGACGAGATTAATGTAGAAGAAGAAACGATTCTCGATACCTGTGGCACGGGAGGAGACGGCACGAACACCTTTAATGTCTCCACAGCCTGCGCATTCGTGGCCGCAGGAGCCGGAGTCAATGTGGCCAAGCATGGCAATCGGGCTGTTTCCAGCCTGTGTGGAAGTGCAGATGTGATCGAGAGTCTCGGGGTGAAGCTGGAGATTTCAAGCTCTGAAGTGGAAAGATGCATCAAGGAAATAGGAATCGGGTTTCTCTATGCCCCCATTTTCCACGGGGCCATGAGATATGCTGCAGGTCCGCGGCAGGAGATAGGGATCCGGACCATCTTTAACCTCCTGGGTCCGCTGACGAACCCGGCAGAGGCCTCTGCCCAGGTGATCGGGGTTTATGACCCCGCCCTGACGGAGAAGATCGCCCATGTTCTCAAAAGGCTTGGGACGAGGGAGGCCTTTGTGGTTTGCGGGGAAGGGACCTTGGACGAGATCAGCATCTGCGGTTCCACCCGAATAACTCATTTGAAGAACGGCGAAATAAAGACCTTTGACCTGACACCTGAAGAGGTTGGGTTAAAGAGGGCAGTCCCGGAAGACATCAAGGGAGGAAATGCCCCTGAGAATGCCCGGATCATCCGTGAGATCCTGGATGGTCACAAAAGCCCAAAGAGGGATATCGTCCTCCTTAATGCAGCAGCCGCCTTCATAGCCACGGGTCTCGACAGCTCTTTTAAAGACGGGATCGAGCGGGCAAAAGCGTCCATCGATTCTGGCCAGGCCAAAGAGAAACTCCAGCAACTCATTGCCTTTACGCAGCAATGCCGACCGTATGTCCGCAAAGAACTATAAGGGGATTCCCATGCACAATCGATTGAAGGAGATACTGGACCACAAACGGAATGAGGTCGATGATCTGAGAAAAAGAGGATTGCCTGAGAGGAGTGATGATGATCTGCCTCCACCCCGCGATTTTAAGGCAGCCGTCGCCACACCAGGCAAGATTCGTCTGATTGCCGAGATCAAGTTCGCTTCCCCTTCAGCCGGTGTGATCCATGAAAAGGTGGATCCCTGCGCCATCGGTCGTATCTATGAAGATGCCGGGGCAGGTGCGATCTCCCTTCTTACGGATAACCGGTTTTTTGGCGGGAAGCCTTGAGGAACTCCCGCGTCTCAAGAGGACCGTTTCTCTGCCGATACTGCGCAAGGATTTCATCATCGATGCGATTCAGGTAAGGGAATCGTTTCTGTATGGGGCGGACGCAATCCTTCTGATCGCCCGGATCTTATCAAAGGGGCAGCTTAAGGAATTACTCACCCTTTCAGTGGAATCAGGGTTGGCCCCATTGACCGAGGTCCACGACCCTCATGATCTTGAAAAGGCCGTCGATTGCGGTGCGGAGATCATCGGGATCAACAACCGGAACCTCGATACCTTTGAAGTCGATCTCCAGACCACGCTCGATCTGGCACCCCGGGTGCCGAAGCAGTGCATCATCATCAGTGAAAGCGGCATTTCCCATCCGGAGGATATCCGATGGCTAAGGAAGAGTGGAATTCAGGCTGTCCTTGTGGGAACCTCCATCATGAAGAGTAGTGATATCGGAGGGAAAATAAAAGAATTGGCGTCGGCCGGCAGCCAGGAAGAAGGGGAAAGGGAATGATAGGAATCAAAATCTGCGGCATCACCAATATCGGCGACGCTCGTAGTGCCGTCGAATATGGGGCGGATGCCCTCGGATTCATATTTTATCCGAAAAGCAAACGATACGTTTCCCCGGAGAAGGCAAGAGAGATGATTCGAGAACTTCCCTGCGAGGTGATTCGAGTGGGGGTCTTTGTCAATCAGGAGATACGGGAGGTGAAGGAGATCGCCAGATTTTGTAATCTCAGCCTGATTCAACTCCATGGGGATGAATCGCCTCAATACTGCGGTCAGCTTTCAGGCTTTTCTTTGATTAAGGCAATTTCGCCTCGAACAGAGGCGGAGATCCTGAGATTAGGAGATTATCCCGTTGGCGCTGTCCTGGTGGATGCCTATGAACAAGGGCGCTATGGAGGGACAGGGAAAACCTCGGACTGGAGGCTAGCCATCAAGGTCAAGGAGAGGTATCCCCTCATCCTTTCCGGAGGCTTAAATGCCGATAATATCAGAGCTGCCATAGAGACGGTCAGACCTCAGGCCGTGGACATCAACAGTGGGGTCGAGATCTCACCTGGAAAGAAAGACCCCGACAAAATAAGAAAGATCATTGGGATCATCCGTGAAACAGAAAGGAAAAAAGAATCTCATCAAGGGGATTTGAATCCTTTCAAAGGGTGTCATCCTGAACTTGTTTCAGGATCTCCCTGAGAAATGACAGCATGGGGAGGCAAATGACATGCAGAAATCTTTACCTGACAAGCGAGGCCATTTCGGAATTTTCGGGGGAAAGTACGTTCCTGAGACACTCATGACTCCGCTCAAGGAATTGGAGGAGGCGTACTTTTCTTCAAAAAAGGATATCCTTTTTCAGAAGGAGCTGCGGTCCCATTTGAGAGATTATGCCGGAAGGCCAACCCCCCTTTACTTCGCAAAGAGATTGACGGAGGAGTTGAGGGGGGCGAAGATCTATCTCAAGCGGGAAGATCTGACCCATACCGGTGCCCATAAGATCAACAATGCGCTCGGCCAGGCATTTTTGGCCAGAAGGATGGGCAAGAAGAGGATCATTGCCGAGACAGGAGCGGGTCAGCATGGAGTGGCTACTGCCACGGCGGCCGCCCTTCTAGGACTGGAATGCGCGGTCTATATGGGAGAAGAAGACATTCAAAGGCAATCATTAAATGTATTCAGGATGAAGTTGCTCGGCACTGAAATCATCCCTGTTTCCTCGGGAAGCAAGACCTTGAAGGATGCCATCAACGAGGCCATTCGAGACTGGGTGACTCATGTTCGGGATACTCACTATCTCATTGGATCTGTCGTCGGACCTCACCCCTATCCCATGATGGTCCGGGACTTCCAATCGGTGATCGGAAGAGAGGCCAAGAAACAGATCTTAGAAAAAGAGGGCCGTCTTCCTGATTACCTGGTGGCCTGCGTGGGAGGGGGAAGCAACGCCATAGGTCTTTTCCATCCTTTCTTTAAAGACAGCGTCCGTTTCATCGGGGTCGAGGCAGGAGGCATGGGAATCGGAACCGGCAGGCATGCGGCTTCGATCTCTGCTGGTTCCATAGGGACGCTTCATGGCGCCATGAGCTATCTCTTACAAAATGATTTCGGCAACATCCTGGAGACCCATTCGATTGCTCCTGGGTTAGATTATCCGGGAGTGGGCCCAGAACATGCCTATTACAAAGAAAGCGGAAGGTCTGAATATGTAACGGTGACAGACCAGGAGGCTCTGGACGCCTTTCACTTCCTGTCACGAACGGAGGGTATTCTCCCGGCCCTGGAAAGCGCTCATGCGCTGGCCCATGCCAGGAAAATGGCCCCTTTTTGGGGAAGGGATCAGGTCATGATTGTCAATCTGTCAGGACGGGGGGATAAAGATGTTCAATCCTTAAACGGTAGAATGGGAGTCGAGCTATGAACAGGATTGACCGGAAATTCCAACAATTGAAGGATAGGGGCCAGGCAGCCCTGATGCCCTTTGTTATCGCGGGGGTCCCTGACCTCCAGGTCACCGAGGCCCTTGTCTTGAAGATGACCGAGAGCGGAGCAGACATGATCGAGCTCGGTGTACCGTTTTCCGATCCCCTTGCAGATGGTCCCACCATTCAGGCTGCGTCCCAGCGGGCCCTGAAAAATGGAACTACCCTGAAGGAAATATTTCTTCTGTCCAAGAAAATGAATGGGATCTCTGTTCCCCTCATCCTCATGACCTATTTCAACCCTGTTATCCGGTTTGGCTTGAAGGTTTTCGTCGAGCACTGCAAAGAGAGCGGAATCGACGGGGTCATCATTCCTGACCTGCCTCCTGAAGAGGCGGCGCCATGGGTGAAGGAAGCCCGGAGCGTCGATCTCGACACCATTTTCCTGACAGCCCCAACCAGCCCGCCGGAACGGATAAAATTGGTAAATCAGTGGAGCCGGGGGTTTATCTACCATGTCTCCGTCACCGGCGTGACCGGAACCCGAAAGGAATTGCCCGAAAGCCTGGAGAGAGATGTCAGGCGGGTAAAGGAAAATAGTGGAAAACCGGTGGCTGTCGGTTTTGGAATCTCGACGCCCGAGCAGGCAAAGGAAGTTAGCCGCTTTGCAGACGGGATCATTGTTGGAAGCGCCATTGTTCGGATCATGAATGAGAGCCTATACGGAGTGATCGTCGTGTGGGGGATTTTGTTTCTAGTCTTGCGGAAGCTTTGAAACCATGCGCTCCTCCTCCCATTGAGACTGTGTCGTATCGTAACCGAGGGGGGGGTCTTTAGATTATGGGAAATCGTCGCTTGCATAATACCAAATGTATCCATATGCTTGGTACGCCTGAATCCGAAGTATAAAGGTTACCGCTCTAAATCTTTTCCACCCGACTGTCTCTCCCCCTATCCAAAGGGTGGGTTTTTCATATTGTGACACAGCCTCATTTCGGGAGGGGGAGGATGAGGGTGAAGGTCAATGATTGAATCAGAAGGGTCTTTTCTCTTATAAAAAAGAATGTCGATGGGACGAAATTCACACTTCAGACTGGCGGTCTTTGATCTCGATGGCACTCTTACCCGGGAGCGATCCGTCTGGGAATACGTTCATAAGAAACTCGGGAAATGGTACGGGTTTGCGGAGAATTATCAGAAGCAATTTCTGGCTGGAGAAATCTCTTATGATGAGTTTTGTGAACGGGATGCCCAGGTCTGGAAAGGGATGAAGGAAGAAGAGTTAATCGAGATTGCCAAGACGGTTCCCTTTCACCCCGGTGTTGATGATCTGATCAAGTATCTTAAGAACAAAGGGTTGAGACTTGCTCTGGTCTCCTCCGGCCTTTCTATCCTTTCCGAACTGGGTCCATGAGCAGATATCGATTTGATTACTCCATTTCCAATGATCTCCTCCACGAGAATGGAATTCTGACAGGAAAGGTGAGGATCCAGGTTTATTACGATCAAAAGGCCAAGTGGGTAAAGACAATCTTGAAACAGTTTGGAGTAAAACCTGAAGAGAGTATTGCCATCGGTGATAGCGTCGGTGACCTGGAGATGTTCCGGACGGTCGGCTTTTCGATCGCTTTCAATTCCTCCTGCAAGGATCTCGATCGGATTGCCACGTTTTGCGTCGAGAGCCAGAACTTAACGGATATCATTCCAAAATTACCATTGTAAGAAACTAAGATAGGGAGATGGGGAGACGCGGGGGACAGAAAGCAGATAGGGAGATAGGGAGTCGCGAAGAAAAAGACGCCGTGTCTCCGTGTCCCAGCATTACCGCGTCCTTCAAGAAGAGATGGCCTGGGAATTAGGGTTCATGGAGTGGGGAAAGGGATGGTGGTCCTCACCGTTTCTTGATCAGGTCATTCCCTGGATCACTCATCTTGGGAGCTTTCTTGCGGTCCTCGTCTTCATCATTGTCAGTTGTGCCATCATAAAAAGGAAAAAGGCTGTTCTCCATCTTCTCCTTCTCTATGGAATCCTGGCAGGCATCGTTTACGGCCTGAAGTATCTAATCCAGCGGCCAAGGCCTTTTCAGGTTCTGGCAATGGCTTCAGCACTTTCGCAAACTCGGGGAGAGGTGATTGACCCCAGTTTCCCGAGCGCCCATTCCGCTTATGCGTTCATGATGGCCACCCTTCTGGCCCACTGGTTTCCACGATACCGCGTTGTTTTTTATGCCCTTGCCGGGTTCATCGGTTGGACCCGGATCTATCTCTTCCTTCATTATCCTACTGATGTGATTGCAGGGGGTATTCTGGGTTATGGGATAACAAGAATCGTTCTGTATCTCATGTCCCCATCTTCTCATAATACGGACAAAGCATATCGGCCAGCCACAGCAATACGTACTAGTCTAGTAATAACTTACACAACAT